>JAEZGM010000043.1 GCA_023416955.1 Bacillota bacterium | reverse complement strand
TGGTGGAGGTAGCGAGTTCGAGTCTCGTCGTTCGCTCCATTTTTTAAGGCGTCATAGCCAAGTGGTAAGGCAAGGGTCTGCAAAACCCTCATCCCCAGTCCGAATCTGGGTGACGCCTCCAAAGTATATGATAATAGGGGAAATGCTTAGTAAGCATTTCCCCTATTATCATATAACAAGTGTTTCAGGCTCTATGTCAATAGTTGGGGGAACCCTAAAATGGAAATGTGAGCAGGAGTAGCGCTAAGCTGCTCCTTTTTGCGTTGCATGACAGAATATGTATAGAATACGATTATGAAAGAAGAGCATTCAAAAGCGGGAACGTTATTGACTGTTTGCCATCGGTAATCAGACACACAGCTTGTTTGATGCCCACAACAAGGGCAAATATGTAGGTTCCTCGGCAGTTAAACGACAATTTCTATTCTGTGAAGCAGCTGTCTAACATTTTTTACGATTACCCTTTTTAATCCAAGCAGTTTTTCGATAGAATGATTACCGTATATCTTTTTCCTGTGTGTTTACGCCTATCGTTCTCGGCCATGACTTGCCCGCGGTTCTCGTCAGGCGAAACTCCTTTTTCAGCATCGGTATTTCCAGAACTAAAAAATCTATATAGTTTTGCTGCCTAATACAAATTATCTGAGCGGACTACAGCATCAATATGCAGTTGCCAGATATTGTGCAGAACCTATTATTATTATATGGAGAATGCGTTATGAAAAAAAGCAAATTTGTTAAGATTACAGCCGTTTTTTTAGCGCTGCAGGTTCTTTCATCCTGCAGCGCCATCAAAGGTATCCGGGGCGTTACGGACAAAAACGGCAAGGAAATCAATTCTTTGTGGGCTGCAGCGCTTTTTGCTGAAAAAGTTCCTTGAGGAAGGAAAGAAATCCGGTCTTGATCCCATGCTGGAAGCAGCTATGCTCGGTGATTCTTCCCAACTTAACGAACTTTTGAATGCGGGGAAAATGCGGAAAGAAGATGAAAACAAAATTCTGTTTTTCACGGCGTCTTTTGGGAGGGTAGATACCATGAAGCTGCTTCAGTCGAAGGGGCTGAACCTGCGGGCACTCGATGAAGAAAGGAATACACTCCTCATGGCAGCCTCGCAGAACGGTAACCTGGAAATGGTGAAATACCTGGTTGAGAACGGTTAGGATGCCAAAATCCGGGAAGAAAAATATCTGCCGGATGTCGACGCCCAACTGAAAGTCATTCAACATCTGAAGGGTGCTAATGTAAATAAAAATTGCCTTGGCAACGCTAAGTCCCAAACTTTGCTGGGGTATGTAGTCAATAAAGGCCGCATGGATGTAATTAAACTTTTGGTAGATCATGGAGCTAATCTTGAGATGCAGGACGAGACGACGCTTACCCCGCTTCAAGTGGCAGCCCCAATCGGAAGCCGAACCGTGGTGGAGTACCTTTTAAAGAAGGGCGCTAAAGTCGATTCTCAGGATAATTAGGGTAAAACAGCCCTTATTTACGCGGTGCAAAACGGCTGGGTACAAAACGTAAAGCTGCTCTTAAAATATGGCGCAAATAAAAACATAAAGGGGAAAGGCCAAAAAACGGCCTATGATGTTGCCAAAGCCAACAATGACAAAGTGATGATGGGGTTACTGAAATAGTATTCAGGATTACTAACTTTTACCCGGACAGCTTTTTGGGGGCAGGTCACGTTTTGGGCGTTTGAGTGTTCCTTGCACCCATTATTCGTAATTCAGCGCATCAATTGGCTTCAGACGGGATGCCTTGGCAGCCGGGTAAATTCCGAAAATGATTCCTACGGCCGCCGAAAAAACGAACGCCAGCATCACCACAGAAAAGGAGATTACAATCTGTTGACTGGAAAGCAACGGGATTAGGAAGCCTGCGAGAAGTCCGAGGCCAACCCCAGTCAGGCCGCCGATGCAGCTGATAAAAATGGACTCAAGCAAAAACTGAAGCAAAATATCTTTCCGCTTTGCCCCGATTGCTTTCCGAATTCCAATTTCTTTCGTGCGCTCAATCACCGAAACCAACATGATATTCATAATGCCGATTCCGCCGACCAGTAGCGAGATTGCCGCGATTCCGGCCAGCATCACAGTCAGGCTCCCAACGGTTGAGCTGCTCGTTTGCAGAAGTTCGCTCTGGCTGAGGACCCGGAACTGGTTGGAATCGCTGTCGTATTTCTTAAGGAGGAACGAACTCAGCTCGCTGGAGGCAATCGTAGTCTGATCAGAGGACTTTGCCTCGACATAATAAGTTTTCACCTGCGTGCTTTTCAAAAAGCGCTTAGCTGTCGTAAGCGGAAGAATGACCCGATTATCACTGGAGCCGACCGACGAGGTGCCTTTGCTTTCCAGAATACCGACGATTTCGAAATTTTCGCCGTTCAGCTGCAGGCTCTTCCCAATCAGTGTATCATACTGGGATGCGTTTAGGTCCGGATAGAGATTCTGAAGCACTTCAATGCCGACGTCCGCGACCTGATACCGGTTGTCGCTGTCATCTTGTGTGATGAACCTTCCAAGGGCTGCATGGACGTTCCGAATATCTTCATAGCCAGCCAAAGTGCCTTCAACCGACGTAGTATAGCTTTCAGTGCCGGCTTTTGCCGTGGCGGTTCCCGTAAGATCCGGCACGATGTTTTTTACTGTCTGAAAGGATGTTATCGTCTTAAGGTCGCTGTCTGTCAGGGGATTCGCTCTATTTCCCGTCAGGGAAACCGTCAGCAGATTGGTTCCCATTCCTTCGATTGCGCTTGTAACCGCTTGCTTGGACCCGTCACCAATCCCAATCAGGGTAATCACGGAGGAAATGCCGATTACGATTCCAAGGATTGTAAGAAAGGAACGCATTTTGTTTGTACGCAGTGATTTCAGTGCCATTTTCACTGCCTGTGCGAATTTCATTCTACCCCGCCTCTCCTGTCCGAAAGGATCTGTCCGTCGCCGATGCAAATCACCCGGTTTGCCTGTGCCGCGATGTTCTGGTCGTGTGTAATTAAGATGACCGTGCGGCCTTTGTCGTTCAGGCTGCGCAGAATTTTCAGCACTTCCGCTCCGGTATGGCTGTCGAGGTTGCCGGTTGGCTCGTCAGCCAGAATTACGGGCGGATTCGTAATAATCGCCCGCGCGATTGCGACCCTCTGCTGCTGACCACCGGAAAGCTCAAGCGGCGTGTGGTCCATGCGGTTCTGCAGCTCCACCAAGGCGAGGGCCTGCCTTGCCCTTGCGCTGCGCTCCTTACCGCCAACGCCCTGGTACACAAGGGGCAGTTCCACATTCTCCAGAGCACTCATCTTGCCGAGTAAATTGAACTTTTGAAAAACAAAGCCAATCATTTTGTTCCGGACCACAGAAAGGCCGTTGTCATCATACTCGCCAATTTCGAGATTGTTCAGCCTGTAGATGCCGGATGTGGCGGTGTCCAGACACCCGATGATGTTCATCAAGGTAGATTTGCCCGAGCCGGAAGGCCCTACGATTGCTACGAACTCGTGTTCGTTAATGTTCAGTGAAACGTCAACGAGCGCACGGACCTGGTTTTCACCGACAGTATAAGTTTTGCAGAGGTGGGACAGTTCAATGAGTGGCACTGAAGTCATCTCCTTTCATTTGTCCGTCCGTCAGCCTGCGGCGTTCTGCGTGCTCCGTCCCGCAGCGGATGTCGTAGAATTTCCCGCTCCGTTGTTCGTGCTCCGTCCTGCAGCGGATGTCGTAGAGTTTCCCGCACCGTTGTTCGTGCTGCCGCCCGTCACTGTGTTTCCGGTTCCTCCGGCCGCCGTCCTTCTGCCGGAACCGCCCATGCCGCTGTAATTGCCGCTTTTACCGCTGAAGCCATATGTGGCATTGTTCGACGTGCTCTGGTTGCTGAGGCTCTTGACCGCTTCTGAATTAACGGTCACGGGAACCGCCAGTTGGTCGCCAGCACTTACCCCGCTGACGATTTCATCCTGGTCTGTGGTGGCGAGGCCGATTGTTACCTCTTTGCCGTACTGTCGGACTAGCTCGGCAGTGTTCACGTCGTCCAGATGGATGCTCTTTCCGCTGGAGTCGAACAGAGTGGATGCGGGGAGGACATAGCCCTTTGTCCCATTTTTCATCAGGATTGCCCCGGAGGAAACGACGACTGTGTTTTCCTTGCTTTCCGTGATAATTTCGACGTTGGTCGTCATACCAATTTTCACATTGGCCGGATTTGTAATTGCGACGGTTACACTGTAAGTGGCAACGCCGTTGGAGGACGAACCAATCGGGTCGACCTGCGTGACTGTTCCCGAAAAGGTTTTGTCAGGAATCGCGCTCAGGCTGACGACAGCCTTTTGCCCAACCTTGACTTTGGAAATATCCAGTTCATCGACCGAAGTCACGGTCTGCATAGTGGTGGGGTCGATAATGACCGCGACGGTCGAACCACCCGTGACGCTGTCGCCGTTTTTAACATCAAGCTCCGCAACAATCCCGTTGATTGGGCTGGTGATGGTGTCTTTGGCGGCGCTGCTCTTTGCGTCGTTCAAATCATTCTGAGCGCTCGTCACAGCTGCTTCCTTTGATTCAATTTGCTGTTGAACCGAGTCGCTTCCCAACACGAACAGCGTCTGATTTTTGCTGACCATTTCATTTTCGCAAACGTCAACATGGGCTATCGTGCCGTTGCCCGTGTTAGAAATGGCAATCGATTTCGGAAGCTGCAGGCTGCCGCTTCCAATCACTGTTCCGTTCAGCTTTACGGTTGCAGTGTCATCAACCTCTGGGTCATCGGAAGCAATGACGGCGACTGTCGAACCGGAGTTGCCGTTCTGCTGACCGCCCTGCATGCCGGAGAAGGCTGAGGCGGAAGAAATGATTCCAGCGTATGTTTTGCCAGAGGCCGTTACTGTCACCGCCTGTCCGCTTTTTATAGACTGTGAGGGGGTAAACGAAACAATCATAGAGCGGGATGTGGAAATGACAGCGAGATTACCGAGCGGCTTGATGTTAGAAAGGCTGTCACCATCGGATGCGATGAGCGACTTTACTTTTCCGGCAACCGGTGCCGTTACGTACAGGCTGTCAAGCTGTTCTTTAGCTTGGGCTAGGTCGGTCTGTGCGCTTGCCAACTGATTCTGCTTTTGTTGGACCGTCTGCACGGAAGCCATGCTGTTAATATGGGCGATAGTCTGCCCGGCTTTTATAGTGTCGCCTTGCTTGATCGGCAGGGAATCCACTGTCCCGGCGTTGGCGGCAGTCAAAGAAAACTGCGTGGAATCAGATACGGAACCACTGCCGGTTACCGACGTACTGATGCTTCCGGCCTGGGCGGTCACTTTTCGGAATGTGGTTGTGGAAGCAGACTTTGCTTTTGCAAAGACGAAATAACTTGCCAAACTTCCTCCAACGACTAGAACTGCGGTAACGGAAACGAGGATGGTCCATTTTTTTCCTGCTTTTTTACCCATGCGTATTCCTCCATCATAGATAATCCGGCTGCCATGTGAGGTTTGGTCTTTCCTTTGTCGAATTGCGCAAAGTATAACGGAGAAATATGAATGAAGTATAGCTGATGTATGAGTAATTCGTAAAATATAGTCATCATGCATATATTTCTAGGGATATATCCGGACAAAATTTAGTAAAATTTACCATATAATATTCCTGCAAGTGCCATATTGGGCTAACTCCCCGGTGACAAGACAATATCTGATGTGAAAAATTCGCGGTTTGCTGCTCTCGGCAGCCAGTGCAAAATATTCCGTGCTAAAAGATTTGACCCGGAACAGATGTTTTCAAGGCAAAGTCGTTTCGTATGACTCCTTGACCTGGAGTCGGTACAGATGGCACAGACATTTATCATGGCAAAATGATCAGAATAGATGCTGGACCTTGTATTACCAATATTGTGACAGATTGCAGCTTCCATGCAGGTACGCGGTGGGAAATCTGTAACAAGAGGCTTTTCATCATTTAAGCCCTGTCTATAATTCATAATTGTAAAATTTTTATATCTCTGCTGTTTCGACACACATGGATGGTTACTATTGCAGTAAAATTAAATTAGCCCTAAGGGCAATGCAAAAGAGGTGATGGCATGATTAGACAAGCTTTTGTATTTGCCCCTGCACCATACTTTGTGAGTGG
>JAEZGM010000029.1 GCA_023416955.1 Bacillota bacterium | reverse complement strand
TCCATTTTGCAGCCCCTTCTTTGTCACTTTTCCGGTGCGTTCGCTATTTGGTAGCAGAGCGTCATCAGGCTGTCGTTCAAATGTACGTTTTCAACCAGTGTGTCAGGGTATTCCATGGAAATATCATAATGACTAAAATTCCAGAAATTACGCACACCGATATCATACAGGCGCTTCGCAAGAATCGCTGTAGCCTCGCGCGGCACACAGAGTACAGCCATCATCGGCATGTCAGCCTTGCAGAAGTCTTCCAGCTGATTAATATCCTGCACGGTTAGACCATTTACGGTCGTACCGATCTTATTCGGGGAACTGTCAAAGATACCGGTCAGCTGAAACCCGTCCTTCTCAAAAGACATATGAGAAGCGATCGCCTGACCAAGGTTTCCGGAACCGAGCAGAACTGCTTTGTATCCGTGCGAAAGCCCCAGTATATTGGCAATTTCATCACACAGCTGGTCAACAATGTAGCCGTATCCTTGCTGACCGAAGCCGCCGAAGCAGTTCAGGTCCTGCCGGATCTGCGATGCGGTCAGCCCCAGCTTTACGGAAAGCTCTGTAGAGGAAATGCGGACGACGCCCTTGCCTTTCAGATGCTTTAAGAAGCGGTAATACCGCGGAAGCCGTCGTATGACGGACATTGATATATTTTCGTGTCTAGGCATAAAAATGTAACTTCTTTCTTATCTGTGTCGATTACAGCGTCGGCACAAGTCGTTTTTGGATTTCAAGCAGAAAAGCTTCTGTATCAACAGTTTGCTTTTCCGACAGGGCGGAAAGGCTCGCCAGATCGCCGGTCATCATACCGTCTTCAATGGTTTTGAACGTGGCCTGCTCCAGTTTGTCGGCGAATTGTGCCAGTTTAGGCAATTCATCCAGCTCGCCGCGCTTTCTTAGCGCGCCTGTCCACGCAAAGAGCGTGGCAACGGAGTTGGTGGAGGTTTTTTCTCCTTTTAAATGTTTATAATAATGACGCTGCACCGTTCCGTGCGCGGCTTCATATTCATAAACGCCATCCGGTGAAACGAGAACGCTGGTCATCATGGCAAGGCTGCCAAACGCGGTTGCAACCATGTCGCTCATGACGTCTCCGTCATAATTTTTACAGGCCCAGATATAGCCGCCTTCCGAGCGAATTACTCTCGCAACGGCATCGTCAATCAGCGTGTAAAAATATTCAATTCCGGCCTTTTCAAATGCTTCACGGTATTCTGCGTCGAAAATATCCTGAAAAATATCTTTGAAGCGGTGATCGTATTTTTTGGAGATGGTATCTTTCGTTGCGAACCAGACGTCCTGCTTTGTGTCGAGCGCGTAGTTAAAGCAGGCTTTCGCGAAGCTTTCAATGCTTTTGTCAAGGTTGTGCTGACCTTGAACGATGCCCGCCGACCGGAAATCATGAATCAGCGCGCGCTCCTCGCTGCCGTCCTGCTTTGTGACAACCAGCTCCGCTTTCGAACCCGCGGGAGCAGTAAGCTCCACATTGCGGTAAACGTCGCCGTAAGCGTGGCGCGCAATGGTAATCGGATTTTTCCAATTCGAAATATAAGGGGAGATTCCTTTTACGAGAATCGGCGCGCGGAAAACGGTTCCGTCCAAAATGGCACGGATTGTGCCGTTCGGGGATTTCCACATTTCCTTCAAATTGTACTCTTTCACGCGCGCAGCGTTCGGGGTAATGGTCGCGCATTTTACCGCCACACCATACTTCTTTGTCGCATTGGCCGCGTCAAATGTAACCTGATCGTCGGTTGCGTCCCGATTCTCCAAACCCAGGTCGTAATACTCTGCTTTCAGGTCAACATAAGGGGTAATCAGGATATCCTTGATCATTTTCCAGATCACGCGGGTCATTTCGTCGCCGTCCATCTCAACAAGGGGCGTTTTCATCTGTATCTTTTCCAAATTTCATCCTCCAATCCTATTTTGCATAACGCGAATATAAATTTCAATTTATTCCCAAGGTGTTGTTTATAAAAAGAAAGATAACTTTTTCTATCTATACTCAAATTTACAAACAGGACCTGGTATAATTCAGAAGTCCGCCTGCCAAAACCATGCTGCGCTGACGGTCTGTTAATATGGCTTCCACTTCAAAGGATGTTCCTTTTGTGCGGTTCTGTACGATGATATTCGCGCCGTTCTGAATCGCGGTGCGGACATCGGGAAGTTCAAGCGTATCCATTTGGTCAATAGCATCGTAATCGGCTTCATGAACGAACACAAGCGGCAGAATTCCCGCGTTTGCAAGGTTGGCGCAATGAATGCGCGCAAAGCTTTTTGCAATCACGGCCTTAATGCCAAGGTAAAGCGGAACCAGCGCGGCGTGTTCGCGGGAAGAGCCCTGCCCGTAATTTGCGCCGCCGATGATGATTCCTTTTCCGTTCTGCCTGCAGCGTTCCGGAAATTCCTTGTCGCATACGGTAAAGCAGAAATTGGATAGATAAGGAATATTGGAGCGGTAGGGAAGAATTTTTGCGCCGGCCGGCATGATGTGGTCGGTCGTAATATTGTCGCCGACTTTCAGCAGCGCCTTTGCCTCAATGCTTTTCGGCAGCGCCGTTGTGGTCGGGAATTCCTTAATGTTCGGCCCGCGCAGAATTTCTACTGCTTTTGCTTCTTCTTCGCTGGCGGGGGGGACGATCATATTGTCGTTAATCAGGAAATGCTCCGGCAGAGCGATGGGGATTTCTTTCCCGAGCGACTGCGGGTTTGTCAGAACGCCGGAAAGTGCGGAGGCCGCCGCCGTTTCGGGGCTGACAAGGTAAACCTGTGCATCCGCAGTACCGGAACGACCCTCAAAGTTGCGGTTGAAGGTGCGCAGGGAGATGCCCTTTGAATTCGGGGCCAATCCCATTCCGATACACGGGCCGCACGCGCATTCCAGAATGCGGGCGCCCGCGGCAATCAGGTCGGCAAGAGCGCCGTTCTGCGCGAGCATATTATAAACCTGCTTAGAGCCGGGCGCGATCGCCAGACTTACATCAGGATTCACGGTTTTTCCTTTTAAAATTGAGGCAACACGCATCAAATCAAGGTAGGAGGAATTTGTGCAGGAGCCGATACAAACCTGATCGACCTTCATCGCGCCGATTTCATCAACGGATTTTACCGCGTCAGGGCTGTGAGGGCAGGCGGCCAACGGCTTCAGTGCGGAGAGATCAATTTCAATCATCTCATCGTATTGCGCGTCCGCATCAGCGCTCAATTCTACCCAGTCGTTTTCACGACCCTGTGCTTTTAAAAAGCCGCGTGTGACTTCATCGGAAGGAAAAACAGAAGTCGTCGCGCCAAGCTCCGCGCCCATGTTCGTAATGGTGGCGCGTTCCGGCACGGTCAGTGAGGCAACGCCCGGCCCGCCGTATTCCACGATCTTTCCGACGCCGCCCTTGACGCTCAGAATCCGCAGAACCTCCAGAATCACGTCCTTTGCGCTTACCCAAGGGGCAAGCTTTCCGGTGAGGTTTACTTTCAGCATTTTCGGCATGTTGATGTAGTAGGGGCCGCCGCCCATGGCGACCGCAACGTCAAGTCCGCCCGCGCCCATGGCGAGCATTCCGATTCCGCCGCCCGTCGGGGTGTGGCTGTCCGAGCCGATCAGCGTTTTTCCGGGAATCCCGAAACGTTCCAGATGAACCTGATGACAGATTCCGTTGCCCGGACGCGAAAAATAAATGCCGTGCTTTTTCGCGACAGACTGAATGTAACGGTGGTCGTCCGCATTTTCAAAACCGGTTTGAAGTGTGTTATGATCAATGTAGGCAACGGAACGCTCCGTTTTTACGCGGGGGACGCCCATCGCTTCAAACTCAAGATAGGCCATTGTTCCGGTTGCATCCTGTGTAAGTGTCTGGTCAATTTTCAGACCGACTTCGCTGCCGAGCTTCATGTCTCCGCTTATTAAATGATTTTTTATGATTTTCTGTGCCAGAGTCAGACCCATGTAAAGACCCCCCGTTTAAAATTCGCACTTAGTTAAATATATGACTTATTATCTAATAAAAAGCAAGGCTTGTCAATGTCCCGCCGCAACAATCATGACAATTTGGAATTTCAAACGTTCCATTCTTGATGATTGAACCAACAAATGTTATAATACATATTAAATGTATAAAATATTGCTTTCAGTGTATGAGTTTCGCAATTCTACGGCAAACTATCCGAAGGAGGGATTGCGAATGAGTACATCGGAAGTCCAGTCGGAAGAAAAAAATGAACAGCAAACCCATCAGATTATTGATACGGGTTCCATTATCACCGGCGACGGTAAACACACGATTCACTGCCTGACCATCATTGGTCAGATTGAAGGGCACTATATCCTGCCTTCTCAGAACAAGACAACAAAATATGAGCATGTGATTCCCCAGCTTGTCGCGATTGAAGAATCCGTCGATGTGGAAGGTCTGCTGATGATTCTGAATACAGTCGGAGGGGATGTGGAGGCCGGGCTCGCTTTGGCAGAACTGGTCGCCGGCATGAAGAAACCGACGGTGTCGCTCGTTCTGGGCGGGGGGCATTCCATTGGGGTACCGCTTGCCGTTGCCGCCAAACATTCGTTCATTGCGCCGACCGCAACAATGACAATTCACCCGGTGCGCATGAATGGGACGCTGCTGGGCGTACCGCAGACGCTGGAATACTTTCAGCGCATGCAGGAGCGTATTGCGAAGTTTGTGGCGGAGAATTCTCATTTGACAGTGGAGCGTTTTTACGAACTGGCGATGAATACACAGGAACTGGTTATGGATGTTGGAACGGTGCTTGATGGTTCCGACGCTGTGCACGAAGGCTTGATCGACTCGCTCGGCAGCCTTTCCGACGCAACCGGGTGTTTATACCAGATGATCGACGAGCGCAAGGAAAAGCACACTAAAGCGGAACCGAAAAAGAAAACGGTGAAAAAAACGACTTAGTGTTTATTTTACGGCGGTGAACGCCGCCCTACATAGAAAGTTCTTTA
This sequence comes from Bacillota bacterium, assembly GCA_023416955.1. GTDB lineage: Bacteria > Bacillota > Clostridia > Oscillospirales > Acutalibacteraceae > Caproiciproducens. The sequence continues at coordinate 93,374 of JAEZGM010000029.1, read as the reverse complement.
TAACTCTGAAACGATAAAATGATAAAGGTGATAAAGTGGCTAGCAGAAAAACACAGCAGAAAAAACCGGCGCATGCCCGTTCGCGTGGCAGTGCGCAGCCGCGGAACACGCGTGCAAAACCGAAAGCGAAACCGATTCGTGACGCCGAAACGCTCAGGCAGCAGAACCAGATTCACGCAATCGTTCTGTTTGCGGTATCCATTTTAATGGCCTGTCTGGTATTGGTGTCCGGCGACCATCTTTGGCTTTGGACCCACAACGTGATGCTCGGTTTGTTCGGAACCTGCGCCATCGCGTGGCCGATCCTTCTGTTATACATATCGCTCGTGACCGCTTTCGAAAAACAGAATAACCGACTAAGCGGGAAAGTGATCATGATGGCCGTCATCATTATTCTGTTTTGTGCGGCTGTCTACATATTCAGTGAGCACACGAATTCCGGCTCACAGTCATTTTGGGAAAATCTGAAGCAGCTCTATACAGACGGGACCCAGCGGTCCGGCGCGGGACTGTTCAGCGGCCTGCTGGGAATTCCGATCGTCGTGGGGCTCGGCTCCGTCGGCGCGCGGATTGTAATCATACTTGCCCTGTTTGTTTCCATCATGATTCTGACAGGAACGAGCCTTGTTCAGCTGTTCCGCGCACTCACGAAGCCAGCCGATATCGTCGCGACCAATTTTAACAATGTACGGGAACAGCGCGAATTAGATCGCACTCGCAGCACGAATATTGACATTGCACTGGATGATAGCGACAGACTTCCGCAGCACCCCGTCAAGTCACCCGGAAAGGCACCTGCCGTGCCGGAAAAGAGCAAGAAGCTGGAAAAACTTGAAAAAGTTTTCGGCTCGAAGGAACCGGTTATGGAAAAAGCGGTTCCAGCAGCGCCTGCCGCATCTGCGCCCGCGGCAACCTCGGCTGACAAAACCGGTTCATTGGAGGCCACCGCTAAATTCGCGGCGCGCAAAACGGAAGAACCGAAAAAAGAGGAGCCGAGCACTTCGATTGGCGAGGCCGCTCAGCTTACCATGTTTACGGACGAGCCCCCGCAGGACGGAAATTATCACTTTCCGCCTGTTTCCATGCTGGAAGCGACGAAGGAAGTCAGCGAACAGGACGCTACAGAGGAATTGAAAACCAACGGACAAATGCTGGTTCAGACCCTGAAAAGCTTCGGCGTGCAGACCAAAATTGTGGACATCAGCCGCGGCCCTGCCGTAACGCGCTACGAGCTGCAGCCGGCCGCGGGCGTAAAAATCAGTAAAATTACGAATCTGTCCGACGATATTGCCATGAACCTTGCGGCGTCCGGCGTGCGTATTGAAGCGCCGATTCCCGGCAAGGCCGCCGTGGGAATCGAAGTACCGAACAAAAAAGTCAGCGTGGTTCGAATGCGCGAACTGGTCGAGTCTAACAGCTTTACCATGGCGAAAAGTCGCTTGACCGTCGTCCTCGGGCGCGACATTGCCGGAGAAGTGATTACCGCCGATTTGGGTAAAATGCCGCATCTTCTGATCGCGGGCTCCACCGGTTCCGGTAAATCCGTGTGTATCAACTCGTTCATTATCAGTCTTTTATACAAATCCAGTCCCGATGAAGTCCGTTTTCTGATGATTGACCCGAAGGTTGTGGAATTGGGTATTTACAACGGGATTCCGCACCTGCTGGTGCCGGTGGTAACTGACCCGCGCAAGGCTGCCGGCGCGCTGAACTGGGCGGTTACGGAAATGCTCAAGCGGTATAAAATATTTGCGGAAAACAACGTGCGCGATCTGCAAAGCTACAACACGCTTGCCGCTTCTTGCAATTTTCAGACCGAAAACGGCGACCCGATGCCGCATATGCCGCACATTGTCATTATTATCGACGAGCTGGCCGACTTGATGATGGCCGCGCCGAATGAAGTGGAAGATTCCATTTGCCGTTTGGCTCAGATGGCGCGTGCTGCGGGCATGCATCTTCTGATTGCGACACAGCGCCCGTCCGTCGATGTTATCACCGGTATTATCAAGGCAAATATCCCGAGCCGTATTGCGTTTGCCGTTTCTTCACAGGTCGACTCCAGGACCATTCTTGACTCGGGCGGCGCGGAAAAGCTGCTTGGCCGCGGCGATATGCTTTTTTCCCCGGTCGGTTCCCAAAAACCGACCCGTGTGCAGGGCTGCTTCGTCAGCGACAGTGAAATTGAGTCCGTGGTTACGTTTGTGAAAAAGGCGCAGGAAACCGGTTATGACCAGAACATTGCGGAGGAAATCGAAAAGAACGCGGTCGCCGAAAAGGATTCGCACGACAGTTCCGGCAATGAGGACAACGACCCGATGATGCCGGAAGCGGTCAAATGTGTCGTAGAAGCGGGACAGGCTTCCACTTCACTGCTCCAGCGCCGCCTGCGTTTGGGCTATGCTCGTGCCGGCAGGCTGATTGACGAAATGGAACAGATGGGCATTGTCGGCCCGCACGAGGGCTCCAAACCGCGTCAGGTGCTGATTACCTACCAGCAGTGGCTTGAAATGAGTATGCGTCAGAACGACGAGGCGAATCAGCAGCGCGCATGAGCAAAGAAATCAGGATTATGAACAGATAAAGGAATAAATAGAATGTCTTTTTTACCCATAACAAAAAAAGAGATCGACGCGCTGGGCTGGGATACCCCGGATTTCGTCGTTGTAACAGGCGACGCTTATGTGGATCATCCCTCCTTTGGCACAGCCATTATTTCGCGTCTTCTGGAAAGCTACGGTTACCGTGTTGCGATCCTGGCACAGCCGGACTGGCGCAGTGACCATGACTTTACGCGCTTCGGGAGGCCGAGACTGGGCTTTATGGTCAGCTCGGGCAATATTGACTCCATGGTGGCTCATTACACGGTTGCGCGCCGCAAACGGAGTAAGGACGCATATTCGCCCGACCACAAAATGGGGCTGCGCCCGGACCGCGCCGTGATCGTTTATACAAAGAAAATTAAGGAGCTGTATCCGGACTGCCCAGTGATCATCGGCGGGCTGGAAGCGTCACTGCGCCGTTTTGCGCATTATGATTACTGGGATAACGCCGTGCGTCCCTCCGTCCTTCTGGATTCGGGTGCGGATCTTCTGACCTACGGCATGGGAGAAAACCAAACGATAGAAATTGCCGCCCGATTAAACGCGGGCGAACTGCTCTGCACCATGACTGATATCCTCGGCACCTGTTACGCTGTGCCAACCAAAGAATACAGGCCCGGCCCTGCTGTTGAATGCCCCAGCTATGAGCAGGTCAAGGAGAATAAGCGGGAATACGCGGTTTCCTGCCGCAAGCAGCAGGAGGAGCAGGACGCGGTGCGCGGGCGTAAGCTGATTCAGCGGCACGGCGGCATGATTTTAGTGCAGAATCCGCCGATGCCTCCGCTGACGCAGTCGGAGTTGGACGCAGTCTATGACTTACTCTATGAACGGACTTACCACCCCTGTTACGAATCAATGGGCGGTGTTCCCGCGATTGAGGAAGTTGAATTCTCAATTACACACAACAGGGGCTGTTTCGGTGCGTGTAACTTCTGCTCTATTGCGTTCCATCAGGGAAGGGCGATTACAACGCGGAGTGGAGCGTCCGTCCTGCGTGAGGGGAAGAAGCTGACGGAAAATCCACGTTTTAAGGGCTATATTCATGATGTGGGCGGCCCGACCGCCAATTTTCGCCAGCCCTCCTGTGAAAAGCAGGCAAAGCTCGGCCTTTGCGGCGGCGGGAAAAAATGCCTTGCGCCGAAGCCGTGTCCCGCGCTGCAGGTCGATCATTCCGAATATCTGGATATTCTTCGGAAGCTGCGCGCCTTGCCGGGCGTGAAGCGGGTGTTTATCCGCTCCGGTATTCGTTTCGATTACCTGAATGAGGAAAAGGACGACAGCTTCTTTAAAGAGCTTGTCACAAACCATGTGAGCGGTCAACTGAAGGTTGCACCCGAGCACTGCTCTGCTTCCGTTCTGGATGCAATGGGCAAGCCGCACATTGAATCGTACCTGAAATTTCAGAAGAAATTTTTCCAGCTGACCAAGCAGGCGGGGAAGGAGCAGTACCTTGTCCCGTATCTGATGTCTTCGCATCCCGGCAGCACCATGAAGGACGCTGTGGAGGTTGCGCTGTTTTTAAAGCGGGAGCATCTGCGACCGGAGCAGGTACAGGATTTTTACCCGACCCCAGGCACGATTTCAACCTGCATGTTTTATACCGGTCTTGACCCGTATACGCTGAAAGAAATTTATGTTCCGCGCACAGACCATGAAAAAGCGATGCAGCGGGCACTTCTCCAATATTTTGTCCCTAAGAATAAAGATCTGGTGATTCAGGCGCTGAAAGCCGCCGGGCGAACCGACTTGATTGGCACAGGCGAAAAATGCCTTGTCCGTCCCAACGCGGAAATGCTGCGCACGCAATCGAAGAACAGGGAGAAACGCGAACAATGGAGCAGCAAAAAAGCAGTCAAAAGGCGCTGAAAATTGCCCTGCTGCTTTTGCTGGCGGCGGGTGCGGTCATTGCGGTTCTGCCATACGGCGCGGCGAATTCATGGCAGAGAATCTTTTCTTTCTTCGGTCTGAATGATTTTTCTGCCGCCGCTGACAACAGTCCCATGTCGGTTCATGTGCAGAGTGTCGGGAAGGCCGACAGTATTTTGATCGAAGCCGACGGGAAATATATGCTTGTGGACGGCGGTACGATGGATCGCGGGGAAGCGGTGGAAGAATACCTTGCCCGCCGCGGAATCCGAAAGCTGGACTATGTTGTCAATACACATCCGGATAACGATCACATCGGCGGGCTCAGCGCGGTTATGAAGCAGATTCCCACGGACTGCTACATGGCGCCGAATCTTCCGAAAATCTTGATTCCCAACAGCGAGGAGTACCTTGCCGTACAGAAGGTTTTACGGGAGAAAAATATAAAAACGACGGTTCCGACAGTCGGCGATCAATTTTATCTGGGAAAGCTTCTTGTCGAGGTTTTGGGACCGGTGAAACCGGGCGACAATACCAACAATAATTCTCTGGTACTTCGGTTGACCTATGGAACAACCCGATTCTTGCTCATGGGGGACGCCGAAAAAGAGGAGGAAACCGATATTCTTGCTACACATACCGATCTGACTGTCGATGTGCTGAAGGTCGGCCATCACGGGAGCAGCACGTCAACAACCCTTGATCTGCTGAAAGCGGTAAAGCCGCGATACGCAGCGGTATCCGTCGGTGACGATAGCAACCATCTGCCGAAAAATGAAGTCCTGAAAAGATTAAATGAAGCCGGTGCACAGATTTACCGAACCGATATATACGGTACTGTTATTTTTATGAGCAACGGAAAAACTATTTCCATCGCAACGGAGAAGGTTTATAATCATCAGTAATCATGATAAGGCGCTGTCTAAATCGCTGATGATTATAGTCAGCTCATTTGTAAACAGAACCAATCTCCATTTTCTTGGATGTTTTCTAAAGTGAATTGACTATATGTAATATGAAGGAGAAATACGATGAAAACACTGACCATTGACCGCTTTGAGGGTTCCTATGCTATCTGTGAAGACGCGGATGAGAAATACTTTGCAATCGAGATTGCGGAATTGCCGAAAGGTGCCGCGGAAGGCGATGTATTGGATGTTGACGATGCGGAAGGAGTTCTGAAAATCAATCAGGAAGCAACGGCGAAGAAGCGGGCGAAAGCCAAACAGCTTCAGGATAAGCTATTCCAGGACTAAACCGAAAATCCGCTTGCTTAGAGCCGCTGAAACAGCGGCTTTTTGCTGGGGTCACCTGTAATTAATAAAAATATTCAAATACGCCCAACGCAATCAGCAGAAGCCCCGAAAACAGCGGGGCGTATTTGCCAAGTACTTTTCCCAATGCCCGTGTACCGATCATTTCCCCGAACAGAACGGTGACCAGGCTGAGCGCAAATGTCGCGATGATTGTAAGCGGAACGTTTACCTTTGTAATGCTCGCAGCGATACCCGTGCCAAGATTGTTTAGCATTAAGCCGACCGCGACTGCGCATGCTTCCTTGAAGTCGATTTTTCCATTTTTATTGCGGTCGGATTCCTGTGCGTATTCCATCATGTCGGAAACATCTTTCAATGCCAGCTCCTTCGGCTTTGTTTTATCCGCCAGTTTCACAATGCTTTGAATCAGGAAATAGAGCCCCAGTATGACAACGGAAAGAGAACCAATCGTGTTTGCGGTTGAAATCGGAAGAAAGTTTGAAATGTATGTTCCAAGCGACATGGATAAGTATGTTCCGACGGACGTTATCACGGCGATAATCAGATTTGCGGCTGGCCCGATCTTTATTTTTTTAATGCCGTATGCCGCGCCGATTACAATATTGTCCAAATTAAAGGATAGGCTGAACAGAAGGGAAGAAAGAATCACCGGAATTACCTTCTTTCACAAGTATGGGATTTTATCTGCTTTTGTTAATATATGAGAAAGAAAATATTTGGTGACACGCAAAAAGAAGGTGCTGCAAAATGGATTTTTGTCCATTTTGCAGCACCTTCTTGAGCAGAAAGCTCAGGAAGCATCCTGCTGTTTATTTGATTTTTGCTGCTTAATCACCTTTAAGCGGGAAAATTCTTCGCGATCCTTCTCTTCGAGCGCATCGGTAATCATCTTCACGGTTTGCTCGAAACGGGGGATCATGATGTTCTTTAATGCATTGGCGCGGCGCTGCGTCTTTTTAATTGCGTCCGCCAAACGGTATACGCTGTTTTCCACTTCGGCCAGCTCGGCGGTCAGCCGCTTTACATCATTAAACTTAATATATGCGTTATCGAGTTCAATGTTGGTTGAGTTCAGTCCGAAAGGAATCGGTGTACTTACAGTGTCCAGAGAAACCATCGGAATTTCCACACCCATAACACTGCGGTACGCAACATTCAGGTTGTTGTCAAGCGGGACTGTAAGCGCAAGCTCCGCGCTGATTCCCAGTGTGATATTTGCCTTCTGAAGGGCGGAGTAGGCCTCTTCATAAGTATTGTCGATTTGGTCCTGAATCGTAGCCGCGCGGCCGATCAACGCCATCATTTCACGAATCAGAATATTGCGTTTACGGTCAAGCAGATCAAATCCTGTGCGTGAAAGCGCAAGAGATTTTTTTGTTGCCAGCAGATTTCCTTTGGTTGGAACAATCTGGTTACTCAAGGCGTATCACCTCCTCCAAAGTTAATAGCAATTATATGCGGAAAAGGTTTTACTTGTCGCCTTCCTCATCAGAGTCGCGGCCCTCTCCGAGCGCTTCTTTTGTTTTATCAGCGCTTTCCAGCTGCTTTTTCGCCGGTTCATAGTATTTGTCAAGCATATCGGCTTCCACACGGTCCAGTTCTTCTCTGGGCAATGCCGCGAGCAAACGCCAGCCGAGATCAAGGCTCTGCTCAATCGTACGGTTTTCGTTCGCACCCTGATTGACAAACTGCGCTTCAAACAGTTTACCGAATGCGATGTACTGCTTGTCAGCAGGGGAGAGTTCCTCTTCACCGATAACGGAAGCCAGCGAACGCGCGTCCATAACTTTTGCGTAGGAAGCAAACAGCTGGTTTGAAACCGCGGAGTGATCTTCACGCGTAAAGCCCTTGCCGATGCCGTCCTTCATCAAACGCGAAAGAGAAGGCAGTACGGATACAGGCGGATAAACACCTGCACTGTCAAGAGCACGGTCCAGTGAAATCTGACCTTCCGTAATGTAACCGGTCAAGTCAGGTACCGGGTGCGTAACATCATCGTTCGGCATAGTCAGAATCGGGATCTGTGTAACCGAACCTTTTTTGCCCTTTACCATGCCGGCGCGCTCATACAGAGAAGCAAGGTCGGAGTAAAGGTAGCCCGGGAATCCCTTTCTTCCGGGAATTTCACCCTTGGAAGAACTGAATTCACGCAGTGCCTCCGCATAGGAGGTCATATCCGTCATAATGACAAGAACATGCATGTCAAGTTCAAATGCGAGGTACTCAGCTACGGTAAGCGCGCATTTTGGGGTCAGAATTCTTTCAATGATCGGGTCATTGGAAAGGTTCAGTAGCATAACAACGCGCTGCAGAACGCCGGATTCATCAAACGAACGGCGAAAGTATTCCGCAACGTCGTTCTTAACACCCATGGCGGCAAAAACGATGGCAAAATGGTCTGCGTCGGCGCCGCTGATCTTCGCCTGCCTGGCAATTTGCACAGCAAGTTCGTTGTGCTTCATACCGGAACCGGAAAAGATGGGCAGCTTCTGCCCGCGAATCAGGGTCATCAGAGTATCAATGGTAGAAATACCGGTATTGATATAGTTTCTGGGGTAAAGTCTGGATACCGGGTTAATCGGCGTGCCGTTGATATTTTCACGTTTAACCGGGAAAATATCGCCCAGACCGTCGATCGGCCTGCCGGCGCCGTCGAATACACGCCCTAAAATTTCAGGGGAAAGGGGCATTTCCATCGGCCGCCCCATCAGACGTGTGCGGGTATTTTCAAGAGAGATTCCGCGTGTACCCTGAAAAACCTGGACAACTACGCGGTTTCCTTCCATTGCCACAATTCTGCCCTGACGCATCGTCCCGTCGTCCAAACGAATATCAACGACTTCTTCAAAAGAAGCGCCTTCTACATCGTCCAGCACAATCAGGGAGCCGTTGATTTCCTTCACGCCAATATAATCAAGAATCATGGTGTAACCACCTTCTTCAGTAAAATGATTTTTCGTCCGTCAGGACTCAGGCAGACATAATGCCCGCAAGTGTGGAGTCAATTTCTTTGATATAGTCGTCGAACATTTCAAGCTTGTTGTTCGGGATATCATATTTGATCTTAATCAGTTTATCGAACAGGCCGGTATTCAGAATTCCCGAAATCGGCACATCCGCAGAGATTAAGTGTTTTGCCTGGCGGTACAGGTGAAGAATGACTTTCATCATCAGCTTCTGTTTTTCAAGCGGAACAAATGTGTCCTCCGCGTGGAAGGCATTCTGCTGCAGGAAACCGACGCGGATTACGCGTGCCGTTTCAATAACCAGCTTCTGGTCGTCGGGCAGAACGTCCGAACCGATCAGCTTTACGATTTCCATCAACTGGCTTTCTTCCTGAAGAATGCGGCTGATGGATTTACGGTATTTGATAAAGTCATCACCAAGCTGCTTCGTGTACCACGAATCCAGATCGCCGAAATATTCGCTGTAGCTCTGTGTCCAGTTAATAGCCGGATAATGTCTTGCATAAGCAAGGGATTTGTCCAGCGCCCAGAAGCAGCGGGTAAAACGCTTGGTATTCTGGGTAACAGGCTCGGAAAAGTCGGAGCCCTGCGGCGATACAGCACCGATAATGGTGATGGAGCCGTCGCTTCCGTTCAGGTTTGTTACCATTCCGGCGCGCTCATAGAACTCAGACAGACGGCTCGGCAGGTATGCCGGGAAGCCTTCTTCCGCGGGCATTTCTTCCAAACGCCCTGAAATTTCACGCAGCGCTTCCGCCCAGCGGGAGGTGGAGTCAGCCATGATGGCAACGTGGTAACCCATGTCGCGGTAATACTCCGCAAGCGTAATGCCGGTGTAAATAGAAGCTTCACGCGCGGCAACAGGCATGTTACTGGTGTTGGCGATCAGTACGGTACGGTCGGTCATCGGCCGGCCGGATTTCGGGTCAATCAATTCTGAAAATTCATCCAGAACCTGGCTCATTTCGTTTCCGCGTTCACCGCAGCCGACGTATACGATAATGTCGGCGTCACACCATTTTGCAAGCTGATGCTGCGTCATGGTTTTACCGGTTCCAAAACCGCCCGGAATTGCCGCCGTGCCGCCTTTTGCGATGGGGAAAAGCGTATCAATGACTCTCTGCCCGGTAATCAGCGGAACCGCAGACTGTGCTCTTTCGTTGACAGGGCGGGGTGTACGAATCGGCCAGCGCTGGCAAAGGGAAAGCTCATGAACCTTACCCTTGTCGTCTGTCAATTCTACAACCGTATCGTTTACTTTATATTTGCCGTTCGCGGCAACTTTGGTAACAACGCCGGAAAGTCGCGGCGGTACCATGCATTTGTGTTTAATAATGGTCGTTTCAGGACACTCGGCGTAAATATCGCCGCCTTTCAGGCGGTCGCCGACCTTTACGCTGACGGTTACATCCCATTCTTTTTTGTCATCCAAAGCAGAAACACTGCTGCCGCGTGAAATAAACGCGCCGGACTCCGCTTCAATCGCCTTCAGGGGGCGTTCAATACCGTCAAAGATATTGTCCATGATGCCGGGGCCGAGCGTAACGTTCATGGGGCTGCCTGTTCCGTAAACCGGTTCGCCGGGGCGAAGGCCGGTTGTTTCTTCATAAACCTGAATGGTAGTCAGCTTATCGGTCATGCCGATTACTTCACCGACCAAACGCGCGTTACCAACGTACACCATTTCCATCATAGAGAAACTGCGTGTTTCTTTAATGGTGACAACAGGGCCGTTGATGCCGTATATCACATTCTGATTTTCCATTTCATCATCTCCGATAAAAAATAGGTACTGGCTCAGACCACAGCCATGCCGGAACTTTCTTCAAACCATTCAAGCTGATCGTCCAGCAGGGAGTCAAGTGATGCGTCAGCCATAATACCTATTTCAGAGTTATAGGCGCGAATTCCGCCGATTTGAATTTCGGGTTCGATTTTAAATGTGCATTCACCGCCGAACGCTTTCTGAAGCTGGTCTTTCAGCGGTTCGTCTTCTTTCCTGATTTCGATTACCGTGCCGGCACAGTGAAACTTCTGCGGCAGTTCTGCCGCGGATTTCAGCAAAAGCGCGGTGTATTCGTCCTTCTTGGTGAAAGACGTTAATTCCTGCCGCGCGCGGTCAAAGACTTGTTCTGTTATTTTTTTACGCTGCTCCAGCAGTTCCCTGCGGGCATCCATATCACGGTGTGCCATTTCCTTCGCAATCCCGTTGCGCATTTCCGCCATTTCCTTCTGAATCAGGCGGTAAGCGCCGGACAGCGCCTCATACTCGGCGTCCTCCAGCTCTTTGCGTTTGAATTCGGCAATTTCCTGCTCGATTTTCAAGCGCTGCTCTTCGGCATAGTGATTAATGGCGACATTAAATTTATTTATTTTTTCTTCGTTATTAGCCATAGTGTAACCCCCGTTCCGCCATACAAGCGGCCTAAATTTTAACCCCGATGGCCTCGTGGACATAGCGGGTGATGGAATCCTTTGTTCGGCCGTTACCGTGCCTGTCAGGGATTTCAACAATCAGCGGGCGCGGCTGGTCTAGCTTGAGCTGGTCAATCAAATCGGGGCAGAGGGCGCGGAGGGTTTCCGTAATTAAAATTACGGCCACATCCTCCATCGCCATTGCCTCTTTGAGTGTCTTCTGCACTTCGGCGGCTTCGTGAATCACGACGCCGTCAATGCCGGCCAGCCTCATACCTACCTGGGTGTCCACATTATCGCTGATCAGATAAAAGCGCATTGTATGCACCTCAGCTTTCGGATTGTTAAATCTTGTTCATGATCAAAATGGAAATCAACAGGCCATACAGTGCAATACCTTCGCCCAAAGCTACGAAGATCAAAGCTTTACCGAAAACCTTCGGGTCTTCGCTGGTAGCGCCGATTGCGGCGGGAGCGGCGGCAGCAACGGCAATACCGCCGCCAATGCCGGCAAGACCGGTTGCAAGAGCAGCGGAAAGCAGGCCAAGGCCGGAACCGCTGTTAGAGGCGGTCTGGGAAGTTGTTGTGGCCGGCTGCGTTTCTGTGCCGGTGGTTGTTGCACTGGCGATAACCGGAACAGCAAAGGTCACGACGCATACAGCGAGGAAAGACAAAATCTGAGTCGCGACTGCGCGGCGTTTATCTTTGCCCTTTTTCACGGCACGGACAGTAATAACAGCAGTAGCAATCAAAAAAGCTGCGGGCAGGATGATTAATAAATTTGAGTTCATAATAGGTACCTCCAGAAATGTTTGATTTTTAATTATTGATTTTACGCGGGGCGGTTATTGCTCCGCTTTGACAACGATAGGGTTGAAGGGACGGCCATTGCCTTCGAAGAAGCGGCTGAACATCTCGTAATACTCAAGTCTTAATACCTGAATACCGACCAGCAGCGCTTCCAAAGCGGTAACGAACGCATTACCCAGAAGAATGGTTAAAACGTAGCCGATTCCGCTGCCCATATTGGCCAGCGTAAATACAACCATCATCATACCGGCGTGAACCAGAACGAACGCACCCACACGCATGAAGCTCATCGTATTGGTGGCATAGCTAAGCAGAAATTCAAAAGTCTCAAAGAAATTCTGAACAATGTAGTCGCCCCATTTTTCGGGCTTCCAGTCCGGACGGCCTTCGGCCAGTTTTCCGAGAACCTCACGGAAGTAAATCATGATCAGCGGGATCAGGATCAGGCAAATCACATAGACGGGTGTTACAATGTGTTTTCCGGTAATCAGCTGACCGCCGAAGCCAAAGATCAGAGCTGCGTAGAAGATCAGACCGGCCAGGCCATTCGGGCCAAACAAGCCGTCTTCATAGCGCTTTCTTCTGATGCAGGAATAAATGTTAATGGAAATCGCCATCATGACAAGCAGGATACCGATACCAACGGCGGAATAAATAATCATCGTGGTGGTATTGGGCTCCATTACTTCAATCGGCTTTCCGGGTAATCCGAAAACGTTCTTGAAAATCGGGTCAAGCGCATGTTCGAATCCAAACACGGAACCGAACAGGAAACCGAAAATGGAAGACGAAATTCCGCACGGAATCAAAATCTTACCCAGTGCCATTTTCTTGTATTTCCACATTCCCCACCCAAGAAGCGCAACGACCAGTCCCTGACCGAGATCACCGAACATGATTCCGAACAGAATCACATAGGTCATAGATACCAGCGGAGTCGGGTCAACCTCGTCATAGGACGGCAGACCGTACATATCCACATAGAATTCAAACGGACGGAACAGTTTTTTGTTTTTCAGCTTGATCGGCGGGGAGTGAGTGAGTTCCTCTTCGGCGCCTTCAAACGTGTACTCAATAGATTCAACTTTGTCCAGTTCTTTTTTAAAATAGGATTCTTTGTCCTTCGGAACCCAGCCGGTCAGGATAAAGTTTCCGTTGTACCTTGCGGCGTAACGGCGGATTCCAAAATAAACCGATTGCTCCGTAAGCCAGGAATAAACTTTCTGGTACTTGGTTTTATTGATTTTCCAAAGTTCGTCAATTTGTGCGTTAACGTCGCGAAGACGCTTCTCCTCGGCCTCAATCTTGCTCTGAAGCGCTTCCAACGAGGATTCCGGGGTGCCGGTCAGCTCGGCCAGGCGTATTCTCTCAAAGTACAGGCTGGAAAAAATACGGTCCACTTCACTGACCTGATCAATCGGAGCAAAATATACGCCCCAGTAATGGTTTTCGTCGCTCGTGCTTGGGAAAAACACGACATATGGATTTTGACTGTACAAATTCAGTTTTTCAAAGCTTTCTTTCGAAAGTGAGCCGAAGCGAACCTTTATGTATTCGCAGGCACGAATTTCGTCCAAATCCAGATTAAGACCGACGAAATGAGAAAGTTCCGTCCTTTGGTTCGTACAAAACTTGATTTTGTCCATCGCATCACTGCGCTGGCTTTGCAGATTTGTAAAAGTGGAGGAAACAGAGGCCGCGTAGGCTTTCATATCCTCCATACACATTCCTGATTTCTCTGATTCCTTCAGGTTGACATAGCGGAGCTTTTTGTCGGAATCTTCCAGTATGCCGCCCAGCTGCTGCAACGGTTCGGAATAGGGGTTTTCTTCATTCAAAGGGAGAAAGTCCGATGTATCGGAGTAAAAAGAAAGCGCATTATCCGGATGGAATACGCCGGACTTGCCGCAGAGGGCGGTAACCTCGTCCAAATCAGCCATTCTTCCTATAATACTGACAACGTCAATTTTTAAAACAGCCAATCATTAATTACTCCTTTCTTTATAATTGTAAACGATCAGTAGCTTTGCAATTTCTGCCGCGGGCAGCTTATATCTGACGCCTTCCACGATGGTGACAATGTCCGTAATCTCGCTTTGCAGCAAAAATGTGTAGGACATCATTACGACCGAAGGGTTTCGCGAAAAGTAAATATTGTGACGGCAGATTTCATAAAGCGCCCGTTTCGGGATTTCATCGACGTAAGAACTGTCGATATCGAGCCACTGCTTTCCAACGGGAGTTTGTTTCATCAGCGCGCTGACTTCCGATTCAGTTTCTGCTTCTAAAAGCTGACTCAGAATACGCGGTTTTAGCGACCCATAGGGAAGAAGCATGCTGCGGATGGATTCGGGATCCACATGATAGGAAGCCTTCAGACGTACAATATGGGAATAGTTTGTCAAATCAATGACAGAAACAAAAATATTCCGCAGCTGTTTTGAGGTTTCCCCTTTGGTATATTTGTCGATGATCGAAAAAATCCAAGTATAAAGATACGTGTAAAGCGCGTTCTCAATTTCGGTGTAATTCGGAGCGTTGCCGTTCATCGGTTTGAGAGGCTCCAAAAGCTTGCGGTACGGCGTATGATCCAATGCATTCAGCAGGTCGTCAAACGTCTTGATTTCGGCCAGAGACTGCAGATTAATATGCGTGTGCTGGCTCAGGTACATTGGCATCGAGAAAAGGTATTCTTCCGGCTTACCTGCGCTCATCAGCGTAATGCTGTGAAGAATCTGCTCAATTTCGCTGCGGATAAGCAGATATCCGGAAAAGTATTCTCCAACCGATACTTCATAGCGGCAAAGCGAGGCGTAGTCTTCCAACTGCTTTTGCTTCAGTTTTGCCTCCAGCTGGCCGCGATGTAGAGAGTTTTCGTTTACGCCGGCCAAAACCTGCTTGTAAGCGGTATGGTTTTTCAAATATGACGCAACCTCGGCAACGCTTTGGCAGTTCAGAAGGTCTTTGTAATTCTGTTCTGTCAGGCGTCTTCCGTACATGGCATGCGCCTTGGACAATATTGCGTTGGATGCAAGGGTGGAAAGCATCAGAATCACTCTCCTATCACTTTAGAAACGATTGCTTTTACCCAAACGTCACCCTTTTCCTGATAAAGCTGGTTAAGCTTCTGCGAAATTTCCGCATTCTTCTTTTTCTTTTCTTCCCATGCAGCTTCCGCCGCAGCCCGTTCCTGTGGCTCGTTTTTCGCAATTCGCTTGCGCGCGCGGGCTAAATATTCGTTGCGAATTTCTTCTTTTTTCTCAACGACTTCTTTTTGCGAGTTTATTTTTTCTAATTGCGCGGCATCGGTTATTTCTCTTGCTTTACGATCCATATCCACGATCTGTTTCAGTAAATCCTGCATTAATTACCGCACCTCCTTATCGTAATGGCATTACTGTTGACGAAACATCATTATAGTCCCGTGATTTTTATTTGACAAGATAAACTATGTGTAATCAATTCAAACCTTTAATAAATATTTTGGGCACTTTGCTAAGTGTTAACAGTGGTACTTCAGGGCATAAACCAATTCGTCAACAGAATAATAAAATCGCTTGGCATACAAAAGCAGTTAAATAGTCTATCGGCATTATTTACAAAATATTTACCGCTAATTCATGCATTAATTTTTTAAGCTTTGCATCGGCGCGGGAAGTCTGCCGCCGCGCTGAATAAATTTCAGCGGGGAAGCGGGGTTGACCTCCATAACCGGCCCTTTGCCGAGCAGCCCGCCGAAATTCAGTTCGTCGCCTGCTTTTTTACCGATTGCGGGAATCAAACGTACAGCGGTCGTTTTGGAATTCACCATACCGATCGCGGCTTCGTCCGCAATGATTGCGGAAATAACTTCTTCCGGGGTGTCGCCAGGAATGACGATCATATCAAGTCCAACGGAGCATACCGCCGTCATTGCTTCCAGCTTGGTGATCGTCAGTACGCCGCTTTCCGCCGCCGCAATCATGCCTGCGTCTTCCGTAACGGGAATAAATGCGCCGGAGAGTCCGCCAACGTGGGAGGATGCCATGACGCCGCCCTTTTTGACTGCGTCGTTCAGAAGTGCGAGCGCGGCGGTTGTACCATGCGCACCACAGGTTTCAAGCCCCATCTCTTCAAGAATATGTGCCACGGAATCGCCGATGGCCGGGGTGGGGGCAAGGGAAAGGTCCACGATGCCGAACGGGACGTTCAGTCTGCGGGAAGCTTCTTTGGCGACCAGCTGCCCCATTCTGGTAATTTTAAACGCGGTTTTCTTTACAATGTCCGCGACACCGGTTAAATCGCAGTCACCGGCTTTGGCCAGTGCCGCGCGAACCACACCGGGCCCCGAAACACCTACGTTGATCACGCAGTCAGGTTCGCCTGCTCCGTGAAACGCTCCCGCCATGAACGGGTTGTCCTCCGGTGCGTTGCAGAAAACAACAAGCTTTGCAGCTGCGATGCAATCCCGGTCGGCGGTTCTTTCAGCGGCTTCTTTTACAATATGACCCATTTTTGCGACAGCGTCCATATTGATGCCCGATTTGGTGGTGCCGATGTTTACGGAGGAGCAAACGAATTCCGTTTCACTCAGCGCTTCGGGGATGCTGTCAATCAGCGCGCAGTCACCAGGTGCAAAACCTTTATGAACCAAAGCGGAATATCCGCCGATGAAGTTCACCCCGATTGCTCTTGCCGCCCGGTCCAGCGTTTTGGCAAAGCGAACAGGATTTTCTCCGGGACAGGCCGCGGCAATCATAGAGATGGGCGTGACGGAAATTCTTTTGTGAATGATCGGAATGCCGTATTCTTTGCTGATATCTTCTCCGGTCTGAACAAGCTTTCCCGCGTAACGGCATATTTTGTCATAAATCTTATCACAGGCGCGGTCAATATCAGGATCAATGCAGTCCAGCAGAGAAATGCCCATTGTGATGGTGCGCACGTCTAGATTTTCATTGTCGATCATATTGATGGTTTCCAATATATCATGAGAATTAACCATACTTTATTATCAAACCTTTCTTTGGATAATATACCCACCGGTTCGCCCGTACAAAACAAAAAGAAATGAGGCGGTTCAAAGATTATTTTATAGTCAGTTAACTTTGAAAATGGAGATTGGTTTTGTTTCCAAATGAACTGACTATATGTACCGCTTAGGCAAATCGGGCGCTGTCGGCTTAAATGCGATGCATAGAGTTAAAAATATCTTCGTGCATCACATGAACGGTCAAATTCATTTCCTTGCCCATGGCGGACAGTTTATCGGAAAGCTCGCTCAGCGGAACGGAAGATTTTGATATGTCGACCATCATAATCATCGCAAATAAATCCTGCAGAATGGACTGCGTCACTTCCACCACGTTCACTCCGTTTTCCGCGCATATTGTGGAAACCCTCGCCAGTATTCCAACCATATCCTTGCCGATTACAGTAATGACAGCACGCATAAAATTACCTCCAAAATGTATATTTTATTCTATGAATTTCATTATGGACGAGAAACGAATGCTTGTCAATACCGCGGTAAGGCGGCGGCTTTTCTCCATTGGCATTGTGTTTAAAATCTTTTTGCTTTTTTTCTGCGAAATATTTATTAATGACGTTTCAATACACTTTAATTTATGATACTATATGATTAGTATAAGTGTATTTACCAAATGATTAGGCCCTGGCTGTAAAATCATGAATCTATAACAGGACCGGAGAAATTGAAAATTGTAGAAGCAGGAGGATAAAAATGAAATACCGCTATATCTCTGACAGCCATGTGCACTCCGACTGCTCCCGTGACGGTGCCGACCCCACGATGATGATGTGTGAAAGCGCGGCGCAGCTTGGCCTTTACGCGCTGACCATGACCGATCATTGTGAATGCAATGCATATTATTCGGAAGCGTACGACCGAAGCATCCGTCAGTCTTTCTTTGAGGCGCGCAAGGCCTCCGCTGTTTTTCGTGAACGGCTTCATGTTTATGCAGGCGTTGAAATCGGGCAGCCAATGCAGAATAAAGCGGCTGCCGACGATGTTTTCAATACCTGTGACTTTGATTTTGCGCTTGCGTCGGTTCACAACGTAAGAAATTTAAATGACTTTTATGATCTGGATTATACAAAGTACGAGATCGCGGATTTACTGCACCGCTATTTTGATGAAATCCTTGAAACAATCGAATGGGGCCGCTTCGATTCCCTGTCCCACCTGACGTATCCGTGGCGGTACATTGTTGGCGAACACGGTCTGACGATTCCTGAGGAATTGTTTCAGGATCAGATTGATAAAGTGCTCAAGCTATTAGTTAAGAAGAATAAAGCGCTGGAGCTAAACACGTCCGGGCTTCGCCAGAAGCTTGGGAAAACAATGCCGTACGAGGGAATCCTCGCGCGCTACCGTGAACTTGGGGGGAAATTGGTGACTGTCGGCTCCGACGCCCACCGCTGGGCGGACGTTGGCGGCGGGGTGGAGCAGGGCTTAAGCCTGTTGCATAAGGTCGGCTTCAACCATTTTGCCATTTATGTACAGCACAAACCCGTTTTTCTGCCGATTGAATAGGGCTGCCGTTCAGCCCTTCCATAAAAATAAAAGACTAGCTTTCAGGAGGATTGTATTGTATGGATCGTTTATTAAATCTGCTGGATGAAAATGCGCGCCTTTCCACGGCGCAGCTCGCCGCGATGCTCAATATATCGGAAAAGGAAGTCGAAGAGGAAATCGCCGCTTACGAAAAAGCGGGCGTAATCCGCGGGTACAAGGCGCTGATTAATTGGGAAAAAGTAGATGAAAATAAGGCAAGTGCGCTGATTGAACTGCGTGTATCGCCGAAACGTGACCGCGGCTTCGATGAAATTGCAAACCGTATTATGCAGTTTGACGAGGTGGAAAGCGTATACTTAATGTCCGGCGGATACGATCTTGCCGTGAAGGTACACGGCCGCAGCATGCAGGAAATCGCGATGTTCGTCATGCGCCGCCTGTCCACGCTGGATTCTGTTCTGTCCACGGCGACACACTTTATTCTGACCCGCTATAAAGATGGCGGTATCATCCTTGATCAGGAGGAGGAACGGGACGAAAGAAGGAGTGTGCTCTGTGATTGATTATCAAAGCATACTCAATGACGAGGTGCTGAAAATAAAGCCTTCGGGTATTCGCCGCTTCTTCGACATTGCCAATGAAATGGACAATGTCATTTCCCTTTCCATCGGCGAGCCGGATTTTACCACGCCGTGGCATGTCCGCCAAGAAGGAATCCGTACACTGGAGGACGGGAAGACATGGTATTCTCCCAACCGCGGTTTTATAGAGTTGAGGGAGGAAATCTGCCGCTGGCTGAAGCGCCGCTACCATATTGAATACGAACCGAAAACCGATGTGGTGGTTACGGTCGGTGGCAGCGAAGCCATTGACCTGTGTATCCGCACTCTGGTAAAACCCGGAGAGGAAGTGTTGATTCCCCAGCCCAGTTTTGTCTGCTATGAACCGCTGACCGAAATGGCGCGGGGGGTGCCTGTTTTAATTGAAACAAAACAGGAAGACCAGTTCCGTCTGACCGCAAAGGCATTGCGGGAAAAAATCACACCGAAAACCAAACTCCTGATTCTGCCGTTCCCGAACAATCCGACCGGTGCCGTAATGCGCCGCGAACATTTAAAGGAAATTGCGGAAGTGGTTGCCGAGCACAATCTATTGGTTCTTTCCGATGAAATATACAGTGAGCTGACCTACGGCGATACGCGCCATGTTTCTTTTGCCGCGATTGACGGCATGAAAGAACGTACAATCGTCGTAAACGGATTTTCCAAAGCGTTTGCCATGACGGGCTGGCGCCTGGGCTACGCTGTCGGCCCGAAGGAAATTATCGGGCAGATGACGAAGCTGCACCAGTATGGCATTATGAGCGCCCCGACAATGGCGCAGTACGCCGCGGTTGAAGCCATGAAAAACGGCGACGGAGACATCGATGAAATGCGGGAACAGTATGATATGCGTCGCCGCCTGATTGTGGACGGCTTTAATCAGATGGGGCTGACCTGCTTTGAACCGGAAGGCGCGTTCTATGTGTTCCCTAACATTACAAGTACGGGTCTTTCCTCAGAGGAGTTCTGCGAAAAACTGCTTTACTCCGAGCGTGTCGCAGTAGTGCCCGGAAACGCGTTCGGCGGCTGCGGGGAAGGATATGTAAGAGTGTCCTACTCTTATTCCATCAAACATATTACCGAAGCGCTCTCCCGCATCGGGCATTTCATCGATACATTATAATACTATATGGAGCAGACTATGCGGGTAAACGCTTACGCAAAAATTAATTTGACGCTCGACTTTGCCGGGCGGCGGGAGGACGGGTACCACCTTCTGCGCATGGTCATGCAGTCCGTGTCCCTGCATGACAGTCTGATCATCGAAAAGGGGGAGCCGGGGATTCGCCTTCATTGCGCGCGCGCGGACGTTCCCTGTGACCGGAGCAATACGGTTTATAAGGCAGTATCTTTATTTTATGCGTTCTGCGGACGAGTGCCCGCAGTCGACATTACGATTGAAAAGAGAATTCCTTCACAGGCTGGATTAGGCGGCGGAAGCGTGGATGCCGCGGCCGTGTTGCACGCGCTGAATAAAATGGAGTACACGGATTACTCTTTGGAAACACTTTGCGGAATCGGCGTACAGGTGGGGGCTGACGTTCCATTCTGCCTTTTCGGCGGAACCGCTTTGGCGGAGGGAATCGGAGAAAAACTGACGGCGCTTGCGCCGCTGCCGCACTGTATTTTGGTGATCTGTAAACCGCCCGTTGGAGTCAATACCGGAAAAGCCTTTGCAAAAGCGGATTCGCTCGGTGTTTCGGGCAATTTTACCGAACCTATGCTTCTGGCAGTGCGTACAGCGGAAATTTCGGCAATTGCAGTTGCCCTCGGCAACGATTTTGAGCAGGTCACAGAGCTGGACGAAGTGACCGAAATCAAGCAAAAAATGCTTGCATTCGGTGCGTTGGGCGCCTGTATGACGGGCAGCGGTTCCGCTGTCTATGGAATTTTTGAAGAACAGGCCGCAGCCGCACAATGCAAAGGCCAACTATCCCTGAAATATGAGGATACCTTCCTGTGCGAGCCTGTGACTTCCGGATTTGAGTTTTTACCATAAAGAAGAAGGTGCTGCAAAATGAATTTCCATTCATTTTGCAGCACCTTCTTAGGGCGAGGGCCCTTTTTCATTTATACATTTTGCCCCAGTGTAATTTCCTTGTATTTTTCCTCTGCTGCTTTTAATGCCTCCGCGCCGGACAGACAGAGCACGTTGATTCCCTTTACAATGGTTACGATTACGAACGCTTCGGTCAGCTCCTCCATCGTCAGTCCGGCTTCTATTGCGGCGACGGCGTGTGCCTTGGCCCCACTTGTTTCGTTGTCCATGCTGTCAAGAATCGTAAAAATCAATTCTCTTGTTTTTGCAGGCAGCACTCCATTCTGAACACTTTCCCGCATGGTCAGGTATCCTTCCAACCCTTTTGGGGCGTACTCTGAAAGCAGCTGTGCGAAAGGCGGATTCCACTTCAACTCGTTTTTGTAGTAGTCCAGCAGTGCATTATTTTTTTCCATTACAGTTTCTCCTATCATTTATATAACGGTTAAGAATTTGCAAAAGGCGTGATTGGACTTATCATGAAACCGGATTTATTATATCTCTAAATTGAGAAAAATGAAATAGACAGAAACTTTTTCATTTATACTTTTGCTGAAAAATCGGAATGCAAAAAAGGAGCTAAAAAGATGAAGGTATCGTTTTTGACGAGCGCATTTCCCAACGGATTTACGGATGATTTTATTCGGTGTATTAGGGAATATTACCATAATTCCGGTTCGTTTGTATGGATTGCCTCTGATTTTGCCGGGTATTCAAAAACGGACGGATATTCAAATGCATTTATCAACATGTTTAGAAATAACGGCATTGTCTTCAGCGAAGTGCATGTTATTGACGACAGAATTACAGAAGAAGAGGCCGCACAATACATTCGGCAAGCGGATATTGTATGGATTGCGGGAGGGGACACCCTGAAACAGATTGCGTATTTGAAGAAATATAATCTCATTTCTGTCCTGCAGAGTAGAGAGGGAATTACCGTTGGGATGAGCGCGGGGTCAATCAATATGGCGAAACGGGTGGTATTGGCAAAAGATATTGATGATAATATCCCGGAGCTGTCCATTTATGAAGGAATCGGGCTTGTAGACATCAATATTGAGCCGCATTTGGATTCTGCAAGTAAAGAACACATGGAAGATATTTATGAGGCCTCAAGGCTTACCGCAATTTACGGAATTTGTGATAACGCATTCATCGAGATTACCGATGATGCGATGAAGACTTACGGTACCTGCTACAAATATGACAACGGGAAAACAAACATATTAAATGGAAAATAATGTAAATTAATGCATAAGCGCGCGGAACGTGTCAATACTCCTTTCGGAACATAAATAACAGGGAGTATTACTTATGAAAATGATTGAAAAATCGATTTGTCTCGCGCTTATTTTAACGATTTTGCTTTCCTTTACCGGGCTGACCGCCGCTTGTGAGGATATTTCCACTCGGGTGCTCCGGTTGCATGTGCTCGCCAATTCGGATTCCGCACAGGATCAGGCATTAAAACTGAAGGTGCGTGACCGCATTCTTTTGGAAAGCGCGGGGTTGTTTGACCGTGTTGCCGATAAACAGCAGGCGGAGGATAAGGTAAGAACGGAGCTTCCGAAGCTGAAGGCCGCCGCGGAAGATGAAATTCGAAAGCAGGGCTATGATTACCCCGTTCAGGTGGAACTGACCAACATGTATTTTACCACGCGCAAGTATGATTCCATAACGCTGCCCGCGGGTGATTATGACGCGCTTCGCGTGACCATTGGCAAGGCAGAGGGACACAACTGGTGGTGCGTGATTTTCCCGCCCATGTGCCTGCCCGCCGCGGAAGCACCGCAGGAGCTCAGTGATGTGCTGAATTCAAATCAACTCCAGATTGTTGAAGGAAAAGGCGGTTTTGAAGTGAAATTCCTTTCGGTGGAACTGTACGAAAAATTCAAGGCATATCTGGAAAATCGCTGAATTTTACTTTCTACAATATATAGATACGAAATAGAGTGTCCCATCTATGTCCCAGAGCATGGCATCTTCTTTTTAAAACGCGGCATCTGTGTTATAATCGGTTCATAATGACCGATGGTAGGAGGCACACGATGCTGCGTTTTATTTTGGGCCGCGCGGGCGGCGGAAAAACAGAAACGGTACGCGCTATGCTGAAGGAAATGGCGCGGAGCTCCGAAAAAAAGCTGATGCTGATCGTGCCGGAGCAATCCTCTTTTGACAACGAGCGCGCCATGCTGCATCTTTTGGGTGCGAAAGATGTGCAGCGCGTGGAGGTAACCAGCTTTACCCGCCTTGCGGACGCGGTGTTCCGCTGTTACGGCGGAGCGGCCGGGCGTCGGCTTGACGACGGCGGGCGCAGTATTTTTATGAGCCTTGCGCTGGAACAGGTGAAGGATCAGCTCACTTTTTTTCGCAAAAGCGCGGAAAACACGGAGTTGATCGCGCTGATGCTCTCCGCCTCATCAGAACTGAAAATGTGCGGTGTAACGCCGCCGGAGCTTTCGCAGGCCGCGCGGTCCGTTCCGCAGGGTACGCTGCGGCAAAAAACGGAAGAGCTGTCCCTGATTCTCTCCGCTTACGACGCGCTGGTCGCGCAAAGCTATATTGATCCGCTTGACGACCTTACACGGCTGGCGGCGGTTTTAAGGGAACACGACTATTTCGACGGATACACGGTATTCCTTGATGCCTTTCAAAGCTTTACGGTGCAGGAATATCAGATTATACAGATTATTCTGAACCAGTCGGAGGACTTGTACACTGCGCTCTGTGCGGACAAGCTTGACGACCCCGAGCAAGGTATGGGGTTGTTCTCGCTGGTGCGCCGCACGGGGAAACAGCTGATCCGCATGGCAAAGCAGAGTGGCGTTCGTGTCGCCGCGCCGGAAATACTGGAAAGCGGACGGCGGTACGAAGCCCCGGCGCTTGCTGCCGTGGAAGCGGGCGCATACCGTTTCGGGCGCAGCCCGTCTGCCTATTCCGCCGACGGAGTGACAATATATGAGGCGAAAAATGCTTACGATGAATCCGCCTTTGTCGCGGCGACCATTCGCAATCTGGTTTTGGAACAGGATTATCGCTACCGCGATTTTGCGATTATTGCCCGTTCCACCGACCGTTACCGCGGTGTGCTCGACCCCGCTCTGGAGCGCTGGCAGATTCCGTATTTTATGGATAATCCCCGCCCGATTGACGCGGAGCCGCTGATTCGGCTTGTGCTTGCCGCGTTTCAGATTGTATTGACCGGGTTTTCTTCCGATGCTGTTTTCTCTTACCTGAAAACCGGCCTTGCCGGGTTGAATACGGAGCAGATCGCGCAGCTTGAGAACTACGCGTTTGTCTGGAATATCTCCGGGAAAAAGTGGAAGCAGGAGTGGACGGAACACCCGCGCGGTTTTGCGGAAACCATGACGGAAACCGATACACGTAGGCTGAAGGAAATTAACGAAAGCCGCGCCGCTGCTATTTCGCCGCTGACCCGCTTTGCCGCAAAGCTGAAAGACACGGACGGTGAGGTCATGGCAGCCGCCGTCTACGCTTTACTGCAGGAGATCGGCGCGCCGAAGCATCTGAAAGAGCTTGTGCAGCGCCTTTCCGCCTGCGAAGAACCGGCACTTGCGGAGCGTCAGCTGCGGCTGTGGGATTTATTGATGGAAATCCTTGACCAGACGGCGCTTGTACTGCGCGGAAGAAGCCTTTCGGTTTCCCGCTACGCGGAGCTGCTCCGCCTTGTCATACTCGCCAACAATATGGCAAGTATTCCGCAGGGGCTGGACGAAGTGCCGGTCGGCACCGCGGACCGCGTGCATGTGAACGCGCCGAAGGTAGTGTTTCTCATGGGCGCGGTTCAGGGGGAATTTCCGCTTGCGCCGGGCGGCGGAGCCGTGTTCAGCGACAGCGAACGGCGCGAGCTGATTCAGCTGGGGCTTCCGCTGAACGATACCATGGAGGGGGTTGCGGTACAGGAGCGTTTTCTTGCCTATTCCGCTATGAGCGCCGCCTCGCAGAAATTATATATTTCCTACCCCGCTGCCGGTGCACAGGGGGAGGCCAGCGCACCATCCTCCATTCCGGCGGAGGTTTGCGCGATTCTGCCGCGCGTTCCGATCCAAAGCGAGCTGACGCTGCCGCAGACTTATTTTGCCAACGCGAAAGAGCCTGCTTTTGAACTGATGGCGCAGCAGTGGAACCATAATACGTCGATTTCCGCAACGCTCAAAAGCCTATTTGCGCAGCGCGGAGAGGAGTACCGTCTGCAGGCGATTGACCGCGCGGCAGAAAAGCATCCCGCCGTCTTTGCGGATGCCGCGCGTGCGCGCGACCTGTTTGATATGAATATGCATGTTTCCGCTACCCAGATCGAAAAGTTTTTTCTTTGCCGCTTTCAATATTTCTGCCGTTACGGCCTGAATGTGCAGGAGCGGCGCGCGGCGGAAATGGACGCGCTAGAATACGGCAGCCTGATGCATTACCTTTTGGAAAAGCTGTTCCGCGACACCGGAAGTGCGGGAATCCTCGCTATGATGGAGGAAGAACTGCGCAAAGAGATTCTTCGGCTGCTGAACATCTATGTGGAAACGAAGCTGGGCGGCATGGCGAATAAAACGCCGCGCTTTGCCTACCTGTTTTCCCGTTTGGCCGACTCCGCGCAGGTTATCGCGCTCCATATTGCGCAGGAGCTGGCGCAAAGCGAATTCAACCCGGCAGATTTTGAACTGGCAATCGGCGGCGGCGGAATTCCCCCGCTCCTGATTCCTCTGCCGGACGGCGGTTCCGTCGAGATTGACGGAAAAATCGACCGTGTTGACCTGCTGACGCGCGACGGCGTGAGCTATATCCGCATCATCGATTATAAAACAGGGCATAAGGAATTCAAGCTTTCCGATGTGATCTATGGCATGAATATGCAGATGCTGATTTATCTTGCCGCGATTTGTGAGAATGGCGGTGAACGCTATGGAACGGTTGCACCGGCGGGGGTACTCTATATGCCCGCAAACCGCCCCGTGATTTCCGCTTCCCGCGGCGTTTCAGCCGATAAACTGGAAGAGGAGGCCGCGAAGAAGCTGCGCATGGACGGCCTTGTCCTTGACGACGCGGAAGTCATTTCCGCGATGGAGCGCGGCGCAAACGGCAAATATATTCCGGTGGCGCTCAAGGACGGCGCGCCCGCCAAGCGTGACCATGTGGTTTCTGAGCAGGAGCTGAACGGGGTCATGAAACATATTAAGTCACTGGTCGGCTCCATGGTACGGGAGCTGCATGGCGGTCAGGTCGCGGCAGTGCCGCTTGCGGGCGATTACGACGCCTGCGCGTGGTGCCCCTATGCCGCCGTATGCGGGCATGAGCAGGACGACCCGACCCGAGACATGCAAAGATGGGACAGGGACGCCGCCATTCAGGAACTGACTTTACAGAACGGAGGGGAAGCGCATGCGTGAACGAAAATGGACGAAAAGCCAGCAGGACGCGATTTCCGCGCGCGATGGTACGCTTCTTGTTTCCGCCGCGGCCGGTTCCGGCAAAACAGCCGTTCTGGTACAGCGCGTGATTGAGCGCATCACCGACCCGCAAAATCCGACCGACGCCGACCGTCTGCTTGTAGTTACGTTTACCAAGGCGGCGGCCGCGGAAATGAGCAGCCGAATTGCTGCTGAAATTTCCCGGCTGCTGGAATCCGACCCTTTTAACGTGCGGCTTCAGCGGCAGCAAATTCTGCTGACCCGCGCGCATATCAGCACGATCCACAGCTTTTGCAGCGAAATTGTACGCGAAAATTTTTATAAACTGGATATTTCCCCCGATTTCCGCATTCTGGACGACAGTGAAATGGGACTGCTCCGTGCGGACGCAATCAGCGCTGTGCTGGAGGAATTCTACGCGCAGGATGACCCGGTGTTCCGTAACCTTGTGGAGGCGTTCTCCTCCGGGCGCGACGACGAACGCATGATTCAGACCATCAGCCGTCTTTACGATTTTGTCCGTTCCCACCCGTTCCCGAAGCGGTGGCTGGCGGAAAAGGCCGCGATGTATACGTCCTGCGAAAGTGCTTCGGCGACCGTCTGGGGGCAGGCCATTCTGCGCTTTGCCGCCGACGCGGTGGATTACTGCGTGTCGCTGACCGCAAATTCCCTCACGCTGATGCAGGAGAACGAAACGATTACCAAAGCGTATTCCGACGGGTTTAATTCCGACCTGGCGGGCCTGCAAAGCCTGAAAGCGGCGGTGGATTCCAATGAGTGGGATCGGATTGCCTTTCAAACGGGAAATTTCAGTTTTATGCGGCTGAAACCCCTGCGCGGGTACGACGCCGACCCGCTGAAAAACAAAATTTCCGCTTCCCGCAAGGAAGTGCAGGCGACGCTGAAAAAGCTGGCGGAGCTGTTCAGTGCGGACGAAGCGCAGTGCGGGGAGGATATTGCCCGCCTTGCGCCGCTTGTGCAAAAGCTGTTTGAAGTCACGATCCGCTTCGGCGACCGGCTGGATGAAATGAAAGCCGAACGCCGCGCTGCGGACTTCGGCGACTTGGAGCATTGGACGCTGAAACTCCTTGTCAAGGATACCGACCACGGATTCGAACGCACGCCGGAAGCGCAGGAGCTTTCCACCCGCTTCGATGAGGTTATGGTGGACGAATATCAGGATACAAATGAAGCGCAGGACATGATTTTCCGGGCGGTGTCCCGCGGGGAAGAAAATCTGTTTATGGTCGGCGACGTGAAGCAGAGCATTTACCGCTTCCGTCAGGCAATGCCGCAGATTTTTCTGCGCCGCCGCGCTTCCTACCCGGAGTATAGCAGGGAGCGAAACGAATATCCTGCCAGTGTGGTTCTCGATCAGAATTTCCGCAGCCGCTCCGGGGTGACAGACGCGGTGAATTTCGTGTTCCGTCAGCTCATGAGCAGGCAGACCGGCGAACTGGATTATACCAAAGCGGAGGAACTGGTTCCCGGCGCTTCCTACCCGCCGTGCGAAGACCCCGCCGCCCAGCTGGACATCATTGACCTCTCCGTTTCGGAAACGGAAGACACGATGATTGAAGCGGAAAGCCGCCATATTGCGGAGCGGATTTACCAAATGCTTGCCAGCGGAACGACAGTCACGGAAAGCGGGAGCGAGCGTCCGCTTATTTACCGCGATATCTGTATTTTGCTGCGCAGCGCGAACCAGTACGCGCATGATTATGTGCGCGAGCTGACCGCACTGGGCATTCCCGCATGGGCGGATACGGCGGGCGGCTTTTTTGCCGCCTATGAAGTGGGCATCGCCATTTCTCTGCTGCGAGTCGTCGACAATCCCATGCAGGATATTCCGCTGCTTTCGGTGCTGATGAGCCCGATTTACGGCTTTACGCCCGACGATATGGCGGAAATCCGCTCCCCGAGCCGCAACGGTTCACTGTATCTTGCGCTGACCTCCGCCGCAAAAAGCGGAAACAACCGTGCGGCCGATTTTTTAAGCCGGATGGAAAATTTCCGTACGCTTTCCGCCACCATGCCGTCGGACAGGCTGATTCAGCTTGTTTATGAAAAAACCGGATTCTTCAATATTGCGCAGGCCATGACGAACGGCGAACTGCGCCTTGCAAACCTGCGCCTGCTGCTCGAATACGCGAAGAAATACGAAGTGTCCGGCAACGGCGGCCTTTCCGGTTTTATCCGTTTTATTGACCGGCTGCAAAAAAGCGATTCCGATCTTGCGGCGGCGTCGACGATCAGTGAGTCGGCGAATGTCGTGCGTATTATGAGTATTCACCGTTCCAAGGGGCTGGAATTCCCTGTGTGTATTATTGCGGGCTGTTCCCGCCGTTTTAACAAAGAAAGAGCGGACGTACTGCTCCACCCCGAATTGGGTCTCGGCGTAAAGCTGAAAGATGCCGCTTCGCTCAGCCGCTACAACACCATGCCGCGCGAAGCAGTCGCGCTGGAGCTGGAGCGCGGTGAAATGAGTGAGGAACTGCGCGTGCTGTATGTGGCGATGACGCGCGCGAGGGAAAAGTTGATTATGGTTACCACTGTAAACGATGCCGCGAAAACGCTCGGAAAGCTTGCTCCGCGCCTTACGGAAGAACTCCGCGTTCAGCCTTATGTGGTGCGCGGCGCTTCCAGCATTTCCGACTGGCTGCTGCTGTGCGCGCTGCGCCACCCGAGCGGCGGCGCGCTGCGTGATTTGGCGGGAGCCCTGCCCGGCGTTACCGTACCGGCGGGCGAGCCGTGGAGTATCAATCTGATTTACCCGGTGCGGGAAGAAATACAGGAGCAGGAGCGGAAAGCGGCGGCTCCCGCGCAGTCGGACGAAGCATTGAAACAGGAAATCGAACGAAAAATGGACGCGCAATATCCGTATGCGGCTTTGCAGGGCGTGCAGTCAAAGGTTGCGGCTTCCGACCTTGCCGCGCGGGAATTTTCCGAACAGTATGCCGTAACGTCGCGCCCCGCTTTCCTGAGTGAGAAGGGACTGACGCCGGCGGAGCGCGGCACTGCGCTGCACGCGTTTATGGAGTTTGCCGATTACAGGAAAGCCGGGGAAGACACCGAGGCCGAGAGGGATCGCCTGGTGGAACAGCGGTTTATCACACAGGAACAGGGCGAAGCGGTCGAGCTGGATAAGGTGCGTGCGTTTTTCACAAGCCCGATTGCAAAGCGAATCTTAGTATCCGCCCGTGTCATGCGTGAATACCGTTTTACGGTTGAAATTCCCGCGGGTACGCTGAAGCCGGAGCTGACGGGCGAGATGGCGCGCCAGCCTGTTGTGCTGCAGGGGGCGGTTGACTGTGCGTTTGAGGAGGACGGGCGGCTTGTTATTGTGGATTATAAAACGGACCGCACGAAGGACCAGGCCGAGCTCTGGGCGCGCTACAGTGCACAGCTGGCGCTTTACCGGCTCGCGCTGGAACAGTGCACCGGGCTGCCAGTAAAAGAATGCCTGCTTTATTCTTTTTATTTAAATTTAGAAATCAGCAATTCAGCCTTGACAAACGGCAGGAATGCTGATAAAATCAATGAGTAAAACAAAGCGGAGCACAATGTGTTCACACCTTTGAGGTTTCGTCCGTCAGGGGTCAATACTTCAGATGATTTTCACGCAAGTGGGATTATTCATGTATTGTAAGCGGGCGGAATTCTGCCCGCTTTTTTATTTTGTTTCAGTTAACGTGTTTTGGAGGTGCTTAACTATCAGCAACAAGGAACTGCAGATTAACGAAGAAATCCGCGACAAAGAAGTACGCGTCATCGGTTCGGATGGTTCCCAGCTCGGAATTATGTCGGCTGCCGCTGCTTTGGAACAGGCATATGCGCAAAATTTGGATCTTGTTAAAATTTCGCCGCAGGCCAAGCCGCCGGTTTGCAAGATTATCGATTACGGCAAGTTCCGCTTTGAACAGGCGAAACGTGACAAGGAAGCCAAAAAGAATCAGCATATTGTTGAACTCAAGGAAATTCGTTTGTCTTTAAACATTGACACCCATGACTTTGAAACAAAGGTCAATCATGCAACCCGATTTTTAAAAGAGGGCGACAAGGTGAAGGTATCCATCCGTTTCCGCGGACGCGAGATGGGACATCCTGAGCAGGGTCATGCCATTATGAAAAGCTTTGCCGAAGCGCTTGCTGACATTGCAAACGTGGAAAAGGCAGCTAAACTTGAGGGACGCAGTATGTTAATGTTCCTTGCTTCAAAACCCGCTAAGTAATCATTTAAAGGAGGACAATACCATGCCTAAAATCAAGACCCATTCCGGCGCGAAAAAGCGCTTCAAACTTTCTAAGAGCGGAAAGGTCATCCGTGCCCATGCCAACAAATCGCACATTTTGAATAAAAAGACCACAAAGCGCAAGAGAGGCCTCAGAAAGACTACGGTTGCTGATGTGACAAATGTGGCCAAGCTTAAGAAGTTAATTCCTTATAAATAAATAAGAATTAATTGAACATTTCATATAACCATTTATTGGAGGTAATAGAATGGCACGTGTAAAAGGTGCATTGGCAACCCGTAAAAGAAGAAAAAAGACCCTGAAACTTGCGAAGGGCTACTGGGGTTCTAAGAGCAGACATTTTAAAATGGCCAAACAGGCTGTTATGAAATCCGGCAACTATGCTTATATTGGCCGTAAGGCAAGAAAAAGAGATTTCCGCCGCCTGTGGATCACTCGCATCTCCGCTGCCTGCCGCGCAAACGATATCAGCTATTCCGTATTTATGAACGGTCTGAAAAAAGCCGGTATTGTATTAAACCGTAAGGTTCTCGCAGACATTGCCGTTACCGATGAGGCTGCATTCAAGAGCCTGATTGAAAAGGCAAAAGCAGCGCTGTAAAAAGCTGTTATTGCGCCCGGAACAGAACCGGGCGCAAATTTTATATGGGGGGATACCGGATGCCGGAACGCATTACCAGCCGAAAAAATGAAATCGTGCGAAATGCCGCCCGCCTTTCTTCCTCCGCCGAGTATCGCCGGGAGCAGGGTGCTTTTTTTGCGGAGGGCGCGCGCCTGTGCGGCGATGCGGCACAGAGCGGCTTGACGGTTTCAGTGCTGTTTTATACGGTACAGGCCGCTGAAAGGTACGGCTCCTATCTGGAAGTGATTCAGCGCGGGGCGCGCCAGATTTATGAAGTGGATCCCCATGTCGCAGAGCTTTTGTCGGGAACGAAAACCACGCAGGGCGTTTTCTGCGTCTGCGAAATGCCTCGGCGCGAAGTGAGCCTTGCGGCCATCAAGGCCGACCGGCATTATCTGGCGCTGGAAAATATTCAGGATCCGGCAAACCTTGGCGCTGTGCTCCGCACGGCGGAAGCGCTGGGTGTGGGCGGCGTGCTTTTGGCGGGCAGCTGTTGCGATGTGTTTTCACCGAAGGTGCTTCGGGCAAGCATGGGCGCCGTGTTTCGCCTTCCGTTTTATTTTGCGGAAAGTATGCCGGATGCCGTTGTACTGTGCGAAAAGCTGGGCTTTGAAACGCTTGCCGCCATACCGGACGCTTCCGCACAGCCCATTACAGACCTGTCATTTGACAAGCCTGTTATAATTGCTGTAGGCAATGAAGGAAATGGATTGACTGAACAGGCGGTTTCCGCGTGTTCCCGCCGTGTGACCATTCCGATGCGCGGGCGCGCCGAATCGCTGAACGCTTCCGCCTCCGCCGCCATATTAATGTGGGAAATGATGCGTAATCAGCCGGGAGGAACACAGAATGGACATTGACCGTCGGGCGTACTGGGTCTGGCTTCAGCATGCCCTGGGCGCCGGAAGCTCCAAGCAAAACCGCATTTTCGAAAATTACCCGACGCTCGCCGATTTTTATGAAGCGGGCGTTTCGGCGTGGCGGCTTGAGGGTTATTTTTCACCGCGTGAGCTCGAAAAGCTGACTGCGTTTTCCCTTTCTGACGCACAGGCGCTGCTGGAATACAGTGAAAAGATCGGTCAACGTGTGCTGACCCCCGACTGCGGGGAATATCCCGAATTGCTGCGCCGTATTCATAATCCCCCGTGCGCACTGTATGTAAAAGGAAAGCTGCCGGATTTTTCGGCTGCTCCTGCCGTTTCCATTGTGGGAACACGCAAAGCGACCGCCACGGGCGCGGCGGCGGCGCGCAGCTTCGCATTTGAGCTTGCAAAACGCGGCGTTGTTGTTGTCAGCGGCGGCGCGCTGGGGATTGATACCGCCGCGCACAAAGGCGCGCTGCAGGCGGGCGGCAGAACTGTTTGCGTTCTGGGCTGCGGTATCGATTACAATTACTTAATGGTCAACGCGTCTTTGCGGGACGCGGTCGCTCTTTCCGGCGCGGTCATTTCGGAGTATCCGCCCCATACGCAGGCGGGAAACTCCAATTTCCCGATCCGCAACCGCATCATATCCGGGCTCAGTTTGGGTACGCTTGTTGTGGAGGCCGCGGGCAAAAGCGGTTCCCTGATTACGGCGGACTACGCGTTGGAACAGGGAAGAGACGTTTTCGCCGTTCCCGCGGGAATTTACAGCCCGGTTTCGCAAGGTGTGAACAACCTGATTAAAATGGGCGCGAAGCCGGTTTCCAACGCAAATGAGATTCTGGAGGAATATCAGCAGTATTTTGACGAAAATATAGATTTTGCGCAGAATACTTCCGAAAATGTGATTCATACGGAGAAACCTGATCTGTCTTTTTCTGAACCCCCGGCTATGCAACTGGACAAATCTTTATTTTCAGAGGACGCCGCAGCGCTTTACGGTGTGCTTACCCGGCTGCCGTGCACCATAACGGAACTGTCCGATTCAGTGCAGATTCCTGTTTCCCGTCTTTTGACCGCGGTTACGGAACTGGAGCTTGCCGACAAAATCAAATCCTATTCGGGAAGACGCTACAGTCTGCCTTATTAAAAATTGTTAAAACTTGCTGATTTTTTTCAGCGGGTTTTAACAATCTTTAATTTTTTATCCGAAAATCATGAATAGATGTGTTGTATGCTGCGATATATGGTATGATATAGAATATTCTTTTTTAAGATGTTGGAATGAGGTGTTGCTATGTCCAAGCTTGTGATTGTGGAATCACCTGCAAAGGCCAAAACCATTAAAAAATATTTGGGTTCAGATTACGATGTCATTGCCTCCATGGGGCATGTGCGTGATTTGCCTGAAACCCGTTTAAGCGTTGATGTCAAAAAAGACTTTCAACCGAAATATGAAATTATAAAAGGAAAGGAAAAACTCGTTCAGGAACTTAAGCAAAAAGCAGAAAAAAGCGATACAGTTTACCTCGCGACTGACCCGGATCGTGAGGGAGAAGCAATTTCGTGGCATTTGGCCTATATTCTGGGATTGAATACTGAGGATCATAATCGGGTTACTTTCAATGAAATTACCAAAACCGGGGTTTCAACAGGAATGGAGCACCCCCGCGCCATCGATATTGACCTTGTGAACGCGCAGCAGGCCCGCCGTATCCTTGACCGGCTGGTGGGCTATAAGCTCAGCCCGTTCCTTTCCCAAAAGATACGCCGCGGCCTTTCCGCAGGGCGCGTTCAGTCCGTTGCGGTTCGTATCATCGTTGACCGCGAAGAGGAAATCCGCGCTTTTGTACCGGAAGAGTTCTGGTCCATCGATGCCAAACTGATTCCGAAAGGCGGCCGCAAGGCGTTCCCCGCCGCATTCTACGGCGATACCAACGGAAAAATGAAAATCGAAAATAAGGAGCAGGCGGACTCAATTCTGGCGGAACTGCAGGACGCGGAATACCAGATTGTAAAGCTGAAAAAAGGTACACGCAGAAAATCGCCCGCGCCGCCGTTCATTACGTCCACTTTACAGCAGGAGGCTTCGCGCCGGCTTGGGTTCCAGGCGCGCCGCACCATGAAGGCCGCGCAGGAGCTTTATGAGGGCGTGGAAATTGAGGGAATGGGCGCTGTCGGTCTGATTACCTACATGAGAACCGATTCCCTCCGTATTTCGGAAGACGCGGTTCACGATGCCGGT
The DNA here is from genome assembly GCA_023416955.1 of Bacillota bacterium. Taxonomy (GTDB): domain Bacteria; phylum Bacillota; class Clostridia; order Oscillospirales; family Acutalibacteraceae; genus Caproiciproducens. The sequence goes on along the minus strand of JAEZGM010000029.1, from coordinate 58,873 downwards.
GTTTACATTGAAGAACGCTGGGGTAAAAAATACCTGCCGGATACCCCGCGCCACTTTAAAACCAGAGCGGGCGCGCAGGACGGGCACGAAGCGATTCGTCCGTCTACAATCAGCCTTTCGCCCGACAAGGTGAAAGCGAATCTTACCTCCGACCAGTTTAAGCTTTATAAGCTGATTTGGGAGCGCTTTATTGCCTGCCAGATGTCAAATTGTCTGCAAAGCACGACGCAGGCCGATATTCAGGCCGGAAATTATATTTTTAAAGCCTCCGGTTATACCGTAACCTTTGACGGTTTTACCGTTTTATATGAAGAGGGAAAAGACGAGGACAAGGAGGACGAAGGTTCGCTGCCTGCGCTGGAAAACGGCATGATGCTGAAGCTGAAAGAAATTGCCGGAAATCAGCACTTTACGCAACCGCCCCCGCGCTTTACGGAAGCTTCCCTGATTAAGGCCTTGGAGGAAAACGGAATCGGGCGTCCGTCCACCTATGCCGCAACCATTTCCACCATTACCGGCCGCGAATACGTTGTGCGCGAGGGAAAAGCACTGAAGCCGACGGAGCTGGGGGAAGTAACCACCAAGCTGATGAAGGAGCGCTTCCCAAAAATCGTGAATGTCAAATTTACCGCTCAGGTGGAAAACGATCTGGACGAAGTGCAGAGCGGTAAAGTGGAGTGGGTTCAAACGCTGCATGACTTTTACGGCGATTTTGACAGTACGCTGAAAAAGGCCAAAGAGGAAATGCAGGGTGTGAAAATCCAGCTCAAGGAAGACGAAACCGATATTATCTGCGAAAAATGCGGGCGCAAAATGGTCATTAAGACCGGACGCTACGGCAAATTCATTGCCTGCCCGGGGTACCCGGAGTGCAAGAACATCAAAAAGCTTGTGCAGGAAACCGGCGCGGAATGCCCGAAATGCGGCGGCAAGGTGATTGTCAAGAAGTCCAAAAAGGGGCGCGTTTTCTACGGCTGCTCCAATTACCCGAACTGCAACTTCATGTCGTGGGACGAACCGACTACGGAAAAATGCCCGCGCTGCGGAAAAACGCTTCTGAAAAAGAAGGGCAAGCATCCGAAATACTACTGCGTAACCGAGGACTGCGGTTATGAAAAGGTTATGGAGGACGAATGAGCATCAAAGTAATCGGTGCCGGGCTCGCCGGCTGTGAAGCCGCATGGCAGATCGCGCAGGCCGGAGCGGAAGTCGATTTGTACGAGATGAAACCCCTCCGCTTTTCGCCCGCGCATCACAGCGAAAACTTTGCGGAGCTGATTTGCTCAAACTCACTCAAAGCGGAACGAACTGACAGCGCCGCCGGCCTGCTGAAAGAGGAAATGCGGCAGCTCGGCTCCCTGCTGACGCAGTGCGCAGCGTCCTGCCGTGTTCCGGCGGGCGGTGCGCTTGCCGTTGACCGAAATGCCTTTTCCGAAGCTGTTACGCAAAAAATAAAGAATCATCAGAATATTTATATCCATCACGAGGAAGTAGTGGAACTGCCGGCAGACGGCATTACGGTTATTGCAACCGGGCCGCTGACCGCCGATACCCTCGCTTCCCGCATTGAATCCCTTTGCGGCGGTTCTCTTCGGTTTTTTGATGCCGCCGCACCGATTGTGACAGCGGAAAGCCTGAATATGGACAAAATATTCGCTGCCTCCCGTTATGACAAGGGCGGCGACAGCGCCTACCTGAACTGCCCGATGAACCGGGAGGAATACGAAACCTTTCACGACGCGCTGCTTCACGCGGAGCGCGCACCGGTTCACGAGTTTGATGCTGCCGATCCAAAGGTGTACGAGGGCTGTATGCCGGTGGAGGTTATGGCGCAGCGCGGCGCGGATACCCTGCGTTTCGGTCCGCTTAAGCCGGTCGGCCTTCGCGACCCCCGTACCGGGCACCGCCCTTGGGCGGTCGTTCAGCTGCGCAGAGAGGACAGCGCGGGAACACTGTACAATCTCGTCGGCTTTCAAACAAATTTAAAATTTGGGGAGCAAAAGCGGGTGTTCGGCCTGATACCGGGCCTTGAAAACGCGGACTTTACGCGTTACGGCGTGATGCACCGCAATACATTTTTAAACTCGCCGCAGATTTTAAATTCCGATTTCAGCCTGCGTGCCAATCCGAATCTGTTCTTTGCCGGGCAGATTACCGGCGTGGAGGGCTACATGGAGTCGGCCTCCTCCGGCATCATGGCCGGAATGAACGCGGTTCGCCGTTTACAGGGAAAAAATACGCTGACTTTGCCTGCCGATACCATGATCGGCGCATTAAGCCATTATGTGGCGCAGGGCGGTGAAGCGGATTTTCAGCCTATGGGCGCTAATTTCGGGGTGATTCCGCCGCTGGAGCCGCATATTCGGGACAAACGGGAACGGTATGCCGCTTTCTCAGCAAGGGCTTTGCAATCACTGAATCAATATCTTTCTGAAAATAAATAAAAAATAGGGGTGTATAATATGAAAATCATCGTAGATGCCTTCGGCGGCGATAACGCACCGCTGGAAGTATTAAAAGGCAGTGCACAGGCGGTGGAAGAGCTTAACCTTGACATTCTGCTGATCGGCAGTGAGTCTGAAATACGCCGTGTCGCGAAAGAAAATGATATTTCCCTGAGCCGTATGGAAATCATCGATACACCCGAAGTGATCACAATGGAAGACCATGCCGGTGAGATTATGAAATCCAAATCCGGCAGTACCATGGCGGAAGGGCTTCGCCGTCTCGCCGCCGGTGAGGGCGACGCGTTTATATCCGCGGGAAACAGCGGAGCGCTGGTGGTCGGTGCCACCATGATCCTGAAGCGCATCAAAGGGATTAAGCGCATCGCGTTTGCTCCCGTTATGCCCAAGGACAAGGGCTGCTTTATGTTGATCGACAGCGGTGCCAACGTGGACTGCAAGCCGGAAATGCTTCGTCAGTTCGGCATCATGGGCTCTATTTATATGCAGAAGGTCATGAATATGCAAAGTCCGCGCGTTGCCCTTGCCAATATTGGTGTGGAGGATCACAAGGGCGGCGAGCTGCAGCACGAAGCATTTGCTCTGCTGAAAGAAACAAGCCTGAACTTCATCGGAAATATCGAAGCGCGGGATATTCCGTATGACGCGGGAGATGTTATTGTCGCGGACGGCTTTACGGGCAACGTAATTTTAAAGCTGTACGAGGGTATGGCTTTAATGCTGATGGGAAAAGTAAAAAACATATTTACAAAGAGCACAAAGAATAAACTGGCCGCGGCGATGGTTTACAAGGATATTGGCGCATTGAAAAAAACAATGGATTATAACGAATACGGCGGCGCACCGCTGATGGGCTGTGCAAAACCGGTATTTAAAGCGCACGGCAGCGCAAAAGCGAAAACATTTTACAATGCGATCCGCCTAACAAAAGCATATGTGGAAGGCAATGTTGTCGATGAAATTGCGGAGTCCATAGCAAAGTATAAAGATCAGGCGCCGTCCGCTCAAACGGAAGACGCATAAGCAAATTTAAATTTAACTGGATGGAGCGTGTTTTTTACGGAAGAATTGGAAGCAAAAATAGGGTATCGTTTTAAGAATCAGAATTATCTTAAAAATGCGCTGACACATTCATCCTACGCCAACGAATCCAAGTGTGTCGGCGGCAGCAACGAACGCCTCGAATTTTTGGGCGATTCCATTCTGGGCGTTGTGGTTGCCGATTATCTTTTCAAGAAATTTCCGAATCTTCCGGAAGGGGATCTGACAAAAAAGCGCGCGGCGCTGGTCTGTGAAAAGGCCTGTTGCGGTTTTTCAAAGCAGATGGACGTAGGAAAATACCTCCTGCTTAGCCACGGAGAGCAAAATTCCGGCGGGCGCACGCGGTCTTCCATTTTGGCGGACGCGTTTGAGTCCATCACCGCCGCGATTTATCTGGACGGTGGTATGGAGGAAGCGCGGGCGTTTATTCTCCGCTTTGTGCTACCGCAGCTGAAAATGGCGAAGCCAAAGACTTTTAAAGACTACAAAACGGCGCTTCAGGAAATTATTCAGCAAAACCCCGAAGAACATCTGGAGTATGTGCTGACCGGTGAAAATGGGCCCGACCACGATAAGCATTTTACCGTGGAAGTGCATTTGAACAGCAATGTCATCGGTAAAGGCGGCGGGCGCAGCAAAAAAGAAGCGGAGCAGCAGGCCGCGCGTGAGGCATTGGAGCTGATGGGTTATTGAAGCATGCAAATGTAGCAATTTTCGTACCCCATAACGGCTGCCCGCACCGGTGCAGCTTCTGTAACCAGCGCAGCATCACCGGTCAGTCGGTTCAGCCAAAGCCGGAGGACGTACGCCGGGCGGCACAGACCGCAATCGCCAGTCTGGGCGAAGAGACAAAAAACGCGGAAATCGCTTTTTTCGGCGGCAGCTTTACCGCAATAGAGCATGATTATATGGTTTCCCTTCTGGAAGCGGCCGCGCCGTATGCAAAGGATCATACATTTTCGGGCATTCGTATTTCGACCCGTCCCGATGCAATCGATCAGAATATCTTAAATATTCTGAAATCCTACGGCGTGACTTCCATCGAGCTCGGCGCGCAAAGTATGAATGACACCGTTCTTCGGAAGAACAGCCGGGGGCACACCGCAGAGCAGGTCAGAATTGCGTGCGAGCTTATAAGATCAAACGGCTTTTCACTTGGGTTACAAATGATGACCGGCCTTTACGGCGACACCGTGCAGGGCGCAATGGATACCGCAAGGGAGATTGCCGCGCTGAACCCGCAGACAGTACGGATTTACCCCACTGTCATTATGCGCGGCACCGAACTCGGTGAAAAATATCTTTCCGGTGAATTTGATACTTTCGACCTTGAAGAAACAGTACGGCTTTGCGCCGATTTATTGGACTTTTTCGAGGAACAGGGGATTTCTGTCATTCGGCTCGGGCTTCACAGCTCGCCCGAATTGGAGCGGGACATGCTTTCCGGCCCGTGGCACCCGGCTTTTCGCCAGCTTTGCGAAAGCCGAAGAATGCTTCGGAAAATTACGGATTCGCTGGTAAACAAACAAATACCGAAGGGGCAGATTCTGATTAAGATTCACCCGGAGGACATTTCCACAGTGATAGGACAGCGAAAAAGCGGGCTGGCCGAACTTCATACATTGGGGTACGAAGCAAAAGTGGTACCCGACCCCTCCGTTCCTCGCGAAGACTTTATTATTCTGCAAATAGGGTGAGAATGTGCTGCTGAAATCGCTAGAAATTCAAGGCTTCAAAACATTTCCCGATAAAACAACACTGACGTTTGACCGCGGGATTACCGCCGTTGTCGGCCCGAACGGGAGCGGAAAAAGCAATATCAGCGATGCCGTTCGCTGGGTGCTTGGCGAGCAGTCCGTTCGGACGCTGCGCTGCACCAAAATGGAGGACGTCATTTTTAACGGAACCCCTACCCGAAAGGCGCAGGGGTTTTCGGAGGTTACCCTGAACATCGACAACGCGCAGCGTACCCTTCCTTTTGACAACGACAGTGTGGCGGTTACGCGGCGATATTACCGCTCGGGTGAAAGCGAGTACCTCATCAATAAAATTGCGGTGCGGCTGAAAGACATCAACGAAATGTTTATGGATACCGGCCTTGGCAGGGACGGTTATTCCATCATCGGGCAGGGTAAAATCGACAGTATTGTCGCCGCCCGCTCGGAAGACCGCCGTGAAATTTTTGAAGAGGCAGCGGGCATTTCCCGTTTTCGCTACCGTAAAGTGGAATCGGAACGCCGTTTGAATCAGGCGGAGGAAAACCTGCTTCGCCTGCGCGATATTGTTTCCGAACTGGAAGATCGCGTCGGCCCCTTGAAGGAACAGTCCGAGAAAGCGCAGCAATATTTAGAATACGCACAGGAAAAGCGGGCGCTCGAAATCGGCCTTTGGCTGGATACGCTGGAGCAGTCCGGCCACACCCTGCGTGAATATGACGGCAAAATCGTGATTGCACGCGGGCAGCATGAAGCCGCCGAGCAGGAACTGCTCAATATTGACGCACAGATTGAATCGAATTTCAGTCAGTCCAACGCATGCACCGCAAAAGCGGATGAAATTCGTCAGCAGGCCGCCGGGTTGGAGGAAAGCGCCGCGAAGAAAGACGGCGAAATCCTTGTCCTTCAAAATGATATTCTCCATAATAAAGAGAATATGGAGCGCCTGCGCCGCGAACTGGAGCAAAGCGCCGCTTCCGGCCAGGATATGGATCGGGAAATTGAGGACAAGCAGCATCAGATTGAAGATAAAAACCATTACATAGAACAGCAGAATACACAGTCCTCTGCGCTTACCGAAAAGCTGGAGGAAATCCGTCAGGGAATGAGTGAAACCGACGCCGGGATCGACCGTTATACAAGTCAGATCAGCGCGCTGAGCACGGACGCAACCAATGCGAAGCTGACGGAGATGACCAGTGCTTCCACCATTTCCGAAATTGGACTCCGTCTGACTTCTCTGGACGAAACACTTGCCGCGAAACAGGCACAGCGGGAAGAGCTTCATACCGCTTCGGAGGATTACGCCAAAATGTTGGCGGATACCGACGAGCATATCAACACGCTGACCAACACGGTAAAGGGCTACGAAATGCGGCTTTCCTCCCGCCGCCAGCGTATGGAGGAAGCAAAACAGCACTGCGACAAGCTGAATCTGGACGCACAGGAGCAGGCCCGCCGCGCGCACCTACTGGAAGAGCTGGAGCGCAATCTGGAGGGGTTTTCCCAGAGCGTAAAAGTCGTCATGAAGGAAGCCGGGCGCGGAGCGCTGGGCGGCATCGACGGCCCGATATCACGCCTGTTCAAGGTGCCTTCACAGTACGCGGTTGCCATTGAAACCGCGCTGGGCGCTGCTATGCAGAATATCGTGGTGGAAAGCGAGCAGGACGCGAAACGCGCCATTCAGCTGCTGAAACAGCGCGACGCAGGCCGCGCCACCTTTTTGCCGCTGACAACGATCAAAGGCAACCTTCTTCACGAAAACGGGTTGGAGGACTGCCCGGGATTTGTGGGCATTGCCGGTCAGCTCTGCTCCTGTGAAGCAAAGTACAGCGGCGTTCTGAATTCCCTGCTGGGGCGCATCGCTGTAGCGGAGGATTTGGATAGCGCCGTTGCCATCGCCCGGCGCTACAGCTACCGCTTCCGTGTCGTTACGCTGGACGGTCAGGTTGTGAACGCCGGCGGTTCGCTGACGGGCGGTTCGCTTGCCAGAAATTCCGGCTTGCTCAGCCGTGCCTCCGAAATAGAAGCCTTAAAGGTAAAAGCGAAGGAACTGGGCGAACAGGCGGCACAGGCTGCCGCCGCGTTAAAAACGGTCACAGAGGAAGCTGCCGCCGTGGAGGCGGCGCTGACCGCCGCAAAGGGCGAACTGGCTTCCGTTCAGGAAGAGCGCTATAAAATCAATGCGGAGCACGGCCGCGCGCTCGCCGATTACGCTACTGTGCGTGGCGATTTGGAATCGCTGAAAAAAGAACAGGAAAGCGCTTCCGCCCGTTTGGCGGAACAAAAACGCGTACAGCAAAGCGCTGTGGAAGAGTCGCGAAAAATTACGGAACAGATTGTCGCGCTGCAGGCCGAACTGAATAAAGTCAGCGGAAGCCGCAGCGAACAGAATCGCCGAAGCGACGAAATTACAGAGCAGATTCAGGAAATCCGCATTGCCTGCCTGACTGCGCAGAAGGACATAGAATCCCTGCGCGCCGCCATTGCCGATATTGAACGCAGAAAGCAGGATCATGCGGGGCAGATCGAGGCCCGCAGCGCGGAGATTAAAGCGCTCGAAGCCGCAAGCACGCAATTGTCCGTAAAGATTGATGATAGTAAAGCACAGGCCGCCGCTCTTCGCGATCAGGCTTCCCATTCCCAGGAACAGATTGAAGCATTGCACGCAAAGCGCATGGAATACGAGCGCCTTTCCACCGAGCTGCGCGCCAAGGAGCGGGAAAAATCTGCTGAGAAGGAAACGGTCGGGCACGACCTCGCGCGTTTGGAAGAACGAAAAGCGGGGTTGCAAAAGGAATATGATGAAATTATCAGCCGCTTATGGGAAGAATACGAATTGACGCGCCGTGAAGCGGAAGAAGCGGTTGACAAAATTGAAGATCCGCAGAAAGCACAGAAACGGCTGAATGAGCTGAAAAACCAGATCAAGGCGCTGGGCTCGGTTAATCTGGCTGCCGTCGAGGAATATAAAGAGGTTGCGGAGCGCTACGAATTCATGTCAACGCAGGTCGCCGATGTGGAAAAGAGCCGCGATGAGCTGAAAAAGCTGATCAACGATTTGACTTCCCAGATGAAAGAACTGTTTGCCGCCCGTTTCCAGGAAATCGGCGGGCATTTCAAACAGACCTTCCGTGATCTTTTCGGCGGCGGCACCGCGGAATTGACACTGAGCGCGCCGGATGATATTCTAAACTCAGGAATCGAAATTTCCGTTCAGCCGCCGGGCAAAATCGTAACGCATCTGGAGTCCCTTTCCGGCGGGGAAAAGGCGCTTGTCGCCATTGCGCTTTACTTCGCCATTATGAAGGTGAATCCGCCGCCGTTCTGCGTGCTGGACGAAATTGAAGCCGCGCTCGACGACGTCAACGTTGACCGCTTTGCTTCCTATTTGCGCCGCATGAACCAGAACACGCAGTTTATCGTGATTACGCACCGCCGCGGCAGCATGGAGGAAGCCGATGTCCTGTACGGCGTTACCATGCAGGACGAGGGCGTTTCGAAATTACTCGAACTGCGCCTGACGGAGTTGGAATCCAAACTGGGCATGCAGCAGGAACAGGCATAAAAGGAGGATATGAATGGGCTTCTTCTCAAAAATTAAAGAAGGCTTGAAGAAAACAAGGGACAGCATGAGTAGATCAGTTGAAACCATGCTGAATTCCTTTACGAAGATAGACGAATCCCTTTTCGAGGAGCTGGAAGAGCTGCTTGTAATGGGGGATGTGGGCGTGCACACAGCGGAGCATATCTGTGACGCGCTGCGTAAAAAAGTGAAAGAAAAGGGTGTTACCGACCCGAACGAAATTTACGGGCTGATCCGCGAGATTGTGGCGGAGATGCTGCGTGGCGGCGAAGAACTGCAAATCGCCACGAAACCGTCCGTCATCCTTGTTATCGGCGTGAACGGCGTGGGTAAAACTACCACCATCGGGAAAATTGCGTCAAAGCTGAGAAAAGAAAATAAAAGCGTTATTCTGGGCGCGGCGGATACCTTCCGCGCGGCGGCAATCGAACAGCTGGAAGTCTGGGCGCAGCGTTCCGGCGCTGATTTGATTAAGCAGGCCGAGGGCAGCGACCCCGCGTCCGTGGTATTTGATTCCATTGCCGCCGCCAAGTCCCGCAACGCGGACGTGGTTATCTGCGATACAGCCGGACGTCTGCATAATAAAAAGTATCTGATGGATGAGCTGGCGAAAATAAATCGCGTGATTGACCGCGAGCTGCCGGACGCCGACAAAGAAGTACTGCTGGTGCTGGACGCGACCACCGGGCAAAACGCGGTGAATCAGGCGCGTGAATTCAAGAATGCCGCCAATATTACCGGCATTGTGCTGACCAAGCTGGACGGCACGGCGCGCGGCGGCGTAGTGCTTGCCATCCGCGAAGAATTGGATTTACCGGTGAAGTTTATCGGGGTAGGGGAACAGGTTGACGATTTGCAGCCGTTCAATGCCGATGAATTCGCCGCGGCGCTGTTTGGAAGGGAAAGAGAATGAGCACGTTTGTAATCGCGACGCACAACCCGGGAAAGCTGAAAGAGCTTCAGCGGATTCTTGCCCCGCTGAATATTGAAGCGGTTACTGCCGAGCTTGACGAAGTGGAGGAAACCGGAACCACATTCCGGGAAAACGCGTTTCTAAAAGCGGAGGCTGCCTGCCGTCAAACAGGAATGCCCGCCGTAGCGGACGATTCGGGACTGATGGTCGACGCGCTGGACGGTGCGCCGGGCGTGTATTCCGCCCGCTATGCCGGGCCGGACGCAAGTGACGAGGATCGGATTAATAAATTATTGGCAAATATAAAGGATATTCCAAAGGAAAAGCGCACGGCAAAATTTGCAAGCGCAGTCTGCTGTGTTTTTCCTGATGGCAGGAGAATTGACGTGCAGGGCGAGTGCCCGGGTACGATTGCGTTTGAACCGCAAGGTACGGGCGGATTTGGCTATGACCCCATCTTTCTGGTTGACGGAAAATCCTTCAGTGAACTGAGCGCAGCGGAAAAAGATGCCGTCAGTCACCGCGGACGCGCGCTTCGCGCATTGGCAATAGAACTGGGACAAATAAAGGAGAATTTATCATGCTGACAAGCAAACAGCGCGCTTATCTGCGCTCCCTTGCAAACGACATTGATACGATTGTGATGATCGGGAAATCCGGTATCGGCGCGGAACTAATTCATCAGGCCGACACCGCGCTGACCGCGCGCGAACTTGTAAAAGGGAAAGCGCTGGAAACATCGCCCGTAAAGGCAAAAGAGGCGGCGCAGCAGCTGGCGGAACAAACACAGTCCGAAGTGGTGCAGGTGATCGGCTCCAAGTTCGTACTTTACCGCAGAAATACGAAAGAACCGAAAATAACTCTTCCATTAGCGCCCAAAAAGTAATATCATATAAATTATCAATAATAAAAAGGGAAACAATGCAAAAGATAGCAATTTACGGCGGAACATTTAATCCCATTCATAACGGGCATGTTCATCTGGCAAAACAGTTTTCCCTGTTGCTCGGCATCGACCGGGTTCTGCTGATTCCCACCCGTGTGCCGCCGCATAAGAGCGCGCCGAATTTGGTGCCAGCCGCGGACAGGCTCGCTATGTGCGAATTTGCCGCGCGGGACGCTCTTTTTGCCGTAAGCGATATGGAGCTGCGGCGGGAAGGCCTCAGCTATACAGCCGACACACTGATTGCGCTGAAAAAGGAGCATCCCGATGACGAATTATATCTGCTGATGGGGGAGGACATGTTTCTGACCGTGCAGGACTGGAACAGACCCGAAGTCCTTTATTCGCTTGCCACGCTCTGCGCCGCGCCGCGCAGCACAGAAGGAATGCAGAGGCTGCTTGACCATGCCCGCGTTCTGGAACAGTACGGGGCGAAGACCGCAGTGCGTGATATTGAATACCTGCCGATTTCCTCTACCATGGTGCGCGGCGCCGTCCAAAACGGAGAAAGCATCTCCGCGCTGGTGCCGCCGGGGGTAGAGGAGTACATTAAAGAACATCATTTGTATATGGAGCGTGGAAGATGAAAGATTTGCAGGCTTATAAGGAAATCATTAAACCGTTTTTGAGCGATAAGCGCTATTATCATTCCGTTTGTGTCAGTAACGCGGCAGCTGAGCTTGCTCAAAAATACGGAGCGGATGCGGAAAAAGCCGCGCTTGCGGGCATACTGCACGATATCATGAAGGAAACACCGTCGAACGAGCAGCTGAAAATGATGACGCGCTATGACATTATTCTGACGGCGGTGGAACGCAGAGCACCCAAGCTGTGGCACTCCATGCTGGGGAGCGCCTATCTGGAGCACGAGCTGAACATTACCGACCGTGAGATTCTGGACGCTGTGCGCTACCACACCACGGGGCGCGCCAACATGTCTCTGCTGGAGCAGGTCGTGTTTGTGGCCGACTTTATTTCAGAAGACCGGGATTACGATGGAGTGGAGAATCTGCGTAAAGCCGCGAATGTCAGTCTTGAGGAAGCCATGGTGGAGGGCCTTGCGTTCAGCATAAAGGATTTGTCTTTCAGCTATCGTCCCATTCACCCCGACACGATTTCCGCCTATAATCAGGTAATCCTGTTGTATAAATAATTGAGATGAGAGGTTGTTAAGAATGGAGCCACTTGACCTTGCAACAGCAGCCGCAAAAGTACTCGACAGTAAAAAAGCAATGGATTTAAAAGTAATTGGTATTCACGATATTTCCGTTCTGGCGGATTACTTTGTAATCGCGACCGGAACGAGCAACACCCATGTGAAATCTCTGGCAGATGAAGTGGAAGAGAAAATGACGGAACTGGGCATTGAGCCGCAGCATACCGAGGGTTACCGTTCCAACTCATGGGTACTTCTGGATTACGCCAGTGTCATCGTGCACGTTTTCACGCCGGAATCCCGCCAGTTTTACGATCTTGACCGTTTGTGGCAGGACGGCGAGGAAGTGAATATTCCGGGAGTGGAATAAGTAAAAGCGAAAGCGATAAGAACTTTATTGTACAGGAGCGAACGAAACAATGAAATACGACCATAAACAGTTTGAAAAAAAATGGCAGGAACAATGGGAGAAAACCGGGGTTTTTCACGCTTCCAACCAGTCGGACAAGCCGAAGTACTACACATTGGTTGAGTTTCCCTACCCGTCGGGGCAGGGACTGCATGTGGGTCACCCGCGCTCTTATACCGCCCTTGACATTGTGGCGCGCAAACGCCGCCTGCAGGGCTACAATGTGCTGTACCCTATTGGCTGGGACGCGTTTGGCCTCCCTACCGAAAACTTTGCCATTAAAAATCATGTGCACCCCGCTGAGGTAACCGCGAAAAACATTGCCCGTTTTAAGCAGCAGCTTCAGTCGCTTGGTATCTCCTTCGACTGGTCGCGCGAAATCAATACGACCGACCCGGAGTACTACAAATGGACGCAGTGGATTTTTCTTCAGCTGTTTAAACATGGTCTGGCTTATAAAAAAGAAATGTCCGTCAACTGGTGCACCTCCTGTAAATGCGTGCTGGCAAACGAAGAAGTTGTCAACGGCGTGTGCGAGCGCTGCGGCAGCGAAGTTGTGCATAAGGTGAAATCCCAGTGGATGCTGAAAATCACCGAATACGCACAGCGCCTGATCGACGACCTTGACCTTGTGGATTACCCCGATCGTGTAAAAGCGCAGCAGATCAACTGGATTGGTCGCTCCACCGGCGCGGAAATTGAGTTTACCGCCACGACGGGCGATGTTCTGACCGTCTACACCACCCGCCCCGACACGATCTACGGCGCGACTTACATGGTCGTTTCGCCGGAGCACCCAATGATTGAAAAATGGGCTGACCGGCTCCGCAATATAGACGAAATCCGCGCTTATCAGGAAGAGGCCGCGAAAAAGTCCGACTTTGAGCGTACCGAAGTTGCGAAAGACAAGACCGGCGTGCGGCTTGACGGCGTGCGCGCTGTGAACCCGCTGACAGGAAAAGAAATCCCGATTTTTATTTCCGATTATGTTCTGGTTTCTTACGGAACCGGCGCAATTATGGCGGTTCCTGCGCACGATACCCGCGACTGGGAGTTTGCGAAGAAATTTGACCTTCCGATCATTGAGGTCGTAAAGGGCGGCAATGTGCAGGAAGAAGCGTTTACGGATTGCGCTACCGGAATCATGGTAAACTCCGGGATTCTAGACGGCCTGACCGTGGAGGAAGCAAAAAAGAAGATTACGGAGTACTTAACCGAAAAAGGAATCGGGCATTCAAAGGTGAACTACAAGCTGCGCGACTGGGTATTTTCCCGCCAGCGCTACTGGGGCGAGCCGATTCCGATTGTGCACTGTGACAAATGCGGATATGTACCTCTGCCGGAAAGCGAGCTTCCGCTTCGCCTGCCGGAGGTTGATTCCTACGAGCCGACCGACAACGGCGAATCCCCGCTTGCTCATATGACGGACTGGGTGGAAACAACCTGCCCGCACTGCGGCGGCAAGGCGCACCGTGAAACGGACACCATGCCCCAGTGGGCCGGCTCTTCCTGGTACTTTCTGCGTTACATGGACCCGCATAATAGCGAAGCATTTGCGGGCAAAGATGCACTGAAGTATTGGGGTGAGGTGGACTGGTACAACGGCGGTATGGAACATACCACATTGCATCTGCTTTACAGCCGCTTCTGGCATAAATTCCTTTACGATATTGGCGAAGTGCCCACGCCCGAGCCGTACGCAAAGCGTACAAGCCACGGCATGATCCTCGGTGAAAACGGGGAAAAGATGAGCAAGTCGCGTGGCAACGTCGTGAACCCCGATGATATTGTTGATGAATACGGCGCGGATACCATGCGCCTGTATGAAATGTTTATCGGCGATTTTGAAAAGTCCGCTCCGTGGAGTTCCGCGGGCATTAAGGGCTGCCGCCGCTTTGTGGAGCGCTACTGGAACTTGCAGAATATCGTAAGCCAGGAAGCAGGAATCCGGGGGAGCCTTGAAACAGCGTTCCACAAGACCATCAAAAAAGTCGGCGAGGATATTGAAGCCTTAAAGTTCAATACCGCAATTGCCGCACTGATGGCGCTGATGAACGATATTTCCGACGCGGGCTCCATCACCTGTGACGAACTAAAGATTTATACGGTTCTGCTGAACCCCTTTGCACCCCATGTGACCGAAGAAGTCTGGTCGGAGCTAAAGTTGGGCGAAGGCCTCGCATGCCAGCAGGAGTGGCCGGCTTATGACGCAGCGAAGTGCAAGGAATCGACGATTGAAATTGTGGTACAGCTGAACGGAAAGGTTCGCGCCCGCTTGAATGTCGCCGCGGATATTTCTAAAGAGGATGCCCTTGTCGCCGCAAAAGCGGACGAAAAGGTCACCGCTGAAATGACCGGAAAAACCGTCGTAAAAGAGGTTTACGTTCCCGGCAAGCTGGTCAATATTGTTGTAAAATAAAAATACCAAAATCAGGCGGTGCCGTCGCTGCGGCATCGCCTGATTTTATCTTTAAAGGAGCTGGCATATGAACGAATGGCAAAAAGACCGGATTGGCTCGGCAGTACGCGGGGAAAACCCAACGGTGCTGGTCAGAATGAAGAGCGGGTTTGCAGTAATCGGCGACCCGCAGTTTCTGCCGGGGTATTGCATTCTGCTTGCTTATCCAAGTGTAAGAAGCCTGAATGATCTGCCGCTCCCCGACAGGCGGGACTTCCTGACGGATATGACGTTAATTGGGGACGCGATTACAGCGGTTTGTAACCCCCTCCGCGTCAATTATGATATATTAGGAAATACCGATGATTTTCTGCACGCTCATATTTTTCCGCGCTATCCATGGGAAGAGGAAGAATTGAGAAAAGGGCCGGTTTGGAAATATCCGAAAGAGAACTGGAGTTTGGAAAAATTTCAGTTCAGCGAGGAAAAGCACGGCGCGTTAAAAGAGCAGCTGTCGAAGAAAATTCGTGAGCTTATAGAAGAGTATGATCGGTAAGACAAATCTTCATGATTCCCCAATATTATGCAAAAAACGGTATACCTGAATGTATCGGGTATGCCGTTTTTTATCTGAATATGAAATAGCAAAGAACAAGCTGAAGCACGATAATAACCGGAATCCCTATCATGAATTTTTTGTGCTGGGTCTTATGGCGAATCAATTTCATGGTAACCAGCATTGCGGGGGAGCCGCCCAGCGCTGCCAAAAACAGCAGCGTGTTTTCCGGTATGCGCCAGCGGTGGCGCTGCGCGCGCCGCTTGTCGCTGACTGTTGCGAGTATCGCGGCGAAATTAATAATAATCAACCAGACTAAATAATATATATGAAAGGGCATGTCTTACTCCTTAAAAAAGTTTTGTTCCGCAATTCGGGCAGAAGTGGGCGCTTGGGTCAACGACGCAGTGACAGTTCGGGCAGGCTTTGCCGTAATTCCGCTGCACCGGGAACATCTGGTTTGGGTCAATTTCAGCGGAAGGGTCGCGTGCAATCCGTTTGCCTTCCTCTTTCGTAAGCTCGTAAACAGTACCGCATTGGGGGCAGGTTACAAAGTACCGTTTCCCAAAGCGAAACAGAGGAATAAAGAACAGTGTGAATTGCTGATATGTGCAGGTCACGGCACCCATCGCGCCGGTAGTTCCGCAGCACGCAAATACCCGGCATCTGCGCGAGCCAAGGCTTGCAGAGCCGTCTGTAATACCAATGATAAAAAACATGGTGCAGCCTCCAAAATGTTATAACAGTATCGTACACGATTCCCGTGTTCATGTCAAATAAAGCGGATGAAAGGAAGGATTTTATGGTCGTAAAAATATTTAACCGCCACAGTATCCTCGTATGTGTATGTATTCTGGCAGCGGCAATCGCAGTTACAATGGTTGTTAATTTCAGCCTTCGGCCGGGAAAAGGCCAGACGGAGCCAAAGCCGGAAAGCAATGTGCAGGCATCGCAGTCCGCGGCAATTCAGTCGAATGCCGCAGGCGTGTCGTCAACCGCAGTGGCAGCCACTGCCGCGAAAGGAGAAATGCGCGCCGTCTGGGTGCCGTACATGAGCCTTGACATGAGCAGGGCGGACGACAAAAGCGAGGCTGCCTTTACAAAGAAATTCAATGAAATTGTAACCGGTTCCAAAAAAGCGGGCATGAATACGCTGATTGTACAGGTTCGCCCGTTCGGCGATGCGCTGTATCAGTCCGCTTATTACCCATGGAGCCATGTAGTAGGCGGGACACAAGGCGTGAACCCCGGCTATGATCCGCTGAAAATCATGGTGGAGTCGGCGCATCAGGCCGGGCTCGGCATTCATGTTTGGCTGAATCCGTTGCGTATCCAAATGTCCAACACGCCGTCCATACTGGCACAGACAAATGTCTATAATACATGGAAGGCAGATTCCGGCAAAGCGGACTGGGTTGTGGACAACGGAAACGGAAAATACTTTAATCCGGCATATTCTCAAGTGCGCAAGCTTATCGCGGACGGCGCACAGGAAATCGCAAAGAATTACGATGTGGACGGAATTCAGTTTGACGACTATTTTTACCCGACGCAGGACGCGGTGTTCGACAAAACTGCCTATGATAGCTACAGCGCACAGGCCGCAAAAAACGGTACTCCGCTTAGCCTGATGGACTGGCGTCGGGCGAACATCAACGCGATGATCGCACAGGTATACAGCGAAATCAAAGCGGTAAAGCCAAACCTGCCATTTGGCATCGCGCCGCAGGGGAACATACAGAACGATATGAATATGGGCGCGGACGTAAAGTCGTGGTGCTCCGTGCAGGGGTATGTGGATTATATTTGTCCGGAGCTCTACGTCAATTTTGAAAATCCGGTTCTGCCGTTCAATACGGCGGCGGAAAGCTGGCGCAAGATGGTTACCAATGGAAATATCAAGTTGTACCTTGGGTTGGCGGTCTACAAAGCGGGTTCCGACGCGGACAGCGGCACATGGAAGAAGGCCACCAATATTCTGGCGCAGCAGGTGGAACTGGGGCGCAAGACCGATTGCGACGGCTTCATGTTTTACTCCTGGGACTACCTGAACCAGACGCAGACAAAGGAGGAGGTCCAGAATGTAATGAAGGTATTGAACTGATATGTTTGCCTTAACATACAGATGAAAACCGCACTTGACAGGCAGATTTATTTTGATATGATACTACATAGAGCAATAATGGCCAAAGCCTTGTTTACAAACAAGGCCTTGGGAAAAGGAAGTAAAGCTATGAAAATTCGCTGGTTAGGGCAGGCTGGCTACGAACTGACAGATGGGCATCATTCGGTTTTGATTGACCCGTATTTGTCCGATATGGTATTTCGTTTGGACGGATTTCACAGGCTCATTCCGACGCCGTTTACAGCGCAGGAAGTCAATGCGGATATCATCATCTATACGCACGACCATGCGGATCATCTTGACGAAGAAATGGTAATGGGTATGGGGCAAAACGATATTTGTTTTGCCGGCCCGGAAAGCGGGCGGGCGGTACTGCATCGCTGCAATGTGGCCGAAGAGCGCTATGTCCCGCTGAATCGCGGCGGCGTATTGGATTTCGCCGGAATGCATATCGAGGCTGTTTTCGCGGAGCATACGGCGGACAGCATCGGTCTGCTGTGTACCCTTAAAGGCAGAAAATACTATTTTACAGGGGATTCCCTGCTGACGCCGGAGGTGGGGAAAGGAATTCAGGCGGACGTGATTTTTGTATGCATCAACGGAAGGCTCGGCAACATGAATGTGAACGAAGCGGCGGAGCTGACGAAGCGGGTGGGTGCGTCCGTCGGCGTGCCGAACCATTACGGAATGTTCGCGGAAAATACGGAAGACCCTGCGAAATATGTGACGGCGCTGAAAAACACCTCCTGTACCGCGTTTGTCATGGAGTACGGCTGTGAATACGAGCTCAGTGAGCTTGGCAAATAAGATAAATCAGTAGAAAAAGAAGGTGCTGGAAAATGAACTTTAATTCATTTTGCAGCACCCTTCTTTACGGGAAAATTGCTTGTAAGTACACTATCTAAGCGACTGTATTCAGTGTGCACCATCGTCTTTCAGTATCTATGCAAGCAGTCCAGCAACACAGCAGTCGCTTTCGGCTTCCGTGATTTTTACGGAGAGAATCTGCCCGCTGATGTCCGTCTCGCTGTGTACTTTCACAGGGGTGTAATTTTCCGTATAACCCTCGTATACTCCTCTCTCACATTCCTGCTCGAATAAAACAGGCTCCGTGCGGCCAATCTGCTCCCGGAAAAACAGCTCTTTGGTGGCTTGCGTCGCCGTAATCAGAAGGTGGCTGCGCTGTTCCTTCATTTTCTGCGGCACCTGGTCGGGTGCGTCGTTCGCCTTGGTGCCGGGGCGGCGGGAGTATGAGAACACATGAACCTTCGCAAAGCGGATCTCCTCCGCGAAAGCCAGCGACTGTTCAAATTCCTCTTCCGTTTCGCCGGGAAATCCGACCATCATGTCGGTGGTAATCGCGGCGTTGTCAAAGGCGGTACGGAGGTTTCTTACGATTGTTCGGTACTCGTCAGTATCGTAGTGCCTGTTCATACGCTGCAGTGTGGTGTCGCAGCCGCTCTGCAGCGAAAGGTGGAACTGCGGACAAAGCTTCTTTTGTTTGCTCAGCCGGGCAATGACATCCTCGTTCAGCTGTTCCGGCTCCAGTGAACCCAGCCTCACCCGCGCGATGCCCTCCGGCGCACAGGCAGCTTCCACCGCATCGCACAGGTGCAGCCCAAGCTCCTGCCCGTAGGCGGAAAGATTGATGCCGGTCAGCACAATTTCATGGTAACCGTTGGCGGCTATTTCCGCGATTTCCTGCTTTAATTCACCCAGTGGCTTGGAGCGTACGCGGCCGCGCGCATATGGAATAATGCAGTAGGAACAGAAGCGGTTGCACCCGTCTTCAATTTTAATAAACGCGCGTGTCCGCTCGTAAAAGCGGTTGACGCTCATATGTTCAAATCCGTTCGCTTTTTCATGCGGAACGATGTCTATAATCCGCTGATGTGTGGAAAGATAATTCAAAATATCCGGCAGCAGGGAGGAGCGGTTGGAGTTGCCCAGCACAATATCGGCGTCCTGCAGCGCTTCGGCGGTTTCGGGAAATGCCTGCGGCATACAGCCGGTCAAAACCAGCACGGCTCCGGGGTTTTTGCTGCGGGCGCGGTGGAGCATCTGCCGTACTTTATGGTCGCTGACAGAGGTCACCGTACAGGAATTGATAATCACGATATCGCTTTCCTCGCCGTCCTCGCCGGCGGAAAATCCGGCGGAAATAAGCTGGTTCAGCATCGCCTGGGATTCATACTGATTGACCTTGCACCCAAGCGTAATAACGGAAACTTTCATGTTGTATCCTTTCAATAAAAAATACATATTTTAATTGGATAATTAAAACAATGTATGGTTAAAATGAATATTGACCAATTTCGCGAGCTGCTATATTATTGATAAATACAGCGAAATATGGAGGTAAAACCAAATGTATTCAACTTCGATCACACTTTCAAGTATTGAAGCAGTCAAAAAGTTCGTCACCTTAACGAACAGCTATGACTTTCCGATTAACCTTACTACCGATAAATACAAGATCGACGCAAAATCCATTATGGGTGTTTTCAGCCTTGATTTGTCTAAGCCTGTAGATCTCGAGGTAGAAAGTGATCATGCAGCCGAATTTATCGAACAGCTAAAGCAGTTTCAGACTGAAAAATGAGTTCATTGAAGATCAAAGCCCGGAATTTCCGGGCTGTTTTTAATTTAACGGTTCGTCGTATTTCTGCGCAAGCTCGCTCCAGCGCTGAAACAGAGCGTCACTTTCCTGATGGAGCGCATCCAGCTGCTGTGAAACCTCGAGCGTCTTCTGGTAATCGCTGGCGACCTCGGGCTTTTGCAGTTCGTTTTCCAGTTCAGTAATCTGACGGTCTTTTTCCTCAATTGCAGCTTCCATTCGTTTCAATTCCGCTTTTTCTTTTCGAATAGCTGCATCGCGCTCCTTGCGCAGCTTGTACTCATTTACTTTGACCGGCTCACTGGCGGCTGCCTGTTCGACTCGGGTTTTACTTTTTTCAAGATAATCGTCGTAATTTCCGATATACTCCGTCACGCCGTTCTGATCCAGATAATAAATTTTATCGGCAATTTTATTGATCAGATAGCGGTCATGCGAAACGATCAGCAGCGTACCGCCGTAGTTTTGCAGCGCGGATTCCAGCGCTTCGCAGGAATCAATATCCAAATGGTTCGTCGGTTCGTCCAGCAGAAGAAAGTTGTTGCGCGACAGCATCAGCCGCAGCAGAAGCACCCGCGCCCGTTCGCCGCCGCTCAAGGCAGAAACCTGCTTGAACACGTCGTCACCCTTAAAAAGGAACACGGCAAGCGCGTTTCGGATTTCCGTTTGCGTCATGCGGGGATAACTGTCCCATATTTCATCCAGAACGGTTTTTTCAGGGTGAAGGCCTTCCTGAATCTGGTCATAGTAACCCGGTTCAATCCCCGTACCAAAGCGGATTTCTCCCGCGCACGGCGTGTAGATTCCGAGCAATGTTTTCAGTAATGAGGTCTTACCGCAGCCGTTCGGCCCGATCAAAAATACGCGTTCACCCCGGTGAATTTCCATATCCGCGTTTTGAAACAACTTTTTCTCATCAAAGCTGAGGGCAAGCTGCTCCACGCTCAGCACATCATTGCCGCCGCGCTGTGAGATGCCGAAATCAAATTGGATTCCCTCCGGTTTTTCCTCCGGCTTTTCCAAAGTGTTTTCCAGCCGCTCAATAACTTTCAGTTTGCTTTCCGCGGTTTTGATGTTTTTTTCACGGTTCCACTGGCGCTGCTGCGCGACAACGCCCTCCAGCCGGTGAATCTCCTTTTGCGTATTATCGTATTTTCGCTGTGCCGACAGCGTGTTTTCGTCCTTTTGCGCAAGAAACGTAGAATAATTACCTTTGTACAATGTAAGCCGGCAATGCTCCATTTCAAAGGTTCTGTTCGTGGTGCGGTCGAGAAAATAACGGTCATGGGAGATGACGATGTACGCGCCGTTGTAGGTACGCAGAAAATCCTCAAGCCACTCCACGGACGCGATGTCCAGGTGGTTGGTCGGTTCGTCCAGCAGCAGCAGGTTCGCACCGCAGAGCAGCATTTTCGAAAGCTGCAGTTTTGCCTTTTGACCGCCGCTTAAAACGCCGATGGGAAGTCCCATCTGTTCGTCACTGAAACCAAGGCCAAGCAGTGCGGAGCGGGCGCGGCTGCGAAAAGTCAGGCCGCCCTGTTCCACAAAGCGGTCATTCATCAAAACCTGACGCTCAATTAATTCATCCATGTTTTTCGGTTTTGCCAGCAGCTGGTGATTGAGCTCTTCCAGCTCTTGTTCCATATGGATTAAGCTGTCAAACACAGTCAGCACTTCACTGTAGGCGCTGCGCTCAAGATCACGGCATACGTGCTGCTCCATGTAACCGAGAACCGTCGTGTTTGATTTGTAAATGTCCCCGCTGTCCGACGGAAGTTCACCCGTCAGCAGTTTGAAAAGCGTGGTTTTACCGGAGCCGTTGACTCCGACCAAACCAACATGGTCATTTTCCTGTATTTCAAAGGATACGCCGCTGAAAATCAGGTCAGAGCCGAACCCTTTCGTCAGATTGCTCGCACTGAGTAAACTCATTCCGTACTCCTTGTATGTAAAGTGCGGAGCACGCAGCTCCGCTCATATAGTATATTATAATGATATAGCGCTTTGAAATCAAGCCGATGTTTTCAGCATAAAAAACTCTTCAGATTTTCAATATTCTGCTGTTGGTTGGAAATGAACTCTTCAGCAAGCTGCTTTGCGCCCGCGTCGGAGTAATCAAGCCGGTTCATCCTTTTTGTCATATCAATAATCCCCATGGTGGTGCCGTTAATCATCAGCTCCGCAATATGGCTGGGGGAGCGGTTAGTCAGTGTGTTCATCGTCACCGCGCTTTTGACCATGATTTTTTTGCTTGTTTTTGCGCCGAGCGGAACTTCCCCCTGTTCGCGCAGCATCGCTTTTGCTTTCAAGCTCATTCCTTTATAATTTTTCCGCTGCTCAACGATTTGGTCGTGCAGGGAAGCGTCCTCAACCTTGTTTAAAATTTCTTTTGTTGCTTCCAGTCCCATTTGTGTGGCTTTATAGATTTCTTTCAAAAGATCTTCATTTTCTTTCGGCATAGCGGCTGTCCTTTCTGTTTTCGCTGAATTTGCGGAATGGAATTAGGTTGCCCGACTCAGTGTGAAATAATCTGGACATTTGACTTTTTGCGGGCTATAATTCTATAATACGGTATTTTATTTTAAAAACAGGTGATCTGTGTTTGGCTTTATGAATTTTTTCGCGCTAGGAAATGGGTGGTTGTTTAATGCGCTTGGGTATCTCGACGGCGTGCCTCTATCCGATGGAACCGGAGAAGGCCTTGCCTGTTTTGGCGGAAATGGATTTTCGTCTTTTTGAAATCTTTTTGAACACATTCAGCGAGCTCAATTCGGAATATCTTGCGGGATTGAAAAAAACAGTCGACGAAAAAGGTGCGGCGGTTAAATCAATTCATCCATTTACCTCCGGTTTTGAAAGCTTCCTGCTTTTTTCGGATTATGAGCGCCGTTTTCAGGATGGGCTTGAATTATATAAACAGTACTTTCAGGCGGCAAATATTTTAGGCGCCGAAATTCTGGTGCTGCATGGGCAGCGTAAAGATCAGAACCGTATTACCGAACAGGAGTATTTTGAGCATTACGCAAAGCTGTATGCGTTGGGAAAAACCTTCGGCATTACGGTCGCACAGGAAAATATCAACCTGTTCCGAAGTAACGAGCCCGATTTTATTCAGCGTATGCGCCGGTACCTTAAAAAAGATTGCGCGTTTGTGTTGGACGTAAAGCAGGCGGTGCGCGGAGGAAAGGATCCGTTTGATGTCTGTGATGCCATGGGGAAAAGCCTTGTGCATGTGCACCTCAATGACAATAACAATGAACATGACTGCCTTTTGCCCGGCTGTGGTACGATGAATTTTGAGCCGCTTATCGAGAAGCTACGTGGCTTTGAGTTTCAGGGGGATCTTATGATTGAAGTGTACCGCGACAGCTTCCGTGACCTGAATGAAATAAAAGCAGCAAAACAAGTCGCAGAAAAACTGTTGTACCAACCTTTTAAGTAAATTTAGCAATTATTCTACTTGATTAATTTTTATTTCTTTGTTATAATTGTACAAAATATGGTGGGGGAGGTTCAGCGATGCGGTGTCCATATTGCGGTTTTACCGAATCAAAGGTAATTGACTCGCGTCCAACCGATGAAGGCGGAAGAATTCGGAGACGCAGAGAATGCCTGAGTTGTTCCAAACGCTTTACAACCTATGAAATTATTGAAACAGTGCCCATCGTTGTTGTGAAGAAAGACCGTTCAAGGGAAGCGTTCGATCGCGATAAACTTCTGAACGGACTTTTGCGCGCCTGTGAAAAGCGTCCGGTTTCTTTGGATACGCTGGAACAGATTGTGGATGAAATCCAGAACAAGCTGCAAAATTCGCTGGACCGCGAAGTTCCGTCCAGTTTAATCGGCAAATATGCGATGGAGAAGCTGAAGGATGTGGACGAGGTCGCTTATGTGCGTTTTGCCTCCGTGTATCGTCAGTTCAAAGATATTAATACGTTTATGGATGAGTTGAACCGCATGATCAAGAACAAATCCAATTAACAAACCAAACAGAAATGTTACTGCTACACATGCTGCTGTTGCAGCAACAGATAAATGAACGGACCCAGCAAAGAGGGTATTGCAAAATGAAAACTCATTTTGCAATACCCTCTTTAGCGCGTTAAAAGATGTTTTGCAGGCTTGGCAGCTCCGATTCCTTCAGGTAATAAATCTGTGTAATGCCGCGGTCGCATTCCGAAGAAAACTGCTCGTTTGCGCCGTGCTGTACGAGCCCCGGAAGCCCGGCCAATGTCTGATCGACCGCTTCCAGTTTTGAGTGAGACATATAAATACACAGGATTTCATGGCTGCTGTGCCAATCTGACACCGCTTTTTTACTGAGCTGATAAGATAAATCCGTATTTCCGATATCGGCTTCCTTTTTAGCCTGTGTAATGGTCCGGGTCAAATCCTCGGTGATATTTTGGACTGTAATGGTACCCAGAATACAGACCGTTACAGCTAAAATGAATATAATCACGGACGCCCAGATTCGTTTCATCTGTAATCATCCTTTTTAATAATATTAAAATTTTCCGAACGATCCGTCGTCATGATGAAAATCTCTTCTGTTTTTACATTTTTTCCGCGCAGTACGCCGTTAAGCCAGTCGCGGCTTTTGTTGCACAGGCACAGCGCAGCGTCGTAAATAATGCCGTCGCTGATCACGACGGCTTCAATTCCGTTGTCGGGCACGGCGATGCCAAGCATTCCGGCGGTAGGCTGATTTTTATCGGGTTTTTTGATAATACTCATTTTCCCGTTTGTTTCAACAATGCCATACGCTACATCTTCTATGCTGAAAACGTCCTTGAGACGAAGTTCCTCCGAGAGGTCTTCGGTGGTCATACGCAGCCTGCGCATCTGCTTCTGATCGATTTTCCCGTCGTTGATCACAATGATCGGACTTCCGCAGATCAGCTTCCGGAATTTTGCGTTTTTAACCATATAACAGGATACAATAATTTCGCACATGACAAGGATGGCGATTGGAAGCAGCCCGCTCACAAGCGGCTGACCGGTATCCTGCATAGGAATGGCGGCGATGTCTGAAATTAACAGCGTTACCACCAGCTCGCTCGTTTGCAGCTCGCTGATCTGGCGCTTTCCCATTAGCCTGACCGCTACAATGATTACAATATAGAGTAATATTGTTCTGATAAATGATACAGACATATTCAACCTCAATTGAAAGAGTCTCAAAATTGATATAAAGTGCAGCTATACGGTAGTATTCGCTTGCAATAATGAAATATGCAAAAAGGCGGTGTTGTAAAATGAATCAAAGTCATTTTGCAACACCGCATTTACGGAAAAATTGCTTGTGGGTCATCGTTAGATCCCACATTTGCATTTATCTTTGCTAGGGCTTGTTTGTAAAATGGTAAGGATTGCATGAACTACAAAAACATCAGAATTAAACGAGGCAATCAAGCAGACATATTTTAAGTTTAGATTTTACAAAGAAGACCTATGATAAATACAAAACCGCGACTTTTCTGGGCTGGTTGGTATATTTATTCATTGCGCAGCAGTTCCTTAAAATCCGCATAATTCTATTTTGACGCTTTAATGCTTTCGGCAAAGCGGCTGTAGTTATTTTCCGCATGAAACTGTTCCAGCCATAGCTTTCTGCAGTTCTGACGCAGTGCGTTCATTTTTTCCGACGGCAATACGGCTGCTGCCTGTATTGTTTTCGCAAGTTCGTCCGGTGAAATATCGGCATCAACCAGAAACCCGGTTTCGCCACTGCGAACAATTTCACCCGTACCGCCCACATCGGTCGCAATAATCGGAATTCCAAAGGAACATGCCTCCATGATGCTGACCGGAAGGCCTTCCGAACTGCTTGTATTCACAAAAACGTCGGCATGATGGCTTTGATAGTACGCCATTAAATCGGGATTCCGAATTCCGCCCGCAAAGCGGTACTCCATAAAGGAAAGGGACTGCTGTGCATACTCTTTCAATGCCTCCAGCCCTTCACCTCCGCCAAAATGGGTCCATTCCAATCGAAGGCCGCTATCTTTCAAAAGAGCCAGTGCCTGCGCCAGTACTTCCACACGTTTCACGGGCGAAATATAACAGCAACTGATGATATGAAACGTACTATCATGTTTTGTCGGCGAAAGACCGAAGTCGTGCGTGCCGAGGTAGGATGTCTGTATTTTATCGCGATATTCCGGATATCCGTCCCTCAAATAATTGCTGCCGTTTTCCGAACAGGGATATACTTGATCAAGATTTTTCAGCAGATATCCGCGAAGCGGAAGGTAGCCCATTGAATTTCGATAGCGGTAAAGGTCGTATCCGTGGGCACGGCTGACCGCCCGTTTCACGCTGTTTTCACACCAATCCCTAAGCTTAACTGCGGCCAGCGCAATGTCGTAGAACCAATAGCTGTAGAACGTAACGCTGTCATATTGCCCGAGTGCGCAGTTCTGCAAAATTCGGCGGGCTTCACGGAAAACCAACTCAGACTTTGCGATGAAATAAGTCAGAAACATTCTTTTTTTGAAAGAACCTTTTATTGCGTCCTTTTCCTTGCTGTCGCAGTACCCGTCATAACTAAGGAAGGGGAGCTGTCTGGCCGCCGCTGCCGGCAGGCCGCGTTTTATCGCCGCAGTGGGAATGGTGTGTACACTGACATTTTCCGGCGTTTTTCTGGTCTGTACCGGCGTATTCCCGACGCTGGTCGCGATAAGAATTACCCTTGCAAAGGATTTTGCCAGAACAGGCACTTCGTTTTCTATGAACTCCTCGCCTTTGTCAAAAGGAAAGGTCTTTGTCAAAAGAACAAGACAATCGTTCATGATTGGCCTCCGTATCTTAATTTACTAAAGCATACCATAGGAAATACAGCATTTCAACCTATTGTTTTTTAGGGAATAAATAAAACTTGTATTCAATTTCAGCCGATGCTATAATCTATTTATATGACATGTTTGATGCCAGACACGAAAATTGATTGATAAACAGTTGGCAAATCACTGTATCATATAGTCAGCTAATTTGAAAACAGAACCGATCTCCATTTTCTTGGATGTTTTCTAAAGTTAACTGACTATAGATGAAACTAAGAATCACCATTTAAGACAGGAGGCCCTGATTTTGCCAAAGATCAGTGTGATCGTACCGATTTATAACGTGGAAAAGTATCTTTCGCAGTGTGTGGACAGTATTTTGCAGCAGACTTTGGAAGATATTGAAATATTACTGATTAACGATGCGTCGACCGACAATTCGCTTCAAGTTGCCCGTACATATGAAAAAGACTCCCGTGTTCGAGTGCTGGACAAGCCGCACGGCGGTCTGGGGGATACGCGCAACTACGGTGTTGCGCGTGCGGCGGGGAAATATCTGATTTTTATTGACTCGGATGACTGGATTGACAAAGGCATGCTGCAAAATTTGTATGCGAGTGCGGAAGAGTACGGGGCTGACATGGTTCTATTTAACTATGTCAGGGAAAATATGGCGGACGGAGAACAGCGTACCTGCAAATTACCGGTCAATTTTCCGGAATTCGGCGATGAAATTCAGGAAACACTTCTCACACAATTGATTGGGCCGGATTCTTCCGACACGGCTTGGCGCGGAGTGGAAATGCTGGGCTGTGCGTGGAGGAGAATGTTCCTGCGCGATTGGTTTATCGGAAATCATCTTGCTTATTACAACGAGCAGGAAATCATGCTGGAGGATTTGCCGGTCAGCATTAAGGCGCACCGTCTGGTGAACCGCCTTTTGGTTGTCGGCGGAACGTATTACCATTACCGCTATAATCCGGAGTCGCTGAGTACCCGCTACCGCCCCAATAAAATGCAGATGATGGCTGCGTGTTTTCAGGTTGTTCAAAATTTTCTTGAGGAACAGAAAATTGATGACAAATACAGGGAACGTCATTTGGCGTGGCTGCTTCGCAGCGCGGCGCATTCCTCGTTTATCAATTGCTTCAGCTCCGGCAATCCCGCCGGTTTTTCCGAACGATACGGGGAAGTGCGGGGTATTTTGCACAATCCGCTGGTGAGACAGGCGGTAAAGTCGGATTACCTGAAGAACGGAACAAAAGCCGACCGTATTCTTCTGCGCGTTATGCGCACAGGAAATACGCTTCTGACGTATTTGTTTTATCGGATTTATTCCCACATTTTATTGAAAGACGTGAGGAAAAAATAATGCCCGGCAAGAAGAAAGTGTTATTTGTAAATTACAGCCTGCACAGCGGCGGTATTGAGAAAAGCCTGGTTACATTGCTCTCCATTATGGATTATGAAAAATACGAAGTTGATCTGCAGCTTTTCGTAAACGAAGGCCTGTTTCTTGACAGAGTGCCAAAACAGGTTCATTTGCTGCCGCCGCTGTTTCCAACGGAATATAAGCTGAATATCCGGCAGGCGTTTCCCGCACTTCTGCGCAAAGGGCATCCGCTGCTTGCCGGCTGTCGCTGCATGGTTTCCATAGCCGGTCTGAAAGGCACGATGGGGGAGCGCTTGGCTAATATGTGGAATTTCGAGCGGAATTTTGCCAGTAAGAACCGGAAAGAATATGACGCGGCGGTTGCTTTTATGGAAGGACAGCCGATTTATTACATAGATTCCAAGGTGAAAAGCAAACGAAAAATCGGATTCATTCACGGCGACTACAGGGCAATGGGCTTGAGCAAAATTTACGATTACGATTATTTTCGTAAGCTTGATGCGGTCTGTACGGTTTCTGAGTCGTGCAAAACCGCTCTGGACGAAACGTTCCCGGAGCTCCGTAATAAATTCCATGTCATTTATAATATCATCTCGTCCGGATTCATGCGCAGCATGGCGGATGAATCTGCTGACTTTGGCGATTCTTTTGAGGGAATCAGGATCCTTTCTATTGCTCGTCTTTCACACCAGAAAGGTTTGGATATCGCCCTGCCGGCCATTGCTGTGCTGAAAAAGCAAGGGCTGAAGTTCAAGTGGTATATCATCGGCGTTGGCCCCGAGGAAGCGGCTCTGAAAGAAATGGTGAAGCGGCTTGAAATTGAAGATATGGTGCAGTTCCTTGGTGAGCGCGCGAATCCGTATCCTTATCTGGAAGCATGTGATATTTATATTCAGCCCTCCCGTTTTGAGGGGAAATCCATTGCGGTTGATGAAGCAATGGTATTCTGCCGCCCGATTCTTCTAACTGATTTTTCAACGGCGGCGGATCAGATTGACTCCGGAAAGAATGGTATGATTGTGCCCATGACCAGTGAAGGGATCACGGACGGTCTCAGGAAATTCATTCTTCATAACGAGTTGCGTTCCGCGTTTTCCGATGCACTGGCAAAATGCGACTATACGAATGAGGATGAAATTAAAAAACTTTATGCTCTGCTTTGAGGGTACTCAGCAGACATAAGCATTAAACACAATACCGGCATACCGATCGAAATAAAACTCTATTGTAAGGAGGTTCCGGTCGGAAGCATATTTGATATTCCGAATCAAATGAAAGGGGTTTTCTCATTATGAGTTCCTACCTCTGTTTGGCTGCTATTGCGATCATGGGTATTTTAATGCAGTTGTTTTTTAGTCAGCAGGAATATTACAGAAATGACAAGCATGCGATCGTGCTGAAGGCCTCGTGTTCGTTCGTGACGGTTTTATTATGTCTTTACGCATTAATTGAGAAACATGCTCCTATACAAAGCTGGTTTTTATTTATCGGGCTGTTTCTTTGCATGATCGCCGATGGGGTTATTGAACTGCGGTTTGAAACGGGTGTTTTGATCTTTCTTGTGGCGAACCTGTGCTTTACCGCCTATTATTTTACACTGGCGCCCTTCAACGGTTTCAGCTTAATTATTTTTGCTGTTGGTCTGATTTTCGCAGCAATTCTGTTTCGCAGGCGTTGGTCCAAGTTGGGGAAACATTTCATTATTTATGCGGCGCATGCAGCGGTGCTTGCACTGATGTTTTCCATTGCTGTTACGCTGCCGTTTCAGGTGGAAAAAACGGGTGCGACTTGTATTGCGGTAGGAGCGGCTTCACTTCTCGCTTCCAACCTGCTGCTGTCCTGGTATAGATCCGATCCGGTCAGCTTAGTCAGGCGTCGTTTGGTGCTGTATTTCTATTATCCGGCCGTCTATCTTCTGGCTGTCAGTGAGTTTTACCTATAAGATATTATAAAATGGCTATATTTTAAATCAATGTGGATATTTAACAGCAAAGTATTTTGCGCTAAAGGAGTGGGGATAATAAATATTAATATATCAAAAAATCAATCAAGTTGATTATGAGATACTAACAAGAATAATGACTTCTGCATTTAATGAAGATACATCTATGCATACCGACTTAAAGGAAGATGGACCTACTGGATATAATGATGGTAAATTAATTAAAAGACTGGATGAGCACGAGAACTTTGAAAGTTATAAAATAATATATCAAAATAATATTATTGGAGCTTATACCGTTGGGATTAAGCAGAATGATGAATATACTTTAGAAATGTTATTTATCGACCCGGAATACAGAGAAAAACATAAACAAAAGTAATTTGTAGGAATATAGTTAATACGTAATCCAGTTTGTCAAGGAAGCCATCTTTCGCTTAATACATTGGATGGATTCTTCTACAAACAGAAAGCTCTTACGTTGCTTCGTAAGAGCTTTTTGTTTGAGAGATAAATTTGTGGAGACACTTTACCCGACTTTTGATCTGAGTTTGTTTTTTGAAGCTGCCTTCGCCGCAATTCTTGCTTTGTTTTCCAGATCTTTTTGAACCTTTTGTTCCGATCTTTCACGACCTTCGCTGTTTTCCCAGATTTCATCCGCGGTAACTTTCCATTTTCCTGCTGCGTCAATACATTTTTCAGTGAGCTCTTCAACATCTTCCGGGTGCTGCATATCGGTCGATTCTGCACCGGATTCCTCTACCATTTGCGCTAACCGGCCGGGGTTGTCAAGCAACGGACACGGCTGAAGCATATTTTTGTTGAACGGCTGATTTTTGCGGTAAGACATGAACAGGGGAGACTGATACGCTTCAAGCAGCGTCTTGTCTTTAATGTTGGAATCGGCGTAATGGATAAACGCGCAAGGCTCAATATCGCCGTTGGCGTTAATATGCATATAGCAGCGGCCACCTGCAATGCAGCCGTTTACGTATTCCCCGTCGTTCCAGAAGTCCATTGTAAACAGTGGTTTGGTATTTCTAAAGGAACGTATTTGCTGGTACATATATTTGCGCTGCTCCGCTGTGGCCATCAATTCCGGTACTGCGTCAACGCCCACCGGCATATAAGTGAAGTACCAGGCAAATTTGCAGCCCTTAGCAATCAGGTCGTCAATATATGCCTCGCTGCCTATCGTTTCCGCGTTTTTACTGGTGTAGCAAAGGGAAGCGCCGAAGGGGAGCTTTTTCCGCTTCAGAATTTCCATCGCCTGAATAACCTTTTGATAAGTGCCGCTTCCGCGCCGGAAGTCGGTTTCGTTTTCAAATCCTTCAATGCTGATTGCGGGTACGAAGTTCTTCACCCGGAGCATTTCGTCCGCGAATGCCTCATCAATTAAAGTACCGTTTGTGAATGAAAGAAATTCGCAGTCGCTGTGTTTCTCACAAAGACGTATAATGTCATTCTTGCGCACCAGCGGCTCCCCGCCGGAATAGATATACATATAAGTTCCGAGTTTCTTGCCCTGTTCAATAATGTCATCAAGCTGCTCGTAGCTCATGTTCAGCTTATTTCCGTAATCGGCGGCCCAGCAACCTGTGCAGTGTAGGTTACACGCAGAAGTGGGATCCATCAAAATGGCCCATGGAATATTGCAGTTGTATTTTTCTTCACTTTTTGTTTTACGCTGCATTCCCACGATAGCCGAATTGACAATGAAATTTTCAAACATTTTTTCACGAACCGACTCGTCAATATCTGTATATAAACTCATAATCAGCTTATACCAGTTATTATCCGGGTTTTTCATAAACTCATCTATCATGTCGTAGGTGTTGGTATAAATTCCGTCCCTGTCAAGTCTGCGCAGCCATCCAATCAATTTGGGCACATTTTCTTCCGGATTATTGTCCAGATAGCTTAGAACTTTTTTCACTCCTATAGATTCGAGCTTTTCATTTACAACGCTCATTTCACTAATCCTTCCTTTCCGTTGAATGATATTCAGGCTTGTTATTTAATCTACCATATTTTATGGGGAGCGTAACCAGACAAAATAGTAATGAAGTATAATTTTTATACAAAACACGGAAAGTGTCGTACTATTTTTCCTTGTTCCATCCGCATTTATTCATTTGACTTTACGAATGGATTATTGTATCATCAAAAAAGATTACTATATAAATGGAGGCTATACCATGCGTCTTACTGACTTGCTCGCAGGGTTGCTTTATTTTTGTTCCGAAAGTACGGATGTTGAAATTTCAGATATTGTATATGATTCCAGAAAAGTGATAAACGGCTGCGCTTTCGTCTGCCTCTGCGGATCGAAAGTTGACAGCCATAATTTCGCGCAGCAGGCTGCGGATGCCGGCGCCGCCGCGATTATAGCCCAGCACCCGGTGGAAGTTTCCGGGGCGGCTGTCGTAAATGTGGAGGATACCCGTTATGCACTGGCGGTGCTTTCAGCGGCGTATTTCGGTCACCCGGCGGAGCGGCTCCGCGTGGTGGGCATTACCGGTACAAAAGGAAAAACAACCACTTCCTATATGATCCGCGCAATTCTTGAATCTGCCGGAATCAAAACGGGACTGATCGGCACTATTGGCACGATGATCGGCGACCAGGTGATTCAGACGGAGAATACAACGCCGGAGTCTTATGACGTGCAGCGTTACCTGCGCATGATGGCGGACGCGGGCTGTCAGGCTGCCGTGATCGAAGCCTCCTCCATCGGGCTGAAAGACCACCGCGTTTCCGGTTTTACATTTGACATCGGCCTGTTTACAAATTTCTCACCCGACCATATCGGCGGGAGCGAGCATCAGTCACTGGAGGAATATATGCAGTGCAAGAGTATGCTATTCCGTCAGTGTAAAACGGGAATCATCAATATTGATGATGAGAACTGGCAGGGCATCACCGCGAACCATACCTGTACGATTGAAACGTACGGGTTCCACCCCGAGGCTGCGCTGCGCGCGGGCGGGGAAGAGCTGGTTTCCCGCCCCGGTTACCTTGGCGTACATTTTGATGTGCAGGGTTTGCTGAATTTTGGCGTGGATGTTGACATCCCCGGTAAATTCAGCGTTTACAATGCCTTGGGCGCAATTGCTGTGTGCCGCCATTTTCAGGTCGAAGAGCGCCATTTCAAAGAAGGGCTGAACACCGTGAAGGTCAAGGGCAGGGTAGAGCCTGTTGCCGTTCCCGGTAACTATACGCTGCTGATTGACTACGCGCACAACGCGCTGAGCATGGAAAATATTCTGGAAACGCTTCGGGAGTACCGGCCGAATCGGCTGGTCTGCCTGTTCGGTGCCGGCGGAAACCGCGCAAAATCCCGCCGTTATGAAATGGGTGAAGTAAGCGGAAAAATGGCGGACTTGTCCGTTGTTACTGCCGACAATTCCCGTTATGAAGACGTTATGGATATTATTGAGGATATTAAAATAGGTCTGCACAAAACCGACGGGAAGTATGTTGTGATTCCTGACAGGAAGGAAGCCATCAAATACTGTATGGAAAACGCACAGGACGGTGACATCGTTGTGCTTGCCGGAAAAGGCCACGAGGATTATCAGGAAATTAGCGGTGTAAAATACCATTTGGATGAACGTGAAGTAATTGCAGATATTATAGTCAATTCGCTTGAAAACAAAGCCAATCAACAAGCGTAAAATCCATAGGTCAAAGATTTTGCGCTTGCTTCTTGGATGTTTTCTAAAGCAAATTGACTAAGCCAGTTCACTTGAAAACAGAGCCAACCAACAAGCGCAAAATCCGTAGGTCAAAGCTTTTGCGCTTGCTTCTTGGATGTTTTCTAAAGCAAACTGACTAAATAAAAAGATTTAAGGTGACAATCATGAAAATGACAGTCGGTGAAATTGTCAGCGCGTGCGGCGGAACCTTGCTCTGCGGCAGTGCGGAAACCGTCATTTCCTCTGTCTGTACGGACAGCCGCAAAATCACGCCCGGCGCGCTGTTTGTTCCGATAAAGGGCGAAAATACGGATGCTCACGAGTTTATCACAGCGACCTTTGCGGCGGGAGCCGCCGCTACGCTGACGGAAGAGCACAACGAAATGGGGGACACCCATGCATGGATTGCCGTGCCTGATACCCAGCATGCTCTACAGCTGATCGCCAGAGCGTACCGCAATAAATTCCAGATTCCGTTTGTGGGGATTACCGGCAGCGTGGGCAAAACAACGACAAAGGAAATGGTCGCGCTGGCACTTTCCGCAAAGCTGAATGTTATGAAGACAGAGGGTAATTTTAACAGCCAGATCGGTCTGCCGTTGACGCTGTTCCGCCTAAGCCCGGAGCACCAGGCGGCAGTCGTCGAAATGGGAATGAGCAATTTTGGCGAAATGGGCAGGCTTGCCCGGATTGCTGCGCCGGATTATGCCGTTATGACGAATATCGGCATTTCACATATCCAGCAGTTGAAGACACAACGGAATATATTAGATGAAAAGCTGCATATCATTGACCGTTTCCATGAAAATTCCGTTCTGTTTTTAAATGGAAATGACGAGTTGCTTGCCGGCCTGCGCGGAAAGCTGAAATGTAAAATGGTTTTTTACGGAACACAGCCTGGGTGTGACTTTCGCGCAGAAGATATTCGCAGCGATTCCGGAAATACCCATTTCACATTATACGCGGGGGAAATCGCGAAACAGGTCACTCTGCCAGTGTTAGGATTGCACAATGTGCTGAATGCGCTCGCTGGACTGGCTGTAGCCCAGACCCTTGGCGTATCCATGGACGCGGCGATTGCAAAGCTGGGGGAATACCGCCCGATTGCTATGCGTCAGCAGATTCACACCGTTAATGAAATTACGGTCATTGATGATTCCTACAATGCCAGTCCGGATTCCATGAAAAGCAGCATTGACCTCCTTTGCAGCTTTCACGGCGGAAAACGGATTGCGGTGCTTGCCGACATGCTTGAACTCGGCGAGTACTCCCGAAAGGCACACTTTGATGTCGGCGTTTATGCGGCGAAGTGCGAGGTGGACCGTATTTTCGCAATCGGGTCTGAATCCCGTGAAATAGCACGGGGCGCGCTTTCCGAAAGGCCGGATATGGACTGCACCACATGGGAGAACAACGCGGACGTGATTGCCGCGCTGAAGGCTTCGCTGGTTGGCGGCGAGACAATATTGGTAAAGGGTTCCCGCGGCATGCACACGGACGAAATTGTAAAGGCATTGCTGTAAGTACATTCATATGCACGGAAAATGAAATCATGATCCTATGTTGGCGGCGGGCATTTGCCCGCCGTTTTTTGTTTGTGTTAAAATACCCGGGTTTTCGACAGATTTCAGTAGGACACACTCCCAAGGACAATAATTTTTAAACAAATAATGAATCGTGCAATATAAAATATTGTTAATATTTATATTTTAGGGGTTGCGTAATGGAAAAGTTTATGATAAAATGTAACCAATTTGTAATCACTGTAATAACTTGTAACAAGTGGACTTGATCCGGGTTTCAATGGAGGGTACAGGATGAAAAAAGGATTGATTTTTCTGTCCGTGTTGGCTGTGGCTGTTGTCACGCTGATGTCTGGAAATGTTAAAGCAACTCCGGTGGCACAGGCGGCTGCGGTCACAAAGACCGGCGTCGGTCTTTCCGAGCATGCGTTGAAAGCCTATCAGGATGGTTGGCGGTACCGCGCGGGCTGTTACGGCCAGTTTGTAAACGGGGTTCGTTCCACGGATTGTTCCGGATTAATTAAATCCTATCTTTGGTGGACCGGCGATAAAACCAATCCGAATACGGGTCTGGTTTCCGTAGCGGGAAGTTCGGGCGGAATGCTTGATTCAGCGAAGGAAAGCGGAAATATCAATTATTCGGATCCTTCCTCACTTCCGCGGATACATGGTCTGATTTTGTACCAGCCCGGGCATGTTGGGGTGTATGTCGGCGACAACATGGCAATTGACAACCGGACAACCGGAGTTAATGTGAAATATGAAAAGGTTTTTGACCGTAAACAGATAAAATGGACAAAGTGGTTTAAACTCCCCCAGATTACATATCCCACTACCGGATTCGTTACTTTCAACGGAAATCAGTATTATTATGAAAACGGGCAATATATTGTAAATACGACCCGTGTGATTGACGGTGTGACATACAGCTTTGATGCTGCCGGTATTGCAAAGTCCTGAAAAAAATGAATTGTGAAATCCTCCGCGGGGAAACCTGCGGGGGACTTTTTGTATGTTTATAACAGCAGAGGAGAATGAGAACGATTACATATGAAAATCAAAGAATAGCGGAGAAAAGCAAAGAAAAAGAAACTATTTCATGGATAAATGAAGAAAACAGCTGAAAAATGTTAAAATATTGAAAAAAACATTGACAAATCGGGATTTTGCAACTATATTTGATATGTTGCGTTTGCATCTGAAATCTGATATAAGGTTGCGTTTCATTGCCGCAGTCATGTGTGATTGTGAAAAATCCTTTGCGGATGGCAATGGTTTGTGCGCAGCCGGGATTGCGTTTTACCGCCAAGGCTGAACGTGACTAATTTTACCGCAAAGGGGATGCACTGATTGACTGACAGACCAATTATTACATTACAGAACATTGCAGTATCGTTTGACGGAGAAGCCGTTCTGAAAAACTTTAACCTGAGTATCAGGGACGGCGAATTTGTTACCCTTCTTGGGCCTTCCGGCTGTGGTAAGACCACGACCTTAAGGATTATTGGGGGCTTTGTCAAACCGGATACGGGCGATGTTTTTTTTGACGGAAAAAAAATCAACGACCTTCCGCCGCATAAGAGAGACGTGAATACGATCTTCCAAAAGTATGCGTTGTTCCCGCACCTGAATGTTTACGATAATGTCGCTTTTGGCATGCGTGTACACGGAAAAAGTGAAAGTCAGGTAAAAACAAAAGTAAAAGAAATGCTTGAGCTTGTAAATCTGAGCGGTTTCGCGCACCGAAACGTAAATGTCCTTTCCGGTGGGCAGCAGCAGCGTGTGGCGATCGCCCGCGCGCTGGCGAACGAACCGAAGATTCTTCTTTTGGATGAGCCGCTCGGCGCACTGGATTTGAAGCTGCGCAAGGATATGCAGGTCGAGCTGAAGAAAATACAGCAGCAAACGGGAATTACCTTTATTTTTGTTACACACGATCAGGAAGAAGCACTTTCCATGTCTGACACGGTCGTCGTTATGGATAAAGGCGTGATTCAGCAGATTGGTACGCCGCAGGATATTTACAATGAACCGGAAAACGCGTTTGTCGCCGATTTTATCGGTGAAAGCAATATTATTGACGGAGTCATGCGCGAAGATTTTCTGGCGGAATTTGCCGGGCATAAGTTTTCCTGTGTCGACAAGGGCTTCGAGCCGAATGAGCCGGTCGATGTTGTCATCCGCCCCGAAGATATTGACGTGGTGGAACCGGATCAGTCCCACCTTTCCGGTGTGGTAACCAGCGTAAACTTCCGCGGTGTACATTATGAAATCATTGTCGATGTGCGCGGCTTCAAGTGGATGATTCAGTCCACTGATTTTCAGCCGGTCGGCAAGCAGATCGGCCTTCTCCTTCAGCCGGACGATATTCATATTATGCGTAAATCGGAATATTCCGGGATGTTCGGCGATTACAGCTCGTTCAGTGATGAAATGGATGACGAGGTTATTACGGATGAGAGGGAGGGCGAGAGATAGGAATGAAATCAAAATCTGCGGCTGCTCCGTACTATATCTGGATGGTACTGTTTATCATCGTCCCCATGATACTGGTGGTGGGATTTGCCTTTACGGATAAAAGCGGAGCGTTTACATTTCAAAATATACGGGAGGTCGGCCAGTACTCCAATGTGTTTCTGCGCTCCATCTGGCTTGGCGCTCTTGCCACGCTGATTTGCCTTGTGCTGGGCTATCCCCTTGCCTATATGATTTCCCACTTTAATGCCAACAGGCAAAGTGTGATGATCATGCTGGTCATGCTGCCGATGTGGATGAATTTCCTGCTCAGAACCTACGCGTGGATGACTCTTCTGGAGGACAACGGGATCATCAACAGCTTTCTTGTTTCACTCGGCTTCGGCAGGCTGCACATGATCAACACAAAGGGTGCGGTTGTTTTGGGAATGGTTTATAACTATATTCCCTATATGATTCTGCCGCTGTATTCCGTGCTGACAAAGATTGACCGCAGCGTGATTGAAGCTGCTCAGGATCTCGGCGCCGGGCAGGCCAAGGTATTTTATAAAGTGATATTTCCAATGAGTATGCCGGGTGTGATTTCAGGCATTACGATGGTGTTTGTTCCCGCTGTCAGTACTTTCATTATTTCTAAAATGCTTGGCGGCGGCGCAAACCTGATGATCGGCGATCTGATTGATATGCAGTTTTTAGGCAGCGCCTATAACCCGAATCTGGGTTCGGCAATCTCCCTTGTGCTGATGGTGCTGATTTTAATCAGCATGGGTATTATGAATCAATTCAGCGACGGC
The DNA here is from genome assembly GCA_023416955.1 of Bacillota bacterium. Taxonomy (GTDB): domain Bacteria; phylum Bacillota; class Clostridia; order Oscillospirales; family Acutalibacteraceae; genus Caproiciproducens. The sequence continues at coordinate 20,339 of JAEZGM010000029.1, read as the reverse complement.
GAAGAAAGCAGGGGAGGGATGATCATATGAAAACATTTTCAAAAGTATATACGTTTTTGATCTTCCTCTTTCTCTACGCACCGATTTTCGTTTTGATCGTATTTTCTTTTAATAATTCTGAAACAATGAGCCGTTCTGTCTGGTCTGGTTTTTCACTGAAATGGTATTTCAGAATGTTTCAGGACCGCATGTTGCTGGAAGCGCTGCGCAATACGCTTGTCATTGCCCTGATTGCCGCGGTTGTTTCCACCGTTCTCGGTACTGCCGCCGCAATCGGTATCAACGGGTTGAACCGCTGGTCAAAACGCATCGTGATGAATATCACGAATTTCCCAATGGTGAATCCCGAAATCGTAACCGGTGTATCCTTAATGCTTCTGTTCGTTTTCGCGGCACGCAAAATGGGAAACGCCTCTCTCGGAATGACGTCCCTGATTCTGGCGCACATTACATTTTGCCTGCCCTATGTAATCCTTTCCGTTATGCCAAAGCTGGGGCAGATGGACTCTCATCTGTACGAAGCCGCGCAGGATCTTGGCTGTAATCCAATGCGCGCATTCTTTAAGGTGGTATTACCTGAAATTATGCCGGGCATTATTACCGGCGCGATTATGGCGTTTACACTATCCATCGATGATTTTGTCATCAGTTACTTTACGAGCGGCACCACACAGACTTTACCGATTTTCATTTATTCTATGACAAGAAAGCGTATCAGTCCGGAAATCAACGCACTGTCTACATTGCTGTTCCTCACAATTATGATATTGCTTTTGATTGTGAATTTCCGTCAGTCGAAAGACAAAAAGGCGGAACAAACGGTGGGGGAGGGGCTGGATCATTGAAAAAAAGAATAGCAGCTTTTATAGCCGCCATCCTGCTTGCCACAGCGCTTCTGCCGGGGGTGACCGCGCATGCACAGGGCGTTTCCTCTTCGGAAGCACCGGCAACGGAAGCGCCGGCTTCGAAAGCCGTAGAGTCGCAAACGCCTGCCGCACCGAAGACCGGGGTGACAATTAATGTTTACAACTGGGGTGAATATATCTCCAACGGTGTGGACGGAACGATTGATGTAAACGCCGAGTTTACGAAGCGAACCGGTATTGATGTAAACTACACCACATTTGACAGCAACGAATCGCTGTATTCGAAGCTTGCAAGCGGCGGTGCAAGCTATGATGTGATTGTCCCTTCCGACTATATGATTTCAAAGCTGAAGTACGAGGGGCTAATTCAGAAGATCGATTTTCAGAATGTTCCGAATTTACAGTATATTGACAAGCAGTTCCGCAACCGCGCATACGACCCGACCAATGAGTATTCCGTCCCGTATACATGGGGCGTTGTCGGAATTTTTTACAATAAAAATTATGTAAAAGAGCCGGTTGACAGCTGGAAAATTCTTTGGGATCAAAAATATGCGGGAAAAATCCTTATGTTTGACAATCCCCGCGATGCATTTGGCATTGCGCAGAAGATATTGGGTTTTTCCTATAACTCCACCAATGTGTCGGAGTGGGAACAGGCGGCCGCCCTGCTGAAAAAGCAGAAGCCTCTTGTTCAGGCCTATGTCATGGATCAGATTTTTGATAAAATGGCGAATGGCGAGGCTTGGCTCGCGCCTTACTACGCGGGCGACGCCGCCACACTGGTAAAAGATAATCCGAACATCGGGTTTTCCATTCCAACAAAAGAGGGAACAAACTTTTTTGTTGATGCCGCTTGTATCCCGGCCAGTGCGACGCACAAGAAAGAAGCCGAAGCATATATTAATTTTCTTTGCGACCCGGAAATAGCGGCCGCAAACATGGATTATGTCGGTTATTCCACGCCGGAAAGTGCCGCGAAACAGCTCCTGCCCGAAGAAACGGTCAACAACCCGATCTATTATCCGGATGAAAGCATTTTAAAAAAATCAGAAACCTTTGTAAATCTTCCGGATGATACGAACATGCTGCTTGACACGCTGTGGGCAGAAGTGAAAATGGGCGGCGCCGGCCAGACCGCTACGCTGGTCGCCGTACTTGCCGGTTTCTTTGCTCTCTATATTGGAATCGTGGTTTACAAAAAAGTTAAAACGCGGCGGGAACTTCGTTAATTTGCATTTTTTATATTTTAAATGATTGAAATAATTTAGGGACGCTTGTATGCGTCCCTATTATTTTTACCATCATATGAAATATTAGCTAGTGATTCACTAGGAGAGCGGCTCTGTAACTATATTTTACAAATATTTCCTGTATAAAACATTTTTGACATCATAATTTCATCTCCCGGTGGCAGATTAATAGAGCGGCGCAAAGGAGGTGAAATTATGAAGAAAATACTAAAATCGATCACCGCAGCTGCCGCCGTCGCAACATTACTTTTCGTTATTAGTATTGGCGTTGTAAGCTATTATACTCCGGATTCATTTCAGGTCGCTGCAGGTCAAAGTCTTCAATGGAATGTCGCGGCCATCACCGCCGTGACTGACAACAGTCAAATCCCGGTCAGCTCCGTAAAAAACACGAATCAAAGCTATAAAGCAAAACTGATGCTGTATCATGTAATTCCGATCAAAACGGTAAACGTCGATGTGGTAAGCAATACTACTTTAATTCCGTGCGGAACGCCGTTCGGCATCAGATTGTATACGAATGGGGTCGTTATCGTCGGTGTTGCTGATATTCAGACATCGGCCGGAAGTGTGAATCCCGCCGCCATTGCCGGCCTGAAAGTTGGGGATATCATCACATCGGTAAACGGGAAAAAAGTGAATACCAATTCTGAAATCAGCGGGCTGATTTCCAAAAACGGAGAAAAAAACATGCGGCTTACTGCTCGCAGAAACAACATTATATTTACGGCAGACCTCCAGCCTGTTTTGTCCGCACTTGACCAAACCTACAAAGCAGGCCTATGGGTCAGGGACAGCACCGCAGGAATCGGTACGCTGACATTTTACAACCCCGCAACAAAAAGCTTTGCAGGTCTTGGGCATGGGGTGTGCGACACAGATACTAACCAGATCATGCCGCTTTTAAAGGGCGATATTCTTCCGGTAACCATTAATGGCATTTCGAAAGGGGAAAAAGGAGCCCCGGGGGAACTACGGGGATATTTTTCCACAGACACGGCTATAGGCACCTTGCAAAAGAATATAACGCTTGGCGTTTACGGTACGCTGAACAATGCACCGGAAGGAAAGTCTTATCAGGTTGGGATGAAGCAGGAAGTGAAACCGGGCCCCGCACAAGTATTAACAACAGTTGACGATCAAGGCCCGCAGTATTATGATATCGTTATTGAAAAAATTGATTACCGCGCAAACGTGGAAAGCAAAAATCTGATTCTTCATATTACGGATTCCAAATTGCTGGATAAAACCGGCGGCATTGTACAGGGGATGAGCGGCAGCCCCATTATTCAGAACGGAAAACTTGTCGGCGCGGTCACCCATGTGTTTGTTAATGACCCGACAAGAGGCTATGGTGTTTTTGCAGAAAATATGCTTGCAGCATCGCAAAGTGTAAAATCTGACTCTTTAAAAGAAGCATCTTAATCTATTTTCAAAGATATTTTTCCCCTATCTACTAAAAATATATTTACAAGGTATTGCTAAATTTACCAATATATGGTAATATAGCGGTATATTAATTCAATTAGGGGGACTAAATATGGAAAAGCGTATAAAGCTTCTGATTGCAAATGATAATGTCGAATTCATCCGTGATTATGGTCGTATTTTCGAAGAAGCTGGCATGGAAACCGTTTACACCCAAAAGGACGGTATGAAGCTGCTGGAAAAAGTCGAATCCATTCATCCCGATGTCGTAATAGCGGACCTGTTCATGCCGCGGCTGGACGGAATCGGTGTTATGAAAGCCATTCAGACCAAATCTACGGGGATAAGACCACTCTTCGTCATCATCTCGAATTTCACAAGTCCCACATTGGAAAGGGAAGTAATGATGTCGGGTGCTTCATATTTTGCAATCAGCCCGTTTAACGCTGCCGATTTATCAGAACGAATTATTCAGTTGTGCTCCGCATCAGGACTGCTGTCAAAAAATTCAGCGAAACCGTCGGCTTCCACAGTCCCCGAACCGTCACTTGAAATTCAGGTAACGGAAATTTTGCACCAAATCGGTGTTCCGGCGCACATCAAGGGGTATCATTATTTACGCGACTCCATTATTATGGCAATTGAAACGCCTGATATTATTAACGCGGTTACAAAACGGCTCTATCCCAGCGTAGCCAAGCGTTATGATACCACCGCGTCGCGCGTGGAGCGCGCAATCCGTCACGCCATTGAAGTTGCATGGGACCGTGGTGATGTAGATATTCTGAATTCCTATTTTGGCTATACGATTCACAACACACGCGGAAAACCCACAAACAGCGAATTTATCGCAATGATCAGTGATCGCTTAAGGCTGCACATGAAAAGCGCAAGCTAAAGCAATAAATGGCTTGAACACTGGACAAACAGAGATTTTTAGGAATGATTTCATAGCGATAAACAATACAAAAGTACACTTGAAATTGAGATTTAAACTAATAAACTTTTTAAACGGTTCTTATAAACTCCTTTACTTTATTGGGTGTGAATATTAATTCTACTCATGAAGTAAGGGAGTATTTTTATGTATCAGTTTGACTATGATATCGATGATTTTATGAGCTATTGCCAAAGTAGGAATCTAAGACCACGAACTATGAGTTGTTACGAGCAAGCTTTAAGAATCTTTGAAAGGTATATGATTGATGTCCATCAAGTCACAGAAGCATCAGATGTCCGAGAAGGGCATATTAGGGAGTATATTAAATACTTGGCTGAACGTGGCAAATACACGGTAGTAATTAATGACAAGACCAGGGAACTGAATCATCCTGAAAAAAGACCTGATCATAATAAGCCTATGAGTGAAACTTCTATAAATAACTATCTGCGAAATTTGAAAGTATTTTTTAATTATCTGGCTGAAAACCACGATATAAAATCGAATCCCTTCGCCAGAATTAAGAGATCACTGAACAATGATCATAGGCCAGTAGACTATTTATCCGATGAAGCATTTATTCAGCTGATTAAGTCTTTTGACTTGACAAAATTCCATGAATTTAGGGATTGTACTATTACTCAGTTATTAATTGACACTGGAATGAGGGTCGGTGAAACACTCTTAATCAAGCTTTCAGATGTAGATATGGTAAGAAGATCAATATATTTGCCGCCTGAAAATACCAAAGGTAAGAAGGGAAGAATGGTATTTTATAGCCAAGAGATGGGGAAGTATCTGAAACGTTGGCTACAATTCAAAGATAGATATCGCAACAGCGAATATTTATTCTGTACAAATATGGGGAAACCTTTAAAGGTGAGCAATTTTGAAACCAACTTTAAAGCATATACAATAAGAGTTGGAATTAAGGATGCACACCCTCATATGCTCCGTAATAACTTTGCTAAACGCTTTTTGATGAACGGAGGATCGATCTATACACTCAGTCGCATTCTTGGGCATAGTTCAGTGGTAGTGACAGAAAAGGCATACCTCGACTTAGACAATGACGATTTGCGAGTTAACTATGCTCTATATTCGCCACTGGAAAGCATCGTGCGGAAAAATAGAAAGCCATAATCAAAAGCGGTTAATCTCTTTTGAGGTTGACCGTTTTTAATTATGGCTTGTTTTTAATGCAATTTTATTTGTTTAAATAAAGAATTCTCACCCAAACTCTTTACCCATGAAATTATAGTACCAGATGCTCTAATGTTCAAAATCATTATGCAGTTATATGATTTCCACACTTAAAACGAGAGATATGTTTAAAGCCATATAGTTTGTCGTACAGCACATTAAAGGCTTTTCATAAGAATTCCTCCCTAATTATAGTGAGTTAGAATCTTTAGCTTTAGCTAGTAAAGCTGAAGACTTCTTTTCTGCAAATTCTTTCTTTTGATTTTCTCTATATTCTACTAGTTCATTTAATGTCATCCGCTTAACTGTACCATCTTCTAGTTTTATATTAAATATAAAGGTATCATGCAAAATATTATAAACAACAAAGTTTTTTAAATTTGTCGCTGCTTCTTCGCTTATCTCATTTATCACGGTTGCATGATACGTTAATTCTTGTTTTTCTTTTTTAGCTTTAGCCATAAATATCTCTCCTCTTAATAAGGTTTAGCCATATTATACCTAAGAACAATCCTAAATAATAGCGGTAAATAATTCCAATAAGACAAAATGATAAAAATAAAAAAGAAAGACAACTATCAAATTAATGGTAGTTGTCTTTTTTAGTTTGCAATTTTATTTGTCATACTCGATTAGATATTCCTTTTTGTTTTCATCCACCATAATCAACTTCAATTTTAATACTTTGCAAATTTGATCTAACTCTTGACTGGAAAAATTGTCTCTTTGCAGTTTGTGATATAGATTTTGTCTATCTATCTCTAATTTCCTAGCAAGTTCGCTTTGAGACATATTAATATCTTCTAGTCGCTGCTTAATTGCTGATGATGCAGACATTTATATAACTTCCTTTTTCCTTATATTGTAACTGTATTATACAACATATTTGTAGTCTTGTAAAGCTACATTACTGCTAAATAGTTGTAGTCATATTTGGCTACATTGTCAATTGATATTGTAGCCTGACAAGACTACAATATAAGCAGAGTTAAAACACAGGGAACAAACAAGAAGGGAGGGTAAGCCAATGACGAACACAACGGCCTTTACAGTCCCCAAATCGGACAAGACTTATATCAAGACTGAATACTGTAAAAACAGGGACTCAGTAGCAACAGAATTTCAATGTGATGATTTATTCGAAGTGGAACAATTAAACTTAGAATTTCAAAAGGCTTGTTTAGCACTATCCTATTTTAGCTGCATTAAACTTTTAGCTCTTACATGTAAAGCAATTGCCTGTCACATAAAGAAAAGATTCGGCATGATATTCAGTCAATCAGCATGAATATATCTTATGTTTTCAGCATGAATCAGGCGCATTTATGATCAGGTAGTTAATCTTTAAAGCATAAGCTGAAACACGCTCTATCAAGCCGTAAATGCCCTCAGTTATGGGCACAAAATTATAAAATAACGAGGATGGTAATTTATCATGACAAACACAATTAAGGCAGTAAATCCCACTTCCTGTATTCTTGAACCTATTTCCATTGCCACTATTATGAATCCTAAATGTTTTGATTTGGAGCAAAGTTATTATGATAAATCAAGGGGAATGTACTGTTTTGTCGTGGACAAGCAATTGTTTGAAGACATGGACAACGAACAAAAGCGTGAGTTAAATGTTGTCCTAGAATACATTACCCCTTACGGATATAACCCGCAAAATTTGGAAGGCAAAAATCTAACCGTCCTTTGCGAGTATGAGGATACTGAAGGTTTTAATCCTGCAAAAGAAGTTAATTTATGCTTTTATGATTTAGATCGGCATGAAATCATAACTCGTGATATGCGATGGGATAAAATGCATCCATTTAGTCAAGGGACAAAAGAGTTTCCCGATAGCTTATGGGAAAGCAGGAAACAGCTTTATACTGAATGGGAACGCATTGGTAAAACCCTACAGGTTAGGAATAGCAAATTACAATCCACTGACAAAAAAGACAAATATGCAATCGTTAAAATTGAACCCACCCTTAAATTCCTGTATGCGGAACTTAAAGATTTTGATTTGTATTTTTTTAACCATACCGAACGTGATAACAACGGCCATGGAACATTTTATGCCGATATGGTTATGACCAAGATGAAACTTGATGGTCGTTGGAGATTGTTGTTTAGCAATGGCAGATGTGAGTTTTCAATTTTTACCGATATTACCAAAATTGAAAAACAGCTTTACGATGATTCTTGCGGGATTGAATATGCAGGTTATAATTATACCATATTTTTTAAAGACAGCAATATTCCACTTAAATTTAGTGCTGGTAAAGTGATTACTATAAATCCCCAAAACGGAGAGCAAAATAAAAATGCAATTTATATCTCTTGACCGTATTTATGACGAACTAGCCCAGCACGACAATTGCAATACACGTTATGCTAGAAACCGATACTGCTCAAGCTTTGAGGAAAGGCCTGTATATGCTCAAAGTCCTTTAAATTATGTAGCAGGGGATAGTCCACAACAATCATATTGCAGATAACTTCAAAGGAGTCGGAGAATTCCGTTCCCTTATGGCTGACAGTACAGGGGACAGGGTAGAGAAAAGGACTGGTGACGGTTAATCATCAGTCCTTATGAATTACAATAATACTACTTTTTCTTCTTTTGGTGCTAATGCTCCATATTTTTTAATCAAATCACTAATATCTTTTAAAAAGCTACGCTTGGTTTCAACATCCAAATCTTTAAGGGATGATAAATTGATACCTAAATATGCAATAGTTAATGAGGGATCAGCATCGAAGTTATTAGACAAGGCAGCTAATTTCTCATTGGCATACTTAATATCTAAAGTTGTAAATTTTCCAATATGATGATTTATTCTATTTCTGACAGATTGATTTACCTTGTCAAAATCAGTTAAAATCGCATCAGCTTCTTCTTTTGAATGAGTTTCATGTAATTTTCTGCTTTTTGCGACGATGGAATAAAATTTAAACTTAGTTAGTATTTCAATAGCTTGCAAATGTGCTTGTTCAAAGTCAGTAATGGTATACTTTAGCAAATTATATATAAATGATTCCATTGTGACATAATTAGTTACAACGATTTCTTTACTTAGTATTTTTTGCATTACATCTAAATCAATATCCATCAAAATAAAATTATGTTCATTTTCCCAGTAATTAATATTTTTCTTATATTTTGTAAGATCCAAATTATATTTTTTTATATCTTCATTTAGATTTACCCGTGCAACAACTTCTGTTATAGATACTTTCATTTGTGCTAATTGTTCATTACAGTAATCGACTAATTCGGATGGAACTGGAATTTTACGATAAACAGTATCAAAATTTTGAAGCCAAACTTCTCTTTCTCGTTCATCCTCAGAATATTTCAAAGTACATTTTCCTATAAATTCTTCAAACTTAGTTTCAAAAGATCTTTCATCGGGAAAAATTGTATGAAAAATTTTCATTAAATCATCATAATCTATTTTTTGTATTTCTCCATGCTCTAATTTGGAAACATAGGTAGGGCTCTTGTTTATAGCAGAAGAAATATCTTTAGAGCGCACCTTGTTTGCAGCTCTTAACTCCTTTATAGCATTTCCTAATTCTATTGTCATATTTACTTGAGGCATAATATCACTCCAATCTATAGTAATTATATTACAATTATTAGATTGTGTCAACTATTCGCTCTATATTGTAAAAAATATTTATAAATTCTATTTATTTAAAAATATTGAATAAATTATTGAATTATTCTTGACATAGCGAATAAGAGGTATATAATGGTAATTGTAGAAAGGAGGGAATGCGAATTTGACAATTCCAAAGAAGGCAAAAAGAAAAAGACTTCACTATGGTGGTACATAGCTAGTCTTATCCTAATGAGATTATTCCCGTGTTGGTATGTACTTATTCAGCACATAAATATTTTAAGCAAATTTATTTTAGCTGAATGAGATAGTGTTATGGTTCGAAATACAAATAATTAAAATATAAGGAGTAAAAAATATGCCTAATACAAAAACGACCTTGGAAAAAAATCCCTGTTGACCGGCTTCAGCATGATCCTAGACTTAAAGAATGTGACGATGAACTTGTTAGTTTTATTGGCGAGACAATGGATTGGCAGTTCAATAATGAATTAGCTGAATTCCCTGTAACTCATGGTATTGCATATCTGGATATCTTATGTTCAGTAAAGTTTGATGCATTGGGGCGCAATGACAAGAAGAAAATTGTTGAGGTTATGGAAATGGTACTTAGGAAGACAAATGAATTGATGGCAGAAGCCAAAGAGGGCTTAGAAAGTGAGAAAAAATAATTATGACAGACGAAGAAATTAGAAAAAAGGCTATCAAGCTAATCAATCAGGAAGATGAAAAATTGTTGTTTGACTTGATTCAATACAATCGTAAGCACGGAACAAAGAGCGACGAAGAAATCGTCGCGATGTGGAATAAAGGCTATGAATCTCTCAACAAGGATAGAAATTCCAAAGGTAAAATTGATATCGAACATGCATTACAAGTTTTGCAAGATGACATTAATTATTATGATAAAAAAATAGCAAATATTGATGCAAGGTTAGCTGAACTTAGGGCACAGAAATAACAGTACATTTGATTCAAGGGTGCGTCTGAAATGGCGCACCTGAAAATCACAGTTATGAACTATGAAAGAAGGATAATTTATGGTAAATCAAATTTTAATGCCATTTGAATGTGAAATAGATAATTTATACTATGGAACTATCGAAGGGGAAATCGCAACTCATTATGATATGGGATCTCCTGATAATTCTAGTTTACCTATCCAGTTGGAAGATAATGATAGAGGAACAGATTATATTTTAGTGTGTTCGAGAAAAAGTGGTGAATTTAGCATATCTAATTATAAGTTACCAAATGGAAAATATCATTTATCAGTTTATCCACATGGCAAACTACATAAATCATAAAAGCAAACTGTAATTTATCATCTACACCCTATCCCTCCGACACCGTTTATATTGTTTGAACAGAAATATTTTAGGTGATAGGGTATAGTTGTTAAATCTCACGCTGAACCGGCCAAATTATTACCAACCGAACTCCGAAGTATATACGACAAAGTGTTGCATAATTATGCATAGAATAATGCAATCTTAGATATCTTGCAATATCTTACCCTCATCATATAGCTGTTTTAAATCTAAGTAAAAATTGTAATCTAAAATAATTTCTGCTTCAACATCATAAGAAGAAAATCTTGTGTAAGCATTCCGTTGACTGTTTGGAACTACCCTTACTTGACGATTATTTATAAGTGAAGATATAAATTCAGAGCTTGTAGATGCTTTTACCTTCTGATTGCCGGATAAAATTAAACGCTTTAACACAATTTGATCTTCATGTATAAGTGAATTGATTATAGAAATAAATTCTAATTCGCTTTCTTTGTTCGTTCTCTCAATTTCAATATTATGGTAATAATTCATTTGCAACTGTCTAAAGCCTTTGCTGAAACTTTCCAATATTAAAATAATTATGTAAGATGATAGAACATAGAAAATAATGCTAAATGCTTCGCTATTGTTTGCAGTTATATTTTGATTAATATATATATTTACAATAAAACTAGCAGGTAAAAATAGTTTAAACATAGCACCTAGAAATAAAGATATTAAAAGCCTCTTTATATCCAGCTTGTCTATTAAATGTGTAAGAAATTCAAACAATTAAATCCCCCCATAACAATTATTATATAACAAAAGGAAATCATAAACAATATTGAAAGGTTCGTGAACTAATTATAAAAACAACAGAACATAAATATATTCCAATTTACAGCCTAAAGATGGCTAATTACCTAATCCGAAACGGATATGACATGCAGCGTGTTTCCATGAACTATAATAATACCGCCTATTGTGTATTTGAATTCTTTGATACAACGGCATTACGTCAGACTATGAGCCTGTTTAAAAGACAGGGGGCGTAACTGAATGTCAAATGAAGCTCAAAAGCACTACCATTATGAATTGCAACTTAACTTACAGGAAGGTCAGTATATAGCTGATGCTATTACTCCTGAAATGATGGCTGAATGGCAGTTAGGGCATAAGATATTAATTACATCGAATACTGGAACAGGCAAAACCTATTTTATAATGAGTACACTATATCAGGCATGTAAGGCAAAAGGTTATAAGGCTTTATTATTGACCAACAGAGTATCCTTGAAGGAGCAATTAATATCTTTGTATGGTGAACAATCTGAAGATGTAATTACAATAATGAACTATCAGTCTTTCGCTGAATATATTAAATTTCAACCAAAAAGGATTGAAAATAAATATACCATAGTCATCGCAGATGAAGCCCATTTTTTCTTCTCAGACTCTACATTTTCAAATGAAACGGATATTCCGTTAAATTATCTTGTTAATGATACTAATAACGAACTGGTGATATTCATTAGCGCAACGAGCAAAATCTTACAATATTACTTTGGAAGTTTGCAGGATCATAAAATTGACTTTAACTATCAGTTCATAAGGCCGTATAGATTCAAAGAGTATTATTATTGGAGTGATATCGAGGTTATCAGGAAGATGCTATTGTCCTTGCCTAAAGATGAAAAGGCAATATACTTCTGTAGCAATATAAAACAAGCCTACAAATTGTATATGGATATGCGTGATTCATCAGCTTTTATATGTGCGACAAATAACCCAAAGTTTGGCAAGTATTGTTCTATAGATACTCTTAAATCATTAAAGGAAAATCAGAAGTTTGAAGAACAGATTTTGTTTACAACTTCGGTTATTGAAAATGGTATAAACATTATTGATCCGCAGGTTAAACATATAATCATTGATCTGAAAGATTTTGATACTATTATTCAATGTATAGGCCGTAGACGAATAACCGATAAAAATGATTTACCGAGTATCTATGTTAAGCAGTTTAAACAGTCATCACTCCAAACACAGATTAATAATCTCGAATACAAAATGAAACCGTTGGAATATTTCAGAACCCATAATAATGATGACTTTAATAAACAGTATGGAAAAAAATCAACTTACGGGTTAATTTATACCGAAAGCTTATCCAAAGATCAAAACATATGCCAGCATGTAGTCAATTCAGCCCGTGAGATGAAATACAAATACGATATGGATTTATTGCAACAGATAAATAAAGATGATGGTAAATTTGGTCATTTGAAATATCTATGTGATTATATGCAAATACCTTTTGAAGAATTTCAAGATTTATCACTGTACTATGACCAAGTAACAATTTTAGATAAGTTGAATTATTATCTCGATAAACAATTATTTGGAGAAGATAAATCTCAATTTATTGATTTCTTAAAAAAGGATGTTCTCAAACCTTTGCAGGGTGGTTATAAGGTATGTACTATCAACAAATATTTTGAAGATATAAATATACCGTATTACATTAAAGAGGATAAAGAGAATAGTAGAAAAAGTCCAAATCGAAATAAACGATACTGGATATTAAAATTAAAAATATTAAGTGAATTGAATCAAGCAACATAGAATAATTGTTAAATCAATATCAAAGTGGCGTCACAATCAGCGATTTCTAATACATTATAGGAATTCAAGATTGTGGTGCCAAAAAATAAAACAATAAAAATTAATTCAGACAGATTTTCAGTTTGGGAAATGTAGCGTAGCGGAATTTCACATAACTTAAAAGATGTCATTCAGTAGCGAAACTTGTTTCGGTACTGCCTAGCTGTCTGCAAGACATATAAAAGGTGGAGAATATAAAACAAATGACAAAAGAGAAATTACAATATTACACTTCAATGGTTGATAATAAACAATTGAATACTGATTTATTAATTTCATGTTTGGCAAATTTAGAGCCAAGAATCAGTAAGGCTGCATATTTGAGAGCAAAATTTAAAAATAGCGGAATGATTTCAAATGAAGGTCATGAATATGAAATGAAACAGTATATGAAGTATCGAACAGAAATTACTAATCTGTTGGTCAGTACATATTCAAAGCAGGATATTAAGGTGCTGGTTAGTAAAGTTGAAAAAGATGATATTGCTACAAACGAACTATGTGATTCAGTTGTTGAACTGATTCATAATACTGGTGGTTATCAACTAATGTAGTCATTGACAATAGGCGGTGGCAGACGAGCTGCCGCCGAATATGCCTACGGCATTGAGAAAAAATATTATTGAATTATAAGAAAGAAGGAATTAGATTAAAATATGGCATTAAAATTAAAGCAAGTATATATTTATCAGTTCACTACATTTTCACTTCTTAATAAAGAAGAAAATAAATTAGTAGATGAAATTAAAATGTACAAAAAAGAAGAAAGACAGACTGCAACAGATAAGTTTAACAAAGAGGTTAATAAGTTCAAAGGACAGCGCAGTATAAGAAAAACTGCTATCGATAAATCTATTGAGAATTTCTTAAAAAATGATGACTCTAATCTGGTTTCACTTTTTGAAAGCGATATATCACAATGGATTGAAAAAAATAAGCCTGAAAATATACAACCATTAGGTAATAATAAGGTGCTGCTAAAAGGCATTGTATTCCTTAAAGTATTTCACAATAATATTATGCAACAGATAATTGACAATGGTTTATTAATTGATGATGTAGAATATTGTGTATATACTGCCGCTGCCGGTCAACAAAGAAAATCAAAGTTGACTCTAATTGAGAAATCTATTATGAATGACTTTATTAGCAAAAAATATATGTGTGGATTAACTGTTGATAAAATCAATAAAACAGGTGGCATTAATAGCGGTAAATATCTTGCTTATATGTCACTCCCCTTGTCTTCCAGTAAGCCAATTAACATAGATATTAATAAGGTTATCGTTGTTGATGATATGGAATTAATGGTCAATAAGTCGGTTGAGTATATTGATAATGATACATTTAAGCATGAAATTATCAATATGCCAGATCCCCTTAATATGACCGATGGAGCAGGAATGATTCTACCGGATGCAATGAAAGAAATTGAAAAGCAGTTGGAACTTAATTATCCATTGACTGGTTTTCAATTACGTTCAAGTTGGATTAAAGGTGCTGTTTTTTCATTCAATTTTAAACAGTTCTGTCAGGAAGAAAATAAATATATTGTCAGAGACATCTGGAATAAAGACCATGACATAGTTAAAGAAGATATTCAAATGATTCTTACAAGAAGCCAGCTCAAGACATATGGTAAATATAATAACTGGAAGGAATACAAAGAGGAATTTATAAATCAAGGATTAAGTTTTTCTGTAACCGCTGTCAATAATGCAGACAAAAATAATATGCAGATGGCATACCAGTTTTTACAAACACTTAATAGAGATAAGGCCGATGATGAACATATAAAAGCACTTTGCGAAAAGAGTATTAAACATTTCAAAATGTTACATGATGATACAAATACCATTCTTCAGCAATTTGGAGCATGTGACGGCAATGAAATGAAAGAACCGTTTCAGGAAGCATTAATGCTATATCCTGCATTACTTAATGATCCGTGGGTAAAGCAAAAATTGGAGAAGATGGTTTCTGGATATAAAAAAGATTTATTATGTGCCAAATTAGAAACAGATGGCTTTTATGGTTATGCACAGCCTGATATGTACGCATTTTGTGAATGGCTATTTTTGGGTGAGCAAGAGCCAACAGGGTTAATTCCAGATAATTACATTTATTGTCGTTATTATCATGATCAAGATATTAACAAGGTAGACTGTCTCAGGAGTCCACACCTCAATAATGAGCATACCATAAGGAATATCAGCCATTCTGAAGAATGCAAAAAGTGGTTTGAGCATTGCGGTCAGAATGTTATATATAGCATTCATGATTACCTAATGCTTTGTGTTCAGGGGGACGTCGATGGGGACACACTCGCAATTGTTCCGAATATCACCCTCATTGATATGGTAAAGCCGCATGAGGTATTGTTTTACAGAATGTTCAAGGCACCGGCACAACAGATTAATGAGAAGACTATATATAACACACTGGTCAATAGTTTTGAGTGTAATAGGGAAGGGCAGTCAATTGGATATATCTCAAATGCTATTAGTAAGTGCTGGAATCAGGATGAGTTGAATGATGATACACTTAATCTGATAAAGTACCTTACTATGAAATCTAATTTTACAATTGATTTTCCTAAAACACAGAAGAATATTGATTTACCTAAAGATATTCAAGCAAAATACGAATTAATATCTCAAAGTCAATTCCCCTATTTCTTTAAGTACATTAAAGGAAAAAAAACTGTAGCAGAGCCAAATGATAGTGTAATGGATCGTATTATACAACATATTGAAACTCAAACAAAAGGCGGTCTTCGGTATAAATACAAGGCTGATGATTTTGACTATTCTATGCTTCAAAGCAGAAATGACGATGGGAAAGTAGATGTTGATAGGTCAGAAAAGGAATATACAGAGTTAAAAAGATTCTGCTATCAGTATGGCAGCAAAGTACAGTTCTTGAGTAAAAAACTCAAATCCGTTCAAAACAGCGAGGATACAGAAGACGAACAAGATAAGGTTGACGTTAAATTCGATTTGGTGTATAGCTTATGCCTTATGGACATGTTGAAGCTATATCCAGATAAGTGTATTCTAGCAAATGCCTTAGTTGATCTGTGTTATTGCCAACCGTATTCAATCCCAGGCATTAATAACATCATGTGGAAATGTTGCGGAGATATAATAGTTCATAATATTGCAGAAAATAAATATAATATCGACTATATAAGCAAAACAAGAACACGAATGGCATATAAGAAAAAAGATATTGAACAAGTTGAAATGATTAAATCCAAGTTGGATATTTTATTGGAAGGCCAAAAACCGGTTATATATCAGCATGATGTTGATGCAATGCAGAGCATAAAAATAGATAAAAATAAACAGATATACTATGTGCTGCTGTGTCTGTGCAAATTGTTTGAGAATAGTAAAGAGAAGCTAAATCATAAGGTTTATATCGCAAACGGAAAGAAAAGCAAAATTAATAACAGCAAGATTTTAAAGATGGCTGGGCTGTCATCAACAACTACAATCAGCGCAGCACTAAAGAAACTTAAAGAAATGAATTTAATAAATATTGAAGCACCAAAGTCTAAGGGCGGTAAAATAATAAGCTTAGTTGATTATGATTTTGATGTAACGGAAGATGAAATTATATTTACTGTTAATAATGCATGGAATCCGATTATTTATTATAGAGCATATTTTGAGCATAAGAAAATCGGTAAATGTGTTATTTGTGGTCGAGATATATTAAAAGAAGGCAATAAAAAAACATGTAGCCAAAAATGTAGCGACATGCTTAAAAAAGAGACAAAAGAAAATAATTACGAAAAAAGCAAGAATTGTATTGACTTAGGTATTGTATCGTGATATAATAAAAAATTAGAATTTTACGATATGCGATAAAGTAGCATAAATACATGCTTTTTAGGGATTGCTTTAAATCTTCTTATAAAGGAAGAGAAGCAATCCCAATTTTTATTGTCAATTATTATTAAAAATAGAGGTGGAAATAGGAATGAATATCGAACAAGAAAATCTTAGGTCTAAAATCAATAACTTGATTAACCAGTATGGAATTAAAGCTAATCATATTTGTGATCGTACAAATATTGATGCAGCCTATTTTTGCCGTTGGCGCAGAGGGCAGAGATATTTAGGTACTGATGATACTAAGTCTATTCAGAAGTACTTGGAGGAATTTAAAGGTATGCTATAATTTTTTCTTTTTATAAAACTATATAAATAATCAATCATATCATACCACATATAGAAACAAAGTCAATAGGTTGGTGAAAATAATTTGATAATTACCGTTGCCATACGGTTAATTATACCTTTTTTCTGGGCACATCTACGAGCCGGTAGGTTGGGGATGTGCCTTATCAATTACAAGGCTCGGATAAATACCGAGGTTAGATATTAGATGCATATGGGGAAGCACTAGGGAACGGTGAGACAGGAATGGTGTGAGAAAAAGACGGAATGGTGAAAACAGAAGTGACAAGCTGGTTTGGTGCTTCCCTTATATGCAATTTATGAATTATCTTGAGTCTCTAACTGATTAGTGATATACTAATTAATAGAGGTATTGAATTATGAAAAAATTAATTAGTGTTGGACTAGCTTGTTTCATGTTTATATCCGTGGCTTTCCCTATTCAGGCATTTGCAAGTACAAATGGATTTGTATCAGATACCACTAAAGATTTTACTATTCCAAGAGATAATAGTTATACATTGAGAATTACGTCTGATAACAAAAATTCAAATGTATCTGTAACTACAGGTGATAGCAATATAATGAGAGTTATTAATACTATAAAAAATAATAACAATTATTATATTACCATTAAAACAGCGGGTAAACCAAACAGTAGCACAGGCCTATATGTTAATTGCAACAGTAAAACAACTAAACTATGCAATATAACCGTTGGGTATGCAGTCAATAATACAGGGAAACATTTAGATCAAATAATAGATAAAAACGGAAAAGTTACAGAAGTATTGAATCAAGATAAAGGTTGGCAATTACAAATCGAAGAAAAACCGATTCATTATCAGGTTACCGAGTCTTATGATAATAAGTTACACGATCAAGATATAACCATGGAAGCATATTTATCAAGTGTAAATCAACAAGAAAAGTATTTTATTGTTTCATACGGTGGACATTTTAGTAATTTTAAAGATAGCGGACTTAAATTAACAAATGCATCTGGTACAGAATTAAAATATGATTGTTCAGAAAGTTGTAAATTTAAAGTCACCTATAATGACATCAATGATGTTAAAAACATGTATTTTGGAACTGATACAGAAAAAGCAAAATTAACTATGATTTATTTTAAGTAAGTTCAAAAAGGCTATAGTAAGACCGGCTATTAATCTAACTGGTTTTTCTGTTTTGTAATCTGAGGGTAGTCAATCGACTATCCTCTATTTTTATACCCAAAATTAAAATGTATATATAAGAACTATAAATCAATGACAAACAATTTATTGTAGAAAGGTCGAGTGACAATTGAGAAATGGAAATAGAGCAACCAAATGTAGAACTTATAGCAGAGGACGAAATTTTTAAAACAGTTAGAATTTATGATGAGTATTATGAAAAATATTTAATTAGTAATTATGGAAGATTATATTCTATTAAATCACAAAAAATATTAACAGGTACAATAACTCATTATGGATATTTACGATTTCATTTACGTGTAGATGGTAGACATAAATATATTCAAGCACAAAGATTAGTAGGATTTGCTTTTGTATTTAACCCTAGACCAGATAAGTTTAATACTGTGAATCATAAAAATGAAAATCCACTGAATAACAAGTGGACGAACCTTGAATGGACAGATGATAAGGGTAACTTGAATTGGGCAACCTGTCAAAAGCGTAGATCAGTTCAAAGAACAAAAAAGGTTTTGCAATTTGACTTGAATAATAATCTAATTGCAGAATTTGAAAGTTTACCTAAGATAAAAGAAAAGTTAGGATATAACGGCTCAGTGATTTGTACTCATATTAAAAATAGTGAACCTTACGATGGCTATTATTGGCGGCACGCCAGTTAATACATAAAAAACATAATAAAAAATAAAGGGAGATACATAAATAATGAATGAAGAAAAAAGTGCATATCAGATTGTCAGCAGTATTAGAATAGCGACTTCGCTTGTGGTAGATTATCCGTTTTTCAAAGACTTAATGAGTATTGAAAAAAATAAAGCTGATCCAAGCAGACGAGTTTGGTTTTTTAGACGAAGCGAGGAATTTGATAAAGCATTTAATGAACTTGTCGAACAGAGCAGACAATGCAAGAAACAAAATATGATTGCCAATTTTACCTTGAGTGACGAGGATAGGCAAGCTATTATCAATGGGGTTGTGAATCAGCTTAAAGTAGAAAAGAAAGAGAGTAAATAATTATGACAATTGATTTTAATAAATTTGAAGTTGAATTTTTGAGAGATTCGTTAAGAAGCAAGCAGCTTGAGTATAAGAGTATCGGCCTTAAAACAGGCACTATAGATTCAATTCTGGGTAAGATCAATGAGAAGCCAAAAGAAGATAATGCAAAGATGAAGGGTATCTCCTTTGCAGTTGAAAATAGTTCTGATGAGTTGATTATTCATGCTCCATCAAAAGGTAGACTGACTAAACTGGATTATGAGATTCCAGATAAGGCTAGTG
Source organism: Bacillota bacterium (assembly GCA_023416955.1). Taxonomy (GTDB): domain Bacteria; phylum Bacillota; class Clostridia; order Oscillospirales; family Acutalibacteraceae; genus Caproiciproducens. Next base: position 424 of record JAEZGM010000029.1, on the reverse strand, counting down.
AAATAAGGGAAATGCAAAATTATCTTGTTGAGAAGCATTTAGAGGAAATGATGGATAGCTTAAAGCCGAATCTCAATATTCCGTTTATCAAGAGATAATGGGTGATATAATGAATAATAAAGTTGAAATTGAAAGTCAGATACTTGATTATATTATCAATGAAGAAATAAGTAAAGTGTTTGGTATTAAGAATGATACAGTAAATAAGTCAGGGGAGCAGAGTGAATAACTTTGCTTCTCTTTTTATTTGGTACAGTAATGTATACTGTCAGCGCCAGTGATAAAATGAAAGAAAGAGCCGGTCAAAAAATGTAGGTTTGCAGCGGAAAGGAAAGGAATATGGTACACTCAAATCTGTCTGTTAAGCGGCAGGCGGAAAGGGTGTCAGAATGGAAGGAGCAAACTGGATGGATATCCGAAGCGA
>JAEZGM010000007.1 GCA_023416955.1 Bacillota bacterium | reverse complement strand
ATGGAGGATGTACAATTACTCTAACCCACGTCGCTCCCCACACGGGAGCGTGGATTGAAATATTTTGATGATGTAAAAGATTTGTCAGTAATTGGTCGCTCCCCACACGGGAGCGTGGATTGAAATTGTTCTTGCGGACATTAGCGGCGTAACTGCTGCAGTCGCTCCCCACACGGGAGCGTGGATTGAAATATTTACTTTGTTTGTGTATAGATCCATACTTCCTCGTCGCTCCCCACACGGGAGCGTGGATTGAAATCGTTTAAAGCTTCGGTTACTTTACCGTTGAAAGGTCGCTCCCCACACGGGAGCATAAACTGCGTCTTTGGAAAGGCTATGCCCGTAACCGCGCCGCCACGAAAAAACGCCCCGTTTCATCAAACGGAGCGTTTTTCTATTATGGCTTACAGCCATGAATGATTGATCTTCATGTAGACCATCTTTACCGCTTGCGCCAACAGGACATAACACAATACGATCAGCGCAAGCCACCCGAAATAGATAGGAGGCAGTCCTGCCATGCCGATGTACTTGCCAATGCCCGTATAGGGAATCGCAATTCCGATTGCCATAATGACGGTCGTCAGCAAAACAACCGGTTTTGCCGCGCGGCTCTGCACAAAGGGAATTTTGGGCGTACGGATCAGATGAATCACCAGCGTCTGTGAAATCAGGCTTTCCACGAACCATCCGGCGTTGAACAATGCAACATGCGCCGGGTTGGCAGCCGAATTGCATCCGAACACAAACCACATCAGCAAAAACGTGGCAATGTCGAACACCGAACTCACCGGGCCGATTGACAGCATGAATTTCCCGATGCTGGAGGCATCCCACTGGCGGGGAACGCGCAGGTAATCTTCGTCCATATTATCCCATGGAATGGAAATCTGCGAAATATTATAGAGCAGATCCAGCACCAGAATCTGTACCGGCATCATGGGAAGGAATGGCAGGAACGCACTGGCGGCCAGCATGGAAAGCATATTTCCAAAGTTGGAACTGGCGGTCATTTTAATGTATTTAATGATGTTCCCGAAGATTTTACGTCCCTCGACAACCCCGTGTTCCAGAACCATCAGATCTTTTTCAAGAAGGATAATATCCGCGCTCTCTTTGGCAATATCAACGGCAGTATCGACGGAAATTCCGACATCGGCGGCTGTAAGCGCATGGGCATCGTTGATGCCGTCACCCATAAAGCCGACGGTATGCCCTTTCTTCTGCAGAGATTCCACGACACGGGCTTTCTGCATGGGAGAAAGCTTTGCGAAAATCACAGTTTCTTCCACGCGGCTCAGCAGCTCGTCTTCCGTCATTTTCTCAATATCATTGCCAAGCAGGATATGATCGGCTTCCAGTCCCACTTCGGAACATATTTTCTTTGTAACCGCATCATTATCACCGGTAAGTACCTTTACGCCCACACCGTAATTCTTCAATGCCTGAATCGCGGTGGCGGTGGATTTCTTCGGCGGGTCAAGCAGTCCGAGATAACCGATCAGTGTCAGTTCGCATTCGTCTTTGACACCGAAAACACCCTCAACGGCGGGGTTTTCCTTCCGGGCAACCGCAATCACGCGCATACCGTCCCCGTTCAGGCTTGCCGCCATACTCACTACCTGCTCACGCATTTCACCGGTCAGAGGAATCACTTCACCGTTAACATCGCACGTTGTGCAAATATCAAGCAGCTCTTCCACCGCACCCTTTGTGATCAGCTGACTTTTTCCCGTACGGTCCTTCAGTACAACGCTCATACGCCGCCGGGTAAAGTCGAACGGGATTTCGTCGACTTTTGTGAATTCGTTATTCAGATAGATAATGCTCTCTTCGCCGGCTTTATCAATGACGGCTAAATCGATCAGATTTTTCAGCCCGGTCTGGAAATAGCTGTTTAAATACGCGTATTGCAGCACACGGAGATCTTCAGCGCCCTGCACGTTCAAATGGCGTTCAATCAGTATTTCATCCCGCGTCAGCGTTCCGGTTTTATCGGTGCAGAGGATATCCATCGCGCCAAAATTCTGGATAGAGTTCAGATGCTTGACCACCGTCTTCTGCTTTGCCATGCTCACGGCGCCTTTGGCAAGGTTGGTAGTGACAATCATGGGCAGCATTTCGGGTGTCAGGCCAATCGCAACCGAAATTGCGAACAAAAGCGCTTCAATCCAGTTGTGCTTGGTCAATCCGTTCAAAAGGAAAACCAGCGGAACCATTACCAGCATAAAGCGGATCAAAAGGAAGCTGACGCTGTTTACGCCCCTGTCGAAGCTGGTGGGAGCGCGCTCGCCGGAAAGCGTTTTCGCCATATTTCCGAAATAGGTGCCGTCTCCGGTCGAAAGCACGACGGCGGTCGCGGAGCCGCTGACCACATTCGTCCCCATGAAACAGATATTGCGCAGATCAAACAGGTTCTGATTCTCCGCATGCACATCGGCTTCCGCGTATTTTTCTACCGGCTCGGATTCCCCTGTCAGCGCGGACTGGCTGACGAAAAGATCCTTCGCTTTCAGAATACGCAAGTCGGCCGGAATCATATCTCCGGCGGAAAGCATCACGATGTCGCCCGGAAGCAGGTCGGCCATGTTGATTTCTTCACGCCCGTTTTCACGCCGTATGACGGTTGCTGTCGTTTTAACCATAGATTTCAGCGACTCTGCTTCTTTTCCGGAGCGGAATTCCTGAAAGAAACGCAGTCCCCCGCTGATCAGCACCAGAGCCAGAATCACGATTACCGCGGCGGGACTGCGCTCATCGGGGCTGGCAAGAACCACCTCTGTAAAAAAGGATACCGCCGCAATCACGAGCAATACCAGAGTAAACGGATTTACAAACGCTTTTATCAGCTGGATATACCATGGTTTTGGCTTTTCATGCGAAATTTCATTACTGGGATATTGCTCGGAAAGTACTTCTACATCAACAATATCAAGGCCTCTTTCCCGTGTCTTCAGCTTTGATAAAAGAATGTACTTTTCCATTCGGGAATACTCAAATAATTTTTGCGTAATCAGCTGCGTTGAATTGATTGATTCGGCAGTTCCCCTCTTTTTCATTTCCTGCACCTCCCGCGCTAAAAAATAATGATAACAAAACCCCCCGCCTAAAAATTGGTTGGCAGGGGGTACGATACAGTGAAAACATAACAACAGCTCAAAGTATAATGCAATGTCCCGGAATATTCAAGATCATTCCGACTAGCGTTTCATATAAATCGGCTGTGCTTCAAGCCCGTCGGTATACTCCGGCAGCAGAGAAGGCATACGGATATCTTTTTCCAGCGATTCCGAACCGATGCCCATAGAAGAAAACATCAGCATAAAGAGCAATCCGGTTTGAATCCAGAAGATGGTTACATCTGTCAGGCCATGCACGGTTATTGCAACCAATGCCGCAATCACAAGAATGTTCATATTGCCGCAAATGCGATTTTTCATGCGAAGAGAAAGCAGCTTCAGCTGCGAAATCACATAGATGCCGATCGCGCCAAGACCTACAAATCCATAATTCAGCAGCGTATCCAAAAGCAGATTATGGCTGTGGAACGTCTTGTATCCGCCGAATTCATCATAAATCATCTGATAGGAAAGCGCGCCTGTTCCAAACAGCGGATGTCTTTCGATTCCTTTCAGCGTGGTCTCCCAAATAGAAAGCCTTTGACTGCAGGTCGTGTCAATCGCCAGAATTCCTCTTGGAAAAACGGACGGAAACAAAATGCCAATTGCAAAGAACAGCAGTACAGCTCCCGCAATCCCTCCAACCGCTTTGTACTGCTTTTTCAGCAGCAGCATTGCCACCACGGCACATCCCGTTGCGGCAAAAGCCGAAACACTGGCAGAGAGGTACAGGCCAACCAGATTCAGCCCGATCACTGTAAAATAAAAGCCTTTATGCTGTGCCTTTGTGAAGATGCGGTAAAGAGCTATGATGACAATAAATTCAATCATCATTCCATAGGTATTTGCATTGTGAAACGCGGAAATCGGACGATAATTAGGAGCTGCCGAATAAGCGGTCACCTTTTGGTAAACGGCGATTCCCACACACCAAACACTGGCTAAGCACGCCAGGTCCAGCATCTTGTCAAACAAACGCGAAGTCATAATACTTCTGACATAGAATCCGCAAATAATAACAGCAATCAGTACGATCTGATAGATCATTCCCTGATAATTGCTGTAAGTAGCCGAAACAAAGAACGGAACAATTAAAAAGCCAAGCAAGTACTTTGAGTATGGCGGCGAAAATGCTTTTACTCTTGCCTTATAGTTCATCATTGTCATAACCGCAACAATGCATACTGCGGCTACACTGAAATAAAACGGTGCAAAAAGAGAAGCGGTCAGCAAGAGGACAATCAATTCATCTGCGTTTTCAGCCCATGGCTTTACCTTTTCCAACGCATAGTCCATCATCTTAATAATAAGGGTCAAACCCCTTTCATATCATAAATTCCTATATCGTATGTACCGCATCCTGAATCACAGCTAACAATTATACCACATTGGCAAGGCATAACAAGATGAAAAATCAATTGAATACGTCATACGGATCCTTAGTATTTTGTTACTATTGACGAAAATCATGACGGAATTTTTAATAATGAACCCAAACTCGTTTTATTTTCTGGACACTTCGGCTATAATATAATCAGTCCATTTGAAAACAGAACCAATCTTCAAGCGCAAAATACATAGATCAAAAATTTTTCGCTTGTTTCTTGGAGGTTTTCTAAAGTTTACTGACTATAGTATGAGAATAAAACACAGACCTCATACATGACGATCACATTTAAGAATGAGGAACTTCATATGAATGACAGCAGCACTGCAACCGGGCTGACATCGGAACAAGTGGAAGAACGCATCAGGCAAGGTCTGGTGAATGGAAATGAGGAAATTCGAACCAAGACGATAGGGCAGATCGTCCGCGATAACCTGCTTACACCTTTTAATATTCTCAACGCAGCGCTCGCCGCACTGATTCTTCTGGTAGGCTCGTACAAGAACCTTCTGTTTATGGGCGTAATTTTTTCCAATATTTTCGTCGGAACATTTCAGGAAATCCGCGCAAAAAAAACGATTGATAAGCTTTCACTGATTGCCACACCGAAAGCGCATGTGGTGAGGGGCGGCCGGAAAGAGGAAATCAATGTCTGTGACATCGTAATGGACGACACGCTTCTGCTGACCGCCGGAAATCAGGTGTGCGTGGACTGTATCGTCACTGACGGAGAGTGCGAAGTCAACGAGGCGCTGATTACAGGGGAATCCGACTCCATTCCGAAAAAACCGGGCGATCACCTTTTAAGCGGCAGCTTTCTTTCAAGCGGAAACTGCCACGCGGCCGTGGAACATATCGGTGCCGACAATTACGCTGTACAGCTGACGAGCAAAGCAAAATATATGAAGAAGCCTAATTCTGAAATTATGACCTGGATTAACCGGATTATTAAATGGATCGGCTTCGTGATTGTTCCGGTCGGGTTGATGCTGTTTGCAAAGCAATACTACATTTCCGGGGTTGCGCTGAATCAGGCCATTGTCAGTACGGTTGCGGCGCTGATCGGAATGATTCCGGAAGGACTGGTGCTTTTGACGAGCGTTGTAATGGCCGTCAGCGTACTGCGGCTGTCAAGACGGAACACGCTTGTTCAGGAGCTTTTTTCCATTGAAGCGCTTGCGCGGGTGGACACGCTCTGCCTGGATAAAACCGGTACAATCACGGAAGGTGTCATGCAGGTTGACGCTTTTGTACCGATTTCCGACGTAACCCGCGAGCAGGTGGAAAATGCGGTGGCGGCGCTGACCGACACTTTAAACGATGAGAACCCGACCTCAAGCGCGCTTCGCCAGCTTGGGCTGAAAACGCCGAACTGGAAGTGCACCGGTACCGTCCCGTTTTCCTCCGCGCGGAAATGGAGCGGCGCTTCTTTTGAGGGAGTGGGCAGTTTTGTCATGGGCGCCGGTGAATTCATTCTGAAAGACCGTTTTGAAAACATCCGGCCAAAAACCGAAGAATACACGAAGCGCGGTCAGCGGGTGCTGCTGCTTGCGCACACCGATAAAGAACTGACCGACAAAGAGCTTCCGCAGGACACTCAGCCGGTTGCGCTGCTTTTACTCAGCGACCAAATTCGGAAAAGCGCAAAAGCGACGCTGGAATATTTCGCCGATCAGGGAGTGGATATTAAAGTAATATCCGGGGACGACCCGGTTACGGTTTCAAGCATTGCGGAACGTGCCGGGCTTTGGGATGCAGATAATTATTTGGACGCCACCACACTGCACAGCTACGAGGAAGTCAAAGAGGCTGTTCAGAAATACCGGGTATTTGGCCGCGTAACGCCGCAGCAGAAGTACGATATGATTAAAGCGCTGAAAGAGCTGAAGCATACCGTCGCCATGACCGGGGATGGTGTAAACGACGTGCTGGCGCTGAAAGAAAGCGACTGCAGCATTGCAATGGCTTCCGGCAGCGATGCTTCCCGCACGGTGTCACAGGTTGTACTTCTTGATTCCGACTTTGCAAGCATGCCGCATATTGTTGCAGAGGGCCGCCGTTCTATCAATAATTTACAGCGTTCCGCCGCGCTTTACATTGTAAAGGCACTGTTTTCCATCATCATCGCTGTCGCCTTTATTTTCATCACGGTGGATTATCCTTTTCAGCCAATTCAGTTCACATTGATTAACGCGGTTACCATCGGCATCCCGTCCTTTATTCTGGCATTGGAACCCAACTGGGAGCGTGTACGCGGGAAATTCATTTTCAATGTTCTGAAAAAGGCCATTCCCGGTGCCCTGACCATGGCGTTTAACATTTTTGTACTGGTTTCCATCTCGTCTTTTCTTCATTTTTCACACAGCCAGATTTCTACGCTTGCGGTGATTCTGACCGGCTATACCGGCCTGATGACGCTGTTCCGCATCTGTATGCCGTTTGACGCAAAACGCATCACGCTGTTTTCGCTGATGGTTACCATCTTTATCGTTGCACTCATAACTTTCCCGTCTTTCTTTGCCGTCGTCGGTCTGACGATCCCAATGGCGATTGTGCTGGTGCCGATGATGCTTTTTGCCTCTTTCTTTATGGCAGCTATTCTGCACTGCATTGAGCGTCTCTCCCTGCGAAATTGGAAAAAGAAACCCACAAAAAAGCAGGCAAGGCGCTCCGCACGCACCGCCCGCTGAAATTCTTAAAGTTAAAAAACTGTTGCACAATGAAAAAGTATACCAACCTAAAGATGGCGTTGCAAAATGAATGAAAGCTCATTTTGCAACGCCATCTTTTTGATGAATTATTTTTTATTCAAACGCCTGCTCCAGGTCATAAATCAGGTCATCAATATGCTCGGTACCAATGGAAAGACGGATAGTGTTTGGCTTAATACCCGACGCCAGCAATTCCTCCTCCGTCATCTGTGAGTGGGTGGTGCTCGCCGGGTGAATGACAAGCGATTTCACATCCGCCACATTCGCGAGGAGCGAGAAAATTTTCAGACGGTCAATAAAGTCCTGCGCTTCTTTTGCTCCACCTTTAATCTCGAAAGTAAAAATGGAACCGGCGCCGTTCGGGAAGTATTTTTTATAAAGCGCGTTATACTGGCTGTCAGGCAGGGACGGGTGATTTACATGCTCCACCTTTGGATGGTTCTTCAAAAATTCGACTACCTTCAGCGCGTTCTCAACATGGCGTTCCACACGAAGGGATAGCGTTTCAAGCCCCTGCAGCAGCAGGAATGAATTGAACGGGCTGATGGTTGCGCCGGTATCACGAAGCAAAAGCACACGGACACGAGTGATAAACGCGGCGGCACCCACATCTTTGGTAAAACTGATGCCGTGATAGCTCGGGTCCGGCTCGGTCAGCCACGGGAACTTGCCGGAAGCCGCCCAGTCGAATTTGCCAGAATCCACAATCACGCCGCCCAGCGTGGTGCCGTGGCCACCGATGAACTTTGTGGCGGAGTGGATCACAATATCCGCGCCGTATTCAATCGGGCGCAGCAGATACGGCGTTGCGAACGTGCTGTCAACAACCAGCGGAATCCCGTTTTTGTGGGCAATTTCCGCAACCGCTTCAATATCAATCAGGCTGGAGTTCGGGTTGCCCAGCGTTTCAATAAAAATAAGCTTTGTGTTCGGCTGAATCGCCTTTTCAAAGCTGCCTTCCTCATCGGGGTCGACAAACGTAGTGGTAATGCCGAACGCGGCGAATGTATGCGCAAAAAGGTTGTAGGTTCCGCCGTAAATCGTCGTTGCGGAAACGATGTGGTCGCCCGCGTGCGCAAGGTTCTGAACAGCATATGTAACCGCGGCCGCACCGGAAGCTGTTGCCAGTGCGGCAACTCCACCCTCCAGCGCCGCAACGCGCTGTTCAAATACATCCTCAGTCGGGTTCATAAGCCTGCCGTAAACATTTCCGCCTTCCGTCAGGCCGAAGCGCGCCGCCGCCTGCGCGGAATTTTTGAACACATAAGAAGTGGTCTGGTAAATTGGGACGGCTCTCGCGTCCGTTACAGGATCCGGTGATTCCTGCCCCGCGTGAAGCTGAATGGTTTCAAAATGATAAGTTCTCTCACTCATAATTGTTTACTCCTTCTGCATGTTTATTTTATATTTGTACAGGTTATATCACAGGCAACAGAGACAACACATTCGTTCATGCAGGGAGCGGCGGTCAAGCCATTTTAAAACAATGCGGTCTGATTTCATGTTGTCTCCACCTTCAATTCTTATCAATCATATCGGATTAATATTTATGAAATCCGTTGAAGATATAGTACCATGAAGCGAAATTAGTGTCAAGCGTCAATATGCATTTTTATAAAATAGACCCTGCAAAAAATGAGCTACTCACTTTTTGCAGGGCAAGAGTTAAACAATCTGAAAAATGTAGAATTTCAGATAATTAGTTTCGGGAACATTCCATAAAATCGGGTGATCCGGAGCCTGCTGACGAGCCTCCACCTGGCGGAGCATCACCTGTGCGTCTGCTGCCGCGCTGTGAAGCATATTGCAGAAAAGCTCTTCCGTCATGAAATGAGAACAGGAGCAGGTTGCAAGATAGCCGCCGCGCGGCAGTAATTTCATGGCGCGCAGATTAATCTCCTTATACCCGCGAATGGCGCCGTCGACCGTACTCCGCGATTTTGTAAACGCGGGAGGATCCAGAATGATCATATCGTACAAATTGTTCTTTGTCGCGGGCATTCCGGCAAGAAAATCAAACACATTCGCGGTTTCAAAGCTCATTCGATCTTCCAAGTGATTGCGCGCGGCGTTTTCCTGCGCCATTTGGATCGCCTCCGCTGAAATATCCACCGCGTGGACATGCTCCGCGCCGCCTTTTGCCGCATTCAGTCCAAAGGAACCGGTGTGCGTAAAGCAGTCCAGCACACGTTTGCCCCGGCTGATTCTGGCGACTGCCTGCCGATTATATTTCTGATCCAGAAAAAACCCGGTCTTCTGTCCGTTTTCAAAATCGACCAGATACTCGATGCCGTTTTCAACAATAGTCGTTTCCGTGAATTCGGGAACAGGCATCCCCTCCACAGGGAAGAATGCCTTGTACTGCTCCATCCCCTCCAATCCACGAATACCGACGTCGTTGCGCTCATATATGCCTTCGATGTTTTGCCCGTCTTCTTTCAGAATTTTGCAGAGCAGGGAAAAAAGCATCGGCTTGATTCTTTCAATGCCCAGTGATAAAATCTGCGCCACCAGTATGTTATTGAACCGGTCGACCGTAAGGCCGGGGAACTGATCCGCTTCGCCGAAAATAATCCGGCAGCAGGAAATATCGCCGCCCATAACGGTTTTTCGGTATTCCCACGCGTGCCGCAGTCTGCGTTCGAAAAACGCTTCGTCAAACAGGTCGTTCGCGTTGCGTGAAAAAATTCGGATCCGGATTTTTGAGTGGTCGTTGATGAACCCGGTGCCGAGGTAACTGCCCCGCGGGCTGAGTACGTCGATCAGATCACCGTTTTCATAAGTTCCCTCAATTTTTACGACCTCTGTGTTATAAATCCATGGATGCCCGGTCAGGATGCTGTTTTCCGCCTTCCGGGTTACTCTGGCGACAGGGTATCCTCTGCCTTGTTTCATTTACATTCCTCAAATCTGATTGCATTTATAGTCAGGCAAACTGCCGCCCCGCAGCCGCGGGACGGCAGTTTGAACCTGTTGTTATTTCAGCTTATCGCTGTACTCGCGTATGAGCGCAACGGATTTCTTAAATTGATCCAGCTCTCCGTCCATCATGCGAAGCTCAACCACTTCTTTGACACCGCTGCGGTTCAGAATTGCCGGTACACCCGCAAACACATCGTCTTCCCCGTATTCACCGCTCAGCAGGGTAGAAACCGGAATGACCTGATTTTCGTTTTGCAGCACTGCCTTAATAATACCGACCGCTGTCGTGGCTATGGCATAACTGGTATTCCCTTTACGGTTCAGAACCTCCCAACCGGCGGCGGCAGTCTCTTTCACCATTGCGTCAAGGTCTACACCGGCAAGGCGTTCTTTATTATCCGCCATAATATTGAAAAAGTTCTTGCCGCCGACCGTAACACAGCTCCACGGGACCATCTGAGAATCACCGTGTTCACCCATGACCGCGCAGTGCACACTGCGGGGATCCACATCAATCTTATTGGCGATCAGGCACTTCAGCCGCGCGGTATCAAGTGCCGTACCCGTACCGATAATTTGATTTTTCGGCAGGCCGGAGAGCTCCCAGATATAGTGGGAAATGATATCAACCGGATTGGAAACAATGACAAAAATGCCGTCAAATCCGGCTTTCATGATCGGTTCCACAATGCTTCTTGCAATTTTAGCGCTTGCGCCCAGCATATCAAGCCGATTTTGCCCCTGCACATAGGGCACGGAAGCGGTAATGACAATCACATCGGCATTTCCGCAATCCTCATATGAGCCCGCGCGTACCTCCACATTTCGGTTCAGATACTCGATTCCGTGGCGCAGATCCATCGCCTCTCCCACGGCCTTTTCATGATTGATGTCCGTCAGAACGACCTCGTCGCAGACACCCTGCGTTACTAAACTAAACGCTGTTGCGGAACCGACTGCACCGGCGCCCACAACAACGACCTTACTTTTATTCATTTGCATGATGATGAAACCTCTTTCAGAATAAAATTCATTTAGATTATAACACGAATTCTTTATCTTTCAAGCGAAATTATCTTGTTAAAAAAACAACGTTTACAGTTTTGTAGCAATCACTTACAGTTCTGTTGCTTTTATTGATTTTATTTTACGCACGGACTATCATGATATTACAAAATATTTGAAATTGGAGGCTTACAGATGAAAAAAATAATATTTTCGGCAATGATCCTTTTTTCCGTATTTTCCGCAACCATAACAGGCTGTCAGAGCGTTTCATCTGTGCAGCAAAGCGGAGCTTCCCAAGCTGTCCAACCGGTGGTACAAACCGGGACTATGCCGAATTTCAGCCAGAAAGACGCGCTAAACGCAATCAGGAACACAATCCGTCTGGATTATAACCACTACAGTATTAACCTGGTCAACGATACTTTAGCGTATCAAAACGAAGAATATTATGAATTCCAGATTTCAGGTAAAGAGGGAGCTTTTGGCCCGCCGATTATTGTCAGCAAGGAAAATGGAGCAATTTACTGCTACTATGCCGATCAGACAGTATCAGGAGTGGAACAGGATAAAGTATTGGGTTCTAAAATATAGTAAAAATCAGCTGTTACACAATAGATAAATATACTAACAACGAAGCTGGCGGGGAATAAATCAGGATTTATTCCCCGCCAGCTTTGTTTGGCAACCACCCATAAAATGCACTTTTTCATGCAAATCTATTTAAGTATTGCAAAATTCAATAGAATGCGATATAATAGGGTCAATAAAAGAAAAGATAATTCTGTTGGCTCTTTTGCCACATACAATCGCAGAATGTGTGTTATACTAGAATTACTTTTAAATCAAACAAAGCAATTAAAGGGGAAATTAAAAATGTCAGTTATAACGCTTACCGAAGATAATTTCAACACCGAAGTACTGAATTCGGATAAAACCGTCCTTGTGGACTTCTGGGCCAGCTGGTGCGGTCCGTGCCGCATGGTGTCGCCGATCGTCGATGAAATTGCGAAGGAATCTGACGGAAGCTTTGTCGTCGGAAAAATCAATGTGGACGAGCAGCCGGATCTGGCGGCTCAATTCAACGTGATGAGTATTCCGACCCTGATCGTTTTCAAAAAGGGTTCTGTCGCTCAGTCCACCGTGGGTGTACGCAGCAAACAGGATATTCTTGCAATGATCGGCTGATTGACCGAAAACGTTACAGACAAAAGTTCCGGCTGCACAGTGGACAATCATACAAATTCAGCCGGAACAATTGTTTGTGGATTGTTGACTTAGCTAAAAGCAACTGTTCCATAATGAGTGTGTTGCAAAATGGATGATCATCCATTTTGCAACACACTCATTTTTATTGTGCGCGCTCTGCGGCGGTCAGGACTGTAAGGAACTGCGATAGTAGCCCGCCCCGGCAAACGCGTCTTTCGCCTGTTCCTGAAATTCGGAATAAAGCGACCAATAGTCCCCTGTATTACACCAGACTTTTACACCGACCTGCACCCCGTTAATCCGGTGTTCCCCGACGACAATCTGCGGCTCGGGCTCTTTCAGTACTTTTGAATTCGCCTGCACCAAATTGCTCAGAATCTGCTTTGCTTCGCCAAGATTCTTATCATAGCCAATCAGATAATTCAAATCGAGCCTTCTGGTGCCCAGCGCAGAGTAATTCGTGACAACACTGTTGATCATTTTGGAGTTTGGAATCACGACCTCTTTATTATCGTAGGTGCGCAGGGTCGTAAACATGATTTCAATGCGTTCGACAGTACCCTCTACGTCCTGTACGGCAATATAATCACCGCCGCGAAACGGGTGAGTAAATACAATCTGCGCGCCCCCGGAAATATTCGTAAGGCTGTCTTTCATCGCAAGGCCGAGCGTCACCCCTGCCGCGCCCAGCGCCGCGACTATGGAACCCATATTCATGCCCATCTGGGAAGCGGCAATTAAAATAACGATCATTCGAAGGACAAACTTCAGCAAAGAGCACAGAAAACTGATCACGCCCGTATCAGCGTGACCGCGCAGCATCGCTCGTCGGGTCAGCTTCAGCAGCACATTGCTGAGCCACCAGCCGATCCCGAAAATGATCAGACCGCCGATAATTCCCGGCAAGGCACCCTCCAGCCATTTTGTAAACTGCTCCAGCACATTCTGAAAATTGAAATTCATATGATTTCCTCCAAAAAGCATGAGTTACTATGTATTTTCCATTGATTACGGCCTATTGTGTGTATTATCGCCAAAATACGGCATTTCTCTTGACAAGCCGTACGCTGGGTGTAAGATAAACTTATCTTATAATAAATTAATTAATAGATTTAGACTATAGCGAGGTATGTTTATGAAAAAATATTTATTGCCGTTTACAGCGGTGCTGCTGATTTCTCTTGCCGGCTGCTCCGCCTTTCAAGGCAAAACGGTAGGAAGCAGCAGTACAGCCATTTCCTCAGAAAGCACCTCCGCCCCGTCAAGCACAGACAGTACGGGGGCTTCCTCCTCTCAGGAATCCTCTTCCGCAGTGATCAGCAGTTCTTCCCGTGCTGAATCCTCCGCCGGAAGTGCTTCGAAAACATCGAGCAGCCCGGCTTCGCCCTCTTCTTCAAGCGCAGCAGTCTCTTCACAGCCCGAACAGCCGCAAACAGTCCGTGTAGTGATTCCCGAAGGCTTTACGCTTTCACAGATCGGCGACCGTCTGGAAGCCAAGGGCATATGTAAAAAAGCCGACCTTTTGAAAGCTGCCAACTCCTACGACTTCAGCTATTACTCCCTGATTGGCAATCTGGCGAGCAATCCAAACCGCTGCTATAAGCTGGAAGGCTATCTTTTCCCCAACACCTACGATTTTTATACCAATATGAAGCCGCAGGACGCGCTGGGAAAGATGCTGCGCGGCGCACAGAGCAGCATTGGCAGCAAATACAGCTACTCCGGCATGACAACCGATCAGATTGTAACACTTGCTTCGATTATAGAAAAGGAAAGCGGCAATGTCAATGAACTGGCAAAAATATCCTCTGTGTTCCATAACCGGCTGAAAGCAGGAATGAAGCTTCAGGCCGACCCAACCATTAATTATATTGAAAATTATGTGAAGCCGAACCTGACCGGAGATATTAACCGGTACAATTCTTATTATAATACATATAAATGCGCGGCATTGCCTGCAGGCCCAATTTGTAACCCGGGAGCCAACGCGCTGAAAGCGGCCGCAAATCCCGCCGATACCGATTACTACTACTTCTGCGCGGACAAAAGCGGAAACTACTATTACGCAAAAACACTGGAGGAGCACGATGCAAACCTTGCGAAAGGCGGCATCATAGTGGGCAACAGCCTGCAGTGATGAAAAAAGAAAGGATTTTTACACATGGACGCGGAAATAATTTATTTATACCACAGCGGCTTTGCGCTCATAACAGAGCGCCACTGTTTTATTTTCGATTACTATATTGACATGCCGCGCGGGTGCGGGCTGGACAAGGGCGTTATCGACCCTGAAGAGATCAAAGAGCTTGACGTGGTGGTATTTTCTTCGCACAGGCACCCTGATCACTTCAATCCGAAGATATTCAGCTGGCGGAAAGTCATTCCGAATATCCGGTACATTCTGTCGGACGATATTCGCACGACAGAGGATGCTTTGCTGGTGCACCCGGGCAAAAACTATGACCTCGGCGATATTAAGCTGCAGGTATTGAAATCCACCGATGTCGGCGCCGCGTTTCTGATTGAGGCTGACGGCCTGTGTATCTACCACGCCGGGGACCTGAACGACTGGTACTGGAACGGCGAGCCGGACAAGGACAACGCTGAAATGACCCGCCTTTACAGGGAACAGATCGACCTGCTTCGCGGCAAAAAAATCGACATTGCTTTCGTGCCGGTTGACCCCCGCCTGGAGGAGAACTGTCTGCGCGGTTTGGAATATTTTATGAACACGGTCGGAGCGAAGCTGGCAGTACCCATGCATTTCGGTGACGATCTTTCCATTTTTAAAACATTAAAATCGGACCCCATCGCCGATGCGTACCGTGACAAGATCGCGTTTTTTTCCCGCCGCGGCGAACGGATTTTATATTCACCCAAAGAGTACTGATTCGTACCAATCAAGTAAAAACGGACACTCTTCCCACGGATAAGACATCCGTTGGAAAGGGCGTCCGTTTTTTCTTGATAATCAAAGAAAGTTTACTTGAAAATCAGCACACGCTGGTCAAGCGGCGCAAAATCCTTTCCGCTCGGTTCACCGACCGGCTTACCAAACGGCATCTGACCGACCAGCTTCCAGCTTTCCGGAAGAGTCCATGCCTTGCGCACTTCTTCATCAATCAGCGGATTATAATGCTGCAGGGAAACGCCGAGACCCTCGTCTTCCAGCATGCTCCAAACAGCGAACTGAAACATCCCGTTTGACTGCTGAGCCCAAATCGGGAAATTATCTTTATAAAGCGGATATTGCTCCATCAGGCCCTTTGTAATAGCTGTATCGTCAAAATAAAGCACGGTCCCGTGGCCGGCCGCAAAAGAATTCACCTTCTGCTCTGTCTGTGCAAAGTTTGCCGGTGGGGTCACCTTGCGCAGGGCTTCCATGACAATATTCCAAAGCTTTTTATGGTTCTCGCCAAATAATACAACAGCCTTTGAACTCTGGCAGTTGAACGCGGAGGGAGCGTACTGAGCAGCCTGACCGACCACCTCGGTAATACGGTCATCAGAAACGGGAGACTCGCTGTTAATGGCATATATTGAACGTCTGTCTTTAATTGTTTCATAAAAATTTTTCTGCATAAAATTTACTCCTTCAATTTTGGATTTATTAATTTCATTATATCAATATAATAAAAAAATACAAGTTCCCAATTGTATTATTATAACCAATTTAACAGGAAATATCTATTCATATTTACAAATTTTCCGCAGGCAAGTCAGCAAACGCTAACCGGCTCGCGTCGAACCGCCTGCCCTGCCAGGTTTCGCGACGTACCAGCACCTGATCAATTGCGCCTAATACCGCGATTTTGTCCACACACCAACGCGGCGCAAGCAGCTGATCATGTACACCGTCGCCCGTAATGCGCTCAATCACGGTCTCCGGCGGCAGGACTTCCAGTTGGCGGCAAACCGTATCAATATACATTTCCTTCGTCATAGGCGTCACCTGACCGGCGATATATTCGCGGGCAATCTGTGTGCCGCGAATGATCTGCAAAAGATGGATTTTCACCGCATCCGCACCGAGAAACCCCAGCGCACGCGCCGTATCGACCATCATATCCTCACTCTCCCCGGGCAGCCCGTTGATGATATGGACGCAGACCCGAATGCCGTGTGACCGAAGCAGTTCATACCCGGTCAGAAACTCCTGCCATGTATGACCGCGGTGAATACGCTTCGCCGTAATATCATGCATGCTTTGCAGGCCGAGTTCCACGGTCAGGTAAGTCCGCCCCGCCAGCTGTGCAAGGTATTCCACTGTTTCCGGTTCCAGCGCATCGGCGCGTGTGGCAATGCTGATGCCGCACACACCATCTGCGGAAAGGGCTTCTTCATACAACCGCTTCAGCGTTGAAAGCGGCGCGTAGGTATTGGTATGCGCCTGAAAATAGGCAACCACTTCCGCATCGCTCCACTTGTGTCTGATCCGCGTCAGTTCCGAACGCACCTGTTCCTGAACGCTTTTGCCGCCTTGGGCAAACTCACCGCTGCCATTGCTGCAGAATGTACAGCCCTCGCGGCCTTTCGTTCCATCCAAATTCGGACAGGTCATTCCGGCGTCAATGACTGCTTTAAAAACCCGTTTGCCGAACATTTGCTTCAGATGATAGCTAAGCGTATGGTAGCGCTTGTTGTCAGAGGAATAATGAAAGGGACTTTGGGTCATTCCTGTGCCCCATACACACCGCCGTCCTGCAGGTACATTGCGGTTAAGTATTCTTTGCCGCGCGCCGTTTTAAAATGCTTGTTCAGCACTGTCTCAGCCGCGCTGCGCTCAAGGCCGTCTTCATACAGGTTCACCAAAAAATCCGCTTCTATCAGAATCTGATAATCCATACCATCAATGTCCGCGTAGGTATGATGATGCCCCACAAGGTAGCAGACCCGTTTGGTAACTTTTGCGGATGCTCCCGCCTCCAGCAGCAGGCGGCCCGCAACGGGCGGCCCTTCCAGTTCCTGATATTTTCCGGCTGAGGAGCCGTATTTTTCTTCACTGTTATGGATTCCGATGTCATGCAGGATTGCGGCCAGCTCCAGAATTTCCATTTGCTCCTCATCAAGATGCTCGTGTTCACCAATGGAGACGGCAAAGGAGTGTACTTTCAGCGCATGCTGTATACGCTTCGGGTCGCCCGCGTTGTACCGAATCATGGTTTGCATCATTTTCCCCACAGATTCCTTCATTGAGATACTTCCTTCCAGATTAATATGTTACTCCACATAGGTATTTAGCTTGGAAAGATTGACAATTCGAAATGAACTGCCCGAAAAAGAAAGGATCCCTTCGTCGCGGAGCCGCCCGAGTTCCCGCGACATGGAAGGGCGCGACACGTTTAGAAAATCGGCAAGTTCGTTTCGGTTGAACGGCAAGGTAAACGTTGTTCCTCCGGTCTTTTTATAATACTCATAAAGATAGGTGCAAAGTTTTCCCCGCATGCTTTTGATCACCAGAAAATCAATTTTGCGATTCAGATAAAGAGCCTTTTGCGCGACAATATGAATTAAGTTTTCACTGAGCCGGCTGTGCCATTCGCATCCGTTGCGGCAGGGCTGCAGAATTTTTTTCGGTACGATATACAGCACGGAACAGGATTCCGCCGCAAAAATGGTCGCCGGCGCATTCTGTGTGTCGGAGAGCGCGATCACTTCGCCGAAGATACCGCCCCGAGAAATTTTATTCAGCACAACGCGCTCGCCCAGAGGTGTTTCCTTAACGATGTCCACCGTACCGGAAAGCACCACGCCGAGTTCCCTCATCGCACCGCCTGCCTCCAGAATCAGCATACCTTTGGGGTAATTTGCAATGCGCGGCGCGATGCAGCCGAGCATCCGCATCAGCTCATTTTCGGGAATCCCGCAGAAAAGCACACAGTTCTGAAGCACAGGAATCATTTCCTGCAAAACAAAGCACCTCCAGTTTTGTAGCCATAGCTACAGACGAATTAATTGAATTATACTATAATTGAAACAGAAAAACAAGAAGCAAGGGAGTTTATTATATGAAACGTAAAATTGTGAGCATTGATGCAGAAAAATGTAACGGCTGCGGCCTTTGCGTAAACGCGTGTCATGAAGACGCACTGAAACTGATAGACGGCAAGGCGGTTCTGACAAGCGACAGCTATTGCGACGGGCTGGGCAACTGCCTGCCGGAGTGCCCGACCGGCGCAATCGAAATTATAGAACGGGAAGCAGCTGATTACGACGAAGAGGCCGTAAAGCAAAAGATGCAGGCAGCCCGTCAAGCCGAACCGCATTTCGGCGGCTGCCCCGGCAGCAGAATGCGCACTATGGAGCGGCCAGCTCACTCTTCACAGGCGGCCACATCCGCCGCGCAGTCGGAATTGCGCCAGTGGCCCTGCCAGATTCAACTGGTTCCGGCAAGCGCGCCGTACTTTGACGGGGCAAATGTCGTCATCTGCGCCGACTGCACGGCCTATGCGTACCCGAATATCCACCGGTTCATGCGCAATAAAATTACGCTGATCGGCTGCCCGAAACTGGACGCCGTTGATTACGGCGAAAAGCTGACCGCAATTCTCAGCATGAACGACATTCAGAGCATCACGGTTGTCCGCATGGAAGTGCCCTGCTGCGGCGGCATGGTACAATATGTGAAAAATGCGCTCCAGAATAGCGGAAAGCTGATTCCGTGGCACGTAGTCACCGTTTCAACCGACGGCCAGATATTGGACGAATAATGTACTGAACCCCAGAGGGTACCGCAAAATGAGTGAATATACCGACCGTGCCGGAAAAATATAAAATGTGGGTCTAATCATGACCCGCAAGCATTTTTTCCATAAAGAGGCTGTTTCAAATAAATTTTCATTTATTTGAAACAGCCTCTTTAGTATTTTATCCGGAATTATTTTAAATACCCGCACTGTACTCCTCATCTACCAGATTTGCTTCTTTCAGCATGGGAATGTTCTGCAGAATATCCGTCGCGGAACGGTTGGCCATGATCTCATGCTCCTCGGACAGCAATATGGCGCGGTCAGCCAATCTTGGAACCAAGTCCAGATTATGCGTTGATATGATGAGTGTTTTGCCCGCTCGGCTTAACGAGTCCAACAAACGAACCAGCCAGCTGCAGGTGCGAGGGTCAAGCCCGCTGGTGGGTTCATCCAACAGCAGAACATCGGGATTCATCACCAATACGGACGCAAGTGCGACCTTCTTTTTTTCACCCCCGCTCAAACGAAAAGGCGGCTTTGGCAAAAGATGTCCAATCTCAAACAGGCCGGCTATTTCTTTAATTCTTTTTGCAATCGTTTCACGCGGCAGATTTTGCTGCAGCAGGCCAAAAGCGATTTCTTCCTCCGCCGTGCTGCAAAAAAGCTGCGCGTCGGAATCCTGAAAAATAAATCCGATACGTCGGTGATACTCACGGGAAAACACATCGTTCCCCTGCTTTTTTTCTGTGATCTCTTCCCCGAACGCGGTAAATACACCCGACTGCGGCAAAAGCAGACCCGCAAAAATCTTCAGCAGTGTCGATTTTCCCGACCCGTTTGCCCCAAGGATGCATACCCGTTCCCCCTTTTCAACCTGAAAGGAAACATCTTTCAGCACAGGCTCTTCTCCGGGGTAAGAAAACGCCGTATGCTCCAGCTTAAAAATTGATTGATTGCAAGGTATTGTCAAAACAGAAGCTCTCCTACAGCTAAAATCAAAAGTGCCGCCGCACTGCTGAACAAAAATAGCAGATCGATGCGCTGAATTTTACAGCGCCCGACCGTGGGCAGTTTGCCTGTGAAGCCGCGGCAGCACATCGCACTATAAACCTCGTTGCCCAGAAAATGGGACTTCATAAAGAGAGAAGCAATACTGCCCCCGATAAACTCCCGGTTCCCGCGTACCGATACTTTACCCACCGTGCGCAGAAAGCGCGCCTCCATCATGTCGTTTGCGGCGCCGCACAGCACAAACAAATAGCGATACGCCATATTGCAGACCGAAATAAAAAGCGCCGGAACGTGCAGATTGGAAAGCCCCTGCATGATGCGCGACCAGCGGGTCGTCAGCAGCAGCAAAAACGAGAATTCCAGTGAAATTCCCGCTCGCAGCGAAAGGCGAAAGATATTCGCAAGACCCTCGGCCGTAAAATACAAGCCGTTTTGCGGCCCGAAAAGCGCTTTTCCCTGTACAAACAGGCTGCTTGCACCGGGCAGAGAAACAACGAGTATCAGCAGCGGCACATACAGCCAGACACGGCGCAAAAAGCTTTTCAGAGGCAGACCGGAAAATCGGGCGTACATGGGCGGCACGGCGGAAAGAACCGCCAAAACCGCGATGTTGTGGGTAAAATTACTAAAAATAATAAACGCTAGGAATACAATGATTTTCATCCGCGCGTCAACCGCCTGCAGAAACTGGGGCTTCGCGGCATACCGCTCGCTGTAAAAATCACTTGTAAAAACTTCCGATATGTTTTTGAAGGTTCGCCGGATAAAATGCAGGCCGTAGTGACCATGATCTTCCGGTACTTCCGCATTTGCCTCCAGCATCCAGTCCGGCAAGGCAGATGCCTGCGTATTATGTTCGCTCAAACTGTTAATTCTCCTGATTCTTCTTATCTTCCCCGTGCTGTTTCAAGGCTAACCGGGACGAAATAAAAATAATCGCATAAATAAGAAGGAATCCGACAATTGCCGACAAAATGTATACACCCGCCGTACCAAGACGGCTGCCGCCAAACGCAGGCAGGGAATAGTCGGGCAGAAGCGCCTTCCACCATTCCGACGCGGCGTTCAGGCCATGGGGGACATAACCCAGTTGCTCCTTAATCTCCTCTGCCCCATATTCACCAAATGCGGTCCCGGTTGCGAGAAGCCCGAGCGGCGTCAGTACAATCATAATCGCCAGAGGAACTAAAATTGCCCTGTAGCGTTTCAGAAAAGATTCCTTTTGCAAAGCGGGGTGACTTTTCCTTTGAAAAAGCTGAGGAGAGTGCTTTACAAGGTAGGCCACAGCTGCCGCCGTCACAATTCCTTCAATCGGACCGGCGACCAAACCGTGTGCAAACATCATGGATGGAATAGAAACGGAAAGCGGATAAGGACAGTAAAGTGCCTTGCCGTCCGCCGCGTGAAACAGCATCGGCTGTATTCCAAATTCCACCGCTGCGGCAAAAGCTGCCAGATTCAGCCCGCAATAGCTGCCTAGAAAGGTGGCAACTAATCCGCGTTTGCTGCCGGGCTGCGCTTTTCCCAGGATCACCTTGTAAATATAATACCCGGCAAAAGGCATTATTACCGCCATATTCAGGCAGTTCATACCGTAGGCCAAAATTCCTCCGTCGCCGAACACCACCGCCTGAATTAAAAGCGCAGTGGAAACGGAGATAACCGCCGCCCACGGACCCATCAGTATGGCAATCAGCACCGCTCCCACTGCGTGTGCCGAACTTCCTCCAACCACAGGAACATTGAACATCATAATAAGAAAAGAAAATGCGGAGCAAAGCGCCAGAGAAGGAATACTTTGCCTTTCCATGGTCTTTTTGACTTTCCGGAACGCTGTGCCCCATACAGGCGCCATGGCGGCAAACGCAGGGATTGTTGTCTGCGGGCTCAAATACCCATCAGGAATATGCACACCTTTCTCCTCCTTTAAAACACCCATAAAGGATCGGCTCCGGCCATCCTCTATGGGTTATCAATTCCATGCGCCAGGAAAACGGTAATTACCACAAAAGCTGATATTATTTGCTTGAATTTTAACACAATCGCCTCTACAAGTCAACGATTGTGGAAAACACTTTGTCATATTATACAATGCTTTTATGACAGCTATGTTAAAAAGTATGGTATTAAAATTTTTGCACAAACTACTAGTGAGGTGATTTTATGGACGATCTTCCTATCGGATTTGGAATGGCACTTGCAATGAATCCGCAAGCGATGGAGCGCTTTTCCGCGTTATCTGAAACAGAACAGCAGCATATTATCGACCAGACACATCAGATCCGTAGCCGCGGAGAAATGCACAGCTTTGTACAAAACATCGCAGATCAGTCGGCACAGGGATAAACAGCTATAAAGCTGTTGCACAATGAGTAGATATATAAACCCGGCAAAGAGGGTGCTGCATGAATGGAAATTCGTTTTGCAGCACCTTCTCTTGTAATATCCAATCAAATTTACTCAGCACACTCAAATCCTGCTTCATCGCTCTCCATATCGAACAATAGCTCATTCGCGCGGTAAAATCGGAACCGTACGCGGCAGGAAGCGCTTTCCCGAATGACGCGGCTCATCGCGCCGGCCGCGGGTGCATTTAAAGCCAGACCGCTTGTTTTCAGCACTTCCGCCTCAAGAATATAGTCACGCTGAGAAATCAGAAATCCGCTTTCGTTCCATCGGAGCACCCGCACGCCGTTATAGGTCGCAAGGCGGTATTCCCTCCCCCGGAAGCACACAACGGCTATGCAGCCCGTAAAGGATATGAATCCAAAGGGAATTTTCGCAATGGAGACCATAATACTACAGGAGAGTTCGGGAAAGCGGTTACACTGAACCCAGAGGTATTTTTCCGGAAAAGACGAACCCCGGTCTTTTTCAATGTAGCCGGTACCTTCGTTAAAATCAATTGAAGTCCCGTTCACACTCAGCGAACCCGTAAGGGTGTGCCGCATACTGATTACACCATGACTGCACTCCATAAACGGAACAAAACGGAACGGCCCCATCACATCGGATTGAGGCGGTGTGAGCGGGCCGTAGCGCAGGCTGCCACAGCACTCAAGCCCGGGAGCCTGAAGGTTCAGCCGTACGCCGCGGCTGCTGAACAGCTGATCGCCGATTTGGATTGTCAGACCGTACGGGCTGCTGCGAAAAGTGGAATACGGGTAGGAAACATTCCATGAATGCTCCTGTGTAATCACCTGTACAAAGGCGGATTTCTTTCCGCTGCTGTCGAAATTCACGCCCGGTATCAGCGCCAGTGTGTGGCCTTCGCTCTGGTGCTTAAAATACCAGCCTTCAAAATAAGAATGGGTTTTATTGCTTCCTTTAAAATCACCCACGCCGAATTCCCCTTATTGCAGGGTCGTCGAGCAGCGCCCCGTCCTCGGTATAGCGCGAACCGTGACACGGACAATCCCATGACAGCTCGTCCGGGTTCCACTGCAGTCGGCATCCGAGGTGGGCGCATCTTCTTTCATAGCCGGAAAAGGCACCCGCTGTCAGTCCGGCAACAGAGTGCCCTGCGTCCCCGAGCAGACTGCCCATTGAAGCCGCAGCGTTAAACCGCCGAGGCGAGAAAACAGGAGCACAGTCATTCTCTTTGCCGCAAATCGCGTCAGACAGAATGGAAGCGGCGGCCATGGCGTTCGTCATGCCCCATTTCTTGAATCCTGTCGCAACATAAAGGTCCGGCACCGATTTCGAATATAATCCAACATACGGAATTTTATCCCATGTGACACAGTCCTGCGCCGACCAGCAGCCAGCCTCCCGGCTTTCCGGGTAAAAAGAAAGAGCCGCGCCGCGCAGCAGGTCATAGCTGCTCTGCTGCGGATGCTTTCCGGTGCGGTGCCCGGCGCCACCAAGCAGCAGAAAGTCGCCGTAATTACGAAATGAGTACCCCGCTTCATCTTCATCAATATACATTCCGTCTACCTGACCGGCGTTTTCAAGCGCAAGGACATAGGAACGCTCCTGATGCATACGGGCGAAGTACCACCCCGGCACATTGATAATTGGGAAATGGGTTGCCACCACGATGTGATCCGCTGTAACGCGACCGTGTTCGGCAACCACAACGCCGCGCCGGATTTCATGTACGGCAGTGTGTTCATAAATTTCCAGGTCGGCGGAAATGTCCCGTAAAAATTTCAACGGATGAAACTGTGCCTGATTCTGAAACTTGACCGCCGCCTTTACCGCGAATGGAAGGCCGGTTTCCGTCGTATAATCCGCCTGAATTCCAAGCCGCTGCGCGGCCGTGACCTCCGCCTCAATCGGCTGCGGATTCCGTAGAGTGTAAACATAGGCCGATTTGCTTTCAAAATCACAGTCAATCCCACGCTCCCCGATGATATCGCGGAACGTCTGAATGGCGCGCTGATTTGCCCGTGCGTACTGCGACGCGAGCTCAAAACCGAATTTTTCGATTAAATCTGCATAGAACAGATCATGCTGAGAAGTAATTTTCGCGGTCGTGTTCTTCGTCACCCCGCCCGCGGTTTCCGAACGCTCCAGCACCACAACACGCAGTCCGCGCTGCTGCAGCAGATATGCTGTAAGCAGCCCCGCCATTCCGGCGCCGACAACCACAGCATCCGCCACATAGTCGCCGAACAAACTCTCCCGTTCCGGCAGCGAACAGGTGTCGCTCCAAACTGATTTCATACTGGCATCCCTCCGCCATTAAGTTTCACGGAATTTGAGCCAATATACTCCATAAACTTTTTGATTCAAGATTTTATGGTGATTTCCCTGCATGTTCAGCAGGGAACCGGAACCAGTTCGTTTTCGCTCGGTATTTCCTGCGGTATTTCATTAAACTGCGGAAGCGGGCTTCTCCGCTCCATTAGAACCGTATTGCGCCAGATACCGTTTTGGTCGCGGGCAATTTTTTCGCGAAAGCCAACTTCACGGAAGCCGCACTTTCTGTGCAGCGCGATGCTTGCCTCATTGTGCTGCAGAATTCCGGACTGAAGCAGCCAGATTCCGTTTTTTTCCGATTCATGAACCATATAATTCAGAAGGGCCGTTCCGAGCCCGCGGCCCTGAAATCTTTCATCAAGGTAAATGCTGATTTCTGCCACACCGGCATAGGGAACACGGCTGGAATACGGACTCAGGGCAGTCCAGCCGATAATTTTCCCGCTGTCTTCTAAAACCAGACGGCAAATGTTCAGGTGGGTCCGGTCCCATGTCTGGTACGAAGGGCAATCTGTTTGAAATGTTGCAATTCCCGAATCAATTCCCCACTGAAAAATGCGCGCCACATCCACCCAGTCTTTTTCTGTCATGCTGCGAATCTGTAAATTCATATCGGCGGCCTGTCTCCTTTTATTTAAATTTTAAAAAGCTTTGATTTCAGGCTTTCTATGGCACTTATTATAACACTGACAATCGTGTTGTCAATCACGTCAATCATATTATTTTAATGCTCGGAATAGTCCTGAAATATAAAAAAATCCGTGCGCTTAAGGCACGGATTTTCGCTACAGGATAATATGGATAAATGTATCAGTCATTTCTATTCATCAAGAGCGCTTTGCGCTTCAGAATAACCGGGCGCTGTGTTTGGCGGCGCTACGCTTAGCATATCCACAGATACCAGAGGAAGCCACACTGTAAAAGTACTCCCTTTGCCGACTTCGCTTTCCACGCCAACTTCCCCGCCGTACAGCGCCGCCAGATGTTTGACAATGGACAGACCCAGCCCCGTGCCTCCAATTTCTCTTGAGCGGCTGGTATCAACACGGTAGAAGCGCTCAAAAAGCCGTTCGAAATGCTCGGGTGCAATGCCGATCCCGGTATCTTTTACACGTATCACCACGGTTTTACGCTGCCTCTGTGCGGTCACGGTGACCGTTCCGCCCGGTCTGTTATACTTAATGCCGTTTTCAATTAAGTTGCTGAAGAGCTGTTCAAAGCGTGTGGGTGTGCAGGAAACACACAGTGACGGGTCTGCTTTCAAAATCAATTCCACTGTCGCCTTTTCCGCCACAGGGCGCAAGCGGTCAACACAGCGCCGCAATTCTTCCTGAACATTGATCCGACGGCTTTGAGGGTCGCCCTTTGTACTTTCAATCTGGGAGAGCACCAGCATATCGTCGATCAGGTGATGCAGGCGCTCCGCTTCAATGTCGAGCACATCATAAAAATAGCGGCGCGTTTTTTCGTCACGGTCAGAGCTCTTGAGCAATTCAATACTCCCGCGGATCGACGTCAGCGGCGTCTTGAGCTCATGGGTCACGTTCGCCACAAACTCACTGCGCATCTGTTCCAGCTTGCGCATACGCGTGACGTCGGCAATTACAGCCAGTGCGGACGGTTCCTGCCCGGCAATCGGCGCAACATAAACTTTATAGTGCCGGTCATAAGCTGCTTCCACCGTTTCCGTCACCGCAGACGCCTGCTCGATCGCATTATGCATCATATTGGCCACACGGCCGATCAACAGGCTTCCTTCCAGTCTGCACCCGTTTTTCAGCCCGGGCCTTTCCAGCAGCGCGCGGGCGCTTTGGTTTAAGAACAGAATCTCGTTGTTGCCGCTGACCGCGAGCACACCGTCAGCCATACCCTGCAGCACACCTTCCAGCTGGTTTTGTTTCAACGTCAGCTCGCACACAGCGGATTCCGTGCTTTCCGCCATGGTGTTGAACGAAAGTGCAAGTTCGCCCACCTCGTCCCGGTATTCTCCCTCCATGCGGCTGGAAAAATCACCGCCGGCAATATCCCGCGCAGTATCGGCCAGCTGCTGAAGCGGCTCCGTAATCCGGTTGACCATAATATAGGTCATAACGCTTACAATCAGAATTCCGAGGAGCATCCCCAACACGGCGATCAGCCAAAGACGGTGAATCACACTGTCCAGATCCGCAGTCGGCAGCGCGACACGGATGAACATTTCTTCAGGAATATATACCGCCTCATAATAATAGCGCTGCCCCACGCTGTTGCTGATGCGCGTGTCGTAGCCGTGCCCGGTTTTCAGCGCCTGCTGAATTTCGGGCCGGTTCAGATGGTTTTGGTTCACTTCCTCCGATACACTGTCACCAATTACTTTTCCCTGCGTATCAATCACGCTGACGCGCATTTGCTGCCCTGATTGACTAAGGCGGCGGCTGACATCGGTCGCCGTTTCGTCAGGACTTTTTTTCAGCCTTTCCGTGTCGGAGGAAAGAATGCTGAGCGCAGTGTCCAGCCGTTTTGTAAATTCATTTTTATATTGGTTTTCTACCTGAATTGCCTCAAACAAAAAAGCTGCGACAAAGCCAACGATAATAATAGCGGCGTTGCACAGCATTAACCTTTTTTTCACAGTCAGCACCCCCGGGCTTGTTTGTAAAATGATAAGATTTATATAAATGAATAATCGAATTTAAATTTTACGAACAAGCCCTAGCGGCTCTCTGCAAATTTATAGCCGACTCCGCGCACAGTCTGTATGTAAACCGGCTCCTCGGGATTTTTTTCAATTTTCTGACGCAGGTACCGCACATGAACATCAACTGTGCGCGTATCGCCAAAATATTCCACGCCCCATACTTTATCAAGCAGCGTGTCACGCGTAAGTACCTTACCGCTGTTTTTCATCAGCATGACAAGAAGATCAAATTCTTTTGCGGTAAGTTCGACCGCCCGTCCTTCATTTGTCACTGTGTGGCGGCTGATGTCCACGGTGAGGTTGCCGTCACCGGCAGTAAGCACCAGTTCCTGCGCTTCCTCCCGCCGAACAGAACGGCGCAGGACGGCCTTCACACGCGCGCAGAGTTCTTTTACACTGAACGGCTTTACAATGTAATCGTCCGCGCCCAGCTCCAGCCCCAGCACACGGTCAATTTCTTCTCCGCGCGCCGTCAGCATCAGGATGGGTATGGAGCGGGTCTCAGTGTTTTCACGCAGCATACGGCAAACCGCCAGCCCGTCCGGCTGGGGCATCATCCAGTCCAATACGATTGCATCGGGAATCCGTTTTTTCACCGCTTTCATCAGCTGCGCACCGTCCGGGAACTCAGCGGTATCAAAGCCGCTTTCCTTCAGCCCGAACGCGACAAGCCTGCGAATATTCAGTTCATCATCAGCAATATAGATCAGTGCCATAGACAGCCTCCCGCTATTCCTTCGAGTTCAAATCCGGGTGGACACCGGTTTCCATATAAATAACCCATTCTGCAATATTTGTCGCGTGGTCGCCCATGCGCTCAATGTATTTGGTTATAAACAGCAGGTCAACTTCCTGCATTACATTCTGCGGTGCTTGCGCAATAATTCCGCTGACTTCGAGAATGACTTTCGAGAACATTTCGTCCACGTAGTCGTCACTGGCGCAGACCGCCCGCGCCGCCTCCAGGTCACGGCTGATGAAAACGTCCATTGCTTTGCGGAACATATCGCGCGCGGCTTCCATCATCTGCACCACGTGCGAAACGGCAAGGTTATTTGTGGAATTGAGTTCCCCAACCACCAGATTCTCGCAAATATCCGCGCACTGATCACCTTCACGCTCAATATCCGTCAGAATTTTCAGGCACGCGGCAATCACCCGCAGGTCGCTCGCGATCGGCTGCTGCCTTGCGATCAGGTTCATACACATTTGCTCAATCTTATGCTCCATCTGATCGATCTCGTCATCGCTTCCGGCCACCTCGGCAGCTTTATCCATATCCATTGTGCGGATTGCGAGAATTGTTTCATCAATTCGTTCCGCGACCAGATTACCCATATCGGTCATTTGTGAAATTAAGTTGGCCAGTTCCCGGTCAAAGAGTTTTCTCGGCATACAGTTCTCTCCTTTGCATCTACAGTGACAGAATGGAAATATCCAGTTCTATGTTCTGTAAGCTTAATTTATGTCAAAATGAAAATCAACCAAAACGACCTGTAATGTAGCGTTCCGTGCGCTCGTCCTTCGGATTATTGAACATGGACAGCGTATCGCTGAACTCCACAATTTCGCCCAGCAGGAAAAACGCGGTTCTGTCGGCAATACGGGCTGCCTGCTGCATATTATGCGTCACGATAATTACAGTATACTTGGTGCGCAGATCGTCCATCAAATCCTCAATTTTAAGGGTGGAAATCGGGTCAAGGGCACTTGTCGGCTCATCCATCAGGATAATATCCGGCTCAACGGCAAGCGCGCGCGCAATGCACAGACGCTGCTGCTGCCCACCGGAAAGGCCGAGCGCCGATTTTCTCAGGCGGTCTTTCACTTCGTCCCACAAAGCGGCGCTGCGCAGAGACTGCTCCACAATTTCGTCCAGCTTCTGCTTGTTTTTGATTCCATGCACGCGTGGACCATACGCAATATTGTCATACAGGGACATCGGGAAGGGATTCGGTTTTTGGAACACCATGCCGGCACGCTTGCGCAGTAGAGTAACATCGGTGCGGGGGTCATAGATATCTTCGCCGTCAATGGAAACCAGCCCGGTAATTTTGCAGTTGTCAATCATGTCGTTCATACGGTTGATGGTTTTCAGACAGGTGGATTTTCCGCAGCCGGAAGGCCCGATAAAGGCGGTAACCTGATTTGCGGGAATATCCATATTGACTCCCTTGAGTGCCTGGAATTCGCCGTAAAATAAGTTCAGATCCTTTATTACTACTTTATTTGTCGCTTCCATATTATGATCCTTTCTTTAATGAACGGGAGAGCAACCCCGCCAGACGATTCAGCAGAAAAACCAAAATCAGCAGCACCGCTGCCGTTGCGTAGGCAATATGCATTGCGTCCGGCGAAGCAGCTTCACGTGCTGTCTGATAAAGATGAAGCGTCAGTGTACGCCCACTCGCGAAAATCTGTGACCAAAATCCCTTGGGCATATTGTACGACAGACCGGAAGTAAAAAGCAACGCCGCACTTTCACCGACAATGCGCCCCATCGCCAGAACGACCGCAGTCAACACCCCGGACATGGCACAGGGCAGCACAATGCCCAAAATGACACGCAGCTTCCCGGCGCCGAGCGCCATAGCACCCTCCTTATATGATTCAGGCACAGCAAGCAGGGATTCCTCCGTCGTGCGGATAATCGTCGGCAAAATACAGATGGACATCGTCAGGCAGCCCGCCAGAATCGAAGTTTGCAGCCGAAACAAGATACAGAAGACAGTATAGCCGAACAGACCAAAGATAATGGACGGAATACCGGAAAGTACTTCCGTTGTGAAACGGATCACTTTGACCAATCTGCCCTGCTTTGCGTACTGTGTAAGATAAATCGCGGAAGCGATCCCGATCGGCGCAGAAATCAGCAGAGTTATCACGACAATATATACCGTATTGATAATCATCGGAAGGATACCTTTCAGATCGTCCTGCGTTTCCGAATACGGTGTGGAAATAAACCTCCAAGAAATATACTGCAAACCGTTTACAAGGATGTAGCCGATGATGCCGACCAAAACAACGACTGTTATAAAGGCGGCGGTATTGATCAGAAAACGAAGGAACGTGTCCATGGGACGGCGTTTTTTCATATACAGCGAATTACTTGCCATCCATCTGCACCCCCTTCTTCGATATATAAGTGAAAGTAATATTGACGATCATAATAAATACGAACAAAACCAACCCGATGGCAAACAGCGCCTCACGGTGCAAGCCGGAGGCATAGCTCATTTCCATGGCAATGCCCGTTGTCAGTAAGCGAACCGTGCCCAGAAGGCTCGGCATATTCGCCACATTTCCCGCAACCATGATCACCGCCATCGTCTCGCCGATCGCACGGCCCACGCCGAGAATCACGCCCGAAAGGATCCCGGAGCGTGCCGCCGGGACGCATACTTTGAAAATCGTGGTTGTCCGCGTCGCACCCATAGCAAGCGAAGCTTCCCGGTAACTGTCGGGAACGGCCCTCAGCGAGGTTTCCGCAACGCTGACAATGGTGGGCAGCACCATAATGGCCAGAATAATGACCGCCGCCAGCAGACTGTCACCGATAGTGTGGCCGCTGAATGGCGGGAATGTGCGGATTGCCGGGACAATCACCAGCATTCCAAAAAAGCCGTATACCACGGAAGGAATACCCGCAAGCAGCTCTACAGCGGGATGCACCAGCTTTGCCACCTGAGGCCGGGCGGTTTCGGCAAGAAATATAGCCGTTAAAAGTCCGATCGGAACGCCAATCACAATGGCTCCCAATGTTCCGGCAACAGACGAAAGGATTAAAGCTAGAATGCCGAACTGGTTGGCGTCCGCATTCCATGTGGTGCCGAACAGGAAATTCCCCAGTCCGATCTGCCCGATGGCCGGCGCACCGGCCGCAATAATATAAACCGTAATAACAGCGACCGAACCGACGGAAACACAGGACGCAACCAAAAAAATGGACTCCGCAAGTTTTTCTGTTCCCTGTGTCCACAACGCCAAAACAGAGCTTACCAAGCCGCAGATAATCACCAGAACAAACGGCCAAAGATAATTAATGACAATTCTGCTGATATTAAGCTGGGTTACCGCTTCCTGAATACCCGATATGCTGACTAGTACAATCAGCGGCGAAATTCCGGAAAGTACAAACGCGCCTCCCGCAAACGACGCACGGTCGCACAGCAGCAGCACAATTCCCGCCACGGCAAGGGTAACGCCGGCAATCACTGCTATTCTGGTTAATAGCGGAATGGTAACCAGTCCACTCATTTCGGGGCCGTATACGCGGAAACCGCGTACGGTGGCAAGCTGCAGAGCGCTCACCGTATAGGTTGTATCTTTAAACTGAAATTGTATGTATGGAAGAAAAAAGCATATGACGGAAATAAGGCCTAACATCATTGCTAGGCCTTTTTTTACCGTATTTTGTTTCTTTTGTTTTTGTGCGTGAACCGCTCCTGTCATTTCCACGTTCATTTTACAGTTACCAGTCCTGCCTTTTTGATCACGGCCTGACCCTCGTCGGATTTGATGAACTCAAACCACGCTTTTACAAGGTCACTGTCAGTGCCTTTTTTATAAATTTCAATAAACGGTCTTTGCGCTTTATAAGATTTATTTACGATATTTTCTTCAGTAGCCTTCACGCCGTCGATTTCGACCGCCTTAATGGTGTCGTTGACGGAATCAAGGGATACATAGCCGATTGCGCTGGGGTCGCTGCTGACCTTCGTAACAACTTCGCCGGTGGAAGAAAGTTCCGCCGCGTACTTGGTCTTCTTCGATACTTTAAAAATGGATTCGAAGCCGTCGCGGGTACCGCTTGCAGCTTCTCTGCCCAATACCGTAATTTTCTGATCCGCACCGCCCACATCTTTCCAGTTTGTAATTTCACCGGTAAAAATTTTTGAAATCTGATCGCTGGTAAGGTTTGATACAGCATTGTTCTTGTTGACCGCAATCGCGATACCGTCAATGGCAATCTGTACAATCTCGTAATCATTCGGCTTTTCCTCGTCCTTCATATTTCTGGACAAATCGCCGACCAAAGCCGTACCCGCGCTGACCGCCTTAGCAGCGTCTCCGGAACCCGTACCGCTCTTTTCAACGGTAACGCCCGGATATTTTGCCATAAAGGCTTCGCCGAGTGCCTGGCATACTTTCGCCATGGAGGTAGATCCGTTCAGTGTCAGCTTTCCGCTCAGATTGGTGGCCGCTGCTTCGGAAGAAGCCTGTGCGCCGGAAGAAGGAGCCGTTGATGTGGTTCCTTCAATTTCCGAGCTGCACCCTGCAAAAGCCAATGTGGAAAATAAAAGTGCCGCAGAAAGAATTGTTGAAATCATTTTACGCATTCTGATAATCCTCCTGTAATACTTAGAATTACTTATTTTTTGTACAACGTTATTATAGAGGACCAATGTTAATTCTATGTTAAGCTTAGTTTAGATTGAACTTAAATAAAATATTCAGAATGCGTTTTTTAAATATTTAGATATAAAATACATATAATATATAATTTACTGATTAACGATCAAGAGTTAGACGGTAGTCAGCAGATATTCACATTTTCCTTCCACACGGTAGCTTCCCATGCCCGCGGGAATAAAAATGCTGTCGCCCTTGGTAAACGGCATGGAATTTTCACCGTATATCAGTTCTCCCTCGCCCGCAATGCAGAGTATGGAGTGGAAGCTTGCGGAATCGGCGTCGCCGGCAGCATGCTTTGAAAGCTCCATACGGTAAACGGTAAAGTAATCACAGGATGAAAGGAGCGTGCGCGTATAACCGTCCATTTTCTCCGGTTCGCCCTGCGGCTTTGCGGCACGTGTTGGGGGTTCAAGTCTGGTCACATCCAGTGCTTTGTCCACATGCAGTGCGCGCGGCTTTCCGTCGGCGCCAAGTCTGCCGTAATCCGAAATACGGTAAGTTGTATTGGAGTTCTGCTGAATTTCGGCAACCAGAATTCCGGCACCGATGGCGTGCAGTGTACCCGATTCAATAAAAAATACATCACCGGGGTGAACAGGTGCCTGGTTCAGAACCTCAGTCAGCGTATTATTGTTGATCCGCTCCTTAAACTCATCTTTACTGATTTTATGTTGAAAACCATAGTAAAGGCTTGCGCCGGGCTCGCAGTCCACTACATACCACATTTCAGTTTTACCGTATTCCCCTTCGTGCTCCAGTGCGTAAGCGTTGTTGGGGTGTACCTGAATGGACAGTCTGTCCTGTGCGTCAATCAGCTTTACCAGAATCGGAAAATATTCAAACGCCTTGCAGTCGGAACCAAGCTGCTCTTTACCGACGCGCTCAATCCATTCTTTTAAGGTAAGCCCGTCGTATTCCCCGCCCGCTATGACGGAAAGTCCGTCGGGATGGCAGGAAAGCATCCAGCTCTCCGCTATTTTCTGTGCGTCACTCTGCTGGTGAAACTCTGTTCTGAGCTTTGTGCCGCCCCAGATATAATCTTTACAAGGTGCATTCAATTTAAAAGGTTTCAAATTAATTCACTCCTTTTTAATGTCATATTTTATCATACTCTGCCGCCGGCTAAACTGCAAGCGCAATTCACTTGAAAAGCGAAGAGGAATGTGCTGCTGCACAGCCAATAAATATACGAAGCCGTAAGGAGCTGTTGCACAATGAATCAATATGTCAACCAGGCCAGAAAAGTTACGGTTTTATATTTATCATAGATCTTCTTTGTAAAATCCAAACTCAAAATGTGTCTGCTTGATTGCATCGTTTAATGCCGATATTTTTGTAGTTCGTACAATCCTCACCATTTTACAAACAAGCCCTATCAAAGATAAATACAAAATTGAGAGTTGTCTCTTTACTTTATCGCGCTAATAGGGTAATATAATATCATAAATTAAAACAGATGAGTGAGGGTACATAATAATATGAAGAAAATTATCAGCCTTTTCATGGCAGCCGTTTTTGCCGTATCGCTTTCCGCCTGCGGATTGGTGCAGAAAGCTTCCCCCGCTGCTCCTTCCGAAGCAAGCGCTGCAGCAGCCGATGGGTCCTGGGACAAAGTCCAGAAGGCCGGCACACTGATTTTGGGTCTTGACGATTCATTCCCGCCGATGGGCTTTGTCGATACAAAAACCGGCGAGTTGGTCGGCTTCGACATTGACGTTGCAAAAGAAGCCTGCAAGCGGCTCAACATCACGCTGAAAACCCAGCCGATCGACTGGGACAGCAAAACCGCCGAGCTGAACAACGGCAACATTGACTGCCTGTGGAATGGGTTCAGCAAGACCGCCGAGCGCGAAAAAGAATTTACGCTGAGCGTTCCCTACATGAAAAACAATCAGATCATTCTTGTGAAATCGGATTCGGATTACAAAGGACTTTCCAGTCTGTCCGGAAAAACGATCGGCGTTCAGAGTGACTCTTCCGCGGAATCTGCACTGAATGATAACGCGGATTTTAAAAAGACGCTGAAATCCGTCGTACAGATTGACGATTACTCGAAAGCGGTACTGGAACTGCAGAACGGCACCATAGACGCAATCGCCATTGATGAAGTGGTGGCACGCTACTACCTTACCAATAATCCCGGTGCTTACAAAGTGCTGCAGGAAGCGGGCGGAAAGGATTCCTCTCTTGCCACGGAAGATTATGTAGTCGGCTTCCGCAAGGCGGACACCGCGCTGAAAGACAAGATCGACGCCACACTGGCGGATATGGCAAAGGACGGTACACTCGCGAAAATTTCAGCCAAATGGTTCAGTGAAGACGTCACCACAATCGGAAAATAAATTCAGGCTGCTTTGCGGATTCGCTGTATATAGGAGGTCTGTTCGTTCGTGAATTATCAGGTTTTGCTGTCCCAAATGCTGGAAGCAACGTTGATGTCGCTCCGCATTTTCTTTATCACGCTGGTGTTTTCGTTGCCGCTCGGCGTTTTGGTGGCGCTCGGGCGTATGTCGAAAAGGAAAATCATCAACCTGCCGATCCGGTTTTATATTTTAATCATGCGCGGCACACCGCTGATGCTGCAGCTGCTCTTTATTTTCTACGGCATAAAGCCGATTTTCGGCATTCAGTTTGAGCGCGTTCTTTCCGCCGAGGTTGCGTTTGTGCTGAACTATGCCGCCTATTTCGCCGAAATCTTTCGCGGCGGGATTGAAAGCATTCCGCGAGGGCAGCGTGAAGCCGCCAAGGTGCTGGGCTTCACCAAAGGCCAGACCTTTTTCCGCATCGTTCTGCCTCAGGTAATCAAACGCATTATTCCCCCGATGGGAAACGAATTCATCACACTGGTAAAGGACACCTCTCTGGCACAGGTAATCGGCGTAGTGGAATTATTAAAAGTTACCTCCAACTGGGTTGCTTCCGCGGTCAGCATGACGCCGTTCGCCGTCGCCGCCGTTTTCTACCTTGCCATGAACGCCATTGTTACCCACTGCTTTACCGTTGCGGAAAAGCGGCTGAGTTATTACCAATAAGAAGGATTCGGGAGGTTTACCATGCAGATTTTCAGTGCAACAAATTTACAAAAGAGCTTCGGCGGCACCAAGGTGCTGAACGATATTTCAATTACCGTCAATCAGGGGCAGGTTCTGGCAATTATCGGCCCGTCCGGCTCGGGGAAAAGCACTTTTCTCCGCTGCGCTTCACAGCTGGAAACCATTGATTCCGGTGAAATTACCATTTGCGGCGAAACGCTGGTTCACACGGACGCAAACGCCAGGGCGGCTTACGCGGACAGGGCTGTTTGCAATCGGATCGGACTGCACATTGGACTGGTATTTCAGAATTTCAACCTTTTTCCCCATTTCTCCGTACTGCAAAACATTACAGAGGCGTCTGTCCGGGTATTGCATAAATCAAAGGGTGAAGCGGAAGATCTCGCTCATGGCCTGCTGAATAAAATGGGGCTTTCCGACAAGGCAAACTCTTACCCGTGCGAGCTTTCCGGCGGTCAGCAGCAGCGTGTTTCCATTGCGCGCGCTCTCGCTATGAATCCCGACATTTTGTTTTTTGACGAACCGACAAGCGCACTTGACCCGGAGCTGACAGGCGAGATTCTGAAGGTCATCCGCCAGCTGGCATCTGAACACATGACAATGGTCGTCGTAACCCATGAAATGAAATTCGCGCGTGATGTGGCAGATTACGTTGTATTTATGGATAAAGGTGCTATTGTGGAACAGGGATCGCCGGAAGAAGTATTCGACCGTACACAGAACGAGCGAACTCGTGCGTTTCTTTCCCGATTCAACGAAGAATAGCTGATTTCATACTAACATTCAATAGAATATTTTCATGGGCCTTCCTTCTCGCTGTAAGCGGAGGGAGGCCCATCTTGCTTCCGTCTGCATTTTAATGAAACACTTAGTATTATTCACACTTATGACTTGTTTTCTTAACATAAACAGACTAGTATGAATTTATTCTGGTGTTTGAATGAATTTCGGCATCTTAAAAAGGGGACTCGTCATGGCGCTGACAAAAAAAGATGAAATTTATTTTCAGGAGTGTATTGCGGATTTGCTGCAATCAGCAGATGTACAGCAGATGAGAAGTTATATTCAGCACGCGGATATTTCCTGTTTAGAGCACAGCCTGTCCGTGGCTTATTACAGCTATCTTATCAGCCGGAAGCTGCGTTTGCATGTGGATACGCGCAGCCTGATCCGCGGCGCGATGCTGCATGACTTTTTTCTTTACGACTGGCACTGCGCAAGCGACAGTCAGGAGGGTCTCCATGCGTTTTCCCACCCAAAAATTGCTTTAAGAAACGCGGAGCAGCGCTTCCCTCTCAGCGACCTCGAGCGCGACATCATTGTAAAACACATGTGGCCGCTTACAGTCGCGTTTCCAAAATATAAAGAAACGCTGATCGTGTCCTGTTCGGACAAATTCTGCTCGGTCATTGAAACATTGCGCATTTATCCGAAATATATTTCGGTTGATCCCGCATTGGTCTGTTCCCTTAAAAAAATGCACAAACCTTAATCGGGCAGTGCCGCTGTACAACGGATTCATATATGAACCCGGCAAGCGAGCCAGCGCCACGAACGAAATTACAAACTTGCCTGAAAATCGCCTGTAGGTCTGATGATGACCCGCAGGAAATTTTTCATTCTGCGAATATTTTCATCCGTTCTTTCCACATTCCATCGCTTGCGTACATTTCACGCATAATTGAACACATAATAATCTCAAAATTGGGAGTGGACACAGCTATCTAATTTTAACATCTTCTTTCGCGGCAGTCCGCTCAGTCAGAACATGCTAACCCGCAAGCCAAAATGAGCCTATTCCTCGTGAAATCATACGTTACCATTTTCTACCCAGTAATCTTTTTGCATTTTTGCACAAAACTATGCAATATTCACGCAAAAATACCCTTTCTGCAACTTGAAAAAAACAACACAAGCGCTTATAATATAAATGTCTACAAAATTAGTATAGATTGATATGAGATCGTAAGAATAAGGAGTGAAAATTGTCGTGCAACTGTTGGAAATTAAAGACTTACAGGTTCGCGTTGACGATAATGTAATTTTAAAGGGGCTTAACCTTTCCATTCAAAAGGGAGAGGTTCATGTTTTGTTAGGGCCAAACGGTGCGGGTAAATCCACGCTGGTAAATACCGTAATGGGACACCCCCAGTATCTGGTTGACAGCGGCTCCATTTCCTTTGACGGCGTTGACATTACCAACGCGCCGGTCAATGAACGCGCGAAGGCGGGGCTTTTCCTGTCGTTCCAGAATCCGGAGGAAGTTCCCGGTATCACGCTGGAAAGCTTTATGCGCACCTCGCGAACTGCAGTCAGCGGCCAGCCGGTGAAGCTGTTTGCCTATAAAAAAGAAATGCGCGAAAAAATGGACGAGCTGAGCATGAGCGAGGAGTACGCTTCCCGCTACCTGAATGTCGGCTTTTCCGGCGGCGAAAAAAAGAAATCTGAAATTCTCCAGATGCTGATGCTGAACCCAAAGCTTGCCATTCTGGATGAAACGGATTCCGGGCTTGACGTCGACGCCGTGAAAATCGTTTCTCAGGGCGTTGAAAAATATAAAACACCCGACAATTCCCTGCTGATTATTACGCATAATACAAAAATACTTGAATTCCTGCAGGTCGATAAAGTCCATGTACTGATGGACGGCAGAATTGTAAAAACAGGCGACCGTTCCCTGATTGACCAAATCAACGAAACCGGCTTCCAGCAGTTTGCCGTTTCCCCTGCGGTTTGAAACGGGAGGGAAACAGATTGAAAACTTCCAGCACCAAAAAGACCTATGTTGAAGACATTGACCGCAGCGTTTACGACATCAAAGACAAGGTAGACGCCGCTTATCAGGTTTCACAGGGATTAACGCCGGAAATCGTTGAAGAGATTTCCAAAGCAAAAAACGATCCGGAATGGATGCGTGAATTCCGTTTAAAATCTCTGGAAACTTATAACCAACTGCAAATTCCGAACTGGGGGCCATCCCTGGACGGCCTTCACATGGAGGACATTATTACCTATATCCGCCCGAAGACCGAAATGCGGGAAGACTGGGCGGAAGTGCCAAGCGATATCAAAAACACCTTTGAACGCCTGGGCATTCCCGAAGCGGAGCGCAATTCGCTGGCCGGCGTGGGCGCGCAGTACGACTCCGAGGTGGTTTACCACAATGTGCGCGAGGAAGTCCGCCGTCAGGGCGTTATTTATACCGACATGGAAAGCGCCGTTCATGATCCGGTTTACGGTCCAATGGTGAAGGAGCATTTCATGAAGCTTGTTCCGCCGGAGGATCACAAGTTTGTCGCGCTGCACGGCGCGGTCTGGTCGGGCGGTTCATTTGTGTATGTGCCTGACGGCGTGCAGGTGGAAATTCCGCTTCAGTCCTACTTCCGTTTGAACGCGCCGGGTGCCGGCCAGTTTGAACACACGCTGATTATCGTAGGAAAAGGCGCAAGCCTGCATTTCATTGAAGGCTGTTCCGCCCCGAAATACAATGTGGCAAATCTGCACGCGGGCTGTGTGGAATTGTATGTCGGCGAAAACGCGCATCTGCGTTATTCGACCATTGAGAACTGGTCCAAAAACATGTATAACCTTAACACCAAGCGCGCGCTGGTGGAAAAGGGCGCGACAATGGAATGGGTTTCCGGTTCGTTCGGCTCCCATACGTCTTACCTTTACCCCATGAGTATTTTAAAAGGTGAAA
This sequence comes from Bacillota bacterium, assembly GCA_023416955.1. Taxonomy (GTDB): domain Bacteria; phylum Bacillota; class Clostridia; order Oscillospirales; family Acutalibacteraceae; genus Caproiciproducens. Next base: position 72,281 of record JAEZGM010000007.1, on the reverse strand, counting down.
ACGCGCGTATGGAGTTTACTGGCATTACCTTTGCAGGCAAAGGCCAGTCGCTGGACACCGGCGCCAAGGTTCTGCACGCAGCGCCGCACACTTATTCTAATATCAGTACGAAGTCCATTTCCAAGGACGGCGGCAACTGCACCTACCGCAGTTCCGTCACCGTGCTGCCGAACGCGCATGACTGCAAATCCTCCGTTTCCTGCGAATCCCTGATGCTGGACGACCGCTCCCGTTCCGACACCATCCCTGCGATGGATATTCAGAACGACAACGTAGACATCGGGCACGAAGCGAAAATCGGCCGCATCAGCGACGAAGCGATTTTCTACCTCATGAGCCGCGGTATTTCGGAAACCGACGCAAAGGCGATGATCGTCACCGGCTTTGCCGAACCGATTGCTAAAGAACTGCCGATGGAATACGCGGTGGAAATGAACAATTTAATTAAGCTGGAAATGGAGGGCTCCATCGGTTAACCGACGGAAAAGGGACATGATGAAACTATCTTTAAACCATATCAACACCCTGCCCATGACGACCTGGAACCGGCTTGGTGTAAACGATACAAATCTGGCGGCTGAAATCGCGGAAGTAAAGCCTTACACAGGCAAAACACTTTCCGATCAACTGCCCGAAAACGTGCAGATTACCGATGAAATCCCGGTACTTCCCCAAATAGAGACCGGAATGGGTGCGGACGTTGCAAAGTTCGTGCTTGAAAACCGTAGCAGCGGCATCACTGTGCATGTTCCTGCCGGGGTGAAAGCAGAACAGCCGATCTTCCTCAACTACCGTCTGGATTCCGAGAATCCGTCCGTTGTGGATTACAATTCCATCATTGCGGAGGAAAACAGCGAGGTTACGGTCGTGATGAGCTACGCTTCCGATGAAAGTACGGCGGGCTTTCACGGCGGCTGCACAAAGCTGTACGCGCAGAAGAACGCGGTTATTCACCTGATTCAGGTGCAGCTGCTCAACGGTAACTGCGTGCATTTCGACGATATCGGTGCGCTCACCATGGAAAACGCGACCGTCGATCTTGTGCAGGCAGAGCTCGGCGCTGAAAATGCCCTTTGCGGCTGCCGTGCAAAGCTCGAGGGCAAAGCCAGTTCGCTGAATCTGGAAACCATTTATTTCGGCGACCGCAAGCGCTCCCTTGATATAAACTATGTCGCGGAGCATATCGGCGCAAAAACCACAAGTGAAATTCACGTAAACGGCGCGCTGCTGGACGAAAGCAAAAAAACCTTCCGCGGCACAATTGACTTTGTAAAGGGCGCAAAACGCGCGGTCGGCCACGAAAGCGAATATAACCTCATGTTCAGCCCCAAAGTGCGCAATAAAACCATTCCTTTGATTTTGTGCGCGGAAGAGGATGTGGAAGGCCAGCATGCCGCCTCCTCCGGCAAGATTGATGAAAGCAAGCTGTTTTACCTGATGTCGCGCGGGCTAGACGAACTCGCTGCTAAAAAGTTGATTATTGAAGCGCAGTTTCAGCCGGCCACCGATCAAATTCCGGATGAAAGCCTGAGAAGCGCAATTTCCGATTATGTTGTAGGGAGGCTGAATTCCATTGAATCCTTATCTTAAAGATTTTCCGATATTGGGTGAAAAGAACAACGGCAAGCGCCTTGTTTACCTTGACAATGCCGCTACCACACAGAAACCACTGTCCGTAATAGAGGCTGTGGATGAATATTACCGCACCTTTAACGCAAACCCGCACCGTGGACTGTACGACCTGAGTATCCGCGCGACAGATGCTTACGAAAACGCGCGTCATGTTGTAAAGGAATTTATCCACGCGGAAAAGGACGAGGAAATCATCTTTACCCGCAACGCTTCGGAGGCACTGAATCTGGTCGCCTACAGCTACGGCCTGAACTTTCTGAAAGAGGGCGACGAAATCGTTCTGCCGGTATCCGAACATCACAGCAATCTGGTACCGTGGCAGATGGTCGCCAAAGCCAAAGGGGTCAAGTTGGTTTACCTGTATCCCGACGCTTCCGGGCATTTGACCGATGAGGAAATTGAAGCCAAAATTTCTTCGCGCACAAAGCTGGTCGCCGTTGCGCACGTTTCCAATGTGCTGGGCACCGTATACCCGGTTCGTAAAATCGCGGAAAAGGCGCACAGCGTCGGCGCTGTGGTGGTTGTGGACTGCGCGCAGAGCATTCCGCACTACCCCGTCGACGTGCAGGAACTGGACGCGGATTTTGTCGCGTTCTCCGGCCATAAAATGCTGGCGCCGATGGGTATCGGCGTGCTTTACGGCAAGGAAGAGCTGCTGAATCAGATGCCGCCGTTCCTTTTCGGCGGTGAAATGATTGAGTATGTGCAGGAGCAGGAATCCACCTTTGCTCCCCTGCCGCAGAAATTTGAAGCAGGTACACAGAACGTAGGCGGGGCCATCGGCCTTGCCGCCGCGATTGAATATTTGAAACAGGTCGGCTACGACACGATTCAGAAAACCGAATCCGAACTGCTGAAGTACACGCTGGGCGGCATGGCGAAAATCCCGCACGTGACTGTTTACGGCGACACCACCTGCGGCGCGGAGCGCTGCGGCGTAATCTCATTTAACGTGGATGAAGTCCACCCGCACGACGTGGCATCAATTCTGGATGCGGACGGCGTGGCGATCCGCGCGGGGCATCACTGCGCAAACCCGCTGATGCATTTTCTCAACGTAAACGCGACCTGCCGGGCGAGCCTCTATTTTTACAACACCAAAGAAGACATCGATATCTTTCTTGCCAGTCTGAAAAAAGTCAGGGGGATGCTCGGTTATGGGTCTTGAATCCATTTACTCCGAAATTCTGTCGGAGCACAACAATTCGAAGCGGAATAAGCACCACATTAAGAACCCAACCACGGTACTGAAAGGGGTCAACCCCAGCTGCGGCGACGAAATTGAGCTGGAGTTCCGGGAGAAGGACGGCGTCATTGAGGACGCGGCGTTTACCGGCATCGGCTGTGCCATTTCGCAGGCTTCCGCCTCTATTATGATTGATTTAATCAAAGGAAAAACGACGGAAGAAGCGCTGCAGCTCGCCGATCTGTTTTTCCGAATGATTAAAAATGAGGTTCCAAATGAAGACGAACTGGAGCCGCTGGACGAAGCAATCGCTTTGAAAGATATTTCTCACATGCCGGCGCGCGTAAAGTGCGCGGTGCTCGGCTGGCACACGTTGGAAAGCGCAGTGAAGGACGAGGCTGCCGGTCAGCAATAATATACGCATAGGCAAAAAGGGGAACCACACAAATTTGTGCGGTTCCCCTTTTTGTTTTTGCTATAAACTGACGATGCTGATTGCTAAACCGACGCGGAGCGAACTTCTTTCCATGCCGGCAGCTTTGCGAGAGTCCGAACCGCGAGTTCCCTTGCGGCCTTTTCGTCAAGTCCCTGCGTCCGCATCAGAAAATCGGTTGTTCCGTCCAGCTTTTCCGGGTAAGACTGCATGGAGCCGTCCTGCCTTGCACAAAAAACACAATACTCTTTGCTTTCGTCTTCAAGCGGAAAATCAGACGGTTTTGTCATGGGCATTCCGCATGAAATACAGGTTTTCATGAATAATTCCTTCTTTCTTTGTATAGTCAGTTCACTTTTGAAAATATCCAAGAAAATGTAGATTGGCTTTGTTTTCTAATGAACTGACATAGTCAGTTACCTTTAGAAAACATCCAAGAAACAAGCGTAAAATCTTTGAACTATGGATTTTACGCTTGGAGATTGGCTTTGTTTTCAAATTAACTGACTATATTGACTATAAACACCCACGCCGGAGTGATTTGGAGCGCCGGCGATTACTCCCGTGCTTAATGACCTTTCACTAACTTCAGGTAATTGTCAATCAATGCCTGCCCGCAGTGCTCAATAACATGCTCCCCGGGAACGAACAGATCTCCATTCGCCAGGTAATGGTGCACCAGACCGATCCACAGATTAAAAAGCATATCGTGCGGAACAGGCACGGCACCGGATTCTATTTCACGGCTCAGCGCCTGACTGATGTGAAAAGAAATTACGGACTGTAAATTGATCCACGCATCCCGTGCACCAGTCGGCAGCAGGCGATTTTCAATCACCAGCCGCGTGTAAAACGGTTCAAACTCCCCGATCCCTTTCAGGTGGGCGGTCAGGACGTCACGCAGGGAGCCGCCGCTGTCCGCAGGTTCATGCGTATGCTCCGCGATCTCTCCGCAATACAATTCCACCACCTGTGTAATCAGCGCCTCCTGCGTGCTGAAATGCAGGAATACTGTTCCGTGGGATACTCCCGCCGCGAGGGCGATGTCGGACATACGCGTGCACAGAATCCCCTGATCGGAAAACAACCGATATGCCGTTCGAATCAGTTCTTTCCTTGTTTCTTCCTTTTGCTGCTGACGGGTTGTCTTTTTCATATAATGACCTCTTAATCACTGACTATATAGTCATTATAATTCAGCCATTGGATTTTGTCAATAGCAAATCCGCGAAGCATATCTTAATTCCGAAACTTTCGATTTAAAGTGAAAATATCCGGCAAAAAATTCAGTGAATTTTATCACGAATCAAAGCATGCAATTTGTAAATATATATTGTTATTTCTATTTTTTGGTAATATAATTAGTTATAATGACATGATAGAATGATCTTCCGCTTCTTAAATCATATGGTCTTTTCCCCATTGTAATTGTTTTCACTATTATACTAAGGCCTTTCTTATAAACTAAAAATCTATTAATTTTCAGTTTATAAGAAAGGCCTGGAAAGAATGATTAAAATGGAATTTTTTCAGACAAAAAAGCCAACGTCGGTAATCGAAGATAGTGACCTTGATTTCTGCAAACAGTATGTCGTCATGAGACGGGTATCTGACCAGATGGAAGGCATCGTTGAAGACCTGGTTGACACTTCAACCAGTGTGAAGCGGGCGGCGGAGTTTATTGCGTCCGGGACCGCACAGCAGACGGTGGACACAGAAAAATGTCTGAAACTCACCGACAGCTTCACGCAAAGCATTGACGTCATGGATCAGAAGTCAACCGAGTTGATTACGCTGGCAAATGATATGGCCGATGTAAACGGAAAAGGCAAGGATTCCATTGAAAATCTGTCTTTAAGTCAGGCGGAAAATCAGAAGGTGATCGAAGATCTGACCAGCCAAATCTACAGTCTGATAGAACAAACACAGACGATCGGAAAAATTATGGACATCCTTCACAATATTTCCAATCAAACCTATATGCTGTCTTTCAACGCAAAAATCGAAGCGGCGAACGCGGGTCAGTACGGGAAAAGCTTTACGGCGGTCGCAAATGAAATCAGAAAGCTGTCGGAGGAAAGCAAATCGGCAAGCGAAAGCATTAACGGAACAATCGAAAGCATTACGAATGAGCTGAACAGTCTGAAAAGTACCGTTGACACTTCTATCGACGTATTTAAAAATCAAGGCGAATCCGTGAACTCCGTCATTGATTCTTTTAATAAAATCAACCATTACACGGAAACCTTTATTGAAGAGCAGAAAGACTTCCGCGGGCAGGTCAGCACAATAAAAACACAGAAAGACGGTCTGGTGGATTCCATGTCATATATCTTCACCGGAATTCAAAAATCTGCGGCCACAACGGAAGAGGTGGCCTCCCTGGCGATGAGCCAGAGCTCCACCACAGCTATTCTCAGTAAATTATCCGTGGATTTGGCCGATCAGGTCGGCGCGATCGGCGAGCGCCTTGATCAGGACAAGATTCAAAACCTTTCGTCAGACAAGAAGAAAGTCTCTGTAATCTTCGACCTTGACGACCCCTTCTGGGAACCGACACGTCAGGAAACACTCCACGCGGCAAAGGCCTTTAATGTGGACGTGGACTTTTTCGCGCCGAAGTCGAGAGCCGCCGGGATTGCCGAAATGGGAAACAGGCTCGACCAGATCATCAGCGAAAAAAGAGACGCTTTGATCATCAGCCCGATTGACGACCCGGCAATTGCAGAAAGGCTTAGAAAGCTCAACGCGGCAAAAACAAAAATAATTTTTATCAATTCGAAGCTTGACGGGATAAAATACGAGTCCCTCATTGAAACAAACGGAATCATAGCGGGAAATTCCGCCGGCAAGGTCGCAAAAAAGTATCTGAATAACCAAGGTGAGGTCATCGTCGGCTTATGGTCGGACGCGCATATCAGTTCCATTGACAACAGGGCAAAGGGATTTATTGAAGAAATGCGGGCAAACTCCGACATTATTGTTCACGAAGTCGGCGTGAAAAGTGACCCTTCCTTTGAAGAAGCGGAAAAAATCATTTCCGAAATGCTGCGGCAGCACCCCAACACGAAGCTTGTCTTTGCGACAAATGTCGGCTGGGGTTTGCTGTATGCAAAATACGTAAAAAAGTATCATCCGGGCATTAAAGTGGTTACCATGGACTTTACAAAGGACATTGAGCGGGCAATCAAGGAAGGAAGCGTCAGCAGCGCAATCGCCCAAAGAGCCTTCTCGTGGGGCACTACCTCGCTAGACTTCTTAGATAAAATTTTTCAGGGAAAGCCTGTCCAGAAATATGTTGATACCGGTACCTATGAAGTTAATTTATCAAGTATTAAAATTTACGAAGGACGGGTATAGCTGCCTGCTGTGTTCCGCCGCCCGATTAATTTCCGCATTGATTTCAGATATACAAAACGGAATAATAGATGAACTTCAAAAGCAAGCGCCGCCCTCGGAAAAGTCCGGGGTACGGCGCTTTGATTGCTATTTTTGGAATTTTACCGAGAATAGATATGTTTTATATAAATACAGTCTTTGTTCGCCGCCCACTTTCCCGAGTTCCTGAATCCACGCTTCTTCCTCCTGTGTGGGTACGGAATACCAGTGAAGGACATACGGATTTTGGTAGCCGCTGCCGGAAAAAAGCCTGTGAATGTCGTCCAGCGTAAAGAAGGTGCGGTTAGTTCTATTCAGCGTGGAAGCGGAAGCGTTTTGCCAAACACCTTTCAGCAGTTCCCTGATGACACTGTAATGCATCAAATTCTGTATTTCGGCGATCACGGTTCCGTCTTTTTTCAAGTGTTTTCTCAGTTTGCAGAGAAACTCCGTCGGATTCTCAACCTGCTCCAAATAATTCCCGACGAAAATCGTATCAAAATACTCCTCGGGGAATTCCAGCGGGAAGCTGCCGATCGCCTTTGTGCTGACCGTCGCGACCCGCTTTGCAATCGCAGCCATGTGCTCATCCGGTTCTATGCCGTACAGCTCCGCGTGGGGGGCTTTTTCCTTGATTTTCAGGAGTGTTGTGCCGATTCCGCAGCCAAGTTCCAAAATTCTCACCGGCTCCGTTTTACTCGGTGCGTCATACACGCGCAAAGAGGCAAATTTGATCTCGTCAAACGCAAAAGCGGAAAACCCCCATTTACTGGTAAAGAGCGCGCGGTTTTTATTCAGGACGGGATAAAAGCGGCTTAAATCTTTTCGAAATTCCGTGCCAAGATAGTGATGGATAAAGCAGTCATGGCACAGCATCAATTTGTACCCCGCTGTGACAATCCGCAGGGAAAAGTCGTTGTCTTCCACATACCCGGGTGTATATTCCTCGTCCAGCGTTCCGATTCCATTCAAAACAGGCCTTTTGATCAGAATGCAGAAGCCGATGAGGAACAGCTTTTCCTCCCACCTGCCGTTATCGGAAATGTTGTTCTTTTCAGCCTGCTCCTGCATTTCCTCCAGCGTGGTGTACGGAAGGTTCTCCCACTGCAAATTTTCGTTATGATTGCACACCGCGCCTACTGCGCCGATTTTTTCGTTGCTGTAAAGGCAGGTCCGAAGGTTTTTCAGCCAATTTACGGTTACTACGGTGTCGTTGTTCAGCAGAAGAATGTCGTTTTCTTTTTCTGCCAGCGCAATCCCCATGTTGCACCCTTTGGGGAAACCGGCATTAAAGTCGTTCAGCAAAAGCTTGATGTTCTCCTGCGTACCCAGCCATTCCCGGGTTCCGTCCGTGGAACAGTTATCGACCACAATAATTTCGTAAGTACCCGGTTCCGTGTATTTTCTGATGCTTTCAAGGCAGTTCCTGTTATACTCAAGATTATTGTAGGTCAGAATGACAATCGATGTTTTTGCGGCGTCTCCCATTGTGTACCCCCCCTTAGGCTGTTGCTGCATGTAAATATCTTGCAAGCGCGTCGCGGTAATGGGGCAGCCTTGTAAAGCCCGCCTCATCCAGAGATTTTTTCGATAGCCGCGAATTTTGAGGCCGTTTCGCTCTCGTTGGATATTGCAGTGACGACACCCCTTTGACCCGCGTCTCGGAGCCTTCCATCTCAATAATGTCGCGCGCAAAATCATACCAGCTGCAAAAGCCCTCATTGGTCGCGTGGTAAATTCCGTATTTTTCACTCTGAATCATGTTGGCGAGCAGTACGGCCAAATCAGCGGTATAGGCCGGGGAGCCGATCTGATCGGCAACCACCGATATTTCTTCCCGCTCCTTCGCAAGACTGCGGATTTTGCTGACAAAGTGGTTACCATGCTCACCGAACAGCCACGACACCCGAACGATAAAATAGCGTTCTAGCCATTTTTGCACCGCACGCTCGCCATCATATTTGCTGACGCCGTAGGAATTGATTGGGTTTTGTGTGTCCGTCACCTCATAGGGTCGGTCAAGGCGGCCGTCAAAAACATAATCCGTGCTGATGTAAACCAGCTTTGCGTCCGTTTCGGCGCAGCAGCGCGCCAAATGCTCCGTTGCCGCGGAATTTACCGCGAAGCACTCTTCCCGCTCTTCCTCCGCCCTGTCAACCGCCGTGTAGGCGGCACAGTGCAGCACCGCGTCCGGTCTCATTGATTGAAAGAAGGATTCCAACGCTTGACTGTCGGTAATATCAAGTTCTTTTCTTGACGGGCTGCGGTACGGGATTTTCAGAAGCTCCAGTCTGCGGGTCACATCATGGCCCAACAACCCGTTTCCTCCGGTAACCAATATATTCATACGAAAGCTCTCCCTTGTTCATCGTCTTGGCTGCACCTGCGCAAGCGTTTTCCCCCACCAATTCCGATTTTCAAGATACCACCTGACCGTTTTTTTCAGCCCCTCTTCAAACGCTGTTTCCGGCATCCAGCCGAGTTCTTTCCGAATTTTTCCGGCATTGATGGCATAGCGCAGATCGTGCCCGGGGCGATCGGGAACAAATGAAATCAACGTTTCCGATTGATTCATTTCCTTTAAAATACAGAGAATCACCTCCAGATTGGAGCGCTCGCTGTTTCCGCCGATATTGTAGACTTCACCCGGATTTCCCCTTTGAAGAATGGAGTCAATGGCGGCGCAGTGATCCTCCACATACAGCCAATCCCTTACATTCTTTCCGTCCCCGTAAACGGGAATTCTTTCTCCCTGATCCGCTTTGATGACGGCAAGCGGAATCAGCTTTTCAGGAAGCTGGTAAGGTCCGAAATTATTGGAGCAGCGTGAAACGGTGACCGGCAGGCGGTAGGTGCGGAAATACGCGAGCGCCAACAGATCGGCAGACGCCTTGCTGGCGCTGTACGGCGATGAAGGGCGGATCGGAGAATTCTCGTCAAAAGCCAAATCAGGTCTGTCAAGCGGCAGGTCGCCGTATACTTCATCGGTGGAAATCTGATGAAAGCGGCTTACCCGGAACGCTCTGCACGCGTCCAGCAAAACCTGCGTTCCGAAAACATTGGTCGTCAGAAACACACCGGGGTTTTCAATGGAGCGGTCAACATGGGATTCGGCGGCAAAATTGACCACAGCGTCAAACTTTTCTTCCTCAAACAGCCCAAACACCCGTTTCCGGTCCGTAATATCCCCCTTCACAAAGCGAAACAGCGGGGATTTTCGCGCTAATTCCAGCGTTTCCAAATTCCCCGCGTAAGTCAGCGCGTCCAGACAAACGATATGATAATCCGGGTGATTTTTCTGCATATAAAAAATAAAATTAGCGCCGATAAATCCGGCGCCGCCGGTGACCAACAGATTCAATTTCTTTCCCCCTCATACGCAAAATTGGTGTCACTATCCGCAAACCTCGGCGCGTTCCTGTCTTTTTCGGATAGGAAAGGCTGCGAAACAGGCCACTGAATTTGGAAATCCGGGTCGTCATAGCGAATACTTCTGTCACAGCCGGGATCATAGTAATCGTCCACCTGATACTGTACCTCCGTGTTATCCGCGAGCGTGACAAAGCCGTGCGCGAACCCCTTGGGAATGAAAAGCTGACGCTTATTTTCCGCGCTCAGCTCCAGTGAAATCCATTTGCAGAAGCTGGGCGATCCCCTGCGCAAGTCAACGGCAACGTCCAAAATACGCCCTCTGGTACAGCGCACCAGTTTGCTCTGGGCATGAGGATTCGTCTGAAAGTGAAGCCCCCGCAGCGTTCCTTTTTTCGCGGAAAAAGAGTGGTTTTCCTGAACAAAAACGGAATCGACCCCAAACGGCGTTATTTGCTTTTGGGAATATGTTTCCATAAACCAGCCGCGTGAATCCTCAAACACCTTCGGGGTCAGAATCAGTACGCCATCCAGCGCAGCAGCTGAAATTTCCAAATTCACCGCCACCCATTCGTTTATTTATCGCCTGTTGTGCTTCCGGCTATTCATCGGCAACGCTTTTTAAATACTGACCGTAGGAGGAGGAATCGCAGAACCGCGCGGATTGCAGAAGCTGCCCCCGGTCAATCCAGTTCCTATGATACGCGATCTCTTCCGGCACACCGATCATTTTGCCCTGACATCTTTGCACTGTCTTTACAAAGTCCTGCGCTTCTGTCAGGCTTTCTATGGTGCCCGTATCAAACCATGTGAAATCGCTCCCAAAAATTTCAACTTCCAGCGCGCCTGCCTCCAGATAGAGCCGGTTTAAATCGGTGATTTCCAGCTCGCCCCGTGCACTCGGTGAAAGGCTTTTCGCGAACTCTGCCGCACGCCCGTCATAGAAATAAAGTCCGGTAACCGCATAGTGCGACTTCGGCTGTTTCGGCTTTTCTTCCAATGAAACTGCGTTTCCCGTTTCGTCGAATTCCACCACGCCAAATCGAGAGGGGTCTTTCACCGAATACCCGAAAATCGTCGCCTTGCCCTGTTTTTTCACAGCGTTTTCCAGCGCTTCATTGAAATGACTGCCGTAAAAGATATTGTCCCCTAAAATCATGGCACAGCTTTGCAAATTGATGAACTCTTCCCCAATCAGAAACGCCTGTGCCAAACCGCCGGGGTACGGCTGCACCTGATAAGAAAGCGAAACGCCAAAACGGCTTCCGTCCCCAAGGAGCCGTTGAAATCTCGGAATGTCATCCGGCGTTGAAATAATCAGGATTTCCCTGATCCCCGCGAGCATGAGCGTGGACAGCGGATAATAAATCAGCGGTTTGTCATAAACGGGAAGTAACTGTTTCGAGGTCGCGACCGTCAGCGGATAAAGCCTTTTTCCAGACCCCCCGGCCAGAATGATTCCTTTCATGCTACTTCTCCTCCGATTACAAACATTCCCGCATTCTTCTTCTGCCGATTTCTCCGAAAAACACGAACTGTTTCATAATATTCGCCGGAACAGAATCATGTGCCGGGATAGCCCCCGCACAGCATAAATAAACCCCAAGCGGATTCTGAACACCAGAACCGCTTGGGGTAAGATCAATATTTACTGCTCGCCGGAAAACAGACCGGGCAGGCATTACGGCGTTTGATTTATTTGATAGTCCAGTCCCCATTTGTACATGGACTGGATAATCGGCGACATGGAAGCGCCTAACTCGGTTAATTCGTACTCCACACGGGGAGGGACTTCGGCGTAAACAGTGCGTTTCACAATGCCGTCGTGCTCCAGCTCACGCAGCTGCAGCGTAAGCGTTCGGTGAGTCACCGCCGGCATCAGCCGTTTCAGCTCACTAAACCGTTTTTTACCGCCCAGCAAACGAAATAAAATAACTCCCTTCCACTTTCCGCTGATAATGTTCAGCGTGGTTTCCACCGGGCAGGGTGTATGCTGGCAATCAGAATTAATTTCATCTATGTCCATTCCTGTCACTCCGATAGTATAAAATTGATACTTAAGTAAATTATGATATATTATATATCAAAAATGTGCGTACTTCAATACAGTATCGCAATATGCTATAGTATTCTCATAGAAGAAAGGCAGGTAATACCATGAACAACAGCAATCAAATGATTCTTGACGCATTTCAGTTCCGCCACGCGTGCAAACAATACGACCCCTCAAAAACAGTTTCGGAAGAGGATTTCAACACCATTCTGGAAGCAGGGCGGCTCTCCCCCAGCTCCTTCGGGTTTGAACCGTGGAAATTTCTTGTCGTACAAGGCGAGAAATTAAAAGAAAAGCTCAGCCCGGCAGCCTGGGGTGCGCAAAACAGTTTTCGCGGCGCCAGTCATTTTGTGATTCTCCTCGCAAGAAAAAAAGTTGACACCATTTACAGCTCCGATTATGTTACGCATATTATGAACGATGTACAAAAGCTTCCCAAGGACGTGACGGAGCAACGGAAATCGGGCTTCGAAAACTTCCAGAAAGAGGACTTTAATTTGCTGGAAAGCGACCGCGCCATTTTCGACTGGGCCAGCAAACAAACCTATATTGCGTTAGGTAATATGCTTACCGCGGCGGCATTCCTGCGTGTGGATTCCTGCCCCATTGAAGGTTTCAACCGGGCGCAAGTCGAAAAAATTCTGGCGGACGAAGGGATTCTGGACACCGGGCATTTTGGTGTTTCCGTCATGGCAAGCTTTGGCTACCGCGCCGCGGAGCCCCACCCGAAAACAAGACAGCCTTTGGACGCTGTAGTAGAGTGGATCTGATTTTCGCGGCAAACGCGGCGGATACGCGCGGACGATATCCGGATATGTAAAAATCAAGGGGGAAAGCGTAATGCTTTCCCCCCTATTTATATAGAATGAACTTACATCTGCGGCATCCGTTTCACCATACCTTATTTCGCGGATTCCGTCAAGTGGATGAGTTTACCCTGAAAGTCTCCGAAAAATCCGCCGATATTAAGCCCGGCGTACATCAGCGCGGCTCCTGACAGTACCTGATCCGTTCCTTCAACCGTGTAGTTCTTTCCTTCCGCAAGTCCCTTCAGGAAAATGCACCTGCTGCGTACGTTCGGACGTGCCAGTACCTGAATAAAAGTCACGAGCGCTTCGGACTGATCCTTTGCGGTCACCTGCCAACAGTCATATTCATGATTCTCCGCATAAGAGGCGACACGGTAATAGTCCCCTTCCCGTATCAGCCCGTTGTATTTGTGGTAGGCGGCAATCTGCCCCGGTATCTGCTCCCGGTCCTCCTGCGGAATTTTTGTTACATCCAACTCATATCCGAATGTTCCGGCCAAAGCTGTGTATCCGCGCGTTTCAAACGGTGTGTTTCTGCCCACATTGTGATTGGGACATTCGCTGACGTGCGCACCGATGGTGGAGAGCGGGTACAGCATTGCGGTGCCTTCCTGTATTTTCAGGCGTTCCACGGCGTCGGTATCATCCGAACACCAAATCTGCGGACTGTAATACAACATACCGGGGTCAAAGCGTGCCCCCCCGCCGGAGCAGTTTTCCAGCAGCAAATGCGGAAATTCCGTAACAAGCCGCTCCTGCAGCTCATAGACCCCGAGCACATAGCGATGGAACAGTTCGCCCTGACGCTCCGGCGGCAGCGCGCTGCTGCCCATATCGGAAAGCTGGCGGTTCATGTCCCATTTTACATAGACAATATTCGCGCTTTTCAGGACGGCGCGCACACTCTCATATACATAATCCCGTACTTCCCTGCGGGAAAAATCCAACACATACTGGGCGCGTGAAAGGGTCGGCGTTCTTCCCGGAATCTGAATCGCCCAATCAGGGTGCGCGCGGTACAAATCGGAATCGGGCGAGATCATTTCGGGCTCGAACCAGATACCGAACTGCATACCGAGTCTGTTAACTTCCTCCACAAGATTATGAAGCCCGCCGGTTATTTTTTTCTCGTTGACCTGCCAGTCGCCAAGCGAGGAATTGTCATTTTCGCGGTGGCCGAACCACCCGTCGTCCATGACCAGCATCTCAATGCCGAGTTTTGCCGATTCCCGCGCAATCGAGAGGAGTTTTTCCGCGTTGAAGTCGAAATAGGTTGCCTCCCAGTTGTTAATAAGAACCGGGCGCGGTTTGTTCCGATACTCACCGCGAATCAGATGATTGCGGTAAAGGTCGTGCAGTGTGCGCGTCATACCGCCGATACCCTCGCCGGAATAGACCAGCACCACCTCGGGCGCAGTGAACGTTTCGCCAGGCGTAAGCGTCCAGCAGAAATCGGTCGGGTGTATTCCCATAACGGCGCGTACGGTATCAAATTGGGTCAGCTCGGCCTGTGCAAGAAAATTACCGGAGTAAACAAAGTGCATTCCGTATACATTACCGCTGTCGTGTGTCGCCGATTTTTCCGCCAGCGCCAGAAACGGGTGCTGCTGATGGCTGGACTCCCCGCGCAAAGAGGAAACACCCTGCTTTCCGTAGCCAATCCGTTTCCGCTGAATCTGCCGTTCCCTGACCCATGAACCATGCAGGGTAATCAGGTCATAATCGCGGTTTTCCAAATCAAGACAGGCGCTTAACACCATTGTAAGCTGAAGTTCCTCCTGTGAATCGTTTTCCACCCTGACGCTGCGCGTGATTACGTCCAGTTTTTCAAACGCTGAATAAACCAGCGTTACCTTCAGATTCAAAACGGGGTCTTCCGCCAGAATTTCGAGCGTGGTGCACTCCCGTTCGCCGGCAAAAGTTGCCGGAAGTCCTTCCAGCTTTGGCTTTCCGGGGTAGATACGGTGGGACACATAGCGCAATGCGCAGGCTGTATGCCCCGCTTTCGTGCGCACAGATAGGCAGTCTTCCCGGAAGTCGCCAAGGCCGTGCCCGGGGTATTCCATAGGGAAGCTATCCAAAAACGAAGAGCGCTCTCTATCGTTCACGGCAGGCGTAAACGGCGGTTCATTGGTGCGCAGTAAATAGGTCAAATCCTCATTCGGTACTTTTTTTCCGTAGTAAACATGCCCGATAAATTCTCCGTCCACAACGGCGATGACATAGCTTGACGAAGGCGTGTCCAACTGAAAAGCAGCAGATTTTTCGCAGTAAACAATACCCATAAAAATCCTCCCAGATTATCAAGTTTTCTTAACGGCTGAAACGCCCCGGGTCTCTGCCGCTCCTTGCAAAGCGAAGCGCCCAGTAACCGAGCCCGGAACGAACCGCGGGAATCAAGCTAAATATATCATGCAACGCATGCAAATGTAAATATTCACGATACGGATCACCTACCAAAGATTCTGCCCGAAAATTGTATTACTTTTCACCCAGCTGTGCGCGGCATAAAAAAAGGCGTTGCAAAATGAATGAAAATTCATTTTGCAACACCTTCGTCACGGAAAAACCGCTTATGGGTCATCATCAGACCCACATTTTGTATTTAAAACAGTTTTGCCAGCAGAATAAACACCGGCATGGTAATCATAGAAAACAGCGTTGCAATCGCAACGGATTTCGAAGCGAGCTTTGCGTCGCCGCCGAACTGTGCGGCAAACATCGCCGTGGTTGCCGCCGGCGGCGCGGCACAGAGAATCAGAACGGTGGTCGCGATCGTTTTATCCACGTGGAGCAAATAAAGCACGGCAAAGCTCACGAGCGGAATCAAAACCAGACGAACTACCGACATCAAATAAAGGGATGTATCTTCAAACAATTCCTTAATACTTACCCGAGCTATGTAACAGCCGACGACGATCATGGCAAGCGGCGTATTCAAAGAAGCAAAGGAGCCCATGGGTGAATTCAGTACTTCGGGGAGACGTATGGAAAACGCAAAAAGCGGAAGGCCTATTACGATACCGATCAAACCGGGATTGGTCACAATTTTCTTCCAGCTAAAGCCATGCATATTGCTCATGCATGCGTAACCATGCGTCCAGACAAAAAGATTGAATACCACGATAAACATGGAAGCATAGGCCACACCGGAATCACCCGCGACTCCCTGTGCCAGCGGAATACCCATATATGCGCAGTTGGAATAAACGCAGGCGAATCGAAGCACTTTCTTTCTCTCGTAAATACTGTTTCGAAAAAAGAATTTGGAAATCACAATACCGATCAGCATGCAAACAACGGCAAGACCGCCCGCCATAAGCAAATTTGTCAGGCTGACACGCCCAATCATTCCCTGTAAAGAGGAAATTATCAGTGTAGGAGTCACGACATAAAACAAAATAAAATTGATTTGCTGCGCGCCCCGCTTTGTAATAGAACCCGTTTTGCTCAGAACATAACCCACGGCAATCATAATAAAGAGAATCAAAACCCTGCTGGCCACACTTAGTACGGAATCAAACATGCGCTGTATACCCCATCCATTTATAGGTTTGGAAAAGGAACAGCAGGACTTTTTCCGCGCCCTATTTCCGCCGAAAGCAGCGAATTGATTAAAAGTATAGAGGAACATACTGGGGTTGTCAATGTGATGATTCGCTAAAGTACCTCTATCAAGTTCTACCAAATGTATGCACAACATAAAATAAGGCGGAGGTGCATGGAAATGTACTATATAAAAACAGACCGCGATGTACGGATCGCAGTGTATGACCTGAACCCGCAAGGCAAGAAAACTGTTTTTCTCATTCACGGCTGGCCTGTTAACCACAATATGTTTGAATACCAGCTGAATGTACTCCCTCAGCTTGGCTACCGCTGCATTTCCATTGACCTTCGCGGATTTGGCAGTAGTGACGCGCCCTGGGACGGCTACGACTACGACCGCATGGCTGATGACGTTTACGAAGTAATACGTTCGCTCAACGTAACACAGATCACGCTGCTCGGTTTCTCCGTGGGCGGTGCAATTTCAATTCGGTACATGGTGCGGTACCGCGGCTTCCGCGTTTCGAAATTAATTTTGGTTTCCGCGGCGGCGCCGTCATTTACACAGCGCCCGAATTTCCCCTACGGCATGACCAGACAGGCCGTTAACGCGATGATTGCCCAGACCGCCCGCAACCGCCCGCAGATGCTGGAGGAGTTTGGCAGAAACTTTTTTGCCACGAGAGTAACCGAAAGCTTTTCCCGCTGGTTCAGCTCGCTCAGCTATGTGGCGCCGGGCTATAGCACCATACATCTGCTGGAATCCCTGCGCGATGAGGATCTGCGGCAGGATCTTCCGAAAATTCATGTTCCCACCGGCATTTTCTATGGTGCGCTGGATAAAATATGCCCGTATCCCCTTCCTGTGGAAATCAGCAAAGGCATTCCCGGATCACAGCTTTTCCGTTTTGATCAAAGCGGTCACGGCGTTTTTTATGACGAATTAGAAAGTTTTAACAGCACATTAATCTCTTTCTTGAATGGCTGATAATCTAAAAATTCATCATGTATAGTCAATGATTTTTCCGTGTATAATGAAATTATAAAATCAATTACCATCGTCTGAAGCCGATGGTTTGAATTTGAGGCTAAAGAACGCCGCTCGAATTCAAACTAGGGCTTGTTTGTAAAATGGTAAATATCGTGCGAATCCACTAATATATCAACATAGAATGGTGCAATTGAGTGAATTTGCTAAGAGTTCAGATAGAAAAACCACAGAATGAAAAAAGAAAGAAGGAATCGCCATGCATGGCTCAAAGCGGATATTCTGGACTATTTGGGCGGTCACAGCCGCGCTGTCGTTTCTCGCTTTCTTCGTTGGAGTAAAATTCATTTTGGGCAGCATCCTGCTTCCCCGTAATATTTTTGCTTTTGCCGTGTTCGGAATTCTGTTCGGCGCGCTTGCCGCCGTATTATATCTATTCCGTTTGAAAATGATCAGCGCGTCGCTGATCATAGGACTTGTCGTGGGCTTTGGGCTGATGTACCGCGTGTTTTGGATCGGAATGAGCGGTTGGGAGGATTTGGCGGGATTTTACACCCTGTTTGTCTGGGTCGGCGTCAGTTTGAGTGTAGGCATTGTTTTGCAGGCCGGGCGATGGATCTATTTTCGCCTGCGCGGAAAGAACGAAAAATAAGGGCATTAATTTCCACCTGTAATTACCCCTGATTACACATACACTATAACGGGGTGATAATATGGAAACAGTTCATTTATGCCTGTCCGATATGCTGGATCAGGATTTGACGAGCTACGAGTTTTTTCACTCGCTGCCGGAGAACATTCAACAAAAAGTAGAGGCCAGCGATGTGCGTTCTTTTGATGAAATGCAGGCTCTCGTAGCACAGCTGAAATTAGAAGACAAAACCGGTTCTGCAATTTTATAGGAAAGCCGATGATTTAAATTTGAGGCTAAAGAACACCGCTCAAATTCAAACTCGGGCTTGTTTGTAAAATGGTAAATATCGTGCGAATCCACTAATATATCAACATAGAATGGTTCAATTGAGTGAATTTGCTAATAGTTCAATTTGCAAACAAGACCTAGGTAAAACCAATTTTGTTTTCTGTTTGAAAACGAAATTCTCCTAAAGGCGAAGGTTTTGAATCGTAATTGACTTTAATAAAAAACGCATTCGTCGGGCGGCTTTGCCCGCTTGAATGCGTTTCTTTTTGCTGTTTTTTATTCCTGCCAGTCACATGCCGATTCAATTAACGCGGCAATTTGCTCCAGCGCCTGCACGTCTTCTTTGTCGAAGCGGGCCACGGTTGGGCTGTCAATGTCCAGCACGGCGACAGGGATTCCGTCCTTACGCAGAGGAACCACAACTTCGGAAGCGGAATCGCTGTCACAGGCGATATGCCCCGGAAACTCGTGAACATTTTCCACCAACTGCGTCGCGTTTTTCACTATAGCGGTTCCGCACACGCCCCTGCCGACCGCAATATGCACACAAGCCGTTTTCCCCTGAAACGGACCGAGCAGCAGCTCGCCGTTTTTCATCCGGTAAAATCCAACCCAGTTAATGTCCGGCAGCGCGCCGTAGAGCAGCGCGGAAGCGTTCGCCATATTCGCGATCAGGTCGGTTTCGCCCTCCAACAACGCTTTCGTCTGCGCCTGAAGCAGCGCGTAACGTTCTGTTCTGTCTTCGGGGTAAATGGAATTTATCTGCTCCATTGTATTTCCTCCCGTAATTCAGTCTTTCGGCACATCTTCCACAATGACTTGTACCCGCCCGACCAGATCGTCCTCTGTAAGCATCACCTTAATACCGTGCGGGTGGGTGGGGCTGTTGGTCAAAATCCGTTTGACATGACCGCGCGTCAATTGCCCGGTCGGCTGGTCTTTTTTCAGCACAATGTCAACCACGGCGCCGATGTGAATATTGCTTCTTATTTTTCCGTCCATATGAAAAATACTCCTCATTAAGATACGAAATCACTTTTTGTTTAGTATAGCATATTAGCTGAAATAAAGATATTACGAAGATGTTCCCATTCAGGACAGCGGCATTTATTTTTATGACAAAACAGGTCAATTCCATTGTTTTGAAAGCAATAGAAACTTTAAGAAGTTTCCGTCCATGAAAACTCCCAATCTGGCGGAGTAGAGAGCGCCGTCTCCCTCGTCCATGAAAACCACGAAGGAACCCGCCCCCCAGCAGCCCCTTGGGGATACTCGGGGGTGCAGGGGGGATTTATGGAGCCCTCCCTTGGCCTTTCAAGTCCCCCTCGTGTGCGCAGAGCGCGCACTGTGGCCTTTGCATACTTTCGGCCGCAACGAAAGTATGGGCCCGCCCGGCCTGAGGGCAAAACCTCATCATGCCTCAAATATAAAATTGAGATTTTGGGAATTTATATCGTTCTATCCGAATCAAAACAGAAAAAATTAAATGCTGCCGCCCTGTTTTGTCACTCAGCAGACTTCCGCATAATAAAATGGCGTATGATTCAATACAGGAGGTTTTTTTCATGCTGATCGAACTGCCCTATCAGCGGGAAAACGTGCTTGCTTACGCGAACAAGTGGGCGCTGAAACGAAATCCGGCTTATATGGATTTTCAAACCATGGGCGGAGATTGTACAAACTTCGCTTCACAATGTGTTTTCGCGGGAAGCCGCGTCATGAATTTTACCCCCGTGATGGGCTGGTACTACGTCAACGGAGGGAGTCGGACGGCTTCCTGGAGCGGCGTCCCGTATTTTTATAATTTTATTGTCAACAACAAAGGTGTCGGGCCGTATGCGGTTGAGACGGAACGCGCACACGTCGAACCCGGCGATGTCCTTCAACTTGGCGACGGGAAGGAGCATTTTTATCACACCCCCGTCATCGTAGGTGTTACACCCGATGAAGTTTATGTGGCGGCACACACTTTCGACGCCTACATGCGCCCATTAAGCAGCTACACCGCGTCAGCCATACGTTTTTTGCATATTCAGGGTGTACGCCAGTACCAATGAAAATGCAGCTGCATAATATAGTCAGTTAATTTGAAAACAAAGCCAATCTCCATTTTCTTGGATGTTTTCTAAAATGAACTGACTATACAACAACCAGGCCGGAAAAGTTGCAGTTTTGTATTTATCTTCGCTAAGATAAATACAAAATGTGGGTCATCATTAGACCCACAAGCAATTTTCCCGTAAAAGAAGGGGACACAAAATGAATTTTTGATTCATTTTATATCCCCTTCTTTGTCATTTTTTAACGCTTCGTTCCGTAAATCTGACGTGTACGGTGTCCCCCGGCTGCTTACCGATTTTCTGCCGTATCTCCTTGCGGATACCGAGAATATGACAGGGCGTTTTCATACGAACCAGACTTCCGTCATACGGTTCGCCGTCAAATGTCGCGCTGACGGGCACCCGTCCTTTTCCAAATTCCGCTTTGACGTCAAACGGAATCTCAACATACGCACCGTCAATATCCGGTACTTTTCTAATTTCGGCGTCAAATTCATATACTTTATCCATGATTCATGCAAACCTCGAAAATCAAAATAAATGATTCATATTATATTTTCCCGTATAGCCGCAAACATGCGGCGCAATGATGCACTTCAAATATACGGAAAAAATAATTCTCAGACAAGTCTTTCTCGCTCAAAATTAACGAATCGACCGGACTACCCGCTTTTCGGCCGCACCGCAGATATGGCCGACCGCCTGTTCCGGGCCAATATAAGACGTGTCAACCGTCAGGCAGTAATTTTCGAGGTCAGCCCACTGGCGGTCAGTAAACTGTAAGCGGTAATCGGCACGCTGATGGTCTCGCTTCACCAAATACTCCGCCGCGTATTCAGGATTCATCCCGTATTCCTCCACCGCGCGCTCCATTCTGGAAAACTGATCGGCGTGAATAAAAACGCTGAAAACATTTTCCCGTTCACGCAGTACAAAATCCGCGCAGCAGCCCACAATAATGCAGGAGCCCTCCTGTGCGGCTCTTTTGATGATCTGGGACTGAAGAAGAAACAATTCCGCGTAGATTGCTTCCTCTGTATTCGGATTCAAAAGGCGTCCTGCATTACCGTGCTTCAACTTTAAAATGTCGCCGTTTTCACTTTCAGCCACTGCTTTGCGCAGTTCCTGGCTCATATCATGCTCTTTGACCTCGCCGAGGACGATTTTTCTATCATAAAAGGGGATGTTCAGCTGCCCGGCAAGTTTCCTGCCTATTTCATGGCCGCCGCTGGCGAATTCACGCTCAATCGTAAAAATCGTATTCACTTAAAATGCCACCTCCTAAGTTTATTTCGGCGGAAATAATAAAAAACTTAGTATTTTACCAAAATTTTATCTACTTCAATGTAATTTTTTACATTATCTGTTTATTTCACTTCTGAAATTCTCAAAAAGCAAAAAGCAACTTTCTGCTCCTTTTACTTGACATTTCATTTTTGATTGCATATAATAACTTAAAAGATACATAGAATAAACCAGTGATTGAGAGTAGTAGGCGGGTATATCATTCACAAAGAGAGCCGCAGGCGGTGTGATTGCGGCGGGGTGTGGCGCGCTGAATGGACTTATGAGGGCAAAACGAAAGGCATCTGCCGAGTAGTGTTTGACGGGAACTTCACCCGTTACCAAGGAAGCGTACATACACGGAGTGCTTTCTCCCAGTGTGCGGAATAAGCGGGCGATTTTTCGCCAATCCGGGTGGTACCGCAGGAGTGAATGCTCTTGTCCCTGTTTTTCAGGGGCAAGGGCTTTTTTTATTTTTAATTTTAAGGTTGCGCAAGACCGAGTTAAGGAGTGAACGCAGATGTTGAATTCCCGGCGGCGATGGCAAAGCGTGCATTTTAGCGCGTTTCTGGAAGAAGACTACTAGGTAACCGTTGATTAAAGCAATTCTGAAGCCGCTCAGTCCAGTATTTTCGCGGCTTCGAATTGCTGTCTAGCGACTTAATCATCGTTTACCTAAGGCCTGGTTTTTAAAATCCGAAGTCTCGTCGGTTTTTAATTTACAAACAAGGTCTGACATTTAGGAGGATTTTATGATGAAAACAGTATTCAAAAAATTCATTTCCACCGCAATGGCGGCCGCGATGACCGTATCCGTTACAGCATGCGCCTCCAACACGGCACAGACCGCTTCCTCTCAGCCCGCGTCTTCCGCAGGCGCTTCGGTATCCGCGGCGGAAAGCCAGCCCGCAAAAAGCTTTAAAATCGGCGTGATTCAGTACGCCCCCCACCCCTCACTTGACAACTGCTACACCGGATTCAAGGCCGGACTGGAAGAAGCCGGACTGAAAGACGGAACCAACCTTACGATTGACTTTCAGAATGCGCAGGGCGACGTCGCGAACAGCGATCTGATTGCCAAAAACATGGTTTCAAAAAAATATGACCTGATTATGGGTATCGCGACCCCATCGGCCATGTCCGCTTACAGCGCGGCGAAGGACGCCGACATTCCTGTTGTATTTACCGCCGTTTCTGACCCGGTTTCCGCGGGGATTGTAAAATCAATTGACGCCCCGGGCACAAACTGCACAGGTTCCTCCGACGTATTGCCGCTGGAAGAACAGGTCAAAATGATCCGCGCGTTCCTGCCCAGTGCAAAGAAAATCGGAATTCTTTACACCACCAGTGAACCGAACTCCGTTTCGCAATTAAAGGAAATCAAAGAAATTGCGCCGAAATACAATTTTGAAATCGTGGATGTCGGCGTGACAAGCGCTTCGGAAGTCGCCGCGGGCGCGCAGACCCTTGTTTCAAAGGGAGTTGACTGCGTCAACAATTTCACCGACAACAATGTTGTCAATAATCTTTCCACGCTGCTGCAGGCTACGAACGGCAAAAAGATTCCTGTATTCGGCTCGGAAGAAGAGCAGGTAAAAAACGGCTGCCTTGCTTCACAAAGCATTGATTACGTTGCGCTCGGCAAAGAAACCGGAAAAATGGCCGCAAAAATATTGAACGGTCAGGCAAAGGCCGCCGAAACGCCGGTTTTTCTGGTTAAGGATTTCACCCCGGTTTACAACAAGGACGTTCTGACACAGTTCGGGCTGAGTCTTCCGTCCGAGTACTCCGGCGCGACAGCAGTCAGCAAATAACAGAAAGCGGGTATCTCCACATGGATATTATTTTAGGCCTGATCAGAAATGTACTGGAAGAAGGATTCATCTATGGCATTATGGCCATGGGTGTTTACATCACCTACCGGGTATTGGACTTCCCCGACCTTTCGGTCGACGGAACGTTTCCGCTCGGCGCCTGCGTGACAGCCGCGCTGATTCTTGCGGGTGTTAATCCCTGGGTTGCCGGGCTGATCGCCTTTCTGTGCGGCGCGGCAGCCGGTTGTGTAACCGGCCTGCTGCATGTCAAGCTTCACATCACCGACCTTTTGTCCGGAATTCTGGTGATGACCGCCATGTGGAGTGTTAACCTTGTCATAACCGGGGGGCTTGCCGTTCTCCCGTTCTACAATAAAGCAACAATTTTCAGCTCCGGCCCCGCGTCACTGCTGACCGGCGGCGCCGCGCAGTATCGTTTTGTTCTGTTGGGCGGAATCTGCTGTCTTTTCGTAAAATTCATGATTGACCTCTATCTCCGTACGAAATCAGGGCTGCTGCTGCGCGCTTCCGGGGATAACCCGCAGTACGTGATTTCCCTTGGAAAAGACCCGGGCACGATGAAAATCCTCGGTCTCGCAATCGGAAACGGCTGCACTGCCCTTTCCGGTTCCATCCTGGCGCAGCAGTCGGAATCCGCCAATATTTCAAGCGGAACAGGCATGGTTGTCATGGCGCTTGCCTCCGTGATTATCGGCACCACTGTTTTCCGGAAAACAAAATTCATGAAAGCGACCTCAGCAGCCGTTTTCGGTGCAATTCTTTACAAGACCTGTCTGGTCATTGCCATGCAGCTCGGGCTGCCGACGAATCTTCTGAAACTGCTCATGGCGGTATTGTTCACGGCTGCGCTCGTTTCCAACAATTTGTTTGCAGGCAGGAGGAAAAAACAAAATGTCAACCCAACTCAAATCTGAATCGCCCGCAAGCTTCGTCAGCCTGCAGCATATTTACAAAACGTTCAATCCGGGCTCTGTCAACGAAGTTGTGCTCTTCACCGACTTCGGTATGGATATTGAAAAAGATCAGTTCGTTTCTGTCGTAGGCAGCAACGGCTCTGGCAAAACAACGATCCTGAATCTTCTTTGCGGCAGCCTTCCCATTGATAGCGGAAATATCTTTGTAAACGGCAGCGAAATCGGAAAGCTGAAAGAGCACGAGCGCTCGCGCTTTATCGGCCGCGTGTTTCAGGACCCATCCAAGGGAACCTGCCCGGAGCTGACGATATTGGAAAATATGGCGCTGGCTGATCGTAAAGGGAACTCATTCGGTCTGCAGCGCGGCGTCAATAAAAAGCGCGTTGATTTTTACCGCACCCAGCTGGAGCTGCTGCACCTTGGTCTGGAGGATAAACTAAACCTTTCGGTCGGCAGTCTTTCCGGCGGCCAGCGGCAGGCGCTCGCGCTGCTCATCTGCACGATGACGCCGCTCGACCTTCTGATTTTGGACGAACACACGGCGGCGCTTGACCCTCGCTCCAGTGAAAACGTCATGGAGCTGACACAGCGGATTGTGAAAGAAAAGCACCTCACCACCCTCATGGTGACGCACAACCTAAAATTCGCGGTTCATTACGGTGACCGCCTGGTTATGATGCACCGCGGCAATATTGTACTTGACGCCGTGGGAGAACACAAAACCGTGCTCCACACGAAAGACCTGACGGAAAAGTTCAATGAGATCAGTCTGGAGGACGGAAATTAATTCTGCTTTTACCGTACAGCAAAGCCGCCCGAAAATCGGGCGGCTTATTCTTACGGATAAAGCTGATTTTCATTTATAAAGAATTGCAAAATAGATAAATATCCATTTTTCAACACATTCTTTGAGCATTTATAAATCGATGGCAACCTCGTACTTTTTCAGCCAGTAATTCACCTGAAGCAGATATGCCATCAGCTGTGGTCCTGCCATCAATTGACCGAAGAACGGTTTTCCGTAGTCGGACTGCCCGTTCAAAAGCTGCTCAATCACCTTTTTGTCCACCAGTGTATGGATCGGTTCGCTCTGATTGGACATGATACCCTTGAGCCGCTGCTTTACAATGAGTTCGTACCCCGGATTGTGTGTTTTGGGGTATGGGCTCTTTTTGCGCATCAGCACATCTTCCGGCAGCCATGGCCTTGCGGCGTCGCGCAGCAGACCCTTGACCACGCCGTCATGGCATTTATAGTCCCATGGAGTGTTAAATACATACTGCACCAGCCTGTGGTCGGAATACGGAACGCGGACTTCCAGCCCGCTTGCCATGCTGGCGCGGTCCTTCCGGTCAAGCAGCAGAGTCATGAACCAGTAAATATTCAGAAAAGAAATTTCACGGCGGCGCTTTTCCTGTGCGCTTTCCCCCGGCAGCTTCGGCACGGCCGCAATGGATTCCTCATAGCGCTGATTGACATAGTCTTCCAATCTTAAAGCGTCCGCTATCTCGGGAATCAGCAGATTGGTGCGCACGGAAAGGTCGGGCGACCACGGGAAAGTGTGCCCATCGAACGCCTCCTGCTTATGGAACCACGGATACCCGCCGAATACTTCGTCGGAGCATTCGCCGCTGATGCCGACGACATGATTTTTCTTAATCTGACGGCAGAAATGCAGCAGCGAGGAGTCCACGTCCGCCATTCCGGGCAGATCTTTCGCTTCCACAGAATCATAAAGGCAGTCAGCCAACTGAATATTGTTGCATTCCAGATAGTGATGGTCCGTTTGGCAGAATTCCGCCATCTTATCGACCCACGGGCGGTCTGCGTCTGGCTGAAATGAGCTTGGGCGGAAATACTTGTCGTTTCCCACAAAGTCGAAAGAATAGGTTGACAGCGTCTTTCCCGCACTGTTGTAGCTGCGCGCTGCCAGCGCGGTGATGATGCTGCTGTCCAACCCGCCGGAAAGCAATGTGCAAAGCGGTACATCGGAAACAAGCTGCCGGGTAACGGTATCTTCCAGCAGGTCACGGACATGCTTGACAGAATCCTCGTAGCTGTCGGGGTGCTCGTAGCTTTCCAGCTTAAAATAGGCGCTTTCATGCAAGCCGTCCCGGTCAAAGATTGCGGAATTGCCCGGCTTGATCTCATAAATATCTTTAAATACACCGATACCGGCTGTTCTTGCCGGCCCGAGGCCGAAAACCTCGCTTAGGCCCTGCCGATCAACAATCGGGTTAACGCCTGGATACTCAAACAAAGACTTCATTTCCGACGCGAAAACGAGCCGTCCGTTTACCAAAGTGTAAAACAGCGGCTTCACGCCAAAGCGGTCGCGGCACAAAAAGCAGCGGTTCCGTCGCTGATCATCGACCGCAAACGCAAAGATTCCATTTAATTTTTTCGTGCAATCCGGGCCGAACTGAATGTAACTTTTGAGAAGGACTTCTGTGTCGCTTTTCGTGTCAAACGTATGTCCAAGGGATTTCAGTTCGCTGCGCAGTTCTTCCGTGTTGTAAAGCTCCCCATTATAGGAAAGCGTATAACGGAAACCGTCACAGACTGCGCTCATCGGCTGTTTGCCGCCCTGAATGTCGACGACCGCCAGCCTTGCGTGTGCCAGCGCCGCATGGGCGGACACATGCACCCCGCTGTCATCGGGCCCGCGGTGCTTCAACCGGTTCCCCATTCGCCTGGCAAGCGCGCCCCAGAAGACGGATTCTTCGCTGAAATCGTCGTTATAATCACAAAATCCTGCTATTCCGCACATACTGCTACCTCGCTTTCGTGTTCTCATCTCATATTATGCCGGTACATAATTATGGTTCCGAAAGAAAGCGGTATGCATAAAAAGAAGTCATTGCAAAATGAATGAAAATTCATTTTGCAATGACTTCTTTACGGAAAAATTGCTTGTGGGTCATCGGTAAACCCACATTTTGTATTTATCTTTGCTAGGGCGTGTATGCAAAATACAAAACCGCAATTTTTCTGGGCTGGCCGGTATATTTATTCATTGTGCAACAGCCCCTTCACCATTTATATTTTATTCTTTATTTTCGTTCTTTTCTTTTTTCTGCTCCGTGGATATCTCATTTAAAATACGCTCCGCAACCGTGCGGCGCGCGTTGGCTTCCGCTGACAGTTCGATTGCCAGCCGGGTCAGCTCGGCTTCTCCCTTCGGCGCGGCATTCTCGACCCGCTCGCACACTTCTTTCAGCGCGGCGGACTGCACGTCGCGAAAGCGGTCGTACATTTCATCCTGCGGCGCGTCTTTCAGCAGCGTTTTGAGTAGCCATGAAATATCCTGAATGGAAAGCACCTGTTTGAGCATACAGATGACCGTAAGCATGGAAAGATGTTCACGCGAATATTTCTTTTGCTCCGGGCGCGGCAGCACACCGTCTTTCACATAATTGTTAACCATGCTGGAGGTCAGCAGCGGACTGTCGCTGCGCTCGAACAAGCTTAACTGTTTGTCCATATAGGTCATTACCTGATCCATATAAAGATAAATTTCCGGCAGCCGATCCCACTCCACGGAATTAAACTCTTTTAACTCCGCTGTCCATTCTAAAATTTTATCGGTCGCTTCACTCATTTTGAATCCTCCCTGGTCGTGTTCTGCCCCTCATGGGCGTACCGGCTCGGCGGCATTCCCATGTATTTCCGAAATACGCGGGAAAAATAGAGCTGGTCGGAAAAGCCGATGGAGTACGCTACCTCCCCCACGGAAAGCCGGCTGTTTTTCAGCAGCTCGGCCCCCTTGTTAATACGGTAGCGCATCAGATACTCATTCGGCGGCATGGAAATATGCTGCATAAAAAGCCGGTACAGGTGGCTGCGGCTGATGCCCGCGCTGGAAGCTACATCCTTGATATTGATGTCGCTTGAATAATTATAATCAATATAGCGGATTGCCTTCTGTACATACTCAAATCCGCCCTCATCCGGCTGCACACGGGTGCCGAATAAGTCCATCAGCGCCGCAAGAAACAGCAAAAGCCCAGACTCCATTCGAGCCTCCGCACCCGGAGAAGAATCGGAAGAACCGCAGATATTCGTCAGCAGGCTTTCAAGCATTGCGTCTTTATCATAATGAAATACGGGTTCAGCGTTTAAAAGCCCTGTCTGTAGCATCAGGCGCTTTGCGTCGCTGCCGTTGAAACCCACCCAACAGTATTCCCACGGTTCCGCTTCATCTGCAACATATGAAGCTACTTTCGAGGGCTCGACCAGAAAGCCGTCACCGGCCGCCAGTTTATAATTCCGGCCTCCGCTGCAGAAAACGCCGCGACCGGATACGATGTAATGAATCAAATAATGGTCGCGTACAGCCGGTCCCCACGAATGACGCGCACCGCACCGCTGAACGCCGCAGCTGTAAACAGCAAGGCTCAGACTGTTATGCACCGACATCTTAAAAGAATGCCGGAATTCATCATTTGTCACGGGAAGCACGCCGCCTTTCCTTACAGGATTCTGTCTTTGCTTTTTATTATAGATGAATGCGGCATAATATTCAATATGAAACAAATATCTATAAAAATTATTTGAATTTATTTCTGCTATCGGGTATAATAGAACAAATTGTAAGTGTGACCGTTACCTTGTATTGAGCGGCCAAAAATCGTGTGAATCAGGAACTGACAGCGGCTGCCCGAAGCCGGTGTCTGTTTCGCTGGGGAAGGATGGATTTTGAATATGCCGACGGATCAAAACTTGCTCACCGTACTGATTGTATCTCTTGTTGCTGTCTTTATCGCAGTTGTAGTTCTGATTTATTATGTGAGGGAGCATGGCGCAGCAATCAGAAAATTGCAGCCGGGAAGCGGGGAGACTTTTGAAACTGTCTCCGCCGCCGCACCGAAAGCCGGCCTTGCCGCCGCAAACGCTTTCACCGAAACGGGTATTCCGGAAGAAGTCATTGCCGCCATCGCCGCGGCGGTGTATGTAACGTACGGTGTTTCCGCCGATTCCATTACCAGCATCCGGCGTGTTAACGCACGCCCCGCGCGTGGCGCTTGGCAAATGGCCGGCCTGTTGGAAAATACGCGCCCGTTTTGAAATCAAATCAGCGCGACTCCGACCGCCAAGTAAAAATCCGAGGCAGCTGAAAGCCGCTTCGGATTTTTTCCTATCCCGTGGACAATACCGGGTAACTGTTCGGGTGGCTTTCGACGGATTTCACTCATTCTGATTTAGAATCTATTTCCGTTTTGTCGAATTTAATAAGGAATACGAGCCTTATTGTTTAAGAATATAAATTTGAATTTAAAAATTCCTGCATTTTTATCTTCGATATCTTGCAAAATTAAGTTCAGTATGGTATAGTGTGAATATTATAAAGGCAATGAGGCCGACAACAGGTGGGATATAGCCACACCTGTTGCCGGCCTTTCTGCGTTGTGGGAATACCTTTGGTTCCCCAAATTGCGGCTTTGCTTAATTAAAGGAGGAATTTATGTATGGATCACGGCGATGTATCTTGGATGCTCACCAGCTCGGCTCTCGTATTCTTGATGACCCCCGGTCTGGCGTTTTTCTATTCGGGACTTGCAAAAAGGAAGAATGTAATCAATACGATTATGTCCAGCGCGCTTATGCTGGGACTCTGCTCCATCATGTGGGTGCTTTTCGGCTTTTCACTTTCCTTCAGCGGCGATATTGGTGGAGTGATCGGCAACCTGAACTGGTTTGGCATGAACTTTGACGGATTCAAGGACGTCACTTACGCTTACCCCAACACGCTCACCTTTGCGATTTTTCAAATGATGTTCGCCGTAATCACCCCCGCGCTGATTTCCGGCGCAATAGTGGAGAGAATGCGATTTTCCGCTTTGTTCATTTTCAGCGCTGTATGGTCGTTGCTGGTATACTATCCCCTTGCCCATATGGTTTGGGGCGGCGGATTCCTCATGAAGATCGGATCCATCGACTTTGCGGGCGGAAACGTCGTGCATATTTCCTCCGGTGTCAGCGCGCTTGTACTTGCGCTGCTGCTGGGTAAACGCAAGACTTGGGGCAGCACTTCCTACCATCCGCATAATGTGCCCTCCGTCTTTCTTGGCGCCGCGCTGTTGTGGTTCGGCTGGTTCGGTTTCAACGGGGGCAGTGCGCTCGGTGCAAATGAACTTGCTGTACACGCGTTTATGACAACAAACACTTCCGCGGCAGCGGCTATGCTTTCGTGGCTTTTGGTTGAAAAAATCACCAGTGGAAAACCGACGCTGGTCGGGGCTTCAACCGGTATGGTAATCGGACTTGTCGCCATTACACCCGGCGCGGGTTTTGTTCCGATTTGGTCGGCACTGATCATCGGCGCGCTGGCCAGCCCGATTTCCTATTTCTTCATCACCGTTGTGAAAAAGAAGTTCGGTTACGACGACGCGCTTGATGTATTTGGCTGCCATGGCATCGGCGGTATTTGGGGCGGCATTGCCACCGGACTGTTCGCCAATACCTCCATCAACTCCGCCGCACCATGGAACGGTCTGGTTTACGGTGACGTCAATCTTTTTCTGCGTCAGCTGGCCGCGATCGGAGTTTCCATCGCGATTGCGATTGTCGGCACATTGATTGCCGCGGCGGTTGCCAAACTGTTCGTTAAAGACCTTCGCGTTTCCCACGATGCGGAAGAAGTCGGCCTTGACTCTGCCGAACACGGCGAATCGGCCTACCCCGCCTTTAATGGAATCGATGACTGATCCAATTATTTTTCCTCTGATAAAATAAACTTAACCAAAAAAGTACTTGCTGGTCCTGCGATGACCGACAAGTACTTTTTCCGTGAAGGGGCCTCTGCACAATAAACAAGTAAACCAACCCGCTCAGAAAAAATACGAAATGTGGGTCTGATAATGACTCACCAGCAATCTTTTCCATAAAGAAGGTGAAGCACAATGAAATTTCATTGTGCTTCACCTTCTTTGTTATCTCTTTATATTTTTCACATTCTGATTCGGGCTGCATTTTTCTTTTACATACACGAGTTTATTATAACCGTCACTGTTTCGCTCCGAATAAATATCGAAAACATCAAATGATTTTAAAAACGGTGTCAGCTTCCGGAATCCGTAATTGCGTACATCGAAATCAGGGTAACGCCGCACCAGCATATTGCCCAGCTCACCGACAAAAGCCCTTCCGTCATCATCGGAAATTTCACGCACGATGGTTTGAACCGCGCTCTTGATCGTTTCAAGCGGAGTCATCTCCGCGCTGGCTGTTTCGTCCTCTGCTTCATCCGGTTCCGCCGGGGAAGTGTCGACCTGCGCCAGAACATCAAGATAACGGAACTTGTTACAGGCAGAGATGAAAGCCTGGGGCGTCTTCTTCTCCCCCATACCTACAACATACATGCCCGATTCACGCAAACGCACCGCAAGGCGCGTGAAGTCGCTGTCACTGGAAACGATGCAGAAGCCCTCCACATTGCCGGAATAGAGAATATCCATCGCATCGATGATCATCGCGGAGTCCGTGGCGTTTTTTCCGGTTGTGTAGCCATACTGCTGAATTGGGGTAATTGAATATTCCAGCAAAACATTTTTCCACATTCCAAGCGCCGGTTTTGTCCAGTCGCCGTAAATACGCTTATATGTTGCGACCCCGTCGTTTGAAATTTCATTTAAAATAAACTTGATGTATTTTTCCGAGACATTGTCCGCGTCAATCAGCACAGCGAATCGATTATCTTGTTCCATTCGAATAATCCCGTCCTTCATTCTGTTAAAATTATAATGTATCATTTATTTTTTTTAGGGCTTGTTTATAAAATGGTGAGAAATGTGCGAATTACTGAAATATCGGCATGGAACGGTGCAATCGAGCAGATATATTTCCCGCTTAGTTTTACAATCAAGACCTAATCAACGGAAGACAAATCATTGATCTTCCAAAAAAGTCCAATATAGATTATGTTTATTCTATTATAAGCGAGATTATTAAAATTATCAATCATTGTTTCATTTGAAGCATATACGCAAGCCTCTTTCAGTCAGCCGCCTGCATCTATAGTCTGCGTAAAATCCATAGATCAAAAATTTCGCGCTTGTTTCTTGGATGTTTTCTAAAGTGAACTGACTATAAAAAACATACAGTAAACAGCGCCGCAAAATGAAATGCGGCGCTGTTTACTGTATAATAGCCTACTCTGAAAGCTGGGCCAGCACTTTGTTAAGGGTATTGCGCAAGGAAATCATTTCGTCCAAGGGCAATGAAATGCAGGAACCGATTTGCTGCGGAACAGTCAAAGCCTGATCTTTTAATGTCCGGCCACGCTCCGTCAGCTTGATATAAACGTTGCGCTCGTCCTTCGGGCTGCGCTCCCTGGTAACAAGGCCCTGACTCTCCATTTTTTTCAAGAGCGGGGTCAGCGTGCCGGAATCCAGATAGAGCCGCTCACCCAGCGTTTTCACCGTAATGTTGTTTTCTTCCCATAGCACCATCAGCGTAATATATTGCGTATATGTGATACCGAGAGGGTCAAGGTACGGTTTGTATTTTTTAATAATCTCCTTCGAACATGCATAAAGCGGGAAACAAAGCTGATTTTCCAATTTGAGACTGTCATAATTCATTGAAATCACCCGTCATATATTTTCCCACATTATATCACACAATGGGATTTTATACAACTCATTTTAATAATTCCGCTATTTTCCCATCAATATCGCCCGGGGCGAGGGTAGGATTGTAGCGGGCTACCACATTGCCGTTACGGTCAACAAGGAATTTCGTGAAATTCCACTTAATGTCTGTTCCGACAACTGTCTGACCAAGCTGTTTCAGTTTATCCAGAAACGCGGGAGTTTCGCTGTTTTGATTTTCTTTGGAGGCTTCTTTCTTCAGATAATCGTACAGCGGCTCCTCATTCTTTCCGTTGACTTCGATTTTGCCGAAGGTCTTGAATGTAGTGCCATATTTCATCTGGCAGAAGTTCACAATTTCATCATTGGTGCCCGGCGCCTGATTCAAAAACTGATTGCAGGGGAAATCGAGGATTTCAAAGCCCTGATCTTTGTATTTCTTATATAAATTCTCAAGTCCCTCGTATTGCGGAGTAAAGCCGCAGCCGGTTGCGGTATTCACGATCAGCAGAACCTTTTCCTTGTAATCAGCCAGTGACACGGAATTGCCCTTTGCATCTTTTACTGTGAAATCATAAATTGACATTGTAAACGCTCCTTTTATTTTCAATTTTATAACATACAATTGATTACAATTAGATTATATAAATTATGATTGCGTTTGTCAAGTGTATTTTATGAATTCAATTTTTTATTTTGCGATTCCTATCTGTAAAACGGACAGGAATCGCCTGAACAAAAATATTATTTTCGATCCGTGTTCGGGCCGAGCGCGACCTGTTTCGCGTTGTGCCTCTGGTTTTGGTTTTCCGGCTTCACGGAACTTGTAACGCTGTTCATCTTCGCTTTCTGTCGGGTTTCTTCTGCTTTTTTAGTTTTTTTATACGCAGGATTTGACGTTGTCATCTTTCTTCCTCACTTTTCCACATGCAGTTCCGAAGTTTATTATCTTCGGATTTCTAGTATTTGAACGCTGAAAAAACTTATTCCATATTACCCTAAATGTTTTATATTTTCTATTATGCAATAATAAATAAATTGCTTTCTACTATTATTAGTTCATTTCCATAATAAAAAGAAAGTGAGAATAACATATGCTAATTGCAGCAATCATTACCATTACACTCGCGTTTGTATTTTACACAATCGGTGTATGGAGCGAAAAAATCAGCGGTACATTGAAAAAATGGCATTTAGTGCTCTTTTGGATCGGCTTTGTTTTCGACACCACCGGAACAACGCTGATGGGCAGGCTGGCCAATGACGTTTTTTCAGCTAACTTCCATAGTATTACCGGACTTGCCGCCATCATCCTGATGCTGGTTCACGCCGTCTGGGCAACCGTTGTTCTGGTCAAAAACAATGAGGAGCAAAAAAGGAAGTTCCACAAATTCAGCATATTCGTTTGGATTTTATGGATGATTCCGTTCCTTTCCGGAATGATCATGGGTATGGCAAAATAAGCTTTTCAGTTCATCAATTTACAGAAGGCAGCTCTTGCGGTCGATTTGTTCGCCGCGGGGCTGCTTTTTTGATTGATTTCGTTTCGTGCGGCACATACTTTGGGCAGCGAAAATACCGGGCGGGTGACTTCGACTCTCCTTTACGGCGGTTCTCAGCAACGCGCTGCCCTCCGTAAAATTAAATTTGGAATTAATTAACAGTATAAAACAGCACCTATGAAATAAACTATTTTTTATGCTGCCGGAAGGATGATACGATGATTACGCTGCTGAAAAACTTAGAGTGCTACTGCCCGGATTACCTGGGAAAAAGTGATATTTTAATTATTCAGGATAAAATCGGCGGCATATCCTCTGCCGGCGCATGGGACGATAATCCGCTCATTGACAATGTACTTGAGTGCGACGGGCTGCTTGCTTTTCCCGGACTGATCGACCAGCACGTGCATATCATCGGCGGCGGCGGTGAAGAGGGATTTTCCAGCCGTGTCAGTGAAATTGACATCCGCTCCGTATTGCAGTCGGGTGTTTCCACGCTGGTCGGACTGCTAGGCACGGACAACCGCACAAAAAGCCTGACGGCGCTTTTCGCGAAGGCCAAAAGCCTTGAGTTGCAGGGAATCACCACTTATTTATACACGGGCAGTTACTCCGTGCCGGTTGTAACTTATACACAGAGCATTCTGAACGACCTGATATTTATTGATAAAGTCATCGGTACGGGGGAAATCGCAATTTCCGATCACCGTTCATCACACCCGGATTTACAGGCGCTGCAGACACTCGCCCATGAAACCCATGTGGGAGGACTGCTCGGCGGAAAGGCAGGTGTTGTGCATTTCCACCTCGGCGACGGAAACGGCGGGCTTTCCCCGCTTTTACAGCTTGTGGAGCAATCTGAATTTCCCCTGGAAATGTTTGTTCCGTCCCATGTGAACCGAAACCCGGCGCTGTTCGAGCAGGCACTGACCTACCGGAAAAACGGAGGCAATATTGACCTGACCGCCGGTGAGCACGCGGGGATTCCTGTTCCGATAGCCATTGCAAGGCTGCTTACGCAAACAGAAAAGCTGGAACGGGTTACGGTCAGTTCCGACGCAAACGGAAGCATCCCGGGCGGCGGAGTTGGTGAAATCGGATGCCTGTTCTGCGACATCAGGGATTGCATCGTCAGTCAGGGAATCAGCCCGGAAACTGCCGTTCGGCCGATTACGGAAAATGTGGCGAGGCTGCTGAAGCTTTACCCCGCAAAGGGCGTACTCCGGCAGGGCAGCGATGCCGATATTTTAATTACAGATAAAAATTACCAGGTTAATAAACTGTTTTGTATGGGAAAATTAATGGTGGAACACGGTACTGTATTGGAAACCGCGACTTCATCATAAAGGAGAAACTATGGACGCAAGCGGCTATTTGGTCATTATCGGCGGTGCCGAGGACAAACACGGCGAGAGCGTTATATTAAAGCAAGCGCCTGAAATGCTGGACGAGAACGATATTCTGACCGTCCTGACGACCGCGACAGAGCAGCCGGAGCAGGCCGGAAGGGATTATATCGAGGTATTCCGGCGAATCGGCGTTGAAAACGTGAAAGTTCTGGACATCAACACGCGTGAATCTGCGGAAGACCCTCAAAACTGCACGCTGATCAAGAACTCGAAATGTATTTTCATGACCGGGGGCGACCAGCTCCGCATTACCAGTATTCTCGGCGGCACGACCGCCTGTGAAGAGCTGCGGAACCTGTATGCGTCGGGTGGCATTATCATGGGGACAAGCGCCGGCGCGTCGGTGATGAGCGAAACGATGGTTGTGCAGGGAAAGGACAATGAACCCGCCCGGAAATGCACTTTGAAAATGGCGCCCGGGCTTGGACTGTTCGGCGGTGCGATTATCGACCAGCATTTTGACCAGCGCGGACGCTTTGGCCGGCTGCTGTGCGGCGTGGCTGAAAACCCCGACGTACTGGGAATCGGCATTGACGAGGATACCGCTATCAAACTTTACCCCGACATGCACTTTGAAATTATCGGTTCAAACGCCGTCACGATCATTGACGGAAAGAGCATACAAAGTTCAAACGTATCCGAACTGAATCCGGACGAAATTCTCGCGATTACCGGTGTAACCGTTCACACGCTCCCGCAGGGATACGGCTTTGAGCTAAAAAACAGAAAGGTTCTGCGTTTAAATAATGGAAACTGAACGAATTCAAATCATGGATTTTATCATTTACCATGGCAGAAATATTTATAGTCACCGCCCGGTGATGAAACTGATTGTCGATATCGGAAAGTACGGCGATATTCCGACAAAAGGCATTCCCGGTTTTAACGATAAGTTGTTGGAAGCGTTCCCCGGGCTGCGGAAAAACGTCTGCGGGCTTGGTTACGAGGGCGGCTTTCTCGAACGTCTGCGCGAAGGGACGTACATGGCCCATGTGCTGGAGCATGTCATACTGGAAATGCAGTATATGACGGGTTACGACGTGCGGTTTGGAAAAACCAGAACGGTGGAAGAACCGAATGTTTATTCCGTGGTATATGAATATGAAAATGAGGTCTGCGGGCTGGAATGCAGCAAGGCGGCCGTATTTATTCTAAACTGCTTCATTCAGGGGGAACAGGTGAACACCGCCTCCTTCCTCGCTTACCTGAAAAAGCTGTCCATTGACGCAGAGCTGGGCCCCAGTACCTCCGCCATTGCGGAGGAAGCGAAAAGGCGAGGGATTCCGGTCACGCGCATCGGGCACGAAAGCTTGATTCAGCTTGGATACGGGCGGCACAGCCGGCTGGTGGAATCCACGCTGACCGACGCAACCTCTTGCATCTCCGCCGATATTTCCACCAATAAACAGCTCACGAAATCCATTTTGAGCGAACACAGCATTCCGGTACCGTACGGGAAAGTCGTTTATTCCGAAATTTCCGCCGTAATGGCGGCGGCGCAGATCGGAACCCCCGTGGTGATAAAGCCTTTTGACAGCAATCAGGGCAAGGGCGTGCACCTTGAATTGAAAACCGAGGAAGAAATCAAGTCGGCCTATCAGGAGGCGAGCAAATACAGCGCGGGCATCATTGTGGAAAAGTTCGTAAAGGGACGTGATTTCCGCATTCTGGTCGTGGGCGATTCCGTTCGGGCGGTTTCCGAGCGCCTTCCCGCCTGCGTAACCGGAGACGGCGTGCACAGCATCAGGGAGCTGGTTGATATTGTAAATCAGGACGAGCGACGCGGCGACTCGCACGAAAAGCCGCTGACCAAAATTAAATTGGACGCGGTGACGATGAATGTCCTTCAAAAAAATAAAATGGACGCAAACACGGTGCCCGAAAACGGCAGGCGCGTCGTGCTGCGGGAAAACGGAAACCTGAGCACCGGCGGAACCGCCATTGACTTTACCGACCAAATTCACCCGGAAAACGCAGACCTTGCGGTACGCGCCGCAAACGCGGTCGGCATTGACATCGCGGGCATTGACATTGTAACCGAGGATATTACAAAATCCATTCTGGAAACGGGAGGCGCCATCGTGGAAGTGAACGCCGCGCCCGGCATCCGTATGCACCTGTATCCTTCGGAAGGAACACCGCGCAACGTCGCAAAAGACATTGTTGACCTGCTCTTTCCGGACGAAGCCTCCTGCCGCTTCCCCATCGTTTCCGTCACGGGCACGAACGGAAAGACGACCACGGTGCGCCTGATTCAGCATGTGCTTTCCCAGACCGGACTTTCCGTCGGAATGACAAGCACAAGCGGTACGTTCATCGGCAGCCGGCGCATCTGTAAGGGCGACAATTCCGGCCCGCGCAGCGCGAAAACATTGCTTTCGAACAAGCAGATTGACGCGGCGGTGCTGGAAACGGCGCGCGGCGGCATGATCCGCGAGGGCTTGGGGTACGATTTGGCAGACGTCGGTGTGATTACCAATATTGCGGAGGATCACCTCGGGCTGGACGGAGTAAACACGCTGGAGGATCTTGCCTATGTGAAATCGCTGGTCGTAGAAGCCATCAAGAAGGACGGCTATGCCGTGTTGAACGCGCAAGATGAAAGCACCCCCGCCATTCTGGAGCGTGTAAAGGCAAACAAAATTCTGTTCGGCAAAAGTGAGGAAACGGTCGCCCCCTATGTGGCGAAAAATATCCCCTGTGTTTACGCGCAGGACGGCTGGATCAAAGTCCGCAGCGGCGCGGAAACCGCCGATGTTGTGCGCATTGATGAAATTCCCGTAACCTGCGGCGGGCTGATTGAATGCAATGTGGAAAACAGCCTTGCCGCCACCGCCGCGCTGTACGCGCTGCAAGTTCCCATTGGGGAAATTGCCTGTGGGCTGCGTGGCTTTTATGAAAATGAAGGCCGCTTCAGTCTGTTTGCACTGAACGGATTCCGCGTCATGCTTGATTACGGGCATAACCCGGCCGGTTACCGCGAAGCGCTCGAAGCCTGCGAAAAGCTGGGCTTTCAGCGGCTGATCGGCGTCATCGGAATGCCTGGTGACAGGAACGACGGTTCCATTAAAAAAGCCGGTGCATTGTGCGCGCAATACTTTAACCGGATCGTCATTAAGGAAGACCACGACCTGCGCGGAAGAAGACCGGGCGAGGTCGCCGCGCTGTTTCACAGCGCCATTACAGAAGCTGGTTTTGACGAAAGGAATCTTTCCGTGGTCACGCAGGAAGCCGACGCGCTGAAAGCGGCAGCGGCTGACGCAAAATGCGGCGACATGATTATCGTATTTTACGAAAAGCTGGAACCGCTGCTTGACTATCTGGAGTCCGCAGGCGCAAAAAGCGTCCTTCCCACGCAGGCAAAGGAAGACTCCTTGTTACAGCCGAAAGTCATCAATCTATAACAAAGGAGATGCTGCAAAATGAAAATTCATTTCGCAGCACCTTCTTTTCGAAAGAAATCGCTTGTGGGTCATTATTAGACCCGCAAGCAACTTTTTGGGAATTGTTTATTGATTCATTGTACGGCACCCTTTTCCGCTTATGGCCTTAATTCAGAAGAAATGAGATTGGACAACCAATTCCGCCCAAAATTGACATATTCCCGCTTTCCATACATATAATAAATTATCTTACATATGGGGCGGTGGCATCCGTAGTGGTATTAATTATTCGAAGAAAGCATATCCTGATTTCTCTGTTTGCGTTGGTTGCCGTGATTCTGGGAATCGTTCTATTGACGAACCGCCCACAATCGGCGGAGTCCGTTGCTACCGCGGCTGCTAATACCAACTGGGGCCTTGGCTTCGGAAAAGAGGGTGAGCAGCCGAGCGGGAACGCTTCTGCATCTTTTTTAAAGCAGTACAACGCGTATTATGTGGGCGCCGCCGATAAAAAGGTAATTTACCTCACGTTTGACGCAGGCTTTGAAGCCGGATATACCCCCGCAATTCTGGACGCGCTGAAAAAACACAATGTAAAGGCAACGTTTTTCGTGGTGGGAAACTATTTAAATACCAGCCCCGACCTTGTAAAACGCATGGTGGCTGAAGGGCATATTGTGGGAAATCACACCAACACACACCCCGACATGTCAAAAATATCCGATATGACCTCCTTCCAAAAGGAGATCAGCGCGGTTGAAACCAAGTTCAAGGAAATTACCGGGCAGGATATGCAGAAATTTTACCGTCCTCCGCAGGGGAAATACAGCGAGAATAACTTGAAAATGGCAAATGAGCTGGGGTACCGAACGATATTCTGGAGCCTTGCGTACGTCGACTGGTATCAGGATAAACAGCCCACCAAGGAGCAGGCCTTCTCAAAGCTGCTCCCCCGCGTTCACCCCGGCGCAATTGTGCTGCTGCACAGCACCTCCAAAACGAATTCAGAAATTCTGGATGAACTTTTATCCAAGTGGGAAGCGGACGGCTACACGTTCGGCACGCTCAGCGACCTTTGCGGGTAATCTCGTTTGCACTCAAGCTATACCTACTAAAATACCCGCATGGAAAACCATGCGGGCAGCATTTTATGTCTGACGTCAGTGACGCGGGTGATCGCGAACCGCAAGCACTGCCTGAATCAACGCGGTAACCACCTGTACGTTCGTTTGCGGGTCCAAATCCGGCACGGGATTTCCTTCCCGCAATACTTTATACTTCGACGGAAGCTTGTTCAGAGCAAGCGCGACGATATCCTTTTTGCAGCGGTCGCATTTGCAGCATTTGAACCGCGACAAAACGGACTCCAGTTTTTCAAGCACGACAGATTCCATCGCGTTCACCAGAACAGTTTGCTGTGCGTCCATAAAGGGCACGCCGATTTCACGGCGTAAAACCGGCGGATGCTGGTTCAGCGGCTCCTGGGTCTGTACCGCTTCTTCGGGCACTTGGGCATTAGGAACAGCGGCTTCTTCCGATTCCTCCTGTGCCGTCAGCTTGGTTTTCACGGCGGACGGCATCAGCTTTTTATACATCAAATCCTTGTCAATTTCCTTTTTTGTCCGCGCCATGCTCAGCCCTCCTTTGCCAGCAGCTCATCAATAAACTGCTGATAATCCTTCGCAATATTGTTTTTCGGCGCGTAATCCAGAATGCTTTGCTGAAGCGACTGCGCCTCGCTCACAACCACGCTGTTGCGAATAAAGCTGTCGAACAGGCGAATGTGCAGATCCTGCGCGATCAACTCGGCGGTACCGCGAATTTCGCGGCTTAAAAGCGTGCGCGGATTAAATTTCGTCAGCAGAATGCCCTCAATATAAAGGCTGGGGTTACAGTATTTTTTCACACGCTCCATCGTCTCGTAAAGCTGCGCAATTCCCTGCAGGCTGAAAATATCGGACAGCATGGGAACAATAATGTAATCGGAAGCAGTAAACGCGTTGATAGTAAGAATACCGAGGTTCGGGGGCGTGTCCAGAACAATATAATCATAAAGCTCCAAAACCGGCTTGATTGCTTCTTTTAGCAAATACTCGCGCCCGGTATTGGTGAACTCCAGTTCAATTCCGCTCAGCAGAATATTGCTTATGATAATGTCGGTGGTATCGGTCTTTTGAATGGCAAACTGCGTTTTTACATCGCCCTTCAGCACATCGTAAATAGTCGCGCTCATTTCCGCATCCGCGCCGACGCTGAAGCCCAGATTCCCCTGTGGGTCAAGATCTATCATTAAAACGCGGAAGCCCCTCTTTTTGAGCCCTCCCGCCAGATTGCATGCCGTTGTCGTTTTCCCTACTCCTCCCTTTTGGTTGGAAACGGAAATTACCTTGCTCACTGTTTACATCCCCCTCGCCCTGAATACGCATCAAAGCCGTAATAGTTTGATTATACTATTCATGCCGTTTTTCTACAAGCAAAAGCCGACAAATTATTGTATTTTCCGCACAGCACGTTTAATATAAAGTTATAAAGGTGGTCTGATATATGGAGTACGCATTGATTTTATATGAGGCACAGGGCGTTCCTTTTCCGCTGGTGCGATTGACCGAAAA
Source organism: Bacillota bacterium (assembly GCA_023416955.1). Taxonomy (GTDB): domain Bacteria; phylum Bacillota; class Clostridia; order Oscillospirales; family Acutalibacteraceae; genus Caproiciproducens. The sequence goes on along the minus strand of JAEZGM010000007.1, from coordinate 30,372 downwards.
AGTTCTCGGCACGTCTAAAACGGCAAACCTTGAGCAGTTTGACGGCAAATTTGATTTCTGTGAAACCGCCGTGCTGCTGGCCGCCGTTCACGGCGGTGCACTTTCACAGGAAACGGTACAATGGATCGATCGCTTTTCCGAGGAATTCGGGAAACGAAAAACCGCGCTGATATTGCTGGAATCCGCACGAAATTCCGCAAAGCCGGCACTTTGTGACGCCGCCGAAAAATGGGGCGGCGCGTTTTTCTTTTACGACAATTTGCTGTTTTCCCCGTTGCAGCGCGGGAATCACATTTCCCAAGGTGTGGCGCAAAAGCTGATTGCCTGGAAACGCAGATTAAAGGATACCTGCGATATGCCCGCGGCGGAGCTTCAAAAAGCGGTGGACGCGCTTCTGCAGGCACACAACACCTGTACGCTCTGCACCGGATTCGGAACTCACCTCCGGGCGACCCCGATTGAATATACTTACGCGAACAGCGCGCTCTATTTTTTGACGGAGGGCGGCGAAAAATTTGCGAGCCTTGCGGCGAATCCCCACGCTTCGGCTGCCGTTTACACGGAATACAGCGGAATGGGAGAATTGGAAAGCGTTCAGTTGGAAGGCATCGCTGTGGAAATTGAAGCCTTTTCGCCGGAGTACCTCGAAATTATCGGGAAAAAAGGGTACTCCGCGGCGAACCTGAAAACGATGCCGCTGACGCTTCACATGCTGAAGCTGGAGCCGGAGCGCTGTGAAATACTGAAATCCAAATTTAAAAATAAAGGCCATAGTGTGCGCCAAACCTTTAATCCAAAGGATTTGGAAAACGTTTTAAAAGCTTCCCAGAAAAGCAATTGACTTTTTGAAATTTATGTGTATGATAAATAATAATATGCTTTTGTTCCGGGCGGAAATATTGTGATGTTTCCTGCCTATGGCAGAAAGCGCACAGTACATGTTTATGATGAAAAGGAGCTGATCGTATGAAGAAAATTGAAATGGTAATCAGGCCGGAAAAGTTGGAAGACGTGAAAGCCACTCTGGATGAATTACAGATTCATGGCATGACCGTTACCATGGTTTCAGGCTGCGGCAATCAAAAGGGCAGAAAAAACTGGTATCGCGGCACCGAAACCGAAATCAATCTTCTGCCTAAGGTAAAGGTAGAAACCGTAGTGCACGACGATCTGGTCGAAGAAGTCATTAAAAAAGTAACCGAACGGATTAAAACCGGCGAGGTCGGAGACGGAAAGATTTTTGTCTACAACGTGGAACAGGCTGTCAGAATCAGAACCGGAGATCTTGGCGACAGCGCCCTTTAACAATTCCGTCATGCCTAAGAAATGCCGTTGCTGCACAATGAACAAAATATTCCGACCCCAAAAGAAGGTGTTGCAAAATGAATTTGCAACACCTTCTTTGTTTATATATTTGAATTATGTAGATCAGAATGCGACATCTTCGCCGTAATAGGAGCAGGTAAGTACCTTCTCCATCGTTTCCGCGTCGATGGTTCTCGGATTCGAGCCGGTGCACGGGTCAAGCACAGCGTTTGCCGAAATTTCCTTTGCATGCGCTTTGAAGAGCTCTTCGCTCACACCGTTGGCCTGATAGGACTGGGCAATGTCAAGCTTTCTGTTCAGTTCACGAACCGCTTCCACAAGGGAATTGGTCAACTGCTGGTCGGTAGCACCCGGAAGCCCCATCGCCCTTGCAATCTGCGCATAGCGCTCAAGGCAGGCTTTGGAATTGTACTGAATTACATTGGGAAGCAGAATGGCATTGCAGCAGCCGTGCGGAATGTGGAACATCGCGCCAGTTTTGTGCGCAAGGCTGTGCGCAATACCAAGCAGCGCGTTGGAAAACGCCATACCGGCCAGGCACTGGGCAATATGCATTTTACCGCGGGCTTCTACATCGCCGTTGTAGGAAGCAACAATGCTGTCGTAAATATCGGAAATTGCCTTAATGGCAAGCGCATCGGAAAAATCGGAACGCGCAGTGGCAACATAAGCCTCAATAGCATGTGTCAGTGCGTCCATACCGGTGTGCGCGGTAAGTACCTTAGGCATAGTAAGCGGAATATCGGTGTCAAGCACGGCAATATCCGGCGTAATTTCAAAGTCAGCCAGAGGATATTTGATATTGGTGGCATAGTCGGTGATGACGGAAAACGCGGTTACTTCCGACGCGGTGCCGCTGGTGGAAGGAACAGCGACAAAAATCGCTTTCTGTCTCAGCTTCGGCATGGTAAAGGGATCTTTGATATCATCGAAAGTTTTCTCCGGGTACTCGTAAAATACCCACATCGCCTTCGCGGCATCCATCGGGGAGCCGCCGCCGATGGAAACGATCACGTCAGGCTGGAACTCACGCATTGCCTTGGCACCGTCATACACTCTTTCAATGGAAGGATCCGGCTCGACGCCGTCATAAATCAGGGTTTCAAGTCCTGCTTCCTTCAACACGTCGTCCAGTTTTTTCAGGAACCCGGTTCTCTTCATGGACTGCCCGCCGGTTACAATGAATGCCTTTTTGTAGCCTTTCAGGTTCTTCAGTTCACCGATTGCATTGGGGCCATAATAAATATCGCGGGGTAATGTAAAACGTGCCATATCGATTCCTCCAATTTCTTTTTTGTTAATTGAATAACAAAGTTTGACTAAATATTATCACTTGCTAATATACTTTTCAAGTGCTTATAAGAAATTAGCATCATATTTAACAAATACGTTACATCCCAAATAAAGATACGTCATCTGCGGACTGTGAATTATCATTAAGTATTTCTCATTGATCAAAATAGGCTGTGCCGAAGCACAGCCCTGAAAATCTATTATTGAAGTATTTGCTCCGCACAGCGGATTCCGTCCACAGCGGCGGAAATGATTCCGCCCGCGTAACCGGCCCCTTCCCCGCAGGGGTACAGGCCCTCGACCGCGACGGATTCACAGGTTTCCCCGCGCAGAATACGGACCGGGGAAGAACTGCGGCTTTCCACGGCAGTGAGAAGAGCGTCGGGGTACGAAAAACCGTGCAGCCGGTTATTCATCTGGACAATACCCTGCCGCATGGAATCCGTGATATATTCCGGCAGGCAGTCGTCCAGACTGCACGGCGTGACGCCCGGCGCATAGGTAGGCCGAACTTCCCCTACCGATTTGGAAGTTCGGCGCTGCAGGAAGTCCTCCACACGCTGCACCGGAGCATGATAATTCCCGCCGCCCAGCTGAAACGCGCGTTCCTCCAGCCTGCGCTGAAACGCGACGCCTGCCAGCGGGTGGTCACTGCCGAAGTCCTGCGGCCCGACACCGACCAGCAAGGCCGTGTTCGCGTTTTGCCCGTTGCGGGCAAAACCGCTCATTCCGTTCGTAACAAGCCGCCCGGCTTCGCTCGCAGCCGCCACGACGCTGCCGCCCGGGCACATGCAGAACGTGTAAACGCCACGCCCGTTCGGCAAATGGACGGCAAGCTTGTAGTCCGCCGCGCCGAGCGCCGGGTGCCCGGCAAATTTACCGTACTGGGAACGGTCAATCATTTCCTGCGGGTGCTCAATGCGCGCCCCAATGGAAAAAGCTTTCTGCTCCATCGGGATTTTCAGCGTATCCAGCAACTCAAACGTATCCCTTGCGCTGTGACCGATGGCGAGAATCACCTGCGCGGCGTCTACCCGATAAGACGCGCCGTCATGCGGCTTGACCTCCACTCCGGTCACTTTTCTGTCCTTGAGCAGAAGATTGTGCAAAGCGGTATCGAAATGCACCTCGCCGCCGAGCGCAATAATTTTTTCCCTGATATTTTTCACGGTGCCCGGCAATTTGTCGGTACCGATATGCGGCTTTGCCAGATACAGAATTTCCTCCGGCGCGCCTGCCGCCGCGAATTCCTCCAACACCTTGCGGGCACGGGGATCTTTTGTGCCGGTGGTCAGCTTTCCGTCCGAAAAAGTGCCCGCACCGCCCTCGCCGAACTGCACGTTACAGTCGGTGTTCAGTTCCCCGGTTCGCCAGAAGCGCGCAACCTGTTCGGTGCGTTTCTCCACCGCGCTTCCGCGTTCAAATACAATCGGTCTTTGCCCTGCCTGCGCCAGAATCAGCGCGGCAAAAAGTCCGGCCGGGCCAAACCCGATCACTACAGGGCGCTGCTCTAATTTCTTGCCGGACGGGATTTCGTAGCGGTACGGAACCGCGGCGGTTATTTTCGGGTCGCGAAGAATATTTTTTTCGCCGTTCTCTTCATACTCCGCCTCCACCGTGCAGATAAAATGGACATCTTCCTTTTTTCGGGCGTCCACAGACTTTTTATAGAGCTTTAAGGATTGAATCGCACTTGGCGCGACCTTCAGCCGCTGGGCGGCAAGCCGCACAAGGTCTTCCTGTGTGCCGCCAAGCGGCAGCGCAATTTCTGAAATCCGATAAATCATATTTCACCTGTTCTTTTATTAAAGTCAATTACAGTTCAAAATTATCGGCTTTAGTCGATGATAATTGACTTCATGATAGCATTCTGTGATTCAAGAAGCCGACGGGCAGCAGCCCTTCCGGCAATCAGTCCGGTACTCCACGCCCAGTGCAGATTAAATCCCCCGCAGTCGCCGTCAATATTCAGGAGTTCACCTGCAAGGAACAGACCGGGGCAAATTTTCGACTGCATAGTTTCATCAATCTCTTTGAGCGGCACGCCGCCGGCGGTAACCTGTGCGTCCCGCCAGGAAAGCGTGCCTGTTACGGAAAAATGGAAGTGTTTTACCGTGTGGGCCAGAACAGCCAGCTCACGGTCGCTTAACTCACCCACTGCTTTGGGAACGCGGGGCAGCGCAGCTTTTACTACTTCAGGCCCGACAAGCTTATTGAGGCAGCCATTGAGCAGTTCCAAGGAAGGCAGCTGTCCAAGCTGCGTTCGGCTGTGTAAAAAATCCACGATTTCCCGTTCGGTGTAATCCGGCATAAAATCCAGTTCTATTTCCAGCGTCTGTTTTCCGTACCGTTCGCCCACACTGCGGGAAAGCTCAAAGATACAAATACCGGAAAGCCCCTGTTCGGTAAACTGCACTTCCCCTCTGACCGTTTTGACCGGCTTTCCGTTTGCCAAAAGTGTCGCATTCGCGGCGCTGCGCGCGCCCTTCAATGGCTTCGCGCGGCGTGCGTCCGTTTTAACCTGAACCAACGAGGGAAGCAGTTCAGAGCAGCTGTGACCCAGCCGCTGCAGAATTTCGTATCCGCCCCCGTTTGCCCCAAGCTGCGGGTAAGCAAGCCCTCCGGTTGCAAACAGCACCTCCCCGGCGGAAATGATCCTCTCTTCGGAATGAATCCGAAAGCCATCCGCATTCTTTTCCACATCGGTAACCGGAAAATCACAGACCACTTCTACCCTGTACCGTTCCAGCTGTGTACGCAGCGTGTCCAGTACGGCGGCAGCCTGCAAATTAAATGGGTAAACACGCCCTTCGTCCTGCTCCCTGCACAGCAGGCCATGCGAGTAGAAAAAACGAATAATTTCATCCGGCGTACATTGCTTCAAAATCGACGGCAGACAGTCGGTATCCCCGTGATAATACGCGGGACTCACATTCTTATTCGTCAGGTTGCAGCGTCCGTTGCCCGTAGCGAGCAGTTTTTTGCCGACCCTAGCGCCGGCTTCCACAATCGCCACACTTTTGGGGTGGCGCGCGCTTTCCAACACTTCGGCGGCGGCAACAGCAGCGCAAAGCCCGGCGGCGCCTCCGCCTATTATCACAATATCAAAATGGGCAGCCATATATAATTCCCCGCTTTTATTTGTTTCATTTTATATAGTATAGACGATTCAGAGGGAGAATGGCAAGCGAATCCCAGGATTATAATCAGTTCATTTGAAAACAGAAGCAATCTCCATTTTCTTGGATGTTTTCTAAAGTGAACGGTCTATACAGCAAAATTCACGACGGCCCAGTCATGACAAAAGCGACGGAGCTTAAAGCCCCGCCGCTCTCGGTTATGTTTATGAAAGAAAAAAATTATGCAAAGTATCTGTCAAGCAGACCCTTGAAGCCGCAGCCGTGGCGAGCCTCATCTTTTGCCATTTCATGAACGGTATCGTGGATTGCGTCATAATTCAGCTCTTTTGCACGCTTTGCAAGTTCGAGCTTGCCTGCGCATGCTCCAGACTCCGCTTCTGCGCGCATCTGAAGGTTCTTCTTTGTGCTGTTTGTCACTACTTCGCCAAGCAGTTCCGCAAAACGGGAAGCATGGTCCGCTTCTTCAAGGGCATACTTTTTGAATGCAGCGGCAACCTCGGGGTAACCTTCACGGTCGGCCTGACGCGCCATTGCAATGTACATGCCAACTTCAGTGCATTCGCCGTTGAAGTTTGCTACAAGGCCCTCGTAAATTTCCTTGTCAATACCCTGTGCAATACCGACTTCGTGCTGGCAGGCAAAAGAAAGCCCTTCAACCTGCTCTACAAACTTTTCCTTCGGTGCTTTGCACTGCGGGCAAAATGCCGGTGCTTCTTCTCCTTCATAAACATAACCGCAAACGGAACATACAAATTTCTTCATAATAAAAAACCTCCAAAAATAATATGAAAAAGGCTTTCGCCTTTTAAAGCAAGTCATTTCATTGAGCACCTTTAGGCGCAACGAAGCAGAGCATGGCAAAGCCATACCCGAAAATTAATCAAACAGATTTCAAAATCAAACAACAACTCACCTGCATCAGGACTTCAAACGCCTTTTACCAAGGCATTTGCTGCACAGTCCATGAAAAATTACCTCACCGGAATCAACTTGAAGATCAAATTTTGCTGAAATTTCAGAAGCGGACTGTTTTCCAATATATTCACCTGGAATGTCAAGCACGTCTCCGCAGCCTGAGCACACAAAATGTGTGTGCGGTACAGTGTTCGCGTCAAAACGTTCCTGCCCGTTCACCACTCCGACACTGCAGATGATTCCGTCCTGCTTGAACTGTGATAAATTCCGATAAACTGTTCCCAGACTCAAATCGGGATATTCCGGTTTTAATGTCTGATAAATCCATTCTGCTGTCGGATGAGAAGTCGTACCCCGGAGCACATTTAAAATTGCTTCGCGCTTCCTGCTGTAGTTCTGTTTTCTTTCCATATCCACCACCAGTTAATAACAGTAATAATTATTGTTATTATAGTAACACGAGTTTGTTCGCTTGTAAAGAGTTTTTTACATTTTTTCGTTCATTTTTAATTTAAAGCTTGCTCTTCCGGCCTATTCGCTTTAAAATAGTTATCGCCCGAATTCTTAATTTATCAATACGCATATCGTCTATTCTTTCGGAAATTATTTGTTAAACATTATGATATTGCAAGAACATTTTCTTCTGTTAAAATAGTATAGGTTCTGCTCTGAACTCTAATAATTGTAAAACACCGAATTTGACCGCAAAGGCTGGTAAACGATGAAACAAAACGTTAAAGATTATGTAAAAATTACTTTCAGTACAATTCTTGTCACCGTTGGGGTATATTTTTTTAAATTTCCCAATAACTTTACGTTCGGCGGTGTTACCGGTCTTTCCGTTGTGCTTGGACACATTTTGCCCATTTCAGCGAGTATCGCGAGTCTGATCTTAAATAGTTTGCTTTTGATACTGGGGTTCATTTTTCTGGGACGCAGCTTCGGAATTAAGACCGTTTATTCCAGCGTACTCCTTTCGGTAGGTTTGCCTTTGATGGAATACTGGTTCCCCATGTCACACCCCCTTACCGACCAGCCGATGCTGGAACTGGTATTTGCGGTGGCACTGCCTGCGTTTGGATCGGCAATCTTATTTGAAACAGGAGCTTCCAGTGGCGGGACCGATATTATCGCGCTGATTTTGAAAAAATATACGAGTGTCGATATCGGGCGTGCCGTGCTTCTCAGCGATGTATTGATCACGCTGTCCGCGTTCCTGGTCTTCGATATTAAAACTGTTTTGTTCTCTATTCTGGGGCTTATGACAAAGTCACTTGTAATTGATAACGTAATTGAAAATATCAATTTGGCGAAATATTTTACCGTGATCTGTTCGCAGCCGGAAATTATATGTGATTTTATTGTGCATAGGCTGCACCGCGGCGCCACCATTTGTGAGGCGAAAGGTGCGTATTCGCACCAGCACAAATATATTGTCATTACAGTTCTGAGAAGGCCGCAGGCGGTTCTGCTGCGCCAGTTCGTAAAGAGTGTGGAACCGGACGCTTTTATCCTGATTACCAATACGAGCGAGATTATCGGAAAAGGGTTCCATGAGTAACCGGAACGCACAGGAAACAGCCGCATAAGGGAAAATGATCTATTATTAAAAAAGTGGCTGTTGCACCATGAATAAATATACCGACTTGACCAAAAAATTGCGATTTTGTATTTATCTTAGGGGTTGTTTGTAAAATGGCGAGGAATGTGCGAATTACTAAAATATCAGCATAGAACGGTGCAATTAAGCAGATATATTTTCTGTTCAGATAGAAAAGTCGGAATAAAAATTTGCGTCTATGGGCTTTATTCCGTTATTTTTCTTTTTACAAACAAGACCTAGCAAAGACAAATACAAAATGTGGGTCTGATGATCCACGAGCGATTTTTCCGTAAAGAAGGTGTTGCACAATGGGTTTTCACTCATTGTGCAACACCTTCTTTTTATAAGCGAACTAAAGATTTTCTCCGTTTTTCCCGATTACCTGCTGGTACCAATAGGCGCTGTCCTTTGGAATTCTTGCCTGTGTCGCATAGTCAACATAAACGATGCCGAATCGTTCATTGTACCCGTTGGACCATTCGAAATTATCCAGCAGCGACCATTCGAAGTACCCCATCACATCCAATCCTTCATTCGCTGCGTTACGCCGAGAGAGCAGGTGACGGTGCAGATAATCAATACGGTTCGGGTCATGTACCTGCCCATCCAAAGATACAACATCATGGGCAGACATTCCGTTTTCGCTGATGAGCACCGGAATCGCATATTCTTCATTTAAATACTTGATTGCCCAGTAGACACAGGAAGGTTCTATCGGCCAACCGATAGCAGTTTTTGCGCTGCCCGGTGCAGGAAAAACCGTCTTCCAGCGATCCCCGTCCGCCTGAACAGGCGTAGAATGGTAAATATTCTGCCCATAAAAATCGATCGGCTGGCTTATGATCGCCAAATCATCCTTCGTAACCGCCGGTATCACATTTGCAAAATTTCGGTAATAGGCTTCGGGGTAATCCCCCTTTAAGATCGGATCGCTCCAAAGTGCAACGCTGAAAAGAGCCCCGACTGCTTCCTGCGGCAGCTCAAGTGTTGCACGCCGGGCCGCCTCCACATCTTTCGGGGAATTCGTATTGGGAGAAAAGATGCGCCCGCACTGAGCCAGTCCGATTTTTACATCTTCTCCTCCATAATTTCGAAGCGCTTTTACAGCGCGGCCGTGAGCCAAAAGGACATTGTGAACAGCCAAAAGATTGGAACTGTCGGACAGCTTCAACCCCGGTGCATGTTCACCGGTACGATACCCCAATCCAATGAAGCACTGGGGTTCATTCAACGTAAAATAGTACTTTATTTTTCCTGCAAATCTCTTTGCAATCAGTTCCGCGTAGTTTTCAAACCAAATCGGACTATCAGGATTGAGCCAGCCGCCCTGGCTTTGCAGAGCGACTGGGTAATCCCAATGAAAGAGAGTTGCATACGGCGTAATCTGATTTTTAAGCAATTCGTCAACCAGTTCTTCATAAAAGCGGAGCCCGGCTTCGTTTACCGCGCCGATACCTTGCGGCAGAATTCGCGGCCATGAAAAGGAAAAGCGGTAGGCTTTAATTCCAAGCTGCTTCATCAGCGCGATGTCTTCCCGAAAGCGATGGTAATGATCGCAGGCGACATCCCCGCTGTGCCCTTGAAACGTTGCGCCCGGCACACGACAGAATTCGTCCCAAACGGAATCTGCTTTGCCGTCTTCCCGCGCGGCTCCTTCGATCTGATAGGAAGAAGTGGCTGCGCCCCATATAAAACCTTTCGAAAATCCCATTTATTCTATCCCCATCACACAAATACTACGGACGTTCATTTATCCTTTTACACTGCCCAGCGCAACGCCGCGAACAATATATTTAGAAAGGAAAAGATAAACAATCACAACCGGAATGATGGCAATGGTAACCATCATGTAAACCTGCCCCATATCAAACTTCAGAAAATCCGCGCTGCGGAGTTGTGCAATCAGGATCGGCACTGTCTTTTTATCCGCCTTGTCAATTAACAGGGCTGGTACAAAGAAGTTATTCCACGCGGCCACAAAGCTAAAAATTGCCTGTACTGCCAGAGCCGGTTTTAATATATGCAGTACAATTGTATTAAATGTGTGAAATTCATTGCTGCCGTCTATTCGCGCGGCCTCTACAATTTCAATGGGCATGTTACTGTCCAGGTACTGCTTCATAAAGAAGAAAACCGTAGGCGACGCAATCGCCGGAAGAAACAGAGGAATCAGCGAATTTTTCAGCCCCATTGCCTGCATCTGATTCACAAAGCCGACTGCCGAAATCTGGGTTGGCATTGTCATAATCAGCAGGATAATCGCAAAAGCGGCATTTTTAAATTTAAAGTCATAAGCATATATGCCATACGCTGTCATAGCGGAAAAATAAGTCGCCAAAATAGCGCTCAATGCTGAAACCACGAAGCTGTTGTAAACACCGCTGAGAATCGGGATATTTGCGTTGTTCAGCAAGTTATTCAGGTTTACCCCAAAGGATTTACCAGGCAGAAACGAAAATCCCTGCTGAATTTGATATGTATTACGGGAAGAATTGATCAGAAGCATGTAAAAGAAAAACAGGCATAAAATACAAAGAATTCCGAGAACAACATAGCACGCGATCCTTGCAGCCGTAAGCTTGCCTTTGCCGGATTTCGTCTCATTCATTGATTTTTACCCCCTTTTCTTTCCTTCTTTACGGAATCGTTGTCTCTGGTCATGATATAGTAGACGATGAAAGAAAGCACGGCGCAAATAACGAACAGCACCGTGGAAACCGCACCGGCCATTCCGTAGTTCTTGCTGAACATATGATTGTTCAGATACATAATCATCGTTGTTACACTGCGGTCAGGATTTCCTGTTCCGTTGGTGAGAATTTGCGGCACATCAAACATTTGCAGACCGCCGATGAGTGAAGTAATCATAACATATGCCATAATCGGGCGGATCAGAGGAATTGTAATGCGCCAGAACATTTGGTTTGAAGAAGCCCCGTCAATTTCGGCCGCCTCATACAGTCCTGTGTCAACACCCATAATTGCCGCCATCAGCAGAATTGTCGTGTTTCCGAACCACATCAGGAAATTCATAAGCCCGACCAATCCGCGGGTTCCCGCTATACTGGAGAGAAAGCGGAACGGCTCGCTCAGAATACCAAGCGACTGTAGGGAGCCGTTGACCGGGCCGTTATCGGAAAACAGCGCAAAAAATAACATTGCAAAAGCAGATGCCATAATCAGGTTCGGCATGTAAATAACAGTTTTAAAAAAGCCTTGCCCACGAAGACGCAGGCGCTGGTTGGTAAACCACGCAGCCAACAGCAGAGAAATCACAATCTGTGGAATAAAACCAATAATCCATACAATCAGCGTATTCGCTAAGTATTTCGGTAAATCAGCTTGGAATAAGCTGGCATAATTTGCAAGTCCAACAAAATTTGGTCCAATTATTTTAAGCCCCTGACGGAAATACTGAAAGAAGCTGTAATAGATAGTGGAGCAAAGCGGAACCAGTTGAAAAATGAGAAATACTACAAAAAATGGAGCAACAAAAAGGTAACCCCATTTGGCATAACTAATACTTTTCTTTTTTTTGGGCGAATTCTCAGAATTCATATACGATCATAGCCCCTCTCTTCAAAAGAACTGCACGACCACGGCACGGGAAAATTCCCGATCCGCGGCCGTGCGGTTAAATTAATGCTCAGTGTTTATGATGGCCATTTCACTTCTGTAATCTCGGGATACTTTTCTTTTACTGATTTTTCAAAGTTTGCCTTTGCCTTTGCAAGGTCAACAGTGCCGTCAAAATAATCTTTAAATGCAGTCTGCAGGCTTTCATTCATTCCCTGATCATACGCACCGGCTTTGCTCATATCGATTTTCGGTGCTACTTCAGCAAAGAGTTTGATATGGTTCTGACCGCCAAGGAACGCAGACTTAAAGTCGCTGTTGGCGATTTCTTCCATAGCTGCTTTGTTGTTGGTGTAATCCTGTGTTTCCGTTGTAATTTTCTTCATGTTCGTGGAATCACAGGTCAAAGACTGCATTACGCTCTTAATGGTACCGAGGTTATCGCTTCCCTTGGCAGCGCAAATCCATGTGCCGCCCCAGTAGTAGCCCTGCGGGCCCTGGCAGACAGCGTAATCGCCGTAGATACCGTTGCCCACTTCCTCTTTGCCGCCTTCTTTCGTCGGTGTTTTCAAAGAGTTGCCCATAAGGGTAAAGTTAATGCCCCATGTTGAATAGAAGAATCCGAATACCTTGCCTGTCGGGCCCTGATCAGCCTGCCATTTGTTATCCCACAGGGAGGTTTTATTGTTGTAGTTCTTTGTTGTGTAAGTTTTCGTCTGATCAACCCACTTCATTAAGTTGGGGTCAACTGTTGCGACTGTGCCGGTTACCCACGGCGCGGAAGTGTTGTTTGAGAATACGCGGTAGCTGTCATCATAGCCGGACAGCATCTTGTACCCCTTTGCGCTAGCCTGGGTCGCGACGCTGTTGAACTTATCCCAATCAGAAAGAGCCTCTTGCACCTTTGCGGGATCATCGGTTCCCAGCACCGCTTTTGCGATGGAACGGCGGTAGGCAAACAAACCGGGAGTTGCCTGCCATGTGGTACCCTTCAGAGCACCGTTCTTGTCGGTAACGATATCCTGTGTGTACTTGTATTGATTGCTCAGGTCTGAGTCTGAAAAGCCGACATCTTTTCTCACGTCCAGCGTATAGTCGCTGTCAACATACTTTAGCGCATAATCGGCTTCCACCAGAAAAATGTCGATTTTATCATCGGCTGCGGCGGAATCCTGCGCCAAAAGTGCCTGATCCAATTTGTTTTGGTAGTTGTTGTTCTGGTTCGGGTTAATGGTCCACTTTACCACCGTGCCGTCTTTCAGGGTTGTGGTGGATTTGTCCTTGGCTACTTCCTTCACTTCGGGGTAGTAGGTATTAAATCTGCCCTGGAACTCATCATTCCAGCACCAGATATTGAGTACCTTCCCCTCCGGTGCAGCCGGAGCGCTTGACGCGGCTTCAGATGATGCCGCCTCTTGGGACGAAGCTGGCCCAGATGACGAGGCGCCCGGGGTATTGTTCTGGCAGCCTGCCGCTAACCCGGCGACACTTGTCATCATGGTAAGCGCCATCACCATCGCGGTTATTTTTCTGGCCTTTTTCATTTGATAAATCCTCCTTTAATTTGGCGGACAATCCGCCAAAATTATATCAGCATGGCAGTAAACTGCCAAAACCTACTAGGGCATGTTTGTAAAATGCTGAAAATTGTGCGAATAACTAAAATATCAGCATAGAACAGTGCAGTCAAGCGGATCTATTTTGATTTTAGAAAGAAAAAATTGTTTTCCTTTTTATAAGCAAGACCTAAATCACTTGAATTTTTTTGACCGACTGTCCTTCAATCAGGCTTCCCGTGACAGTCACATTTTCCATTATTGTGGTGAGGGGACTTTCAATCTGCTCAATCAGGCGGCGTGCCGCTTCACGGCCAAGTGCTTCGGTATCCTGCTTAATGGTGGTAAGCCTCGGTTTCAGCATTTGGGAAAGTCCTATCCCGTCATAGCCGGCAATGGAAATATCCTCCGGAATGCGAAGACCTGCCGCTTCGATTGCCTCGATTCCGCCAATTGCCGCGTAATCGTCGGGCATCACAATACATGTGGGCGGATTGGGCAGGCTCAGGAGTCCATTTACACTGTGCCTGGTCGCACGCGGATCATGGAAAGCCGCCGTAACAAGATACTCCGACGGAGTTTCAACTCCAAGTTCCATCAAAGTTTTGCAGAAACTCGTGATACGCTGCTCGGAAACGGCGGATTTTTCACCGTGTACATAGGCAATTTGACGGTGCCCCATATCGTATATGTACTGAACCAAATCATGCATATCCTGTACGTTAGCGGAATTGATGCTGATATGATTATTGAAAATATGGTCAATCGTGACAACCGGAAAACCGCTGTTGACAAGCTCAATAACCTCGGGCTGCTGAAAATCGATACATGCGATGCACACACCGTCAAAATTCCGGTAACGGCAATGCTCCAAGAAAGTCATTGGGCGGTTGCCGAGCGCAATATTATGATTAATAAATGTAATATCGTAAGAATGTTTTTCAGCTTCTACTTTAAAACTGTCCAGCACGGCGGCGAAATAATCGTGTTTCAGGCCGCTCTGCGCGTCATCAACAAATAGCATCCCAATATTGTGTGTACGATTTGTCTTCAGCGCCCTTGCTATGGAACTTGGGTAATACCCGCATTGTTCTGCGGTTTCAAGGACACGCTGCCGTGTTTCTTTGCTGACGTCGCTGTAACTGTTCAGCGCCTTGCTGACTGTGGAAACAGAAAGCCCGCACTTTTCGGCGATTTCCTTTATATTTGCCATTGGGTCATCCCTCGTTTAGTTTCTAAATCGTTTTCGCAGCTATAGTATAATTCATTGTATATATTTTTGCAAGTGTTTTATTTAAAAAAATATATATTTTATACTATAAATCTATGCATATGTCCGAGGATGCATTAATAATAAGCTGATAAATACTGGTTTTTTCAACATTTTCTGCTAAGTAGGAATTAATATCGAAAATGTTTTCGTTGTTATATACTGGGTAAAAATCCTGTACAACCATAGAAAATCGATTTTATTGCTTTATTTAGATAAAATTATAAATTGTAATTTTTGTATCTCTTTTTATGCATTATTACAACAGATATTTCAGTATCGCATTGTTTAACCTGCCGAATCTAAAAAATGGTGGTCAAAACACTTGCTTTTATATGAATTAACATTTACTATAGGAACTGTAAAAATTTGCGATAGAACGCATGATTTTTACTAAAACGTTTTCGAAACTATGCCCAGCGCATAATGATAGAAATTAAGTACATGGAGGAAACGTATATGAAATTCGGACATTTTGACGACGCACACAGGGAATATGTGATTACACAGCCTGATACCCCTTACCCTTGGATCAATTATCTGGGGTCGGACGATTTTTTCTCCCTGATATCCAACACTTCCGGGGGCTACTGCTTTTATAAAGACGCGCGTATGCTGCGTTTGACCCGTTACCGTTACAATAACGTACCGACAGACGCGGGCGGCAGATACTTTTATATCAGTGACGGCGGCACTGTCTGGAACCCCGGCTGGGCACCGGTTAAAACCACACTTGACCGCTATGAATGCCGCCACGGGCTTGGCTACAGTGTGTTTGATTCCGAAAAAAACGGTTTGGAAGCAACACAGACCTCTTTTGTTCCTCTTGGTGCAAACTGTGAAGTACACCGGGTCGCATTGAAAAACAACTCTGGTGCGGAAAAGAAAATCTCCCTGTACTCCTTCGTTGAATTCTGTCTTTGGAATGCTTATGACGACATGACCAATTTTCAGCGCAATTTCAGCACCGGCGAAGTGGAAGTAATCGGCAGCGCCATCTATCATAAAACAGAGTACCGCGAGCGCCGCAATCACTATGCTGTTTTTTCCGTCAACGCTCCGATAAACGGCTTTGATACCGACCGAGAAACCTTTATCGGGATTTACAACGGTTTTGACCGCCCGAACGCGGTCATAAACGGAACTTCCTACAACTCTGTTGCCAGCGGCTGGGCGCCGATCGGATCCCAACGTATTGATGTTACGCTGGTCCCGGGTGAAGAAAAGAGCTTTATTTTCGTACTGGGCTACTGTGAAAACCCCGAAGACGAAAAATGGGAAGCACCGAATATCATTAATAAAGCACCGGCTGAAAAGCTGATTCATTCCTTTGAAACCGATGCTCAGGTAGAGAAAGCACTGGAAGAGCTGAAAACATACTGGAATGACTTGCTTTCCACTTATCATGTTGACAGCGAGGATGAAAAACTGAACCGCATGGTAAATATCTGGAACCAGTACCAGTGTATGGTTACATTCAATATGTCCCGCTCCGCTTCGTATTTTGAATCCGGTATCGGCCGCGGCATGGGGTTCCGTGATTCCACACAGGATCTGCTTGGGTTCGTGCACCTGATTCCCTCCCGCGCAAGAGCGCGCATTCTGGATATTGCCGCCACGCAGATGGCGGACGGAAGCGCTTATCATCAGTACCAGCCGCTGACAAAACGTGGAAATATGGATATTGGAAGCGGATTCAACGATGACCCACTGTGGCTGATTTTTGGCGTGGATACCTATATCCGCGAGACAGGCGACTGGTCAATTCTGGATGAGCGTGTTCCGTTTGATAACGATGAAAACAACGTTGCTTCCCTGCTGGAGCACATGAAACGGTCATTTGACCATGTGATCAACAACCTAGGCCCCCACAAGCTGCCGCTGATCGGCCGTGCAGACTGGAACGACTGCCTGAACCTGAACTGCTTCTCCAAAACACCGGGCGAGTCTTTCCAAACCAGCGCAAACTTTGAAAGCGGCATTGCGGAGTCCGTATTTATAGCAGGTATGTTTGTCGCCATCGGCCCTGCTTATGCGGAGATTTTCCGCCGTTCCGGATTTCCAGACGAAGCGGAGCGTGCTGAACGTGAAGTACAGAATATGAACAACGCAATCCTGAAAGACGGCTGGGACGGCGAATGGTTCCTGCGCGCCTATGACGCCTTCGGCGAAAAAATCGGGAGCAATGAATGCGGCGAGGGCAAACTGTTTATTGAACCGCAGGGCTTCTGCGTCATGGCAGGCATCGGCGTAAAAGAGGGTCTGGCGGAAAAAGCGCTGGATTCCGTCCATAGATATCTGGATACCAAGTACGGTATTGTACTGAACTGGCCTTCCTACACCACTTATCATCTGAACCTCGGTGAAATTTCCTCTTACCCGCCGGGATATAAGGAAAACGGCGGCATCTTCTGCCACAACAATCCATGGATTTCCATTGCTGAAACAGTCATTGGACGCGGCGATCAGGCGTTTTCCGTTTACCGCAAGACATGCCCCGCGTATTTGGAGGACATCAGCGAGATTCACCGCACCGAGCCCTATGTTTACTCCCAGATGATCGCCGGCCGAGACGCGGTTCGCCACGGTGAAGCGAAAAACTCCTGGCTGACCGGAACCGCCGCCTGGACGTTCTACAATGTTTCCCAATATATTCTGGGCATTCAGCCGCGCTTTGACGGGCTGGAAGTCAACCCCTGTGTTCCGGCTGACTTCGGCGGTTTTACTGTGGAACGCAAGTTTCGCGGCGATACTTATGTGATTACCGTCGAGCAGAAGAACGGTGCACAAAAAAGGATTACCTCCATGACGCTGGACGGCAGCGCAGTGGAGGGCAACGTCATTCCTCCATGCGGCGACGGTAAAAGGCATCTCATTCACGCCATTTTGGGCTGATTGCTTAGGGCTTGTTTGTAAATTGGTAAATATCGTGCGAATCTACTAATATACCAGCATAGAATAGTGCAATCGAGTGAATATGCTAAGAGTTTGGATAGAAAAACCGGAATAAAAACTTACATATATGGGTTTTATTCCGTTGTTTTTCTTTTTACAAACAAGACCTTGTTCATTTGCTTTCAACTTCCTTTTCATACTTCTTTCTTCTTTTGAAAACAGCGCCCGATGTTAAAATCGGGTGCTGTTCTCTTTATTTTCTCGGTACATCCGCTTCTTTTTATTTCCAATTATCTGTGATATAATAGCCTCAAACCTATGGTTTGAGCCATTGAGCACTATTATACTAGCAAAAAGAAACGGGGGATTGCAATGCGGAAGCTATTAGACAATGAGCGTGCCAAATTAATGGAATATGTTTCAATTGAGCCGGAAATGAACCTTTTTATCATCGGCGATGTGGAGCATTTCGGACTTGAAAGCGAAAATGTGGAGGTATTTGTACATGAGGTTCAGGGGCAGTGGGACTTTATTCTCCTGCGTTACATGGAGAACTTTCTCATTTACAGTCCTTCTGAAAATTACGATGCACAGGCCGCTGCAGAGTTTCTTCATCAGCAAGGGGCAGGCTTAAATATCATAAGCGGTAAGAGCGACCTAGTCAGCCGTCTGCTTCCATATTTTCCGGGCTGGCATGGGCAGGAAACCTTCATGGCAAGGCTGAACCGGGTTCAGTTTCTCCCTGAATTGCCCGAAAACACTGAATTGCGGCGCATGACGGCGGACGACGCCACTGACATAGTTTCGCTTAACGGGCAGATTGAGGAATTCCGCGATTCTGTTATCGGGCGCGAGAAACAGGCAATCGAGGAGCTCCGCTTCAAGCTGATGAATCAGGCGGGGCGCAACTGGGGCGCCTTCTGTGACGGCGAACTGGTTTCCACCGTCGCGACCGCGGCGGATAATTCCATATCGTCCATGCTGGTTGGCGTGGCAACCCTGCCGTTCGCACGAAAAAAAGGATTAGCCAGCGCGCTGGTTGCGAATCTGTGTGCCGAGCTGCTGCAGGAAGGAAAGCAATTTGTCTGCCTGTTTTATGACAATCCCGCTGCCGGCAGCATTTACCGCAAGGTAGGATTTCAGGAGGTCGGCGGGTATACGATGATGAAGAGGGATCACTAGGCCTGCCTGCAAAAGGTAAAATGCACCTGATAGGACCGATCGCGACTTTAGCGAAGCGGGCAGAAGTCACAGTATACACCGGAGATTATTTATATACCGAAAAGCGATATATATTTATGCATTTAGTATAAACAACACCTATTAAAACATATTTAACTATTATTTTCACTATCAGGAGGTACACATGAACGAACATAAAAACATTTTGGTTATGATAGATATGGATGAGGCTCACAAAAAGGCGCTGGCGGAAGCCGCACCGCAGGCTCATTTTATTTTTGCGGACAATGACGATAACCTCCCCAGTGCGGAAATGATGGCCGAAGTCAATATTATTATCGGAAACCCGCGCCGCAGGCTTCTTTCCTATGCCAAAAAGCTGGAGTGGATGCAGCTGCAAAGCGCTGGGGCAAACCTTTACACGGAACCGGGCATGCTGCCGGAAAACTGCGTTCTTACCAACGCGACCGGCTGTTTCGGGCTCGCCATTTCGGAATACATGATTGGTATGGTACTGAATCTTTTTCAAAAATTCCCGGCCTACCACGACAATCAGAAGAACCATGTTTGGAGAAATGAGGGCGCAGTAAAGTCTATTTACGATTCCACCGCCCTTGTCATCGGTATGGGCGACATTGGCAGCGAGTTTTCCAGTCGTTTCCGCGCAATGGGTGGTCATGTCATCGGTGTGCGCCGCAGCGCCCACAACAAGCCGGATTATGTAGACGAGTTGTATCCTATGGAACAGATTGACGCGCTTCTTCCCCGTGCCGATGTGGTAACGCTCAGCCTACCGGAAACACCGCTGACAAAAAAGATGTTCGGCAAGGAGCGCCTTTCCCTCATGAAGCAGGACGCCATTCTTCTCAATGTCGGGCGCGGCAGTGCGATTGACACCGATGCGCTCTGTGACGCACTGAACAGCGGTCACCTTGGCGGCGCGGCGATCGACGTAACCGACCCCGAGCCGCTCCCCGCCGACCATCCCGCTTGGAATGCGAAGAATCTTTTGATTACGCCCCACATTTCCGGCGGCTATAATTTGCGGCAAACCCGTGACAGCGTGTTCTCCGTATGTAAGGAGAACCTGAGCAATTACATGGCTGGCGCACCGCTGAAAAATATGGTTGATCTCAGCACAGGTTATAAAAAAACGGAAGCCTGAAAACAAGACCTAATACTAATATTAAATAGAAAAAGAATAAAATTTTCATGTGTCTCCCTCCCCGCCGTAGGCGGGGAGGGAGACACATCTTTCTTTCGTCTGCCATTTAACGGAATATTAGTATAGTATCAATAAAAAGCGGGTTTGAAACAAAGCCTGTTTTTTTGTTTCAATATTTAATTACTATTAGTATATAATTAAATATATATAACTATATGTATCTTATTTTTATAAATATGTAGTTATTATTATATAATACTGTTGACAAATTATATAATGATATTATAATATTATTAAACTCTAAACAAGGAATGAAGTGCATGGAATATGGAACGAAATGTTTACAGTCTGGTTCTTGCGCCCGATGTGGTGGCACAGGTCGATAAACTTGCCTATGAAAAAAATACAAGCCGCAGCAATCTGATTAATCAGATCCTGGCTGAATACTTTTCCTTTCCAACCCCGGAAACACGCATGAAAAGTATTTTTGACAGTGTGGAGCAAATAATGGCAGAGCTGGAAAGCTTTCAAGTGCAGTTTCAGCCGAGCGACGCCATGATTTCCATTCGCAGCGCGTTGCGTTACCGCTATAATCCGACGATTCGTTATGTACTGGAGCTTTACAGGAACTGTGACCCCGCTGTCGGGCAGCTCCGCGTTTCCGCCCGGACACAGAGCGGCTCCCTGATTCAGGTATTGACGGAATTCTTTCGCTTCTGGGCAAAGCTTGAGGTACGGCTAATCGGTTCGTACTTTCCGGAGGGAATGCGGTTTTTCCAAATAGAAAACGGAAAATTCACCCGCGAATTTCTGATGCCTGCCACGGAGGAAATGCAGGAAAACGAGGAAATCGCAAATGCCATCGGCGATTATATTCAGTTGTTCGACGCAAGCCTGAAACAGTATTTCGCGAATTTGGACGACCCGGAAACGGCGTCCGCAGTCGCGGAGCAAAATTATAAAAGCCACCTGAAACAACATGATATTATTTAAGTGACCAACGATTCAGTCGCAGCAGTCCGAATCCGCGAAATACTGTGCTGAGCGGCTTCAGAATTACTTTGATAAGCGGTTACTTAGGCTGAGCGAGGAGGTATCGCTATGAACGCTCAAAAATTTACACAGAAATCCCTGGAGGCAATCCAGGAAGCGCAAAACTTTGCCATTGAAAACAACAATATGCAGATTGAGGAGGAACATCTTGCCGAGGCTTTGCTTGCACAGGAAAACGGATTGATTCCGCAGTTATTCAAAAAGATGGAAGTTGACCCGCAGGCTGTGCTGCAAAGCGTACAAAATCAGGTCTCCAAGCTGCCGGGCGTAACCGGCCCCGGCCGCGAACCGGGCAAAATCTATGTTTCGTCCGACGTGGACGCAGTGCTGGTGGACGCGGAAAAGCAGGCCGACCGCATGAAGGACGACTATGTGTCCGTCGAGCACATCATGCTGGCTCTGCTGGACCACCCAAATGCCGCTTTGAAAGGCGTGTTCCAGTCCTTCGGCATACAAAAAGACAACTTTTTGTCGGTGCTTTCCACAGTGCGCGGGAATACGCGTGTAACCAGCGACACGCCGGAAGAAACCTATGACGCGCTGTCAAAATACGGTCAGGACTTAGTAGAGCTTGCAAAGAACCACAAGCTTGACCCTGTCATCGGGCGCGACAACGAAATCCGAAATGTCATTCGTATTCTTTCCCGTAAATCCAAAAACAATCCGGTGCTAATCGGCGAACCCGGCGTTGGCAAAACCGCAATCGCGGAGGGGCTGGCTCTGCGCATTGTGCGCGGCGACGTACCGAATAACCTGAAGGAACGCAAAATATTTTCGCTTGACATGGGTGCTTTAATCGCCGGAGCGAAATTCCGCGGCGAGTTTGAGGAACGACTGAAAGCGGTTTTAAACGAAGTCAAAAAGAGCGAAGGCAAAATCATTCTGTTTATCGACGAGCTGCACACCATTGTGGGTGCGGGCAAAACGGAAGGTTCAATGGACGCGGGCAACCTCTTGAAGCCAATGCTGGCGCGCGGCGAGCTGCACTGCATCGGCGCGACGACACTCAACGAGTATCATCAGTACATTGAAAAAGACGCGGCTCTGGAACGCCGCTTCCAGCCCGTCATGGTGGAGGAGCCGAGCGTCGCCGACACGATTTCCATTCTGCGCGGACTAAAAGAACGCTACGAAGTATTCCACGGCGCTAAAATCCAGGATCAGGCGCTGATTTCCGCGGCGGTGCTCTCAAACCGCTATATCTCCGACCGTTTTCTGCCGGACAAGGCCATTGACCTGATCGATGAGGCCTGCGCGATGGTTCGTACGGAAATTGACTCCATGCCGATTGAACTTGATGAAATTTCGCGCAAAATCATGCAGCTGGAAATTGAGGAAGCAGCACTGAAAAAGGAAACCGACTCGCTTTCCAAGGAACGGCTGACTGAAATGCAGAGGGAAATGGCCGACCTGCGCGAGCAGTTCAAAGAAATGAAAGCCAAATGGGAGAACGAAAAGCAGGCTATTTCCAAAGTGCAGAACCTGCGCGGTGAGATTGAAAAAGTAAACGCCGACATTGAAAAGGCGGAGCGCAAATACGACCTCAATAAGGCGGCAGAGCTGAAATACGGCAGGCTGCCCGAGCTGACCAAACAGCTTGAAGAGGAAGAGCAGATCGCCGAAAAGACACAGGCTTCCGGCTCACTGCTGCGTGACCGCGTAACAGAAGAAGAAATTGCGCGCATTGTAGGCCGCTGGACGGGTATTCCCGTTTCCAGGCTGATGGAAGGCGAACGTGATAAGCTGCTTCGCCTGCAGGACACCCTGCATGAACGCGTAGTCGGGCAGGACGAAGCGGTGGAAAAGGTTTCGGAAGCAATTCTGCGTTCACGCGCCGGCATTCAGGACCCGAACCGCCCGATCGGCTCGTTCCTGTTCCTCGGCCCGACCGGCGTGGGCAAAACCGAGCTTGCCAAGGCGCTTGCACAGGCTTTGTTTGACGACGAGCACAACATGGTGCGTATTGACATGACGGAATACATGGAGAAATACTCCGTATCCCGCCTGATCGGAGCGCCTCCCGGCTATGTCGGATACGAAGAGGGCGGTCAGCTGACCGAAGCGGTGCGCCACCACCCCTACTCCGTCGTATTGTTCGATGAAGTAGAAAAGGCACACCCCGATGTTTTCAACATTCTGCTACAGGTATTGGACGACGGCAGAATTACGGATTCGCAGGGGCGCACGGTGGACTTTAAGAACACCATTATTATTTTGACCTCGAACCTCGGCTCCAACGCGATTTTGGGAGGAATCGGCGCGGACGGAAATATCAGCGAAGAAGCGAAAAAGGAAGTCAGCCTGATGCTGAAGCAGCAGTTCCGCCCCGAATTTCTGAACCGGCTTGACGACATTGTATTCTACAAGCCGCTGAGCAGGAACGAGATTGACCATATTGTCGATCTGATGATGGAGGATTTGGAGCGTAGGCTGGAGGAGAAGCAGCTCAGCGTAACGCTGACCCCTGCCGCGAAGCAGTACATTATCGACCAGGGCTATGACCCGGTGTACGGCACAAGGCCGCTGCGCCGCTTCATTCAGAGCAAGGTGGAAACGCTGATTGCGAAGCTGATGATTTCCACAGATTTGAAACCGAGAAGTGTCTTGACCGTGGATTATGACGGCGAAAAGCTGACGGTAACAGAATAAAGTTTTTATCCCCAAGACAGGCCGGAAGGAGCGGGGTGCTCCTTCCGGCCTAGCTTTCTTTTCGTGGATTGATTAAATGTCGAATCACTGCACTCTAAACTGCAAAATTAAAAATTAGAACTTGATAATACTCTTTTCTGAACCAGCTTTGCTCTTCCGTAAGAAATCTTATCTATCAGGTAACCCGAGGATTCCTGCTTTAAAATAGCATGCTTATAATTATATGCGTCAAAAACAATGAATCCATCGTCTTTTCGATACACAGAATATTCTGCGACCAAATTTGGAGAATCATTTTCAACGGTAATATCATAATCCGCCTTGGTAGAATCCAGATTCAGCGCGTAAAAAGCATCATCGCAATCCTTCGTACAAGTACTGCGAAGATACTCATAAAAATCTGTTCCTTCATTTTTCAAGAAGCTATCTTTGTAGCCGTACACCGGAATATCAGCTTTATTTTCCGAGTAATAAATCAGTGTTGTTAGCTTTACCTGGTTTGCCCGATGAATCCCATAAGCGGACGGCCCCAACACCGCAATTCCCAGAATCACAAGAACCACATGAAATCGTTTTTTGCTTCGTGCCATTCTAAAACTCCCCCGGTTAAGAAAATGGAACTTCTTGCTGTCGAAAATATTAATTTTTTATCCGACAGTATGCTCCGTATTTGTTTTTCCGTCAATCCAGCTTGTGACAACCCAAATGCCGCCCTTTCCCTTTTTAATAGGCTGGTACAATTTTACTTTTATAACGGATTTTCCGTCTTTTTTAAAAAAGATTTCAGCATGGTCTTCAGTCACATTCTTTTCAATTTTATCATAACTTTTACTGAAATTTTCTGTTTTCAATGTAGTAGATGCAAATTCCATAGCGACTTCTTCCGGATCCAGCCTTCCGGGTTCATGCCCGTTGTCCACATCGTCTTGTATTTTCTGATATTTTTCCTGATCTTCTTTTGAAAGACTTTTACTGCCAGCGGAAGGAGGTGTCTGTTCACTACTGTCTGAAATAGCCCCACTGCCAATAGCGCCGGAAGAAATGCTCTGATTATCACTTTGTGAAACCGGTTCGCTGCTGGAAACAGTGGACAAAGCCATCTGAGTCGTTTTCCCACAAGAAGGGATAAACGTTAGCGTAAAAATGCAAATAATAGCCAAAGCAAAGAAATTGCTTACTTTTTTTATCATGTGTTACCGTCTTCTTTCATAAATCAGGTTAAAATAACCGCGATAACGGGAACTATATCCCTCATTATCGCGGCTTCGATTCATTACGGCAGTTTACTGTAAGTTACAACTATCCATCCGCTTTCATTGGTTCCTAGCCCAATCGCCTTAGCCGCTGCAGGAGAAAGATCAATCCCTGCCGGATTTGTCACTTTTCTCCCAAATTCATCTTCTCCATTATTAAAGTTATTTTTAAATGCCGCATAAGCTTCCGGCGTCCCAAGACTGAGCCTCCCGTTCCATGTCCTTCTGGTTGAATCCCAGTAGTTATCATTTTCGTTCCAAGGGCCTACATCATCGACTCTAACATTTGAAATGCTTCCTGCCGATGAACGTATTGATACAGTATATGGAGGATTTGGATAAGTGTCATCCCAACCTAAATTAGCAAATTTTAAATATTTATCTGGTAAAGAAACTTCTTTTGCTCCTGCAGTAGTAGGGTCATATTGTGTCGCATATATTGTATGTGTACTGATATTAGCGTTCGGAAGCAACGAATTTTCTCTATTTTCTAATAACAGGTTGGTTCTATAATCACTTTCACCCTGCCACCACGATGCAATCCAATTTCTAAACTTTGAGTAGCTATCCTTTAGTACAGACTTAATTGCTTGGTTCGTGTTATCTGCTGATTCCTCTATTGAAGTGTTATAAGATTTGGTATTAATAATACTATTTGAGGAGCGGTTTGGCAATTCCTTGTTTGCTTGAAATTGCTTTAATGCAATCGCCTTCAGTTCGGTCATTTGCTCAGACGATAGCTTCAAACTCTTTTGCAGATTTGCTAGATCGCTTTTCAATTTAGTATCCTGAGTCCAAAAAAGATAATAAAGAATCTCTTTTCCTGAATCAAGAGGATTGGTACTTGAACTTAGTTCAGACTTTGTGACCAAATTGCTAGATTTACTTTTACTGGAGCCTTCCGCAAACGCAGGAAGAGAAGCAGTCACTGATAATACAAAAACAAGAACAAAGCTCACAAACTTTTTAAAGTTCCTTAACATTATGGTTCCTCCTATTTACTCAATAATATGAGCCCTATTTCTAGACTGACATGCTAACCAACGGAGAATGAGTAATTTTTTACCCCATTATTAATACAATGGACTCACCTTCTTACCTTATTGTTTTATTCAACGCGCGCACGTCAAAATCAAGCTAAATATATTTCAAATCAATAATATTTGTTTAAGACAAATATACCACTATTCCTCACATTGTCAATACAGAATTACAATTCTGTAATTTCTTGTAAGATAACGGAAATAGGGACTGGCTCTCATTTCTAATCTCGAACATTTAACATATTGAAAGTAGGCAGATATGTTTCCGCCGTTCTTTTCCGCGCATATTTAGCCACAGTAATGCCAAAAATATGGCCGGAGGTGTTTTATTTGAGATTAAAAAAGATAGCCGCATCGCTCACCGCAATCGCGCTTGTCTTCACGATTCAGACAGCCGCATTTGCCCAAAACAAAACCTACACAGTAGTCTCCGGCGATTCTCTGTGGAAAATTGCTGTAAAATATGAAATCGGCGTTTCCGAATTGATCAAAGCCAACCCGCAAATCAAAAACCCAAGTATGATTCAGGTTGGGCAGAAGGTCAATATACCCGATGGCAGCCCGTTGGCTTCCTATGAGGCGGAGGTCGTTCGCCTGACAAATATCGAACGCAAAAAGAACGGTCTTCCCGCGCTGACTACCAATTGGCAGCTTTCACGCGTAGCGCGGTACAAATCACAGGATATGATTAACAAAAACTATTTTGCACACAATTCTCCGACTTACGGCTCTCCGTTTACAATGATGCAGAATTTCGGCCTTAAATTCTCTTCCGCCGGTGAAAATATTGCCTATGGTCAAAAAACACCGCAGGAAGTAGTGACGGCGTGGATGAATTCCCCCGGGCACCGGGCAAATATTCTTTCCCCTTCGTACACTCAAATAGGCGTTGGAGCCGCGAAAAAGTCAGACGGTACACTGTACTGGACACAGCATTTCATTCATCCCTATTAACCATAATCAATCATATAAGGGCTGACGCAAACAGATGCGGCAGCTCCTTTTTAATACAAATATTTGTTCGATTTCTCGCTTATCCCCTTTACAAGAACGTATGTTCTATGCTATAATCAACCTATACAAGGAGCTGATTGTGTGGATACGTTCAACAAATTACAGATTCTCACCGACGCGGCAAAATACGATGTTGCCTGCACCTCCAGCGGAGTAGACAAAAAGGCAGCTCCCGGCGGTATCGGCAGTGCGCAGGCCTGCGGCATCTGCCATAGCTTTGCCGCGGATGGTCGCTGCATTTCACTATTGAAAGTCCTCATGAGCAACGCATGCGTTTATGACTGCCAGTACTGCGTCAACCGGCGCTCCAACGACACGCCGCGCGCTACATTCACACCGCGTGAGCTTGCGGAGCTAACAATCAACTTTTACCGCCGAAACTACATTGAAGGCCTGTTTTTAAGCTCCGGTGTAATAAAAAATCCTGACTATACCTGTGAACGTATGATTGAAGCGCTCCGAATTCTTCGGGAGGAATATCGCTTCTCCGGGTATATTCATGCGAAAGCAATTCCTGGTGCGGATAGCGCGCTGATCGAGCGGCTTGGCCTTTTAGCTGATCGTATGAGTGTTAACATTGAGCTTCCGTCGCAGAATAGCCTGCAAACCCTCGCGCCGGACAAATCCAAGCACTCTATTTTGAAACCGATGGGATTTATTCAGGGCAGAATACAAGAAAACAGCACAGAACTGGTAAAGTATCGCCATTCCCCCAAATTTGTGCCCGCCGGTCAGAGCACACAGATGATCGTGGGCGCGACGCCGGAAAGCGACTATCAAATTTTGAACCTGACCGAGGGACTTTATAAAAGATACAACCTGAAACGCGTATTCTTTTCCGCATATATTCCTGTTGCGGAAAGCGCCCTGCTGCCTCCAACCGACACAAAACCGCCGCTGCTGAGGGAACATCGCCTCTATCAGGCGGACTGGCTGCTGCGATTTTACGGTTTCACTGCCAGCGAAATACTGGACGAAAATCACCAAAGCTTCAATCCTTATATTGATCCGAAGTGCAACTGGGCGCTGAACCACATGGAATGTTTTCCGCTTGATGTCAACCGTGCCTCTTATGAAGAACTGCTGCGTGTGCCCGGAATCGGGGTGCGCAGCGCAAAGCGGATTCTAGTCGCGCGGCGAAGCGGATTGCTTCGTTTTGACGGACTGAAAAAGCTCGGCGTCGTATTAAAACGCGCTCAATATTTTATTACGTGCAGCGGAAAAATAGCGCAGGGACTGAAAATTACGCAGGATGCGACCCTGCGTTCTCTGATGTCGGAAACTGCTCTGGGAATGTATATGCAGAATTTTCAAATTCAGGAAGCGCCGGAACAACTGTCACTTTTCAGCCAGTCTGTCCCAACCTTGGAGGATGCCAAAAAATGCCTGAGCGGTCAACTGTAATCTATGAATACGACGGCAGCTTTGAAGGGCTGCTTTGCTGTGTGTTTGAAAGCTATGAAAAGAAAGAGGTACCTGAAGATATCATTGTATTGGACGAACCCCAAACCACATTTCTGCCCATAAAGGAAATCTACACCGAATCGGAAAAGGCAAACCGCGTTCTGATGTCTATCCCGAAAAAAATGGGAAACGAAGCACTCGACTTTATAAGGCACGCATTTTTAACCTGTCTGCCGCATAAGGAGCGGGAAATTCTGCTGTTTATGCGAATTGGATACCGCGTCGGGCCTTCTGTAATGAATTTGCTGGCAGACGACACCGTGAGCACACTTTTTAAAGCGGTGCAGCATCTGAATAATGAATCTCATCTGCTGAGCGGATTCATTCGTTTTTCGGTATTCCGGGGTGCTTTGGTCGCTGAAATTGAACCTAAAAATTTCGTGCTGCCGCTTTTGAATCAGCATTTTTGTGAACGGTATCCCGAAGAAAAATTTCTGATTTATGACAAAGCGCACGGGATGGCGCTGATCTATCAGCCTTACCACTCCGAAATCATGGCGATTGAGAATCTGGAGCTTCCCGAGCCCGATGAGGAAGAACTGTTTTTCCGCGACCTGTGGCGTTTATTTTATAATACCATCGAAGTGGAAGGGCGGCATAATCCCAAATGCCGCATGAGCCATATGCCAAAACGCTACTGGAAATATATGACGGAATTCGGCTGGTCCAAGCAAAGCCACAGGTCTATTTCAAAAGACGAGGTGCAGCCTCCCAATATAACTGAGCAAGCACTGCTTCCAATCAGTGCAGAATTGGATAAAAAGCAGTCAAAATCAGCCCTTCAATAATTGAGGCTGTTATACGAGAATATTACTGCTAATGTAGCATCTCACGCACATATTGTCTCTGTCAAGCACATTGTTATCCGTCGGAACCATTGTGAAACGTCCAATAAAAAGTAACAACCTTTATTTTTTTAAAGCCGTTGCTTCATATTCTTCTATTGAATCAGGGGTTTTCGATGTGGAATAATCCCCTTATTCCCGTTAATCCGGCAGAATTTTTTGAATTATTTTATCTTTACTTTACTAACGAAGGAGAAGGAAGAATCTTACCATATATATGGAACTAATCTCCATGTTTCTTTCTCTAAGGTTCTTGATGTAATGACGAGATATAATTAATTTTTCTCCATTAACAAGAAATGCTTCCAGTCTGTTATTCCACAAAGGTTGTACTGATCTTAGAAAAGCAGTATTTAAGATGCAATTTTTGCTAATTCTAACAAATGTAGAATCAAACAATTTGCTTTCCAATTCTGATAATGTTTGCTGACAATTGAATACCTCTTTCTCTGCATACAAAAACGTTTTGCCGTCAACGGAATCTATGTAATAAACCTTCTCAGCTGGAATCAAAGATTCACCAGATTCGCTTTTGGCTTGAAAAGTATATGTGTACTGCTGAATCTGCCTTATTAGCTGTTGAATACGCTCGTCAATATTCCGGCAGCTTATCGTGATTTCGGCTTCCGTAACATCCGGGACTTCATGGACCGTTAATTTCACACATTTCACCCGCCCTTCCCCCTGTTAAAAATTATATTCTCCTGGTTTTGATTTGGCAACGATTCAGATCTAAGAGGTCTTTTTCAGTAGCTAAGTTACATGAAATTCTGTTCTCGACCGGTTTTGGCGATTATAATCTACCCGTCCATCATTATGCACAATCTATTTGAAGCCACAAAAAACGCATCAAACTGCCAAAAAGGCAATCTGATGCGTTTTTTACTTGGTGGGCCATCAAGGACTCGAACCTTGGACCGACCGGTTATGAGCCGGTTGCTCTAACCAACTGAGCTAATGGCCCGAAAAAAATTGCCGCCGCTTAAAAAAACGGCGGCAATTCGCTTTGGCTCCCCAAGTTGGACTCGAACCAACGACCCTGCGGTTAACAGCCGCATGCTCTACCGGCTGAGCTATTGAGGAATATTCATGTTGGCGCCTTCCTATTGTCCCGGGCCGTTGCCAGCCAA
>JAEZGM010000015.1 GCA_023416955.1 Bacillota bacterium | reverse complement strand
CAGAAACAGCATATTGTCAATACCCTCTTTGAGCAGGGACAAAACTAATTTTTCAACATTTCCTCACCGCTGCTTTCCTGCATTTTTTAACCGGCGAAAATCTGCAAAATCAAATCGGCGTTGACAGCTTTTTCCTTGCCTACATTAAAAGAAAAGCAGGGCTAATAGTGGCATACGTACTTGTTGAGTTCTCTACATAGAATTACTCGTTAAATAGGCCGTCACTTATTTAAAATGTGTGTTATGAAATTGTAAGAAAAAAGTTAAAATCTAATAGCCAACTTATTATATACTAGAAAGCGTGAAGAGTCTGGCAAAATAATATTAAGGAGAAAAATATGAAAAAGTATACTATATTAAGCATTTTAGGGGTTATTGCACTTGTGGCCATCGTTTTGACAATTCGCATAAGTAAGATGAACCTTACCATCAATGGAATAACGGCGGGCGATAATAGCCAACAGAAGATAACAAATGTGAATCTCTCTGATTTTAACGTAATAGATTGTGAAGTCGCCAAGGCAAATGTAAAGGTCGTGGCAGGAAACAACTATTCCATCAAGATTGTTAATAATGATAAAAGTAGAAAGATAAATTATCAAGTATTAAATGGCAAACTAACCGTTAATGACCAAACGAATCGAAGCGCAAAAGTTGATGTTGATCTGAACTTAAATGGTGACTATTCCTCAAATACTATTACGGTAACAGTTCCTGCGGATAAAAGACTATCGTCTGCCAATATAGAAACAGAGTACAGCAATATTGATATAGACAATATTGCTACGGATACGGTTTCGCTCAATACTCAAGATGGCACATGTACAATCGATAAGATGCAATGTGATACATTTGCAGTTTCAGACAGCAACGGAAAAATTCATTTAAACAATATTGTGTCCAATTCGGTTAACGCAGTAAGTAAAAATGGTGACATTAAGTTATCCAATAGTAGCGTGAATAATTGCTGCTTAAAAAACGATAACGGTGCTATTGCAGCTGATAATTTAACATCCTCAGGTCTTACGGTCAAAGATATGGAAAGAGACATTTCACTTTCAGGTAAGTTTAGCGGTGTGACCCGTATTGAATCTGAATCTGGAAAAATCAATCTTAAAACAGATTTAGCCGAAAAGCAGTACGATATAAGCGCAAATAACCAAGATGGCACTATTTATGTGAATGGTAAGGCAGTAAGCAGCAATTATGCAAAAAGCAACAACGCGACAAATAGTCTAAGCGTTACCAATAAGTATAACGATATAAAGCTGGTCTTCAGTGCGCAATGATGGAAAAATATAAACTGATATGATTCACCTCCAATAAAGTGCGAATTGTCCGGCTCAAAAGTGTAACACCTAATAACAATTATGTGTTATGCTTTTATGGGTTTAATATTGGGAGGGAAGTCATGTGGATCAGTATAGAATACTTATTATAGACGATGAAAAGGAAATTACCGAGCTCACTGAAATATACTTAAAAAATGAAGGCTATCATGTCCTTAAAGCGGAAAATGGGCTTGTGGGGCTGTCTATTTTGAAAAGAGAGCCTGTCCATTTGGTCGTGCTTGACATTATGATGCCGGGCATTGACGGCATAGAGGTCTGCAAAAGAATTCGACAAAACATGAATATTCCCGTTATTATGCTAAGCGCAAAATCGCAGGATATAGATAAAATAATGGGCCTTACCATAGGTGCTGATGACTATATGACGAAGCCATTTAATCCATTGGAACTTTTGGCAAGAATAAAAT
This sequence comes from Bacillota bacterium, assembly GCA_023416955.1. Lineage (GTDB taxonomy): Bacteria > Bacillota > Clostridia > Oscillospirales > Acutalibacteraceae > Caproiciproducens. The sequence goes on along the minus strand of JAEZGM010000015.1, from coordinate 20,358 downwards.
CTCAGCTCCGCAGATATCTTTATCTCAATTGTCCTGATAATGCACAACAGGGTAAAGATATCATTAAACTCAGTTCATTAGTAATTGATAAGGATAAGCACGCTGTCACGGTATATGGAAAAACGGTAAATGTTACGCCGACAGAATATAAAATACTTCTCCTTCTTGCCGAAAATCCCGGCAAGGTGTTTAGTGCAGAAGAAATTTTCGAAGTGGTCTGGGAAGAGAAGTATTATGAATCAAATAACACTGTAATGGTTCATATGTGGAGATTAAGAGATAAAATTGAAGAAGATCCCAAAAATCCTAAAATTGTGGAAACTGTTTGGGGAGTAGGTTATAAAATTGAAAAATAGAATTTCTGCTATTGGTTTTAAATTGATTCTGGCATCCTTTATAAGCGCCATTCTGGCTGGCTTGTTTATGTTTTTTCCCTGCCTTGTTTTAATTGCCGCATCCGCAAGCCATCCCTTTGCTGTTTTCTTTATTAAGCATATCATTGCGTTTTGTGTACTTATGTTTATAATCTATCTGCTTTTCTTTGTCTGCATCTTTTCCTTTATTATTAAAGATGGCTTGCGCTATCTGAAAGAAATTACAGAAACTCTTGATAAAATTTCAGATGATAATCTGAACATTGAAATACCGATAAAAAGTTCTGATGAACTTGGGAAGCTAGCTTCTTCAATCAATAGCATGTCAAAAAGATTAAAAATTCTGATTGAAAGTGAAAGGAATCGGGAAAAAGCAAGGAACGAGTTCATCACTAATATTTCACATGATTTAAGAACTCCACTGACTTCAATACTTGGCTATGTCGAACTCATTTCAAATTCAAAATATAGCAACGAAGAAGATTTAAGCCATTATTCTGAAATTGCTTATAAAAAGTGTCTTGGTCTGAAAAGCCTAATAGACAATCTTTTTGAATTTACAAAATTGAGTAATCCCGAAATAAAGATACGAAAAGCAAGTATCAATTTGGGAGAATTAATTAAGCAGGTTCTGATTGGTTTTATGCCCGAATTTTGCAAGACCGGTATGGAATACAGGCTCAATTTCGATGAAGCAAAAGCCTTTATAAATGCAGATCCAAATCTGATTGTCAGATTGTTTGATAATCTTGTCAGTAACGCAATTAAGTACGGAAAAGATGGAAAGTACATTGATATAGGACTTTGTCATGAAGGGAAAGAAGTTGTCGTCAATTTAATCAGTTACGGAAATCCTATACCGACGGAGGATTTACCAAATGTTTTTGAAAAATTTTATATGGTTGACTATAGTCAAAATAATGGAGCAGGACTTGGCTTAGCAATTTCAAAAAGTATTGTTGAAATATTTAATGGAAAAATATCAGTGCATAGCAATGGCAACCAGACCATCTTTGAAATAAGATTTATAGCTGAAAGCGATACAGAAAATTGTACGTAAACTTTGATAAACAACTAACCAGTGAGGTTATTATCGCAAAATAGATGGACGAGGTAATGATATATGATTTGAGACGCAAGGGCGAATTCCATAAGAATTTGAAAGCATAACGGAATTCATGCAAAAAGTTTGTAAAACGATCAAAAAAGAAAGGCGCTACCCACCCAACAAAAAACGTAGGTTTGACGGGCTTATTTCCATGTGTATATAAGCAATATCGTAACCCTCCAAGCTTGTGGGTTTGGAGGGCTTTCTATGCGCGAATACAACTCGCCGCAATTAAAAGGAGAGCCGTTACTAAAGCCTAAGGATACATAGCTTATAATTGTAAATTCATATCGTAAGTACGCACAATATCAATTTGATTGTTGCTTCCTATCGAAATCTGAGAGACTTTTTTCTTGACTGTTTGCTCATCAAATTCCGTTAGCCCTAATTCTGTGCAAATCAGAGCTTTAATTGATATATCGATAATAGTGGGTGAATCCTTACAAATAGACCGAATACCTTTCTCCACTCGATCAGCACATCGCCAAACAATCTCACCATTCGATCGAGTGATACGGCGATAGTTGCTACCACACTCAGCGCAAACTAAAAGGCCGCTCAGTACATTCTGTGAATTGTACCGGGTGGCCTTTCTTTGCAAGGAGCCCTCGCTATTAACTTGTGTGTTGCTTCGGGAGTCTCTTTCAAACTGAACGGCTACGAACAACTCCATTGGGACTGCGTAAGGCACATACTTACCGTTGCTCAATATTTTATCAATAACTGACCGAGACCACTTTAGATTACCAGATGGTGCAGTAATCTGATTAGCTTCTAGTTCGGTGGCTATAACCCCCAAGCTGGCACCGTCAACGTAACGTTGATAAATTTTTTGTATCACTGCCGCCTGTGCAGCATTCAATCTAACCATGCCATCGGGCAGCTTTTCAAATGCATAAGGGAGTGTCATATTGATTCCATCCTTTCCATAAACTTATCTATTATTAGGTTTAAAATTGCAACCAAAACACATAAAATTCTGTATTTGTGAGTTTATCAGCAGCGTTGATAGTGTTGCCGTTAAAAAACAGCAGATAACAAGCCCCTTTTAGGACATAAAAAGACAAACCTGCCTATAACTAATGTTATAAAAACAGGTTTGTCTTTTTGGTCGAGGTGACAGGACTCGAACCTGCGGCATCTTGGTCCCAAACCAAGCACTCTACCAAGCTGAGTTACACCTCGTTGCTGACGATATGTGCGGTAAATTCCTCATACCGCACGGTGAAAGGACTGCTATATGTTTGCGATTCACTGTGCCCGCGTCATCGGGCAGCCTTATTATTATAGTAAATATTTTGACAAATGTCAAGGAGTTCCGAGCAAAAAGTGAAAAATACATGGTGTAACAATTCGCTGATCTTTATTTGAAAAAATTAAAAATATCCGGCAGCGACTGTACGATAAATTCACGGAATTTATCAGGATTACCCTCAACGCTGACCAACAGTTTCTGCCCCATGATCTTCATATCGGTGATTTCAATTCCGGTAACACTGCTCAAATCGCCGCCCGTGATCCATGATACGTCGGCGTAAATGAAATCCCCTTCTGCACTCACTCCATGTGGCAAACGGTTTTGCCCAAGCTTAAGTGCCAACTTCGGTGAAAGCGGAAGCCGGCCGGCATGGACAGAATGAACCCGCATCATTACCTGCTGGCGGGACTGGTTAAAGCTGAATGAAACATTCGCTGTCACGCCGATTCGGATGCCTTTATAATTCACGGGAAAATATACATCTAAAGTATCATCCGCATTGATTTGACATTGTGGAGCAGTGCCGCTGAATTTGGACGCAAGCAGACCGTTCAGCTCCTCCTGTGAAAGCTGAGCAGGTTCTCCGCCGAGAGCAGCCGCGCCCAACTTAGTAAGTATCGTACCGGCCTCCGGCGCAACAGACTTCCTGCTGCGTCCCGGGTCATTTAACAACAAAGAAAACAGAACTCCCAAAACAACCAGAAGCACCGCAACGATCGACAATGTGACCGTTGCAGCCTTCTTTCCTCCGTTCATCGTCTTACCATTCTCAACCAAAAGACCGCCTCCCTCTCACGGGCCGGCGACTGCCGGCTACTCTATTTTAATTCTACGATCGTTACCCCGGCTTCGCCCTCCCCAAAAACGCCGAGGCGATAACTCTGCACACTGGGGTGATGCTTCAGATGCTGCTGAACGGCGGTACGGAGCGCCCCCGTTCCTTTACCATGTATAATAGTCAGCTGCCCGATACCGGAAAGCAGCGCGGAGTCAATAAACTGATCCACATTCATCAGTGCCTCTTCGACCATTTCGCCCCGCAGGTCAAGCTCGGTTCTGACGGGAGCCTGCGCTCTAGATACTACATTGCGGGTTACTGTGCGGCGCGGCGCCTGTTTCTGCTTTTCAGAAACGAGGCGGAGGTTTGAAAGCGGAACACGCGTACGGATAATTCCGGCTTGCACAAGTGCCGAGTCGGATTTTCCCTCCGGCAGTTCCAAAACAGTCGCTTTTTTATCGATGTCGAAAATCAACACCGTATCGCCCACTTTGAGCGGACGCGGTAAAACGTATTTCTCCTCTTCCCTCTTATGAATCGGGTCGGCAGATACCTCAAGCGCACGAAGCCCTGCATTCAGCTTTGCCTTTTGCTCTGACGAGAGCGACTTATTTTGCTGCTTTTTCAGTTCTTCCATCTCGTTCATCAGGGCGTCGATTTGCCCGCGTGTGCGGGCAACCAGTTCTGCGGCGCGGCGGCGCGCCTCTTCCATTTCACGATCAACCTGCGCACGAATTTTATCACGCAGCTCCTGCGCTTCCTGCTTTGCGCGAACCGCTTCCAACCGGGCTTCTTCCGCCTGAGCACGCTCGGCTTCCAGCTGCTGCCGACTTGTTTCCAGGTTTTGAACAACATCCTCAAAGCGCGCGTCTTCGCCGGAAACCAGCTCTCTGGCGCGCTCGACGATGGAATCGTCCATGCCGAGCCGTGTGGAGATGGCAAACGCGTTGGAGCGGCCGGGAACGCCGATCAGCAAACGGTAAGTCGGGCGCAGCGTGGCTACATCAAACTCGCAGCAGGCGTTTTCAACGCCCGCCGTTTGCAGCGCGTAAATTTTCAGTTCCGCGTAATGCGTCGTAGCGGCGATTCGTGCACTTTTTCTCCGCAGCTCCTCCAGAATAGACATGGCAAGTGCCGCGCCTTCCACCGGGTCGGTGCCCGCGCCGAGTTCATCCATTAAGATTAAGCTCTGTGCGTCCGCGCGGTTTAAAATCTGAATGAGATTTGTCATATGTGCTGAAAATGTCGACAGGGACTGCTCAATGCTCTGTTCGTCGCCGATGTCGGCCAAGACCTGATGAAATACGGAAATACGGCTGTTGTCCGCTGCGGGGAGCAGTAAACCGCATTCCGCCATCAGCGTGAAAAGTCCCAGCGTTTTGAGCGTAACCGTCTTTCCGCCCGTATTCGGGCCGGTTATAACCAGCGTGTCAAAGCCGATACCCAATTCTATGTCCGTCGGGACAACTTTATCCGCCGGAATTAAAGGATGACGCGCTTTTTTCAGGAAAATTTCTCCCTTGTCATTGACAAGCGGCAGACTCGCCTTCATTTTGTAGCCCAGATTTGCCTTGGCAAAAATGAGATTCAGCTCCACAGCAGCCTGATATCCGTTGATGATACTGTCGGCAAATCCGCCGGTTTCTGCCGACAGCTCCACCAATATACGCTCGATTTCCTTTTGTTCCTCCGACATCAGAACCCTGACCTGATTGTTTGCCTCTACCGCACCCATCGGCTCAATAAACAGCGTTGCGCCGCTGGAAGAGGTATCGTGCACCAATCCTGCGATTTCAGAGCGGTGCTCTGCCTTCACGGGCACGACAAAGCGGCCGTCGCGCATCGTGACAATCGGATCCTGCAAATATTTCTGATAGAGCGGCGAACGAATCATTTTGTCAAGCTGCTCCCGCGCGCGGGACGAAGCAGCCCGAATTTTACGGCGGATATTTGCCAAGTCGGGTGACGCGCTGTCGGCCATTTCATCCTCAGACAATATGGCATTGCTGATCTTGTCTTCCAAATATTTATTGGGAGAAAGGGAATCGAAACGCCAGTCCAACGTGCTTTTCACGCCCTCGCTCTTTGAGCGCCAGCTGACAATGCTCCGCAATGAGCGCAGCACGCCTGCCACACGGAGCAGCTCCGCCATATTCAGCGTTCCGCCCGCTTCTGCGCGGCGCAAGGAGTTTGTAATGTTGGTAAGTCCGCCGAAGGACGGCGAGCCGAAACGCGCCATCAACCTGTGTGCTTCATCGGTTTCACCGAGCAGCCGCTGCACTTCGGAAAGCGACGAAGAGGGTGACAAGTTCAGCGCAAGCTCTGCCGCATCGTCACAGGCCGTTTCTGCCGCAAGCAGCTTTAGTATTTTATCGAGCTCAAGCGCCCGTATGTGCCTTTGATTTTCCTGTGTTGCCATCTTACATTCCTTTCTGAATGAACAAAGAATATTTCAATAATCTATATCTATAGTCAGTTAACTTCAAAAAACACCCGAGAAAATGGAGATTGGTTCTGTTTTCAAATTAACTGACTATATAACCGCGATATTAACCGTCTGTTTGGCCGGTACGCAGCGTAATGTTCACAATTTCCGGCACATTATGAATACGCGCGCCGAAAGTACCGCTGCCAAGGCCCCTGCTGACAATCATTTTCTTCCCGTCCAATTCATAAACCCCGCCGCTATACTTCGGAAAAAACCGGCGTTCAGGCGACAGCAGCCCGACCCCGAACGGCAACCGGATCATTCCGCCGTGCACATGCCCGCAAAGCGTCAGGTCGGCGCCCCAGCCGGCATAAACCGGAAAGCGGAGCGGATCGTGCGTCAAAAGGATGCCATAGTGCGAAGGGTCGTACTCGCCCATTGTCCTTTGCATCTGCCTGCGGCCGAATTCTTCATGGCGGGTAATCTGTTTCGATTCTTTATAATATTTCAGCGAAAACCACATTCCGTAAAGGGCAATATGATCGCCGCCCCGCTCAAGCTCCACTTTTTCATTATCCAGAATACGGATTCCAAGTTTCCTGATCTGTGCAAGGTAGGCGCTCAAATCGGAGCGCCCCATTTCCTGTTCATGATTGCCCACAATATAATAGACCCGATACTTTTCGGCCAGCTTTTCCGCTAAATTCAGAAACACGTGGTGGTCGGTATCTGTTCTGGTCACCATATCGCCGGTCAGTACGAGCAGATTGGGATGCGACTCTTCGATTTTACGGAGCAGCCTGCAATTTTCTTTGCCATAACTTTTACTGTGCAAATCGGAAAGCTGGCAGATTCGGTACCCGTCGAAAGCACGCGGTATTTTTTCCGAACGTACCTGATACTCTGAGACGGAAAGCAGATAATTTTCCGGAAACAGGGTGAATACGGCAGCCGCTCCCATGAGCAGGATTCTGCGCGGTAAAGATTGTTTTTTCATAGGTACTCCATGTGTTTTCGAACCTTGTTAATGAATCAATAACTGATCTTTATTCCATATTGCCGTTATAAGCTCTTTTCGTAGCAATAGAACGCACCCTTGCGGAACTGCACTGTACCTGCTTTTTGATAGCCGAGAGTTTCATACAGCCGGTTTGAATACGAATTCAGTGTAAATGCGTCCAAACGAATACGGGAAAAGCCCTGCTTCCGAAGTTCCTGCTCCGCGAGCAGCACGGTGTGCTTGCCATAGCCTTTCCCCTGCTCCTCTGCGTTTACACAAAGGCGGTGTATTACAGCTATTTTCCCACCCTGAATACGCCAGCCGACGGTTTCATACTCCGGCGGCTGTTCCTCGTTCAGTGTGACGGCAGAGATAATCGCATCTTCTCTCAATACCACATACATGCTATGCTCCGCAATGTCCTGCGCGAGTACGTCACTGTCAGGATAAACCTCGTCCCACTGATCAATTCCCTGCTCCCGCAGATGATTTAGCGCACTTTGAAACATAGAATTGATTTTTAGAAGATCGCTGCTTCCCGCTCTGCGAAAAAGCAAAGGCTCCTCAGCCTGCTTCGAATAGGGGAAAACGTACGGCAGTTTGGCGGCATACTCCCTCAATTCCCTTATCTTCCCCTCATAGTCATACAAAACCCAGGAAACGCCGTCAAATCCGCCGACTGTGCCTTCGCAATCGCACTCGAAATACCACTTGCAAATGAGCGCATCTCCCTGCTGTATCGTTTCATAAATATCCCATTTCAGCACGGTACCCCGCCGGTTCCAATCGTCAAACCAGCGTCTAATTTCGCCCAAGCCCTGATAAGCAGGCCCGTAGGATTCATAATAAACGGCGTCCTCGGCAAAGACCTGTGAAAGTACCGAAGCGTCTTTCGCAAGCCATGAGGCAAAATAATTCTTTATATTCTGCTCCATTGCGTTCATTGCGTTTCCTCCGTTTTTGGAACTTCAAACTGCGCGATCTGATGGTAAAAATCCAGCGTTTTAAAGCCGCGCTGCAGCGTGCTCAGTACATACTGTTCACTGGCAAGCCCCATCTCATGCAGTCCGCGCGGAGAAAGGCTGAATGAAAACAGCTTGTCGAATTCAGCGTAAATCGTGTGGCGCAAACCGGTCAGCGCGCCGCGGGTAAGTGCGATCGCCGGTTCCGCACCCGGCCGAAAACAATCGCCGCAGTAAATGACACCGCTGCGCGGGAGGAAAAACATTTTATTGGCTTCATAACAGGAACAATCGGCGCAGCAGATCAAATTGGGCATATATCCGGAAAGCGACAGCATGCGCATTTCCGACACCGCTTTCAGCATCAGGTTCGAGCGGCTGCCCTTGGACAGAAAATGAAACGAATTCAGCATTAAACGCAAAAAATCCCCGGCCTCGGCTTCGCGCGGGGCCAGCGCTGCTGCCAGCTCGCAAAAGTACTGGGCAAGGGAAAGGCGCTCAATGTCGCGCCGAAGGTCAAAAAATACCTCAATCGGCTGTGCTTCGTCAATTATGTATTTGTCCCGCCCCTTAAAAATAGTAAAGCGGGAATAGCTGAAAAGCTGCGTTGCCGACAGCTTGCTGCTTTTCAGCTTGTTTGCTTTTTTGGCAAACGCGCGTAATACGCCTTCCTGCCGCGTTAAAATGGTTACCAGGCGGTCACTCTCACCCACTGACTGCTCCGTGATCACCAGACCCTCGGTCTCTATCTGCATCGGGAACCTCCCGTGTCTGCAATTCCTCTTCCCTGTGCTTACACTGGCTGTAAATCAAATAATCCATCACATTTCCTGTATGTTCAAAGCAGTTCCAAGCGGTTTTTTCATCCATTCTCTCCACTCCCTTTTTAACGTGCTGATTACAGTATTTGCCGTTAAAAAGGGTTTATGAGCGGTAAATAAATGAATTATCACCATAATATGACATCATTCTCAAGAAAAATGTGCTTTTAAAAGCGGAATCAACCTGCTTCGCTCACTTCGAAGGATCGTCAAAATAAGATAACCCACGGCTTACAGGTCAAAATCCGTTTTGTCGAAGCCGAAGCTGTGCAACAGCTCCGGGCGGTTGCGCCAATCCTCTTTCACCTTCACCCAAAGCTGCAAATTAATTTTGCAGTCAAAAAAGCGCTCCATATCGGAACGGGCAAACGTACCGATTCTTTTCAGCATCGCGCCGTTTTTTCCGATGATAATTCCTTTATGCGTATCCCTCTCACAGTAAATGGTCGCGTCGATATCTGTGATGCCGCCGCTTTCGCGCTCGCGCATCTTTTCGACGACCACAGCGATGCCGTGCGGCACTTCCTTACTGCAAAGGCGCAGAATTTTTTCCCGCACAATTTCACCCGCAAGTGTACGTTCCGACTGGTCCGTCAGGGTATCTTCCTCAAAGAAATGTCCGCCCGGCATCGCCAGCTTTTCCAGTTCAAGGGTCAAGTCCCCCTTGCCGTTGCCGTCCAGCGCCGAAACAGGCACGATAGCTTCAAACGGATACAGCGCCGCAAGCTGGGCAATCTGGCCCATTAATACGGTTTTGTCAGGAAGCAAGTCAATTTTATTGATGGCGAGAACAACCGGCAGCGAAAGCGACTTGAATTTTTCGATCAGCTCCAAATCCGCAGGGGAAGTGTGCTTGCCCGCCTCAACCACCAGCAGGCACGCGTCCACGCCCGCGACGGATTCCGTTACGGAGCGCACCATGTATTCACCCAAGCGGTTGTGCGGCTTTAAAAGACCCGGCGTGTCGATAAACACCAGCTGATTTTCCTCGCGGGTCAGCACTCCCATAATGCGGGTGCGCGTCGTCTGCGGTTTGTCCGACACAATCGCGACCTTCTGCCCGAGCATCGCGTTTAAAAGCGATGATTTTCCAACATTCGGCCTGCCTACAATCGCGATAAACGCGGATTTTTGATTTTCGATTTCCGGCAAATTCATTCTCCTTTATTTGACATGGAGTCAATCAGTGACTGTCTGTTTCTCTTCCTGTGAAAATAATCGCGGATTCGGGTCGGCCCCACCGCGATAAAAACCACGCTTGCGGCAATGGAAAGTACAAGCAGGATCAGCAGCGGTAAATGCGCTGTGAAGAACTGCAAAATTCCGGCGAATTTCATCGGCTGCCAAAAAAGGCTAATACCGACAGCAATGGAAAAAAGAGCACAGATTAATACAGCGCCGGCTGCCATATCCTTGATGATCCGAACGACGGGGTGAAAACTGGCCGCGTCCAGATCGCAAAGCTCCTCAGCCACGGTATTGAACATTTCCGCCGTCATCACGCCTGCAATCGTCAAAAAAAGCACGGCGTACCCTTCACCGGACAGTTCGAAAAACGCTGAAAAAATCAGGACATAGACCGCAGCGACCATATGAATTCTCATATTGCGCTCATTGTTGATGCAGTATATAATACCCCGGAAAGCGTACCGGAAGCTTTTTAAAAACCGCAAGATTTATTCCTCGTCCTCGTCAAGCACATAACTGCTTGTACTCGGCAGTCCAAGCTGTGTCATGACCTGTTCCTCTTTTTCACGCATATGCACCCGTTCCATGCCGCCTTGCTCATGGTCATAGCCGAGCAGATGCAGCATTGAATGCGCCGTCAGGTAGCCTACTTCGCGCTCCAGGCTGTGGCCGTAGCGCTCGGCCTGATCGACCGCTTTTTCCATGGAAATCACGATATCGCCCAGGATTTTTGCTCCGGTTGCGTGATTCTCGTCATAAACACCGTTTTCCCCCATCGGGAACGAAAGAACGTCTGTTGAAATATCTTTATTACGGTATTGTTTATTAAGCTCCTGAATCTGATCGTTATTGACGAAGGTAACGCTGATTTCAGCGGGATCCGGGAATTCTTCCATTCGTAACACCGCATTGCAGCAGCGGCGCACCAGCATGCGCAGCCCTGTCGGGATTTTTACTTCCTTTTGCTTGTTATCAATGATGACTCTTATTTTTTCCATTATTAACGCCCTGCCTCCTCATTTTTTTCATAAGCTTTTATGATATCCTGCACCAGCCTGTGGCGCACTACATCTTTTTCGGTAAACCTGATCTGGGCAATATCATCGACGCCGCGCAGAATTCGGGTCGCGTCCTTTAAACCGGAACGACGCCCGTCGGGAAGGTCAATCTGCGTAATATCGCCGGTAATCACCATTTTTGAGTTGAATCCCAACCGGGTCAAAAACATTTTCATCTGCTCCGGCGTGGTATTCTGCGCCTCGTCTAAAATGATAAAGCTGTCGTCCAGTGTGCGCCCGCGCATATAGGCAAGCGGCGCGACCTCAATATTGCCTCGCTCCACATAGCGCTGGTAGGTTTCGGCACCCAGCATATCAAACAGCGCGTCGTACAGCGGGCGCAGGTACGGGTCGACCTTCTGCTGCAAATCGCCGGGCAGAAAACCCAGCTTTTCCCCCGCTTCCACCGCGGGGCGGGTCAGAATAATGCGGTTAACCTCCTGCGCGCGGAACGCAGTCACAGCCAGCGCCACCGCCAGATACGTCTTTCCGGTACCCGCCGGGCCGACACCGAACGTGATGGTGTTCTGCTGAATCGCAGTGCAGTATTTCTTTTGACCCAGCGTTTTTGCCTTTACGGGCTTGCCTTTCGAAGTAATGCAGATGCAGTCCCCGGCGAGCGCCTCGACCTTGTCGCCGTTTCCTTCGTTGACAAGAGACATGCTGTAACGCACATTCTGCTCGCTGAGCGCTTCCCCGTGATTAATCAAAGTAAGCAGGCTCTCAATCGCGCGCACCGCCATTGCGACCTGCTCCGGTTCGCCGGAAACTTTTATTTCGCTTCCGCGCCCCACAATGCTGACGTGGTATTCTTTTTCCACCAGTTTTATATTTTCATCGAAGCTGCCGAAAAGAGCGACCGCCTGTTCCATACGGTCGATGTTAATCCTTTGTTCGAGCATTCCATCACCTTTAGATTTTATTACCGTATGAGAGTATGATTTCCCACGGTAAATTACATTTATTATAGCATATTTTTTCAATTTCGTCACCAATAATTAGTGACAAAAAATCGGCTCAATTTATGATGATTTCCGATTCCTGCGCGATATTTTCCCTGCATTTCGCCATGACGGTATAGATCAGACGGGAATCATCCATCTCGTCGGCCGTACTGGAAGAAAGAATTTTGGCATCCTTCAATTCCGTGTTCTGTTTCTCAAGCATCATTTGCTCCGCCTGTGCAAGCGCTTGCTGTTTTGTCAGGAGGATTTCCGCCGTTTTGTGCTCCACCCAGTTTTCTTCGTATACAGACAAAGGAAGCACTGTATTCATGAGCCGGACTTTCGTAAACGAAACTTCCGGGCTGTAATTACCGCTCGGCTTTGAAGTAAACGTCAGCGGAATACGCACACCCATGAAATTCAGGCTTCGCCTCACAACTGCGTTTCCCGTCGCTTTTTCGACCGACTGCCGCAGCGGAACTTCAACCGTCATGGAACGGGTAGTTTCGGCAAAAACTCGGGCGGAGGCGCGTTTCAAAGATGTTTCGCCCGCTTCGTTTTCCACGGTGCCGCTGACGAGGAGCTGCCCCTGCACAACGGCGTCGCCCTCTTTTACCAGCGGCTTTCCCGCGTAAACCTCAAGCGACACAATCTGCCCCGTAAACGCTGCCTTAATGTTGCAGGGACGGGTATCCTTTGTTTCAATCGGCGGTTTCTCCGTTTTTTCCTCCAGTCGGATTTCCGCAGTGCAGCCGCGTGTGTTGACGCTCATCCAGCTGATTTGCGGAAATTTCAGCATGAGCACATGCTGGATTTCCGCGGGATGCAAATCACGTTTGAGTGCTCCGGGGGCCATGCCGACAGTTGCCAATTCCGTCGTGATATCCGCCGTGGGAATCGTCGTGTTGCCGACGACTTCAAACGACCAGACGTGCATGGAAAGCGCAATCAGCACACTGGCAAACACCACGCCGCCCGCGACCAGTCCCCGCCGCTTCCGTATTCCTTTTGTGGCAAACGGAAGGCCGTGGCGCTCACTCACCTTCAATCGGCAGCCCGCGCGGCGCGCGCAGCGGTGCAGGGAACGGTATCTCCCCGCAGGCACGCACGCCGCCCACGCCGTGCCGCTGCTGATGTCCCACAAGTAGATACCCGAACGCGCGCACTGATTTAAAAACCGTTCCAAACTGCCGCCGATTACCGCAAACCGAACGTATCCCATCAACCACCGCGTAAGCGACAAGGAAAACATGCAATCACCTCAAGTCAAAAACTCGATTCCCGTAATGAATCCGGTCACCACAAGGGAGTCTGTGGTAAGGCATTGAATGACAAGCCCCCGGCCGGAAAAGCGCACGGTTAGTTTTCCCGCTCTTACGCGAACCACACCGGTATCATATTCCAATACGCCGGAGCAGCCCTCCACCACCGCTTCCCTGTTCCCCTTCAGCTCAATATGGGTCGGCATGGCAGCCTCTGCGGCGAGCCCGAATTCCCTTCTTACTCTGCTCAAATTTCATCCCTGCCCAACTCAGAACCCGTTCTCATAGCTTACAATGTCATATCGACGGTAATTTTTCCGCCGTGCCTCGTTGCTATGACACTCTTCTCTTATGAGAACAGGTTCTCAAATTCATAGATTCGATAGTTCCCCATTAAGCCTATGCGCGAGCAGTCTTAAATATCCGCGGGACAACATATATATGAGCGGGGTGATACAATGAAAATAAAGCAGACTCTGCTGCTTACCGCAACCTTCGCCGCCGCCAGCGCACTGCTGATCTTTCCGGCACAGGCAGCCGCAGGGGCACAGAACGGAATCGGGTACTGCCTGCAGATTTTAGTGCCGTCACTGTACCCGTTTATGGTACTGGCTGTTTTTCTGGTAAAAAGCGGTCTTTCCGACGCCATCGGCCGGGTATTCGAAGCGCCGTCACGCGCCTTGCTCAAACTACCCGGCAGCGCGGCCACCGCTGTGCTGATGAGTATGATCGGCGGCTACCCGACCGGCGGGCGCAGCGTCGCGGCGCTTTACGAAGCGGGTTCCGTCACCGGAGAGCAGGCGGCGCGTATGCTCTGTTTCTGTGTGAATTCCGGCCCTGCCTTTGTGATCAGCGCGGTAGGGGCTGGATTTTTGAAAAACAGGCAGTCCGGCTATATCCTCTTTGCTTCGCAGATTCTGGCTTCTGTCGTGCTGGGGTTAATCAGCGGGCTGACCGCGGGCAAACAGCCGAAAACAAAAATACAACCGAAAAAGGCAGCTGCTATGCGCACGACAAGCGCGCTGATTGTTTCCGCCGCCGACGCGGCGCGTTCCATGCTCAGCATGTGCAGCTTTGTGATTTTATTTGCGGCGGGGCTCAGCCTGCTGCGCATCTGGGTAAAAAGCCCCGGTTGGTCCGCGGCACTTTCGGGGCTGCTGGAGGTCACGGGAGGCTGCTCTGATTTTGCGAAGCTGCAGCTTCCGCTGTGGGCGGTTTCGTTCATCATCGGCTGGGGCGGTCTTTGCGTTCACTGCCAGGTACTTTCCTCCGTAGAAAAAATACCGGTCAGACTGCCGCAGTTTTTGCTGTTTCGCGTGCTGCACGGTATACTGGCGGCGCTGATTACCCGGGCAATGGAGGGCGCTTTCCCCTCCGCTCAGGAAACGTTCAGCAATACCACCGCCATACTGGTTCCCAATTTTTCTGGTTCTGTTCCCGCAGCGGCTGCACTCCTTGCGCTGTGCGCCACATTTATATACAGCATTTCCAGTAAAAAACTGGAAACCATTAATAATTGATGCTATAATATCAATAAGATATTTCGCGCGGAGTATGAAAAACTGGGGGTTGAGAGCATGTTTCGGAAAAAGAAAGAGCCATTGTTCGGCGATCACATTGAGGTTCGATGCGATTACTGTACCAACAGCAAAATGGGCGAAGACACTGCGTTCTGCCGCCTGCATCTGGACTTGAAGGAGGATGGAACCTGCCCCCATTTTGTTTATGACCCCTTGAAGCGAACTCCGGAGACTTTTCCTCCGCTCAGAAAACACGACGCGGAAGAATTTCAACTGTAGCCTTATGGTTATACTTGGCATAATTACCGATTTTGATGCAATTTCCAAGGTCTTGTTTGTAAAAAGAAAAACGACGGAATAAAACCCATAAACGCAAGTTTTTATTCCAATATAAAATCCGCGCCCGGATTCGGACGCGGATTTTATGTTGTTTGATTTTATTTAAGCAAATGATGATCAAATCATCAGATAATCAGCGGTTACTTAGAAATAGGCTGTGTATGCTGATTCAGCCAGTCAAGCTGCTTTCCGCTTAAAGACGGCGCAAGCTTTTCGCGCACCAGTTGATGATAGCTGTTCAGCCATTCGATTTCTTCGTCCGTCATCAATTCGGTAAGGATCCCCGCCGTATCGATCGGAAAATAGGTGACCGGTTCAAAATTCAGGAACTGACCGTACTCGTTTTCGGTAAATTTGGTGACCAGAAGGATATTTTCCGTGCGGATGCCGTGCTTGCCTTCCTCGTAAATACCCGGTTCATCCGTGACCGTCATACCCACTTTAAACGCGACTTTATTTCTGACTCCGACGCCCTGGGGGCCTTCATGTACACCGGAGTACATGCCGACGCCGTGACCCGTGCCGCAGCGGTAGTCAATGCCGTGCTTCCAAACCTGCTGACGGCTGAGAATATCAAGATTGCCGCCGGTGCAGCCCTCCAGAAATACAGCGGAGGCAAGGTTAATATGGGATTTCAGCACATAGGTATAATGCTCCTGCTCCTCACGGGTAAGCGGGCCAAGCACGAATGTGCGGGTAATATCGGTCGTACCCTCCAGATACTGCCCGCCGGAATCCACCAGCAGGAATCCCTTCCTTTCGAGCGTGCTGCAGGACTCCTTGACCGGGCTGTAGTGCATCATGGCGGCATTCGCGCCGTAAGCGGCTATGGTGCCGAAACTCTCGCCCATGTTGCCCGGCTGCTTTCCGCGGAATTCTTTCAGCTTGTCGCTGACATCACATTCCGTTACCTTGTGCCCGGCTTCCAGTTCTTCCTCCAGCCAGACGCAGAATTCAACCAGCGCGAGTCCGTCCAGAACATGCGCTTTTTTAATATTCTGAATTTCCGTCTCATTTTTGACGCCTTTAAGGTCAATGACCGTATCACTGCCCTCCAGCACCGTCACATTGGCATTTTCTTTCAGAATGGAGTACAACTCGTAGTTGGTGCTGCCCAAATCCACCAGCATAGTCAATTTATTACCGATGTCTTTCAGTTCTGCATCAATATCCTCATATTCCTTTACTGTAACGCCGTTTTCGTTCAGGTAAGCCATTGCTTCCGGCGAAACCCGCTTTGTGTTGATAAACAGTACCGCGGAATCGGGGTACACAATCGCATAGGAAATCGCGTACGGATTATAGGCAATATCGTCCGCGCGAATGTTCATCAGCCACGCCACACAGTCAAGACGGGTAAACAATTCCGCGTCCGCCTTCTGCTTTTTCAACTCCGCGCGTACCTGTTCCAGCTTCTCTTTAGCGGTATATCCGGCATATTTCATATCGTGAACAAAGACACTCGTTGCCGGAACAGCCGGGCGGTTTTCCCAGATATTTTCAATTAGGTCGGCCGATTTGCAGCGCAGTTCCTTTTCGCCGAAGGTTTTCTCCATCTGCCGTACTGTAGCGGCGGAAAGCAGCTTGCCGTCAAAACCGACGACCTCCCCTTGGCTGAGCTTCTCGTTGATAAACTCTATATAGGTCGGCACGCCCTTCACGCCCATGCGGTAAAGGGTAATTTCACTGCCCTCCAGCTGATGGGAGGCCTGTATAAAATAGCGGCCGTCCGTCCAAAGGCCGCTTTCCTGTTCGGTAACGACCAAGGTTCCTGCTGAGCCGTTAAATCCGGAAAAATAGCTTCTGGCTTCCCAATGTGTGGGAAGATACTCGCTCATGT
Source organism: Bacillota bacterium (assembly GCA_023416955.1). GTDB lineage: Bacteria > Bacillota > Clostridia > Oscillospirales > Acutalibacteraceae > Caproiciproducens. The sequence goes on along the minus strand of JAEZGM010000015.1, from coordinate 3,478 downwards.
GCGGGTCGGAAGAAGGGATAATATAAGCCTGCACACCGGCTTCTTTCATTTTACCGCGTAGCAGAGCCAAATTCTCATTGACATTCATCATGTTTACACTGCTCCTTTATCATGTATTTAATTGATTTATTTCGTTAAATCCTATGAAAAGTATAGGCTTTCCGGCCTTGCCTGTCAAGGAAAAAAGCCGTCGCAGTTCCCCCTGAAATCAGCGCGACTGCAATTACTTTTTACGACAAAACACTTCAGTTTTATCATTTTGAAAATAATAGTAACTAAAATAGCTTCCGCCCTTTTGTCTATGAAAACCACAGAGCCAACTCTACCAGTATCCCCTCGGTAAACGATGATTAAGTCATCAGATCATCAGCGGTTATCTTGGGGATGGGGGTACAGGAGGATTTTTTGGAGCCCTCCCTTGAAATACTTTTTCTTGACAAACCGCAGGAAATTCCATATACTAAGATTAATATTACAGAATTTAGGAGGTGAAAGCATGAACCGTACCGCATTTAAGAATGGATTAATCTGGATGAACATCGGTGAAATCGCTGTCGTTTCGGGTAAAATTGGCCGTTCCGTGTCTAATTCTGCCCTTTTACAGAAAAATACCGCGCGGCAGCGTGTTCATCTTTCCCCGTTCGGATTGTTCAATTAAGCGGATTTTACCGCTGAAATCGGACTGTATTTGAAACCCGGAGAGTGGCTCTGCCGCTTCCCGGGTATTTTTATGCCCATTTTCAGGAGGTAACCGTATGGTTTACGATAAAATAAATCCTTTAAAAAAATATACCGCAACAATAAAGCTTTGCGCAACACAGCTGTTTGACGGCAATTTTCTGGTTGTATTCACCGGTTATGCCGTGCGCATGGTGCGCTTGTTCGTGATGATCTCCATCTTTCGCTCCTTGCCTTCCGGCGCGGAGCTTTCGCTTCCCCAGATGCTGACGTATACCCTGCTGTCCTCTGTATTGAGTGAGCAGCTGTACATTTTCACCCCGGCAACCACCGCGCTCTGGGAAGGCTCCATCATCGGCCGTTTCACACGGCCCGTTCCCGTACTCGGCACGCTGGCGGCGGAAACGGTGGGAAAATGGATTCCTTCCCTGCTGTTTTTCAGCCTGCCGCTCTGCCTGCTTTCCCCTCTGCTTGGAATTCGGCTGCTGCCGGCAAGTCCGTCGGATGGTTTGTTGTTCGCTGTCAGCCTGCTGCTTTCCATCTTTCTCGGCTTTGCCGTCGATCTGATTTTCGCCGGTATTTCCATGAGGATGAAAAACGGCTGTTGGGCTGCGCTGGCTGTTCGCGAAGCCCTTACTGCGCTGCTCTCCGGCTCGCTGATTCCTTTCTCCCTGCTGCCGAAGGCGGTCGGCTCCGTTTTGGAGCTTTTGCCGTTCGGCTCGCTTGCCGGCGCGCCGCTGACTATTTACGTCGGCTGTGGGGAACCGCTGCGCTTGATTTTGCTCGCCGTTTTCTGGAATATCGTCCTGTGGCCTTTCTGCATTTGGTTTTTTCATAAGTCACAGGAGAAAATGATTTCATTCGGAGGTTAATAATAAATATGATAAATCTGCCTATTACCTATGATCGGGAGGAGCCGCCATGCCAAAAACGATTCAAATGATTTTCCGCCTGTGGAAGCAGCAGGCAAAAATGGATTTACTGTGGATGCTGCGCGATTTGCGCTACTTCCTGATTCAGGTTTTTTCCGACACGGTCGGCGCGCTGGCTTCCGTCAGCGCGGTGCTGCTGTTGAGCCGCCGTTTTGGCGGGCTGGGCGGCTTTACGTTTGACGAAATGCTGTTCCTGTGCGGTTACGCGCTGCTGACGGACGGAATCCTGCTGCTGTTTTTCGGCGGGAGCAACGTCGCTTACATCAGCCGCATTATCGGGCGCGGGCAGCTCGACCATATGCTGATTCAGCCCGTGCCGCTGTGGGTTCAAATGATAACGGGGGGATTTATCCCGTTTTCCGGCAGCAGCAAATTCATTTACGGGGCTGTCATGACCGCGGCGGCTGTAAGCCGACTCGCGCTTCCGGTCACGCCGCTTTGGCTTCTCGCTTTAATCGGCAGCCTGCTGCTTTCAACGGCAGTAATTTTATCCGTCGTATTCGTGTTTTCCTGCGGCGCGTTTTACGCCCCGGTCGCAGCGGAAGAAATTGCCATGAAAATTCACGAGCTATTCGCCGAAACAAAAAACTACCCGCTGGCCGGGTTTTCCGCGCGGGGTGCGCTGGCGTTCTGCACCGTTGTTCCGGTCGGGCTGGCCGCCTGGGCACCGTCCGGCTTTCTTCTTGAAAGTCCCGTCGGGGTTTCCTCGGCAATCGCCTTTGCCGCCGCGCTGATTTGGTTCGCGGCAGCTGCACTAATATTCAGAAAAGGACTGCATCATTATGAAAAATATGGTTCAAACAGATACACCGGCTTTGGTCATCGATAACGTCACCAAGCAATACGAGCAATGGCAAAGAACCGGTAAAATAAAAGATATTGTAAAAAACATGGTAAAACCCGAAAAGCGCGTTGTGACCGCGCTCGATAATATTTCGCTGCGTGTGAATAAGGGCGAGTTTGTCGCCTATGCCGGGGCGAACGGAGCGGGAAAAAGTACGACCATCAAAATCCTGTGCGGCATTCTTCAGCCGTCACGCGGCAAAGTCTCCGTTCTGGGGCTCGACCCTGCAAAGGAGCGCACGAAGCTGATGAGCCGCATCGGGATTGTGTTCGGTCAGCGCACTGAGCTGTGGTGGGATCACCCGGTGATCACCAGCTATGAGTGGAAGCGCGCCGTGTGGAACATTCCACAGGATATTTACGAAGAAAACCTGCGCATGGTCACGGAGCTGCTCGACCTTGGCGAGCTGCTGCACACCTTTTCCCGCGAGCTGAGCCTTGGGCAGCGTATGCGCGCCGACCTCGGCATGATGCTGCTGCACAACCCTGAGGTCATTTTTCTGGACGAACCGACGCTGGGGCTTGACGTACTGGCAAAGCGGCAGATGATTGATTTTCTGAAGCGTCTGAACCAGGAACGCGGTACCACCATTGTGGTTACAAGCCACGACATGGACGATCTGGAGCAAATGGCAAACCGGATTACGCTTCTTTCCGGCGGCAAAATTGCCTTTGACGGCGACTTCGACCAGCTGCGCGCGGTACAGGGGAGTTTGGGGCGTATCCGCATTACAACGTCCTCTTCCGAGCCGCATATCTTTCAGCAGCTTCAGCATCTGTCCTCCAACGTCGACCAGCACGACTACGCTTACGACGCAGAGCGCGTTCCGATTCAACGTATTCTCACCGAAATTTCAGGAATGGAAGGCGTACGCAATGTTGAAATTCAAAAAGCGCCGATTGAGGAAGTAATCGCCGCGCTGTATCAAAGCTGGAAGCAATAATTTTCGATAACTCTTTCATAATACTAATATTCCATTAAAAGGTAGACCGAAGTAATATGGACCTTCCTCCCCGCCTACGGC
>JAEZGM010000014.1 GCA_023416955.1 Bacillota bacterium | reverse complement strand
AAAAACAACGGAATAAAACCCATATATGTAAGTTTTTATTCCGGTTTTTCTATCCAAACTCTTAGCATATTCACTCGATTGCACTATTCTATGCTGGTATATTAGTAGATTCGCACGATATTTACTATTTTACAAACAAGCCCTAACTAACTCTGCTTAATGAAAAGCCGCCATAGAACGGGAACTCCCGTTCTATGGCGGCTTTGTCGGTTTATAATTTGATAAAGGGTGAGAAGGCCGGTGAAAATTTGTCAGGTATGATGGAAAATCGCCGCAAATCAGATTTTCCTCACATTGCAGAAATTCGGGAAAATGTGTTCATTCTTGTAACGGAAAATCGGCAGCGCGGGATATTCCCCGCTTGAGGCGGACGATGATTTTTCCGGCGCGTTTTTGCCTGCCATTGCCTTCTGTGTGATCCAAACAATCGTTGGATTTTCACCCTCTTCGGAACATTTGTGAATTTTCAACTGAAAGACCTCCACTCCGCTTTTGGGGTGATTCTCCTTCATAATATGCAAATACAATCATGAAGTTTCAATCGCAGCGGGGGAAAGCGCAAGCACAAAGTAACCGCTGATTATCTGACGGCTTCATCATCGTTTACTTAGGCTGAATTTAATATTGCCGCGGCGGCATAGGCTGAATCGGAGGCCTCGGTGGTCTTGGTGGTCTTGGTGGCTCCGGCGGTCTCGGAGGCCTCGGTGGTCTCGGAGGCCTTGGTGGCTCCGGCGGTCTCGGAGGCCTTGGTGGCCTCGGTGGTCTTGGCGGTCCCCATGGGAACCACCACCAGAACCATCCTGGAAAACGGGAAGCAGGCATTTACATCCCTCCTTTACTGCATAATATGCCATGATACAGAAAAGAGATTGCAAACGGCCGGCAGGTTCTGTTCTCAAATTGCTCGGTTGGTGTACTTACTCATTGCGCAACAGCCCCATGAAAAATGCGGTCAAAAACTTCTGCTGTGGCATATTCTGCACCGGGAGGGATTTTAATGTATTATGAAGTTCAAGTCGAAAATCACATGATTGAGCGGGAAATGTACTATAAGGATACCATGATTCTTCGGTATAAAATCAGCTATCCGCAGTTCCGCTCAGCGCAGTATCCATCATCCGTTGCCGCCATCAGCGCATTCTGCAGGGCAAAGGCGCTTGCGTTCCGGCGGTACTGCGAGCGTGAGCTTTACTCCATGGCGGTTAAGGAATATGAATATTCGGTGGCAAACGGTTTTCCGGTACGGCCCTTTGAAGCGGAAATGGCTTACAATGTGACTTACAACCAAAACTGTGCATTGAGTGTGTATTTTGACCGTTACCAGTACACCGGCGGGGCACACGGTTCCACAACGCGGGATTCGCGCAGCTGGAATGTACGCACCGGGCGCAGGCTTACGCTGCGCCAACTCTTTCCGTATTCCCTGAATTATCGCGAATTCATCATTCATACCATTAACCGGCAGATTGCCGCGCAAATTCAGGCGGGGAACAATGTCTATTTTGATAACTATGAGCAGCTCACAGCGGAAAACTTTAACCCTGAAAGCTTTTTCCTTACGCCGGAGGGACTTGCAATTTATTATCAGCAGTATGATATTGCTCCTTATTCAACCGGACTGCCCGTGTTTATCATTCCGTATGAGGAAGGGCGCATTATGCTTCCTCCCTGCCCCAGGCGCTGACAGCCGCTTATGTGTCGGGAGATTCCGCCTTAAGGTGCTTTTCTTTTTTTAGCCTGACAAGGCGGATACCCGTCATGATGACACCGCTCAGGCAGATCACGGCGGCGACGATGTAGGCCAGGCGCATTCCGTAAATGAAGGCGTCATTGCGCCCCGGAACATACCCGGTCACATGCCGGCCTATTTTTGCGCTCATGGTACCGTACAGGATTGCGGTAGAGACAGAAATGCCAATCGACAGTCCGATATTGCGTACCAGTGCGTTCACGCTTCCGCCAACTCCTAGTTTTTCGCGGGGGACCATGGACATCACGAGCGAATTGTTCGGCGACTGGAAAAGTCCGTTCCCCAGTGACATGACGCCGATATAGACGCACATAACCCAGAGAATGGGTGTTTCATTCAGCAAACTCATCAGGAACAGACCGACTGAAGTCAGCGCAAGACCAACAAGGGTGAGAGTTTCCGAGCCGACTTTGTCCGAAAGGTAGCCGCTCGCGGGTGCGGTTACCGCGAGAATGACCGGGTAAATCGTCATGTAAAGGCCAGCGGTTCCCGGGGACATTTTTAACACGTTCTGCAGGTAAAACGGCAGCAGAATGTTGGAACAGGAAATTGCGATAAAGGACGTAAATCCGCAGAAAATGCTGACTGAAAACCATTTATTACGGAAAATATCCAAATCCAGAAGCGGTGTTTTTATTTTGTGTTCCCAAATAAAGAAACCGGTAAAACAGACCGCGGCGATCACAATGCTGATCAGTGTTACAGGACTGGCATACCCTACATCCTGACCGTATTCCAGCGCAACAAACAGTGGGGAAATGGCAAAAGCGAAAAGCACACCGCCGGGAATATCCAGCTTTTCTTTTCTGCTTTCCTCCGATTTGTCGGAAAATTTCAGGTTCAAAAAATAGGCGATCAGCCCGATTGGCACGTTAATCCAGAACAGGTATTCCCAGCTGGCAAACGAGATGATAAAGCCGCCGAGCGACGGCCCGACCATGGTGCCCAGCGCTACGAACGAGCCGTTGATGCCAAGCGCGCGCCCACGTTCTTCGGGTGGGAACGCGCGGGTAATAATGCCTTGATTATTTGCCATTGTGGCGGAAGCGCCGATGGCCTGAACCGTTCTTGCGGCGAGCAGCAGGGGGAAGGAGTGCGTCAGCCCGCATAAAAAAGAACCGATTGTAAAAATGAGCAGCCCGATCCGGAAAATCTTTCCCTGTCCTTTCAGGTCGCCGAGGCGGCCGAACGGAAGAATGAAGATAGAGATGACGATCAGATAAGCGCTGACCACCCATGCGATCTGCCCGGTGGTAACGTTCAGCGATTCCGCCATGGAGGGCAGTGCTACGTTCACAATACTGCTGTCCAGCGTGGACATGAAGGTAACGACTACTGTGATAATTAAGATATACCATCTGCTGCTTTTTCTTGTTTTAGTTGAATCCATGTTTTTATTTCAGTCCTTTGCTCTCTGTGTTTTCCACGATTTTGCCCAACAGCCGAACCACGGTGGTTTTTTCTTCGTCCGACAGGCCTTCGGTAATTTCGTCAATCCAGTTGTTTATTTTGCCCAGGATTCCGGGCACCTGTGCTCTGCCCAACTCTGTTAAGTACAGGAGGTATGCGCGCGAATCTGCCTGATCGGCAACTTTTTCAATGTATCCCTGATCGGAAAGCTTTTGTATGGCGCGCGTGGAAAACGCCTTGTCCACATTCAGTCTTCTGCTGATTTTGTCCAGATTAATGCCTTCCTCCTCCGACAGTTCGAGCAGATAAGGGTAGCAGCCGCTTGATACGCCGAAATCCTTCAGCTCCAAGTCGAGGTGCGCATGTGTTCTCCGCATAATCCGGCTGCAGTATTTAATGAGGTATCTTTTTTGATCCATAAGATTCACCGTCCTTGTTCTTGCGCGATGTCTTTTATTATATTCAAGATTAGTTGACTTGTCAACTAATTATTTTTTCGACATCATTTGCGAGTTAACAGGAATTTCATCATTTCAAAAAAAGTACATGCTATAATATTATAAAAATGATTGATTTCAGTTTTTACCAAAAACCTGTTAAATATGAAGAGTTGAATTCTTTGTTAAAAATGGACAGGCTGTACGCCGGCTGCAAAGGTTGGATGGTTCAAGTAAGGAACAGCGAGCGAATGGAGAAGATTTACCATGAAGTTGAATGATCGTTCAGAAAGATCCCCCCGTAGTAAGAAATTAATTTTTACGTCATTGGTACTTGTTGCGGGTGCGGTGCTTTTTTATTGGGCAGTAGCCTTTGCAAATAATCAGCCAGTTTCGGTGCAGTCGGCGTCATCCGGCGCATCCGGTGCGGAGAGTGCGGTTTCTTCGGCGGTACCATCCAGTGCGCCGGCTTCCTCAATGCAAAGCGAGCCTGATTCTTCTGCAGGTTCACAGCCAGAGGAACAGACCGTTCAGACTGTCAGCCTGAAAGATGCGGACAAGCCTTTGTGGATTCAAGTGGATATTGAAAAGCAAAAAGTCACGGTTTATGACGCCGGCGACCGGGTCGTACAAAATTACATATGTTCCACCGGAAAGGCGGGGGACGATACGCCGACCGGCACATTTAAAACGCAGCAGCAGGGCAAATCTTTTTTTAGCCAGAAATACCAGGAAGGCGCGTATTACTGGACGCGTTTTCAGGGAGAATTCCTCTTCCACAGCGTGCCGTTTGATAAAAATCAAAAAATCGAACCGGAGGAAGCCGCGAAACTGGGGGAAAAAGCTTCCCACGGCTGTGTGCGCCTTGCCGTTGACAATGCGAAATGGATTTATGACAATATTCCTGCGGGAACAAAAGTAGTTATCGAATAAGAAAAAAAGGCATTGCAAAATGAATGAAAATCATTTTGCAATGCCTTTTTATGATTCATGCAAAAACATATCCGCGCATGGTTTGGGAATGCTTTATACGGATGAAGGAAGCCGGTTGCTGTTGTATTTCAGGCATTGACATGCTATATTAGATATGGATTTAATTGGATATAATGTTTCATACAGAAAGGAAGTATAGATATGGATTTTCTCGAAAATATGGTTGCGCGTGCAAAGCAGTCGAAAAAAACAATCGTACTGCCCGAAAGCGACGATATCAGAACGCTTCAGGCGGCGGATGAAATTTTAAAGAGGGATATTGCCGACTTGATTCTGGTCGGCAATGAGGACGAAATTCGCAAACTGGGCAGCGGCCTTGACCTCTCCAAGGCAAAAATCGTAAATCCCCGTACCGCGCCGCAGCGTGAGGAGTATGTGAACGCGTTCTATGAACTGCGCAAGGTAAAAGGGGTTACGCCGGTTCAGGCGGAACAAACCATGCAGGACAACGTCTTCTGGGCGGTCATGATGGTCAAAATGGGGGAAGCCGACGGAATGGTTTCCGGCGCGGCGCATTCGACTGCCGATACAGTTCGCCCCGCTTTGCAGATTATCCGTACCGCTCCGGGCGTAAAAACGGCTTCCAGCTTTTTTGTGATGGCGGTGCCGAACTGTGAATACGGTGAAAACGGAGTGTTTGTGTTTGCGGACTGCGGACTGAACCGCAATCCGACAGCGGAGGAGCTTTCCGAAATCGCGATTGCTTCCGCGCAGTCGTTCCAGTCTCTTGTTCAGGCGGAGCCGAAGGTTGCGATGCTGTCCTTTTCTTCCTATGGCAGCGGCAAGGACCCCATCGTGGATAAGGTGATTGAAGCGACAAAGCTGGCAAAGGAAAAAGCGCCGGAACTTCTGCTCGACGGCGAGCTTCAGGCAGACGCCGCGCTGGTGCCCAGCATCGCGCAGGCGAAGGCAAAAGGAAGTAAGGTAGCCGGTCAGGCCAATGTTTTGGTGTTCCCCGACCTGAACTGCGGCAACATCGCCTACAAACTGGTGGAGCGGCTTGGCAAGGCAACGGCCTACGGGCCGATTTTGCAGGGTATCGCAAAGCCGGTGAACGATCTTTCCCGCGGCTGTTCCGCAAAGGACATCGTGGGCGTGGTCGCGATTACGGCAGTGCAGGCGCAGAACTCCTAAAAAACGCGGGGGCAGGTGATTCACCTGCCCCTATGTTTCTCTTTTCTTTTTTGCCGGTGCAGTTCAAATTGAAACTGCTTTTCCTGCTCTCGTCTTTCTTTTCGGGACTGTTTGGCGCTCTGCTGATTTTGTTCCCGCTGAAGCTTCAGCGCCTGCTGTGCTTTTGTACCGACTCCGTGTGATATAAGCTGGCTGTGAATTTCCCGCTGCATCCGTTTTGGATTTTGCTTTTGTTCCGGTACCGAACCGCTCGTTACCGTCGGACTGAAGTGGAAATTTTTCCAGTGCCGCAGAAGGAAGTCGTATACCTCGTACTCCTTTGGTTCAGCGCCGAAAACGATTCTGCAGACCTCCAGGCCATTTTTGGTTTGACGCTCATAAACGCATACCCAGAACGGCTTTTCGAAATAGACAGTGATCCTTACTGTGGACGATTCCATAGTGTTTCCTCCTAAAACCTTACTGCAAAGAATGGACAACCCTAGGAGGCAGGTTACTGACGGCTGCTGTGCCGCGTCCGGACTACCGACCGGAACTGTGTTTTTATCTTGCATATTGATAGTAACGCATCGGCGTTCATTTTTCAACCCAAGTATGCATATATAAGATACTCTGCCGCTTTTGTAACTGTTTGCTTTTAATATTTTCTAAAATGCAACGATTAGCCTATTGACAACAGGCAGCAATTGCATTATAATATCAGCATCAAGAACAAAAGTAAGCATATAAGAATAGTATATATTAAAGTGGACCGGTGAATTTACCGATTTTGTTTTAGGAGCGGTTAACGCAAAGTACTTTTCTGCGAAGTCAATCTGTGCTGTATGCATGGTCTTAAATTATAAACAGGAGTGATCTATTATGGCAATTGCAAAGAATTTAACGGATTTGATCGGAAATACCCCGCTGCTCGAGCTCTCCAACTACGAAAAAGCAAACGACCTTGGCGCGACAGTAGTCGCGAAACTGGAGTACTTTAACCCGCTTTCCTCCGTAAAGGACAGAGTCGGCTACGCGCTGATTAAGGATGCGGAGGAAAAAGGCCTGATTACAAAGGATACCACGATCATTGAGCCTACCAGCGGCAACACCGGTGTCGGTCTTGCTTTCGTTGCAGCCGCGAAAGGATACCGCCTGATTTTGACAATGCCCGAAACCATGAGCCTTGAGCGCCGCCGTCTGGTCGCCGCTTTGGGCGCGGAACTGGTTTTGACCGAAGGCGCCAAAGGAATGAAGGGCGCTATTGCCAAAGCGGAAGAACTTTCAAAGGAAATTCCGAATTCCTTTATTCCCGGTCAGTTTGTAAACCCGGCTAACCCGGCAATTCACCGTGCAACCACTGCGCAGGAGATTTTGAAGGATACAGACGGCAAGGTTGACATTTTTGTTGCCGGAATCGGCACAGGCGGAACAATTACCGGCGTCGGCGAAGTGCTGAAGCAGCATAATCCCAATGTCAAGATTGTTGGCGTGGAACCCGCCGCCTCCCCGGTCATTTCCGAAGGAAAATCCGGCCCGCATAAAATTCAGGGTATTGGCGCCGGTTTTATTCCGGACATTCTGAATACCGGTATTCTTGATGAAGTCATTCCGGTTGCGAATGAAGATGCTTTTGCAACTACAAAAAATCTTGCGAAAACCGAAGGCCTGCTGGTCGGCATTTCTTCCGGTGCTGCTACGTTCGCGGCGACACAGCTTGCAAAACGTCCGGAAAACAAGGGTAAGGTCATTGTCGCTCTGTTGCCCGATACCGGCGAGCGTTACCTCTCCACCGGTGTGTTTGACTGATTTCCTCTCTTTACAACATACAAAACAGAAACTGCCTCGGATGAATTCCGGGGCAGTTTCTGTTTGCAGGAAAATATTTTATACCTACATGTAATTATTCCAGATCCTCTGAAACAGGGTTCGGCTTGTCTGCCGACCGCAACTTTGTCAGGGAAAGCACGCTGCTCAGCATGTCGGCCTGTGAGGAAAGCTCTTCGCTCGCTGCCGCACTCTCTTCTGCGGTTGCGGAGTTTGTTTGAACCACGCTGGAAACCTGCTCCACACTCAATGTAATCTCGTTAATTGCATTTGCCTGTTCTGTGCTTGACTCGTCGATTTTGTCAATAAAAGCATTGATTTTTACCATGTGTGCCGCAATGGATTCCAACGCTTTCGCGGTGCTGTCAACAATGACGGTTCCGCCCTGCACCTTATCAATCGATGTTTGAATCAGCTGTGTCGTCTGCTTTGCCGCATCGGCTGATTTGCTGGCAAGGTTTCGCACTTCATCGGCTACAACAGCAAACCCCTTTCCGGCCTCACCGGCTCTTGCGGCCTCCACAGCGGCATTTAATGCGAGAATATTCGTCTGAAAAGCGATACCGTCAATGACTTTAATAATTTTGCTTATTTCGTTGGACGAGAACTCAATTTCTTTCATGGCGCTCAGCATACTTTGCATCTGCTGATTGCCGTGTTCCACATCTTCCGCGGCGTTTCCAATATATTTTGAAACTGTATTTACGTTTTCTCTATTCTCATTCGATTTATTTGAAACTTCCGCAATGGAAGCACTGAGCTCTTCAAGGGAACTGGCCTGTTCGGTAGCGCCTTGCGCCAATTCCTGCGCTCCGCTTGCAATCTGATTTGAGCCGCTGCTGACCTGCTCCGCAGCGGTCTGGAAGTTGGCAAATTTCACATTGAGCTGGTCGACAATAGAATTAATTGCCACAGAAATTGGTAACCAGTCTCCTGTGTAAGTTCTCAGATCGCCCATAGAAATATCGTTTTCCGATATTTTTGTCAGTATGCCGGAGACGTCGGTGACCATATTTCGCATCATAATGAAAACCGCACGTAAGGAATTCGCCAACTGACCGAACTCATTGTTGGAATGGTATTTGATTTCCATATCCAGTTTTCCGTCGCTCGCGAACTGATCCACTACGTTGACCAGTTCTTCGACCGGAGTCTTGATGGAACGGGCGATTCTGAGACCGATCACAATGGAAGAAACAAAGCCAAGCAGGGAAACAGCAACCATTGCAATATTTAACGCCAACGCTTTTTGAGAATCGGTGGCGTTCTGCTGCGCTGCGACGCTAACTCGATATTCCATAAAATCAGAATAAGATTTTGCAATCGTTACATTTGTATTCCGGGTGGACTGCAGATTTTCTTTTGCGCCAACCGGGTCTGTTTTTACTTTTTCAAAAAGCTCTTCCATTTTCGGAAAGTAATCATTTTCATAGGATTTCTCTGCGGCTCTCAGCTTATCCGCCCAATCTTTTGAAGTGATGGTTTGAATCAGCGCGGCACTGTTTTTGCGGTACATTTCGTCGTATTTCTTCATGGTATCCTGATCGGTTTTTAAGGTATCGGCATCATCGGAAAAAACGATAATATCACGCGAAACAGCCTGAATAGATGCCAGACTGCGCATTGTATCGGTTAAATATGTCATTGACACCAGCCTCCGACTGTACATATCTTCCTCCGCCGCCTTGACGGTTGTAATTCCATAGATACCGATTCCCCCGACAATTGCTGTGATAATTGATACGCAAACAAACGCTTTTATAAGCGTTTGGGATACCTTTTTGTTGCCCGTATGTTTTGTTTTCATGTTTTCTACCTCTCCAAATTCAAATTTCGCATCGTTTCAATGATGTTACAGCGAATGCAGCCGGATGCTTTCTGTGTTATACCGCATTTTTGTTTGCCTGACGTTCCTGTAGGAAATGCCAAATCCTCAAACGTTAGGTCTGAATCTGTTTGCACCGCTAGGTAACCGCTGATTGTCTGACAGCTTAATCATCGTTTGCCTAGAATAACTATCGACCTAAATTATGTCAAATTTACATTTGTTAGCAATTTATCATTTAATTAGATGAATTAATAAATACTAAAAGATGTAAAGGCTATTTTTGTGTATAAAGAAGGTGCTGCAAAATGAATCAAAATTCATTTTGCAGCACCTTCTTTATGGAACAATTGCCTGTGGCCCTGGGATGACCCGCAGGCGATTTTTTGGCCCAATTGGTATATTTATTCATTATGCAACAGCCCTTACATTAAAACTGATAAATATCTTCATTATCAGCCGGAACTGTTTGTGTCTCTTCCTGCGGATATTCTTCCAAAAAGTCGGATGGCTTGGCAGTACTTCTAAGTTGTACGCTTTCTACCTTCTGTGTCAGCATTTCAGCCTGTGCGGAGAGTTCCTCACTTGCAGCCGCGCTTTCTTCCGCAGTCGCGGAGTTCGTTTGTACAACAGCGGATACCTGGTCAATTCCCTGCGTAATCTGCACGACCGCATTCGACTGTGTAATCGATGCCTGCTTGATGCGCCCCACAACCGCGTCAATTCGGGTCATTTGCTCCGCAACGGCGGCCAGCGCTGTCGCAGTACTGTCCGCGATGATAGTACCGTCCTTCACCTTTCGGATGGAACTTTCGATCAGCTGCGTGGTTTGCTTGGCAGCGTCGGCTGATTTTCCGGCAAGATTGCGCACTTCATCGGCAACAACGGCAAATCCCTTTCCGGCTTCGCCAGCACGTGCCGCCTCCACGGCGGCGTTCAGAGCAAGAATATTGGTTTGGAACGCGATATCGTCAATGACCTTTATGATTTTGCCGATTTCATTGGAAGAAAGGTCAATCTCATTCATTGCATTCAGCATTTGCTGCATCTGCTGGTTGCTGTCTTCAACATGATGTGCGGCGTCATCAACATATTGCGCGATAGATACGACGTGCTCGGTGTTTTCCTTTACTCCTTCGGAAACTTCCGCGATGGATGCGGAAAGCTCCTCTATGGCGCTTGCCTGTTCAGCGGCACCCTGCGCCAGTTCCTGTGCTCCGTTTGAAATCTGGGATGAACCGCTCCCAACCTGTTCGGCGGATACGCGGAGAGCCGTAAATATTTCGTTCATACTGTCGATAATAGTGTTCATAGCAGTTGGAATCGGAGCGAAATCACCTTCATAATCCTTTATGTCATTCATGGATAAATCGCTCTGCGAAATCCGGGTCAGATTATCGGAAATTTCAAATATGATATTTTGCAGCATACTGAATACCGCGCGGAAAGAATCCGCCAAATGGCCCAACTCATTTTCGGAACGATAAGTAATGTCGGTGTCCAGTTTCCCGCGGTAAGCGAAATCATCGGCCACCCGCTCCAACTCTTGAATCGGCTTATTGATCGAGCGCGAAATCTGTATCCCTAAAATTACGGAAACGACGACGCCAATGGCTGCAATCGCGATCAGAAGAATATTATATTCCACTGCCATACGGGCGTCCTGTGCACCCTGATCTTCAGCGGTTTTCATATGATAGTCCAGATAATCCGTGTAAAGCTGAGAAAGGCTGGAGCCCATCTGTGCGGTGGAGTCAAGGTTCAATTTGGCAGTAGTGGCGTCTGTTTGAGCGGAATCAAAAATTTTCTGAATGTTGGGCGCGAAATAGTTTTTGTACGAATCCTGCGCCAATTGAAGTTTTTGTTTCCACTCCGAAGAATTTACGGTCTTTGTCAGCGCGGAACTGTTCGTCTTGAACACCTGCTCGTATTTATCAAACTGCTGTTTGTCCGCCGCAAGGGTATCTTTGTCCTTTGCATTCAGCACCGCGTGCTGGGAAACCATACGGATGTTGGAAAGGCTCGAAATTGTATTGTTGATATAGACCATGGAGCCCAAGCGGCGATTGTACATATCTTCTTCCGTAGCTTTAATCCGACTGATGCCGTACACACCCATACCCCCGACAATTGCTGTAATAAGGGAAATGATAATAAATGAGGCGGCCAGCCTACGGGATATTTTAATATCATGAATTCTTTTTCTGCCGATTTTCATCTTATTTAATTTCTTCACTTTGACAACCTCTTTGTAAACAGAATAAAAGGCAGCCCGCGATGAACTCCGAAAGAATAATAGGTTGGAGCCGCAGCCTGCTGGGAAAGAACATCCGCATATTATATAACCAATATAGTGATATCGGCAGAAACATTGAATGCTTTATCGCTCACAGCAATCCGAAAAATAAATTGGATAGTTAGCTATAATAATGAATAAACAGATGCGGATTTCTGTGTAATCAGACGTGGATATTACTCCCCGAAGAAAAAGCCGCCGCAGGGATTAATCCTCTGAGGCGGCTCTCGTTACAGGCAGCGTTTTGGCGTATAATACTGTTTACCGAGGAAGAGCCACAATTTTGTCCGCTTTGTGGGAATCATCTGATTCTGGGGAGCATCCGCCATTTGAATCACTCCTAATCTTTTCATCATTATTTCATCTAATCATTATAAATTTCCGTTACAAAATTGAAATCCAGATAAAAAGTCGCACAACCATCACAGGATTTTCACAATCGCGACTTAAAATGAAGTATAATAAAATGAGAAATCAGCAATTG
Organism: Bacillota bacterium; assembly: GCA_023416955.1. Classification (GTDB taxonomy): domain Bacteria; phylum Bacillota; class Clostridia; order Oscillospirales; family Acutalibacteraceae; genus Caproiciproducens. Next base: position 15,626 of record JAEZGM010000014.1, on the reverse strand, counting down.
GGGGATGGAGCATGTATCAGATACTGGTTGTGGACGATGAACAGATGATTCGGGAATTAATTAAAAAATATGCGGTGTTTGAGGGCCATACGATTACAGAGGCCGGCGACGGTATGGAAGCGGTGGAGATTTGCCGGGCCAGGCCCAATGACTTTGATATTATTATCATGGATGTCATGATGCCGGAGCTGGACGGGTTTTCCGCAGTGAAGGAAATTCGAAAATACTGTTCCACACCGGTGCTGATGCTGAGCGCGCGCGGCGAAGAGTACGATAAGATACATGGATTTGAACTTGGCATCGACGATTATGTGGTAAAGCCGTTCTCACCGAAGGAACTGATGATGCGTATTCATGCGATCATTAAGCGTGCGTGCCCCGCGGCGGAAGAACTAAAAAAGGAAATTACCCGGTTTGACGGACTGGTAATCGATTTCACAGGCCGCATCGTAACCGTGGACGGTGAAAAGGCGGAGCTCTCGCCCAAAGAGTATGATCTGCTGTTTTATCTTGTGAACAACAGGAACATTGCGCTGACCCGTGAAAAGCTGATTACCAATGTCTGGGGGTATGATTTTTATGGGGACGACCGTACGCTGGACACGCATATTAAACTGCTTCGGAAAAGTTTAAAGGATTACAGCAGATTTATTGTCACGCTAAGAGGGGTGGGGTATCGGTTTGAAGCGGAAGGAACTGTTTCGTAAAGAATTATTTAAGAATATCAGCATCAAATGGCGTGTTTTCGGAAGCTTCAGCATTTTTACCCTGCTGATTCTTGTGATCCTCTGGACGTTTCAGGTTGGATTTTTAGACGATTTCTATAAAGCAATTAAGACCAACGAAATTAAATCCTCTGCGCAAAGCCTGGTTAACAGCGTGAACTCCGATAATTTTTCAGATCTGGTCAACAGCATTGCTCAAGGCTCACAAATCAGTATTTTGGTGAGCGACGCCGACGGCGACGTACTGAATCAGGCATCCGTAATACCGAACGGATTTGTCGAGCGTTTGAGTCAGAGAGAAATTGCAAAAAGGTATTTGCCGCAGATTTATGAAATGACTGAAGCGGAGGGCGGCACCCATTTTGAAAGATCCCCGCAGTCAGATGTTCGGCAGCCGGCGCAGCAGGGTGACCGGCCGCAGCACAGGGGAGAGCTTGAAACCATCATTTACGCGCGCACCGCAGTAAAATCGGATGGGACGAAAGTGCTGATCCTGCTTAGTTCCATGATTTCACCGGTCGATGCAACAGTAAATACACTGCGTGTGCAGCTCACCTGCATTACGGTTGTCATGTTGGTACTGGCTCTGCTTTTGGCTCTGTTCCTGTCAAAACATATTGCCCGGCCGATTGAGAAAGTGAACGAAGCCGCCAAAACGCTTGCACAGGGGAACTATAACGTGACTTTCGCCGAAACCGGCTACCACGAAATTGCGCAACTGGGGCACACGATGAACTATGCCGCTTCCGAGCTTGCCAAAACGGAAACGCTGCGCCGCGACCTCATTGCGAATGTTTCCCACGACCTGCGCACCCCACTTACCATGATCACCGGGTACAGCGAAGTAATGCGCGACCTGCCGGGTGAAAACACCCCGGAAAACGTGCAGATTATTATCGACGAGGCGACCCGTCTGACAACGCTCGTCAATGACATGCTTGATCTGTCGAAGTTTCAGTCGGGTACGCAGCCGTTCAACAGGGCTGAATTTAATTTAACGGAAAGTATCCGCGTTATTATGCAGCGCTACAGCAAGCTGACCGATTACAATATTACGTTTACCGCCGACCGGGACGTAACCGTGTTTGCGGACGAACTGAAGATTTCACAGGTTGTATACAATCTGGTGAACAACGCGATTACTTACACCGGGAACGACAAAGTAGTGGATATCCGGCAGATCATAGACGGCGGCAAGGTTCGCATTACCGTGCGCGACACGGGCGAGGGAATTCCCGAGGATAAACTGCAGGATATCTGGGACAGATACTATAAAGTTGATAAAGCGCATAAGCGTGCGCAGATCGGCACCGGTCTTGGTCTGTCTATTGTGAAAACGATTCTTGATATGCACGGCGGGGCTTACGGCGTACAAAGCCGGGAAGGCAGCGGAAGCGTATTCTGGTTTGAACTGGACGTAGTGACCGATGAACAGCCGGCATAAACCTGTCAGCACGAATGAAGAATCCTGAAATATTCGTCAAAATGAATGATGAAAACGGAGGCCTGCCGGTTCCTGTGGAATGGCAGGCCTCCGTTTCTGTGCATAAATTCATAATCTGTTTTCATTGCTTAGGCTCTGTGTGGTATAATAGTCTCAAACCTACGGTTTGAGTCATTGGAAATTTGCTTTCGGAGCGCAGCTCCTCCGCCGCATACGCGTCGGCGCAAATTCCAGAGCAGAGTTACAGTATAATAGTCTCAAACCTGCGGTTTGAGCCATTGGGAATTTGCTTTCGGAGCGCAGCTCCTCCGCCGCATACGCGTCGGCGCAAATTCCAGAGCAGAGCGGCAATATAATAGTCTCAAACCTGCGGTTTGAGAGATGGATTAGTATAGCAACAGCGGAGGTGTTTCAATGAATATTTCGGTGATCGGCTGCGGCAGATGGGGAAGCTTTCTGGCGTGGTATCTGAACCGGCTTGGGCATAGTGTGATGCTTTACGGCAGGAAGGGTTCGGGCAACCTGGCCGCCTTCCGCGAAAAACGGACAAACGGGCTTGTTACTCTTGATTCTTTCGTACGGCTGACAGATGATCTGGAAGAAGCGGTTGCCTTTGCGCAGGTGCTGGTCATTTCAATCGGCGCGCAAAGCCTGCGTGTACTGATGCAGCAACTGTCCGTTCTTGATATGAATCACAAACCTGTGGTGCTGTGTATGAAAGGAATCGAGGCCGACACCGGAAAGCGCTTGACGGAGATAGAGGAGGAATACCTCCCCAAGTCACCGGTTGCCATTTGGGTTGGGCCGGGGCATGTGCAGAACTTTACACGAGGCATTCCAAACTGCATGGTGATTGATGGCAAAGACGAAACGGTCAAGCAAATGCTGGTGCGGGAATTTTCCGGGGAGTTGATTCGTTTTTATTACGGTACCGATCTTTTGGGAAATGAAGTAGGGGCCGCAGCTAAAAATGTGATTGGCATTGCTGCCGGTATGCTGGACGGTCTGGATAAAACCGCGCTCAAGGGCGCGCTGATGTCACGCGGTACGAGGGAAATTTCCCGGCTGATCCGCGCGATGGGCGGCAACGAGCTGACGGCTTACGGCTTGAGCCATCTTGGTGACTACGAGGCGACCGTATTTTCGGAGTTCAGCCATAACCGCCGCTTTGGGGAACTCTTTGTGCGCGGGGAGCCGTACGGCGAGCTGGCCGAGGGCGTTGCGACCACGACCGCACTGCTGCGGCTCGGGGAGCAATACGGCACGGAGCTGCCTATCTGCCGTGCGGTGGATTCGGTAATCAACAGCGGCAAAGATCCGAACCGTGTGCTTTCAGACCTGTTTCTGCGCAGCCTGAAAATGGAGTTTTAATTAAAGCTGCGGTCGGCACCATTGAAAATTGATTTGACAATGCGAGCCGTTGCTCCTACAATAAGCCTGTTACGGTTATAACATACGGTATTGCCGTAAATTTTAAGTGAATCATATAAAGGATGAATGAAGCATGAGCGAAGAAAATTGCACCCATGATTGTGGTTCCTGTGGAGAAAGCTGCTCCTCAAGGAGTGCAGCCCCACAGGATTTTATTGAAAAACCAAACGCTAACAGCAAAATCGGAAAGGTCATCGGCGTGGTCAGCGGCAAAGGCGGAGTCGGAAAAAGCATGGTAACGTCCATGCTGTCCGTATTGCTGAACCGCCGCGGCAGCCACACCGCGATTCTGGACGCCGATGTAACCGGGCCGTCCATTCCGAAGGCATTCGGGTTAAAAGAGAAGGCAATGGGCAGCGAACAGGGAATGATTCCGGTATCCTCCGGTTCGGGAATCGACGTTATGTCCGTGAATCTGCTGCTGGAAGATGAAAGCACTCCGCTCGTCTGGCGCGGCCCGATGATTGCTAATATGGTGAAGCAGTTCTGGACGGATGTAATCTGGAAAGATGTCGACTACCTGTTTGTGGATATGCCTCCGGGCACCGGCGACGTACCGCTCACCGTATTCCAGAGCATTCCGCTTGACGGCATCATCATTGTGACTTCACCGCAGGAGCTGGTTTCGATGATCGTTTCCAAGGCAGTCAATATGGCACAAATGATGAATGTACCGATTATAGGCCTTGTTGAAAATATGAGCTACGTCAAATGCCCTGACTGCGGTAAAACGATTCAGGTGTTTGGGGAAAGCCATGTGGATGAAATTGCGGCAAAGTTCCAGCTGAAGGTACTCGGAAAATGCCCGTTTGATACCGACCTTGCCAAAAACTTCGATGTCGGTCTTGCTGAACTTGCCAACGCACCGTGGCTCGAAGCCGCTGCCGATGCGGTGGAGCAGTTTTCAAAATAAAGATTTTCATACGCTGTTGTACAATGAATAAATATATCAACTAGCCAGAAGAATTGCTTGCAGACCTAATGATGGCCCACAAGCAATTTTCCCGTAAAGAAGGTGTTGTAAAATGAGTACATTCATTTTACGGCACCTTCTTTTTCTTACTTTAATAATCAGCAATTAAAATATGGATAATAAGTTAATTAATTGTGAAGTTACTTCGAAGTGCTTGACATTGGTTAAAACTTAGCTATAATAATATTTCATGATATTAACTATTCATGGGGATAATAATATTGCAAAGGAGCGAAAATATGAATGGAACAGGCTGATAAGGAAGCTTTGATGCAGTCTTTGCACAAATTAAAAAGAACGCAGGCTTGGTACCCGACGCTGTCCGGAATATCGAGGGGTGAGTTCTTTATGCTTCATAGAATTGCTTCCCTTTCAAAGCAGGCCAGCGAAGAGAAACCGGGTGTGAAAATAACGGAGCTGAGTGTTGCGGCTGAGATGAGCAAACCCGCTGTTTCACAAATGCTGAACTCACTGGAGGATAAAGAATTCGTCGAGCGTGTCACCACAAAAACGGATCGCCGTGTCGTTTATGTCCGGCTGACAGAAACCGGTAAAGCGAAGCTGAAAGAACACGCAGCGGAAATGGGAAGGAAAATGGATCTGATTATAAAAGAACTCGGGCCTGAAGACACCGCGCAGCTGACCCGATTGATCGACAAGCTGCGCATTGCGCTGGAAAAAAATGAAGGCAGCTAAATCTAGAGCTCGTTTGTAAAATGGTGAGAATCGTACAAATTACTAAAATATCAGCATAGAACTATGCAATCGAGCAAATCTATTTTGAGTTTAGATTTTACAAACAGGACCTAATACTACTTCTGAAAGGAACAAACGCCATGACAAAACTGGCAAAATATCTAAAACCCTTTGTTCTGTTGCTTCTGACTGCAATTTTACTGCTGTTCGGGCAGGCTATGGCAGATTTGAATCTGCCGAATTACATGTCTGAAATTGTGAATGTCGGTATCCAGCAGGGCGGAATTGAAAGTGCTGCTCCCGAGGCAATCAGCGCCAAGGGTATGAATTTAATTAAAACATTTATGACAAAGGAGCAGCAGTCCGACATTGATAAATACTACACGCTGGTATCCGCTTCCTCCACAGGTAGCGAACATGACGACGCGCTGTCACGTTATCCACTGCTGAAAACAGAGGATATTTATGTGCGTGCCGCCGTCAACTCTGATACCGAGACCCGCCTCGGGCAGACATTTGGGGAAGCGGCGTGGACTTTTATAAACACGATGAAAACTGTGTCAAAGCAGTCAGGTCAGGCTGCGCCGGCTTCCGGCAATGCAAGCGCTGACATCAGCAGCGTGGACTTTTCCAAAGTCTACGCGCTGCAGCCCATGCTGCAAAAGCTGCCCGCCAGCGTGATTGATGATGCGCGCAGCAAGGCCCAGAATTCCAGTGCGTATTTTCAGCAGAGCGGAGTGGTTCTGACAAAGAGCTTTTACAAAGAACTGGGAATGGACCTGAACAAAATTCAGACTAATTATCTCGTTAGCAAAGGGCTAATGATGCTGCTTATCGCAATCGGCGGCGGTGTGGCAGCCATTCTGGTGGGCCTGATTTCTTCCCGAATCGGTGCCGGTGTCGCACGAAATCTAAGGCACGATGTTTTTCAGCGCGTGGAAAGCTTCTCGAACAGCGAGTTTGACAAATTTTCAACCGCCTCTCTGATTACACGTACTACCAATGACGTGACACAAGTGCAGGTCTTAATTCAGATGGGAATACGAATGATCTGCTACGCTCCGATTATAGGAGTAGGCGGCATCATTATGGCGCTCCAGAAGTCACACTCCATGGGCTGGGTGATCGCCCTGGCCTGCATCGTTCTTGCCGTGCTGATTGGTACTATTATGAGCATCGCAATGCCGAAATTTACAAAAATCCAAAAGCTGATCGACCGCCTGAATCTGGTGGCGCGCGAACATTTAAATGGATTGATGGTGATTCGCGCGTTCGGAACACAGGATTTCGAAGAAAAGCGTTTTGACAGAGCAAACCGTGATTTAAGCGACACCATGCTGTTCATCAGCCGAGTGATGGCATTTATGATGCCGGTGATGATGCTGATAATGAACGGCGTTTCTGTTCTGATCGTGTGGGTCGGCTCACACCAGATTGCCGATTCCTCCATGCAGGTCGGCGATATGATGGCCTTTATGCAGTACGCGATGCAGATTATCATGAGTTTCCTCATGATTGCCATGATGTTTATTATTATTCCGCGTGCATCCGTGTCTGCTTCCAGAATTGCGGAAGTGCTGCGCACAGAACCGTCCATTGTTGACCCTGATAAAGAAGAAAATCTCTCCAGGGCAGGATCCTCCCTTGGGAAAGCGGGCACTGTGGAATTCAGAGATGTTTCGTTCCGCTACAGCGGCGCGGAGGAAGATGTGCTGGAGCATATCACCTTTACCGCGAAACCCGGTCAAACGACTGCTTTCATTGGTGCTACAGGGTCGGGAAAGTCGACTCTCATTAATTTGATTCCCCGGTTTTACGATGCGACACAGGGGGAGGTACTGGTCAGCGGCGTCAATGTGAAGAAAGTGTCACAGAAAGCATTGCGCAGCCAGATTGGCTACGTGCCGCAAAAAGGAACCCTGTTTTCCGGTACGATTGCCTCGAATCTGCGTTATGGCGACAAGAATGCTTCTGACGAGGATCTGAAAATTGCCGCTGATGTTTCTCAGGCGATGGATTTCATACAAGAGAATCCAGAAGGTTTGGAAACAGAAATTGCTCAGGCCGGTGCGAATGTTTCGGGCGGTCAGAAGCAGCGTCTATCCATTGCCCGTGCCTTGGTGAAAAAGCCCTCAATCTTTATTTTTGACGACAGCTTTTCCGCTCTTGACTTTAAAACGGACGCTGCGCTGCGCCGTGCACTGCATGAAAATACCGGTGCCAGTACGGTGATGATTGTTGCACAGCGTGTCAGTACAATTATGCACGCGGATCAAATCGTGGTGCTTGATGAAGGAAAAGTGGTTGGAATCGGCACACATCGTGAGCTTTTGCAGACCTGCCCGACTTACCACGAAATCGCATCATCACAGCTTTCAAAGGAGGAATTGGCATGAGCGAGAATAAACCTGTTACTTCAGCGCCTAAAAGAGGCCTCATGCCCGGTCACGGCGGACCAGCCAGCATGGTGCGCGGTGAAAAAGCCAAAGATTTTAGGGGTACTTTCCGCAAATTGCTGAAATATCTGGGATATTATAAGTATTCAATCATAGTAGTCATTCTGTTCGCGATTGCGTCTACCGTCTTTACGATAGTGGGCCCTAAAATCCTTGGCCAAGCGACTACATCACTTTTTCAAGGATTGATGAACCAGATTTCCGGTTCAGGGAGCGGAATTGATTTCGGTTATATCGGACATATCATAGTACTCCTCCTGGTGCTCTACGGAGTCAGCGCACTTTTTAGTTATATTCAGAATTATATTATGACCGGAGTTACCGTAAAGGTGACGTGCAACATGCGCCGTGATATCGCGGCGAAAATTCAGCGTCTTCCTTTTCAGTATTACGACAAAACAACAAACGGTGAAGTCCTTTCCCATTTTACCAACGACGTTGAGGCGGTCAATCAGGGATTGAACCAAAGCCTGTCGCAAATTGTAACATCGGTGACGACGATTATCGGTATTCTGATTATGATGTTCACAATCAGCTGGCAGATGACGCTGGTTGCGCTCTGCATTATCCCACTTTCTTTTCTGTTTGTAATACTGATAGTTTCAAAGTCACAAAAGCATTTCGTCTCCCAGCAGACTTATTTGGGTCATGTGAATGGGCATATTGAAGAAATGTACGGAAATCATGTGGTGGTGAAAGCGTTCAGCGGGGAAGAGGATTCCCAGCAACAGTTTGATCAATACAACAATACGCTGTATGCGTCGGCATGGAAAAGCCAGTTTTTGTCCGGCCTGATGATGCCTGTGATGAATGTCATCGGCAATCTGGGCTACGTCGCTGTTTGTATCCTCGGCGGCTATCTCGCCGCAAACGGGCGGCTTACCGTCGGTAACATTCAGGCGTTTATTCAGTATGTACGCACGTTTACCCAGCCGATTACGCAGGTCGCAAATATTTCAAATATGCTGCAGCAGACGATGGCAGCTTCCGAGCGGATTTTCGCATTTTTGGAGGAACCAGAAGAAGTTCCCGAAAGCACCGCTCCTATTACAGTAAATCGCACGGAGAAGCCGGACACGGAGCTGAATGTTCACATTGGGGGCAGCGTACAGTTTGCCCATGTACATTTTGGCTATAATCCCGATAAAATCGTTATTAAAGATTTCAGCGCAAACATTCGGCCGGGCCAGAAAGTGGCCATCGTCGGCCCGACCGGGGCCGGAAAGACCACCATCGTAAAGCTGCTGATGCGGTTCTATGACGTAAATGAAGGCGCCATTTTGGTTGACGGTTATGATATCCGTGATTTTTCGAGAAACGAGCTTCGGTCGCTGTTCGGCATGGTACTGCAGGATACCTGGTTGTACAACGCCAGTATCCGCGATAACATCCGTTACGGCAAACAGGATGCGACGGAACAGGAAATCATTGCCGCGGCAAAGGCGGCACAGGTTGACCATTTTGTGCGTACTCTGCCGGACGGCTACAACATGATTTTGAATGAGGAAGCAAGCAATGTATCTCAGGGGCAGAAACAGCTTCTCACCATTGCGCGTGTCATTTTGGCAAACCCGCAGATTTTGATTCTGGATGAAGCCACCAGCAGTGTGGATACCCGTACGGAGATTCAGATTCAGAAAGCAATGGATAACCTGATGAAGGGGCGCACCAGCTTTATCATTGCGCACCGGCTTTCCACAATCCGCGACGCAGACGTAATTCTTGTGATGCGCGACGGCGACATCGTGGAGCAGGGCAGCCACGAGGAATTGATTAGCCATAACGGATTCTATGCGAATCTTTACAACAGCCAGTTTGAAGAGTAACCCGCACAGCGGGGATTCAGAAAGCCGGGGCAGCGGGGCAATGCTCCCGGCCCCGGCTTTCCGCTAATTCTGGGCGGAAATTCGGCAGTGGCATTGTGTGCGGCCAGTCGGTGAAAGCGCGGATACTCTTGCTAATTTACGGCTTTGGCGATATAATGAAGTCAATTCCCATCGACCAAAGCCGATGATTTGAATTTGAGGCTAAAGCTTCCTAAAGACTAAAGAACGCCGCTCAAATTCGAACTGGTTAAAACCAATTTTGGTTTCTGTTGAACCGTAATTGACTTTAATAAAATAATTTAAGTTGCGGAGGGTCGGAATGTCGGATTCTCTCATCACAAAAAAAGCGATTGCAACATCTTTGAAAGATCTCATGAGGAAAAAAGATTTGCAGAAAATATCGGTATCAGACATTGTCGGGCACTGCGGCATTAATCGGCAGACTTTTTATTATCATTTTAAGGATAAATACGATCTGGTGAATTGGATTTACTACAATGAGGTCGTAGCCGCCGTGATACATAACGAAAATTCTGAAGATTGGAGCGATGTGGTGCTTGGGGTCCTTCTCGGCATGCAGCGTGAAAAGAATTTCTATATTAACGCGCTTAACGTGACCGGGCAAAATGCTTTTCAGGATTATTTTTTTGATGTGACAAAAAATATTCTGACCGGTTTAATTGATTCTACAGAGGAAAAAAACGGATATACGGAGGAGGAAAAAGATTTTTTTGCTGAGTTTTACTGCTACGGCCTTGTGGGCATTGCGGTACAGTGGGCGCGCGGCGGAATGAAGCAGCCTCCTGAGGAAATTGTTCGGCGGTTGTCCCGCCTGATTGATGATATGACCGGTCTTTCATCGGAACGTTTTTTGAAAGGACCTGACCGGTACAGCGCGAACGAAGGGGCGGAATAAAGCCCTATGTTCCGCCGCAGCCCGAATCGAGAAAGTACGGAAATACAGGGAACCCCCAATCGCAGGCAGAACTGCGGTTGGGGGTTCTTTCAATAAAGCTACATTATATCTCAAATCCAAAATTGAGATTTGAGAGGAGATTATCGGTCTATCCGTTCCAAAGCGCAAAAATATTCTAAATGCTGCTGCTAAGGAACGGACCCGCGCGGCAGGCTGAGAAAATTTTTAAGTTTTGTTTCATATAAAATCAGACAAAAGAAAATTTTCCGCACGCTTTCAGTCTGTGTAATTTGGTTGTTTTAAATCGGCTGGGTTATGATATAATAGATTTACTTATCATTTAAGTCTATAAAATTTGCTGTCGGAACGCGGCCCCTCTTGCTGCTTTGCGACGGCGCAAATTTCATAGTTAAGATACAATATAATCTTAATTATTATTATATGAACCAGAGGAAAAAGGAGAGCGCACCGGTGGAACTGTCAATTATTCTTCCTGTTCGAAATATACAGCGGGAAATTCCCGGAATTTTAACTTCTGCCGCCGGGGAAACTGCCGGACACGATACGGAATTTATTGTTGTCGACATGGGGTCGAACGATCAGACCGTGCTGGAAGCGGTTCAAACATTGAAGGAACTGAATCTGCGCGGATTCGTCATTCAAAACGGCAGTGGAACGGTTTCCGCCGCGCTGAATACCGGAATTCAAAAGGCGGGGGGCGATTATATTACCTTTCTTTTTGCCCGCCGGTTATACCATAATTTTATTCAGGGAAGTTTTGCCCCCGCCTGCACTTCTGCTGATTTCATATTCGGAACCGTGAACAGGGAAGACGCTGCCGCAGCTGTGGGGAATGGGGATTTGCCTGCAGTTTCGCTGAGCGGTGCGGATTGTGTGAAGATGAACCTCAAGGGCAGCTTGCCCATGGATATTTCCGCTGTTTTTGTAAAACGCAGCATGATTGCGGAAAAACGAATTTGTTTTTCCGACCAATGCAGCTACGGTTACGCGGAAGAGTTCGTGTTTCGATGCCTGCTGGCGAGCGGCGGTGTCGAGCAGTCCCCGGCGGTCCTCACGCGGAACATGGCCATTGAGTTAAAACGGGGAAAACAGAAGCCCACCGGTAAGAATATCTTTCAGCATACTGACGCAATGCTTCGTATTTTGGACTTGACAAAAGGCAGCCTCCGCGAGGATAAGGAACTTACTTCGCTGCTGCAATATGACAAGATTCCGCGTACGGTTATGAACGGAGTAGATGTGATGCTTAAGGAAGGTGCAAAGTACAATACTGTGCGCGCAATTCTTCGTTCGGCGGGGTACGACAAGCTTCTGCTTCAAAGAAAGCTGACAGACGCAGGCCTAAAACGCCGGGTGTGGATTTGGCAGACGCTTCCGTGGATGTATCATGTGAAATGACCGCATCGCTGTCTGCGCTGCCAAACCAACTCTTTTTTAAAATAAGAGGTCAATTGCCTTCGCTGAGCCGACGGCAATTGACCTCTTATAAATTTGTTACTAAATTTGTTACTATAAGATAGTCAGTTAATTTGAAAACAGGACCAATCTCCATTTTCTTGGATGTTTTCTTAAGTGAACTGACGACTATATGAAAAGAAATCGCAGCTGGATTTGTGACATCCTACTCCTTATGGTACTGGGTAATATCGTTACAGCAGAGCAACACCGCCCGGCTGCCGCTCCAGTCCGTAATGGAAGCGGATGTGTGAAACCATCGGTCGCGCTGTTCGTCAAAAATGTCTGCTTCGGCGGCGCTGAATGTTTTATCAATTTGGTTTGCTGGGCAGTTTTCGCAGACGCTGCTGCGGTTTCTCAGAGCCTGGTAACAGTATTCTCCTGTTTTGACGGAAGGCACGGCTTGGGAAACGACGGAGTTCATATAAAGCAGCCGCCAGGTGCCGGGTTCCACCATATAATACCAAAGACCCAGATTTTGGCCGACCGTAATCAAACATTCCAATTCTTTCTGCATGATTTCACTTTGTCTGAACTTCAATAAAAAGCTGCCGGTAATGATGCAAATATCGAGTATGGTATGGCGTTCATCAAGGCACCAGGGAAGGGCACTGCCCTCAAGTCCCATCACTGCTACGATTTCACCGGATTGATAAATGGGGCACAGAAACAACCTTCTTGTGCCGGAACGAGCGATTGCTTCAAAAAAATTATTCGGTTTTTCCGCAACTGCAACATCCTGACAGTAATAGAAGCCCTCCTGCTGGAAAGAGTCCAACGCGTAACTGAAATCAGTATAAAGGGTCGGATTTTTGATGCTTTTTATGCCTTCCGCATGCCATTCGAAGGTTTTTTTGAAGTCCTTGCCTTTTTCAAGAATAAACACCCTGTTCGCTAAAAATTCCTGACCGATCAGCTTCAGAATATATTGCACAGCGCGGTGGGAATTGCTTTTTTCTGAAAAAATCTCACAAACATCGGATATTACAGATTTCAGTACGCCGCTTCTGGGGCTGAATGAACCCGTATCAACAGATGCAGCCGAATCATTGTGAAACGAAAAGTCTGCCGAATGCCCGCTGATGACAAAGCCGTCCTTGCCGTGCTTTTTTGCCTCGTATAACGCGGCGTCGGCATGCTCGAAAAGTTCGTAAAAATTATTACCGTGTTCCGGGTAAATGGAAATACCAACGCTTCCGGATATTTTATAATCTTTCTTTTCTCCGGTATATGTTTCGTGAAATATATCGCATACCGCGCTGGCCTTTTGGGCGATCTGCCGGTCATCTCCGATATTTTTCAGAAAAATAATAAATTCATCGCCGCCAAAACGCCCCAGAATATCGGTGCTGCGGAACAGTGTACGCATTTTGGCGGATATTTCACTCAATACAGAGTCGCCGAACAGATGCCCCAGATTGTCGTTAACCCCTTTAAAGTCATCCACATCAATGATCATCAGGGCATGCCGCGCTCCTGCATCCGAAGCCCGCAGGCAGGCCCGAATGGAAGATTCCACCGCGGCTTTGTTATAAAGGCCGGTGAGCGGCTCATGCTGAGAAGTGGTTATTAATTTTTCCAGTTCTCTTTTTTTCTCATCAATATCGACAATTTTGCCGACGACTTTATACGGTACACCGTCGCTGTCAAAGATAATAACCGTGCTGATACTGGCCCATAAGTAGCCGCCGCCTGCTCTTCGCATACGGATTTCAAGGCCGTCAGTGGGAAGACCGAGAGTGCTTCGTTCGAAAATCTTTTCGACTAACTCCTTGTCGTCGTCATAAACGTATTCGCCCGACAGTACGGCCGACCAAATATTTACGCCCTGTGCCTGATAGCCGAAAATTTCCTCCCATTGAGAAGAGGCATACATGGTATCGTTTATCAGATTGTATTCAAAAAATATATCATGAAACTGTTCTGTAATAATACGGTAGCGTTCCTGCTGCTGCTCTAATTCCCGCTGCAGCGAGACTTCCGTTGAAATATCGGTAAAAGTGCACAGAATCGTATCCACTGTAATAGTCGAAGGCTGAGGATGAACCTGCAGGCGGGCCCAACGGCTCATTCCGCTTTTATCTTGAAACAGCAATTTAATCGGGAACTCATCATATGGCTGCTCAGCAATTCTTTTGTATGCCCGTTCACGATCCTCCTGCGTAAGTAAAAGGCTGAGAATCTCTGCTCCTGTTTTTCCTGCAAGATCCGGTTTACTGTATCCGCAAATACGGTAAAACCCATCTGTTGCGAAAAGCAGAGTTAACTCCCTGTCGCGTGCAAACAGAACCAGTCCGGTGGGTATACTGTCGGTGGGCGTCTGCACATCATTCGCCGTCAAATCGACCGCGCTTGAGCAAGCGAGCGACGCCTGTTCAACGTATTTGTTGCCTTGTTCCATATGTGGATCCTTTCAATGTACAATGTTAGAAATACTGAGCTGCCATAATTAAAAAGTTTAATGGTGAATATACCTACATTATAGTACAGTATGGCATATTTTACAATATTTGATCAATTAATCTGCATAAAGCAAGTGTTCTCAATTCGGCTCAATCTCGATTTTTTTTGCATCTTCCGCGCGGATCGTCAGTGTATAGCCACGAAGATGCAATTCAATCGGGTCGCCCATGGGGGCCACTTTACGCACTAAAACTTCGGTGTGAGGTGTAAGCCCCATTTCCAGAAGCCGCAGTCTCAGTGCACCCTGACCGTTAACGGCAACAATTTTGGATTTTTTTCCGGCTTTCAGTTCGTTCAGTGTCATGACAGATTATTTTACACCACTTTTCCTGTTGGCTTCGTGCGGGGGCGGACTGTTTCATTGATATGGGTGGATGAACAATATATGCATATATACGAGTTAAATTTTTCATTTTTGTCAAATTGGGGGCCGATTGTGTTTGAAACGATTTTTTGGGGACAAACTATAAAAATCCGATAAACTGAAAAACGAGTAAACCACCTTGGTAAACGATGATTAAGTCGCAGCAATTCGAAGCCGTGAAAATACTGGACTGAGTGGCTTCAGAATTGCTTTAATCAGCGGTTACCCTGCACTTTCAATTCCGCTTTGCACTGTCGGATTTGGCTGAAGAAATTGAAAAATCAGATGAGGAGAGGTACTATGGAAAACCATCGCAAACGTTACCTGAAACTTGACGACAAAGATACATTCTTCAATTCGCAGTCCGTCGCGTCGGCAACAGACTGTACAGGCCTTATTCCGAATTCACCCGGTTCAGTGGACGAGGTGGATTCCTACGGCGAAATTTATGATGTTCCCCGACCGGATAATAAGGTCAATAACGGACTGCAGCAGGAGTGACCAGCGGGCTCTGAATAAACAGCCCAAAGAAAGGCGGAGGCCGCAGGATGAACAAAGTTTCAATCTGCGGCCTCCGCCTATGCTTCCGTGGCCGATTTATGCGGCATCGCTGCATTTATTTCCCGGTTCGCAGCAATTCAAGCGCCTGCTGCTCTGTTTTGCAGTCATCGTAATCGCCTTGGTATGTAGTCCCGAAGTGGTAGTGGATTCCGCTGCGCGCGTTGCGCATGTCAACGCCGATTTGATTTTGCAGATTTTCGCCGGTTAAAAAATGCAGGAAAGCAGCGGTGAGGAAATGTTGAAAAATTAGTTTTGTCCCTGCTCAAAGAGGGTATTGACAATATGCTGTTTCTGC
>JAEZGM010000033.1 GCA_023416955.1 Bacillota bacterium | reverse complement strand
TCCCAGTATTATGGCGCAGAGGAAAAGCAAAAATTGCATTGGGCCGTACACACCACCATGGCATTAAGCATTATAGGGGGCTTTTTACTGATTGCACTAGGAGTACTTTTATCCCCGCTTATTCTTGTATTAATGGGAACACCGGAATCGGTTATGCCCGGCGCTGTTGCATATCTGCGGATCTTTTTCTGTGGGTCCTTGTTTAATCTGGTATATAATATGGGGTCAGGTGTACTGAGGGCTGTGGGAGACTCAAAGAGGCCTTTGATTTTTCTATGCATTTCCTCTGTCGTTAATATTGTTCTGGATCTTTTGTTTGTGGTGGTTTTTCAGATGGGAACTGCAGGTGTTGGTTATGCGACTGTGGCTGCACAGGGAGTATCTGCTCTTCTGACTGTCAGAGCACTGGTTCGGACCGATGACAGTTACCGGCTGGAACTGGATAAAATAAAAATTGATAGGCGCATGATGGCAAGGGTCTTAAAAATAGGAATTCCAAGCGGCATACAGCAGTCAATTATATCCCTTTCCAACGTAATCGTTCAGGCCAATGTCAACAGCTTCGGCGCTGCTGCCATGGCAGGTTTTGGATCTTATAGTAAAATTGACGGATTTGCCATGCTGCCGCTACAGAGTTTTTGCATGGCAGCGACCACATTTACCGGACAGAACATCGGTGCCAGAAAGTCCAGGCGTGTGAAACAGGGTGTATTTCAGGGTCTTGTTATCAGCATGATTTATACCATTCTTATTTCCATCATACTTTATCTGAATGCGGAGCGTATTTTGAGAGTATTTTCACCGGATCAGGACGTAATCGCATACGGTTATTCCTCCATGCTGATACTGCTTCCGTTTTACTGGACTATGGCAATTCACCAGATCTTAATGGGCAGCATTCGGGGAAGCGGAAGAACTATGGTGACCATGCTGATCGGAGTAGGAAACATGTGTATCCTGCGAATGATATATATTAATTTGCTGGTACCATTTTTCCCCAGTTTTGAAGCGGTGATGTGGTGTTATCCTATAACATGGCTTACTACCATGGGAATGGACTGTATCTATTCGTGGAAGGCGAAATGGATACCAAAAGGGAAAGAAGAACAGATAGGAGAAAAAAGTCAATGAAACATGGATATATCAGGGTTGCAGCTGCGACTCCGGATGTGAAAGTTGCAGATCCCCGGTTTAACAGAGAAAATATTGTAAGGCTTATCCGGGAGGGAATAGAAAGAAATACAAAAATTATGGTATTCCCGGAACTTTGCCTTACTGCCTATACCTGCGCAGATCTCTTCGGACAGGACGCTCTGCTTTCAAAAGCAAAAGAAGAGTTAAAGGTGATTGTGAAAGAGACCGAGGGCAGCGACTTACTTGCTTTTATCGGACTGCCATGGGAAAGAGACGGAAAACTATACAATACGGCTGCTGCAGTACAAAACGGCAGAATACTAGGACTCATACCCAAGACAAATCTTCCTAATTATTCTGAGTTTTATGAACTGCGGTATTTTGAACCAGGAAACAAAAAGCCTGTTATGATCTCATGGGAGGGATATGAAATCCCCATGGGGACAGATTTACTTTTTGCCTGTAAAGAAATCCCCGGCCTTGTGATCGGAACAGAAATCTGCGAAGATGCATGGGTCCCAAATCCGCCATCCATACGCCATGCAGTTGCAGGAGCCACCGTGATTGTAAACTGCTCTGCAAGTGATGAAACCACTGGTAAGGATCTTTACCGGAGAAGTCTGATTACCGGACATTCCGCCAGTCTGGTCTGTGGTTATATCTATGCCAATGCAGGAGAAGGAGAATCTACCCAGGATCTGGTATTCGGGGGACAGAATCTAATCGCAGAGAACGGGCTGCTGCTTGCAGAATCAAAGCGTTTCGGCAATGAGACCATTTATGCTGATATGGATCTGGAACGGCTCATTCATGAGCGGAGGCGAATGACCACGTTTCCGGCACCTGACAGGGAGAACTATCTGGTGATTCCGTTTACCATGGAACAGGTAGAACTGGATTTAAAAAGAAGGATTGATCCAAGACCGTTCGTTCCCGATGGAGAAGCAGAACGGAACCGCAGATGTGAAGAGATTCTTTCCATACAGGCCATGGGCTTAAAAAAGAGACTGGCCCATACAGGCTGCAAGGATGTGGTAATTGGTATATCCGGTGGTCTTGACTCCACTCTTGCTCTTTTAGTGACTGCCCGGGCGTTTGATATGCTTGAAATTCCCAGAAACCGCATTCATGCAATCACCATGCCCTGCTTTGGAACCACAGACCGGACGTATCAGAATGCCTGCATACTGACGGAAAAGCTGGAGGCAGAATTAACAGAGGTCAATATCAGAGAAGCGGTATCCATTCATTTCCGCGATATCGGACACGATCCGGATCAGCACGATGTCACCTATGAAAACTCCCAGGCCAGAGAGCGAACCCAGATCCTGATGGATCTGGCCAACCGATTCGGAGGGCTTGTCATTGGTACCGGGGACATGTCAGAACTGGCACTTGGCTGGGCCACTTACAATGGAGAGCATATGTCCATGTACGGAGTCAATGCATCGGTTCCAAAGACTTTGGTACGCCATCTGGTCCGTTACTATGCCGATACCTGTGAGGAAGAAGCGTTAAAGGAAGTGCTTATGGATGTTCTTGATACGCCTGTAAGTCCGGAGCTATTGCCTCCAAAGGATGGGGAAATCGCCCTGAAGACAGAAGACCTTGTAGGACCATACGAGCTTCATGATTTCTTCCTCTATCAGATTTTAAGATTCGGCACCCGGCCTTCAAAAGTTTACCGAATGGCCCTTGCTGCCTTTAATCATCAATACGAACCGGAAGTCATTTTAAAATGGCTGAAGGTATTTTACAAACGATTTTTCAGCCAGCAGTTTAAGCGCTCCTGTATGCCTGATGGCCCCAAGGTGGGT
>JAEZGM010000022.1 GCA_023416955.1 Bacillota bacterium | reverse complement strand
TCTTCGAGCAGCAGCTCGTCAAGCAGTGATTCGTCTTCGAGCAGCAGCTCGTCAAGCAGTGATTCCTCTTCGAGCAGCAGCTCGTCAAGCAGTGATTCGTCTTCGAGCAGCAGCTCGTCAAGCAGTGATTCCTCTTCGAGCAGCAGCTCGTCAAGCAGTGATTCCTCTTCGAACAGCGGTTCATCAAGCAGTGATTCGTCTTCGAGCAGCAGCTCGTCAAGCAGTGATTCCTCTTCGAACAGCGGTTCATCAAGCAGTAATTCGTCTTCGAGCAGCAGCTCGTCAAGCAATAATTCGTCTTCGGGCAGCAGCTCGTCAAGCAGCGATTCGTCTTCGAGCAGCAGCTCGTCAAGCAGTGATTCCTCTTCAGGCAGCAGCACCCCGTCAAACAACAGTTCATCAAGCAGTAAACCAACCAACGGCGGGGGTACCAATAACCCCGGCGGCTCTAATTCAAGCCGGCCGACTGAAACGATTCCGGACGAATCCGTTCCGCTGGCTCCGCCTACTTCAAGTTCAGGCTCTGGAATAGAAGATATTTCGGACGCCAGCGTTCCGCTGGCAGCACCCAGCCATCCTGCTTCCAATGCAAAGACAGAGCAGATTGACGGCGACGCTGTTCCGCTTGCTTCTCCAAAAACCGGTGAGGCAAGGCTGCCGGCGGCGGTAGCTGCAGGTGCCGCAATTGTTTCCCTTGGTACGATCTTAATCCTTAGAAATAAAAAATCCGGGAAATAAAATAAAATAGCCGCATGTGCAAAGTTGCACATGCGGCTCATTTCATGTTGTCTGGTTATTGAATTTCAATTTTACGACTGGATGGAGCTGTCGTTTCACGCTTTGGCAATTGAAGCTCCAATACGCCATTGTCATAATTGGCAGAAATTTTATCAGCGTCTATGTTGGTAATGTCAAAACTGCGGCTGACAGAGCCATACCTTCTTTCACGGCGTACAAAGTCCTTGGAATTGTCGTTCACTTCCTCGTTGTGTTGTGCGGACAGTGTCAAGTAATTGCCTTTAATATCAAGATGTATATCCTGCTTGTCAAAACCCGGCATATCGGCCTTCAGCACATATTTGTCACCCTTATCAAGGATATCGGTACGGAAGGAGAATGATGCGTTTTCCATATCACCAAAGAAGTCCTGGCTCATTTTATCAAAATAATCAAACAAGCCCCTGCTTCTTTCAAAAGGAACTAAGTCAAACATAATGAAAACCTCCATTTATGATCGGAGCTCTCGCTCTTTTATTACATGTATTAGTATAATCATCAGATATTTACAATATGTAAATGAATTTAAAACAGAATTTAAATTTTAGCACTCTAATGATGAGAGTGCTAAAACATTTGGATTTACGGTCTTGGCTCAATATTCTGGACTCGGTATGGTAATAGACCCGACAAGCCGAAAAATTTTATCTGTAGTCAGTTGACTTTAGAAAACATCTAGCTCTTGTTTCTATACTAAGTGGGAAATATATTTGCTCGATTGTACCGTTCTATGCCGATATTTCAGTGATTCGCACATTTCCCACCAGTTTACAAACAAACCTTAAGAAAATGGAGATCGGCTCTGTTTTCAAATGAACTGACTATATTACGATCAATCACTTTACTTTTATAATATACTGCGATTAGTCAATTTGTTATTTACAGTACACTCAATGAAAATTAAATATATTTTTTGAAGTGAAGCTCGAAAATATTGACAGATTGACTATTTTGCAGTACACTAGACATACGGTAATGAAACCGCTTTCACGAAACACTTTGGTTTGTTTCTCATTACGGGCTGCAGAAAGTTTTGGTGATTCATTTTGGCACATATCAGCGATGTTGCAAAATTGGCCGGGGTATCATCGGCTACTGTATCACGGGTAATCAACGGTACAGCGAATGTGAGCGCGGAAAAAGCGCGGCGCGTACAGGAAGCAGTCCTTGAAACGGGTTTCAAACCAAATGAAATTGCGCGTTCTCTCTATAAAAAATCCTCGCGGATGATTGGGTATATTGTGCCCAGTATTCTCAATATTTTTTTAAATGAAATCGGACGTGCCATTGAAGATGAGGCTTTTCGAAACGGATACAAGCTGGTTCTTTGTAATTCGGAAGAAAATCCGGAGAAGGAAGCCGCTTATATTAAAATGCTTACCGGAATGAATGCGGATGGCATCATCATTACGGCGAACAACGAGTATTTGGACGAAGAAATTTCCAGCTGCCCGCTGCCGATTGTTGTACTGGACAAAAACGCCGGTACGCGTTATACCGCGTCGGTACAGGCAGATAATTACAGCGGCGGGCGTATTGCGACGGAGCACCTGATTGCGTGCGGATGCCGCAAAATCGTGCTGATGCGCGGCCCGCAGCAGTACTCCAGCAGTCAGGAACGGTTTCTCGGTTATGTCGATGCGTGTAACGAGCATGGAATCCAGCCTCTGTTCATAAACAGTCAGTACAACTTCCGAGAGGGAATTCAAAACTCACGGGAACTGTTGGAGCGGTTTCCCGATGTAGACGGTATTTTAGCTTCCAGTGACATGGTTGCGCTTTCTCTCTATAAGGTGCTGCGTGAAACGGGGCGCCGAGTACCTGAGGATATTATGATTGTCGGCTATGACGGCGTGGAGCTCAGTGAACTGATGACGCCTGCACTGACTACAGTGGCACAGCCGGTGGAAGAAATTGGGCGAACCGCGGCTAAACTAATTATTGAACAAGTCGCCTATAATAAGATTAATCAAAGAGAAAATATATTGCCTGTTAAACTTAAAATCAGAGAAACGACAAAACAAAAGTGAAGAAGGATATAAAAGTGAGTAAAAGAATTTTTTTAATTGTTCTTGATAGCTTCGGCATCGGTGAGGAACCCGATGCGGCGGAATACGGCGACGTGGGCAGCAATACGATTGCGGCCTGTGCGACCAGCAAATATTTTGATATGCCGAATATGCAGAAGCTGGGTCTTTTCAATATTGACGGCGTAACCTGCCGCCCGAAAGCGGAAGCGCCGCAAGGGGCGTTTGCCCGCCTGCGCGAGATTTCAAAGGGGAAGGATACGACCATCGGTCATTGGGAAATTTCCGGAATCAATTCTCCAAAGCCGCTGCCGACTTACCCGGAAGGGTTTCCGCCGGAAGTGATCCGTGAATTTGAAGAAAAAACGGGTCGCCGTGTGATCTGCAATAAGCCGTATTCCGGAACCGATGTCATCCGCGATTACGGACAGGAGCATGTGGAGACCGGTGCTTTGATCGTGTATACTTCCGCTGACAGCGTGTTTCAGATTGCCGCGCATGAATCCGTGGTGCCGCTTGAAGAATTGTATCGTGATTGTGAAATCGCCCGGGAAATGCTGGTGGGTGAGCATGGTGTCGGTCGTGTGATTGCGCGTCCTTTTACCGGGGAAGCGCCTGACTTTACCCGCACTTCGAACCGTCATGATTTCTCGATTCTGCCGCCACAGACAACGATGCTCGACCAGCTTCTGGAAAATCAATTTGATGTCATTGCGGTGGGAAAGATCAACGATATTTTTGCCGGAAAGGGCATTGGGGAATTTGTCAGAACAAAGGGCAACGCAGAGGGGATTGAGCGCACAGTTGAGTATACCGGACGTGATTTCAATGGTCTTTGCTTCATAAATCTTGTCGATTTCGATATGCTCTACGGTCACCGCAACGATGTGGACGGCTATGCAAAGGCACTGACTTATTTTGACAGCAAGCTGCCTGAAATACTTGCCGGCCTGCGGGAAGATGACCTTCTGATGATTACCGCCGACCATGGCTGCGATCCGCTTACTCCTTCCACAGATCACTCAAGAGAGTACATTCCGTGGGTAATCACCGGAAATCATGTCAAAGCTGGCGCAAACCTTGGTACTCGCCCGACTTTTGCAGATATTGGGGCTACAGTGCTCGATTATTTTGGCGTAGAGCCGAAAATCACTGGAACATCCCAGCTGAAGGGAATAATGAAATGAATTTCATAGAAATAAATTTCACGAAATGAATTTCATAAAAATAAATTCCACGAAATAATTTTATATAAAAATTTGGAGGATTCTGAATGGCTAACGTACCAACACCGCACAACGGGGCAAAACAAGGAGAAATCGCGAAGACAGTTCTGATGCCGGGTGATCCGCTTCGCGCGAAATTTATCGCCGATACCTATCTGACTGACGTCCACTGCTTTAACACCGTTCGCAATATGCTTGGCTTTACGGGAAAATATAACGGAAAAGAGATTTCGGTTATGGGCGGCGGAATGGGTATTCCGTCTGTGGGCATTTATACTTACGAATTGTTCAATTTTTATGATGTGGACAATGTAATCCGTATCGGTTCTGCAGGAGGAATCGCCGACAATGTGCATGTTCGTGACGTTGTTGTCGCAATGGGCGCGTGTACAAATTCAAACTATGGCGCGCAGTATAATCTGCCCGGCACTTTCGCACCGATCGCCAGTTATGATCTTCTGGCGCGTGCAGTGAAAAAAGCTGATGAGCTGAACATCAATACCGTGATCGGCAATGTGCTTTCCAGCGATACATTCTATGATGATAACGAAAACGCGCTGAAAGCATGGACGAAAATGGGAGTTCTTGCCGTTGAAATGGAAGCGGCTGCGCTTTATATGAACGCGGCAAGAGCGAATAAAAATGCGCTTTGCCTTTTGACTATTTCCGACTGTCCGTTCACCGGGGAGGCACTTTCCGCGGAAGAACGTCAGACAGGATTTACACAGATGATGGAAATTGCACTTTCTCTCGCTTGATTTTTTCATGTAAAACTGTCTTTTTGCTATGAATAGTTAAGAAAATACCCCCGATACTAATGTTTAACTTGCAAAATTTCGTCGAAGGTAGTAATATCACATAATGTGATATTAAAATATCCAAACAATACGCAAAAGTTTAGGAGGAAAAAATTCATGAAGAAAGTTGTTGCGTTCCTGCTTGCGGCGGTTATGGCTGTATCTGCTACGGCCTGCTCAGCCGGTTCAAGCACAGCATCATCCAGCGAAGCAGCCAGTCAGGCTTCCAGCAAAGCCGAAGCGTCTTCCACTTCGTCCCAAAAGGCGTTCAAAGTGGCTATGGTTACCGACACCGGTGGTGTAAATGACCAATCCTTCAACCAGTCCTCATGGGAAGGCCTTCAGCAGTTTAAGGCAGATACCGGCGCGGAAATAGGTTACACCGAATCCAAGCAGGAATCTGACTATGCTACAAACCTTGACAAGGCAGCCGACGGCGGCAACCAGTTGATTTGGGGTATCGGTTTCGCTATGGCGGATGCACTTGAGAGTGCTGCAAAGTCCAACCCCGACATCAGCTATGCAATCATTGACAATGCTTATGAAAACACTCCCTCCAATGTAACCGGCGTCGTATTCCGTGCGCAGGAGCCGTCCTTCCTGGTTGGCTATATCGCCGCCAAAACAACAAAGACCAATAAAGTCGGCTTTGTCGGTGGTATTAAAAGCGGGGTTATCGATCAGTTTGAATTCGGCTACAAAGCAGGCGTTGCTTACGGCGCAAAAGAGCTGAACAAGAAAATCGAAGTTGTTTCCCAGTATGCTGAGAGCTTCGGCGATTCCGCAAAGGGCAAGGCAATTGCAACCTCCATGTACTCCGGCGGCTGCGATATCGTATTCCATGCTGCGGGCAACGTTGGCACAGGTGTTATTGAAGCTGCAAAAGATAATAAGAAGCTTGCAATCGGTGTTGATAAGGACCAGTCTTATCTTGCTCCCGATTACGTGCTGACTTCCGCAATGAAACTTGTTAACAAGGCTATTGAGCTTGTTTCCAAGGACGCAATGGACGGGAAACAGATCGGCGGTAAAACTTACAACTATGGTTTGACAGAAGATGCTGTCGGTATCCCGACCGAGCACAAGCTCATGACAGATGAAACCTACAACTCTGCTATGACTCTTGAAGAAAAAATCAAGAACAAAGAAATTACTCCTCCGGCAAACGAGAAAGATTTTAAAACTTACGAGGCATCTTTGAAGTAATTCGGCAAACCCAATCATAAACCTTCACAGCGGGGCGTTATTTCCGACGCCCCGCTCTGTGTGAAGGGACGTATTAAGCAGGGGGTTTATGTAATGGAAGTCAGCACTGAATATGCTGTGCAGATGCACGGTATTACGAAGCTTTTTGGTTCGTTCTGTGCCCTTGACCATGTCGATTTGGATGTGAAAAAGGGAACGATACATGCTATTTTAGGTGAGAACGGCGCCGGAAAAAGCACTTTGATGAATGTTCTTTACGGTCTTTATCAGGCGGATGAAGGCGACATTTATTTAAATGGAGAAAAAGTAAATATTAAAAATCCGAATATTGCCATAGAACATGGCATCGGAATGGTGCATCAGCATTTTATGCTGGTTGATGATTTTACAGTTACACAGAATATTATACTCGGCAATGAAATTACTGGTAAATTCGGCATTGTAAACATGAAAAAAGCACGTGAGGAAATACTCGGCATTGTAAAGAAATATGGGCTTGAAGTTGACCCGGATGCAAAAATTGAAGATATTTCCGTTGGAATGCAGCAGCGTGTTGAAATATTAAAGGCACTTTACCGCGGTGCGGATCTGTTGATTCTGGATGAGCCGACCGCCGTTCTTACTCCGCAGGAGATTGAAGAGCTTATTCAGATTATGCACAGCCTGATCAGTGACGGAAAAACGATCATCATCATCACCCACAAACTGAAAGAAATCAAGGCTTCTTCCGAAACCTGCACGATTATCCGCCGCGGCCAGTATGTTGATACGGTTTCGGTTGAGGATGTCGATGAGGAACAGTTGGCAACACAGATGGTCGGTCATGCTGTCAGGCTTGTTGTTGAAAAGACACCGGCTGACCCGAAAGAAGTAGTTTTCGAAATTGATAATCTGACGGTGAAAGATGAACGGGGACTGGAAGCGGTTAAAAATCTTTCGTTAAAGGTACACAAGGGCGAAATTGTCGGAATTGCGGGTATTGACGGCAACGGCCAGAAGGAACTGGTGGAGGCGATTACTTCACTGACGCACGCTGAGAGCGGGACTATTAAAATTGACGGGCAGGAAATACAGAATACATCGCCCCGCAACGTGATTGATCATAAGGTCGCTACGATTCATGAAGACAGACAGAGGCGCGGACTGATACTTCCTTTCACTGTTTCGGAAAATGCGCTAATTGAAAAATACCGTACAAGCGAGTTTAACCGTCGCGGCATGCTGAACCACGGCAAAATGACTGCTTATACTAAAAAACTGATTGAAGATTACGATATTCGTCCGGCAGGATGTGAGGAACATCCGGTACGCGGCCTTTCGGGCGGTAATCAGCAGAAGGTTATTATTGCAAGGGAGATTTCAAATAACCCTGATCTTTTGATTGCGGTGCAGCCGACCCGTGGCCTCGATGTCGGCGCGATTGAATATGTGCATAAGACGCTGATACGCGAACGTGACGCGGGCAAGGCGATTCTTCTGATTTCACTGGAACTGGATGAAGTGATGAATGTTTCGGATACCATTGATGTCCTTTATGCCGGAACTATTGTAGAAAGCTTCAAGCAGGGCGAAGTGGACGAGAACACCATCGGACTTTTAATGGCAGGAGGTAAGCTGAATGAAAACGCTCGCAAAGATTCTTAAAAAACCAATTGCATCAACACTGATTGCCGTTTTGTTTGGCTTCCTTGTGGCGGCAATTGTACTTGCGGTTGCCGGGTATAATCCGTGGCAGGCATTCGGCGCATTGTTTAACGGAATTTTCTCTAAACCGAAATATATTTCCAACGTGATCATTAAGGCTACACCGATTATTTTGACGGGACTCAGCGTGGCATTTGCTTTCAGTACCGGACTTTTCAATATCGGTGCGGAAGGGCAGTACATAGCCGGAACCATTGCAGCTGTTTGCGTCGGCGTAAAGCTTGACCTGCCCGCGATTATTCAGGTTCCGGTTGTCGTTTTGGCCGGAATGCTCGGCGGCGCGCTGTTTGGCGGCATTGTCGGATACTTAAAAGCAAAATTTGGCATTCATGAAGTTATCACAAGTATCATGCTGAATTGGATCGGTCTTTACCTTTCGAATTTTATTGTCAACACAGATGCGTATCATCTGCCGAATTCAACCAGCTCCTACCCGGTAAACGAGTCCAGTTACACCATGCTCCTGCCGAACTGGAAGACCTCCGAAGCCGGAATGGCAGCTTTAAAGCCGAACAAATGGCTGTATGAAATGATGCTGAAAACCGATGTGAATTTCGGCATTCTGGTTGCGATCATTATGGCTGTATTGATTGCTGTATTGTTAAACCGCACCAGCAAGGGCTATGAGTTGCGCGCTGTCGGTTTTAACCGTGACGCAGCGGAGTTTGCGGGCATTAATGTGGGACTTAATATTACACAGGCCATGCTGATCGCCGGCGCACTTGCCGGACTGGCAGGCGCGCTTGCCATCACCGGCACCGCACCGCATAAAATTTCAACGTTGGCCGCGTTTGAAAACAACGGCTTTAACGGGCTTTCTGTTGCGCTGATTGCCGGCTCTTCGCCGATAGGCTGTGTTTTTGCCGGTTTGCTTTTCGGCGGCCTGCTTTACGGCGGGCAAAGTGTACAGCAGGCTGTTGGCGCTCCTTCAGAAATTATTAATATCATGATCGGCACAATTGTTTTCTTCGTTGCGCTTACTAAAATAGTGCCGGTATTAGCGGATAAACTGGAAAAGAGAGGTGCCGGACATGTTCAGTAAATTTTTGCTCTTGATCGGTATTACGCTGATGTATTCTACGCCTCTGGTGTTTGGCGCACTTGGCGGCGTGATTTCGGAACGCTCCGGTGTGGTCAACATCGGAATCGAAGGTATGATGACAATCGGCGCGTTTACCGCTGCTTCTGTTAGCCATTTTACCGGAAATCCATGGCTGGGCCTTCTTGCCGCGGGTGCCGCGGGCGGTGCGATTGCATTGCTGCACGCTGTGGCATCAGTCTCATTTAAGGCGGATCAGACCATTTCCGGTATAGCGATCAACCTGATCGGACCGGGCTTTGCGCTGTTTTTCTGCCGCCTGCTTTTCAAGGGTGCAACAATGACGCCTCCGGTGACAACGCTTCCGAAGCTCTTCGGCGAAAACGCTTTCCAGGGCACCGCCATGGAGAATTTGAATGTTGATATTACTGTTATTCTTGGATTGGTCGCTACGGTGGCTCTATGGTTCTTTCTTTACAAAACGAAATGGGGCCTTCGCGTCCGTTCGGTCGGCGAGCATCCCGCCGCCGCGGACACACTCGGTATCAATGTCAGCCGCACCCGTTATCTGAGCGTGCTTACTTCCGGTATTCTTGCAGGATTCGGCGGCGCATCCATGACGCTTGCGATTATTTCCCAGTTCAATCCGACCGCAATCAGCGGTCAGGGATTCATCGCTCTTGCAGCTGTTATTTTCGGCAAGTGGACTCCTTTTGGCGCTTATGGCGCGTGCCTGCTGTTCGGTCTTGCACAGGCGCTTACGGTTGTGCTGGGCGGCAGCGAAAGCTCGCTTCAGGTTCCAAGCCAGATTCTGGCGATGCTCCCTTATATCCTTACCATTGTGGTTCTTATTCTGTTCGTCGGCCGCTCTGTAGCGCCTAAAGCAGACGGTGAGCCCTATGAAAAGGGAGTAAGGTAACAAAAGAGAGTACATTTATTAGATGTGCTTTCATGATCAGGAGGATCAGATGGACATTAAGCAAATATTAAGTACAGTTGATCATACACTGCTCACGCAGACGGCCACCTGGGCGGAAATCCGGGAGATTTGCGACGACGCCATTCGGTACGGTACGGCGTCGGTCTGCATTCCGGCTTCTTATGTGGAGCGTGTAAAAGAATATGTTGGGGATAAAATGGCTGTCTGTACAGTGATCGGTTTCCCGAATGGATACGCCACAACAGCCGCGAAGGTGTTTGAAGCAAAGGACGCCATTCAGAACGGTGCGGACGAAGTCGATATGGTCGTTAACCTCGGCTGGATTAAGGACGGCCTTTACGACCTTCAACTTGAAGAAATCAGGCAGATTAAGGCCGCCTGCGGTTCGCATATTTTAAAGGTCATTATTGAGACCTGCCTTTTGACTGAGGAAGAAAAGATCAAAATGTGCGAAGTCGTAACACAGTCAGGGGCGGACTTCATCAAGACCTCCACCGGCTTTTCCACGGCGGGCGCCACGTTTGACGATGTCGCGTTGTTTGCGAAGCACGTTGGGCCGCAGGTAAAGATAAAAGCCGCGGGCGGGATTAAATCCCTGGACGATGCGGAAAAGTTCATTTCCCTTGGCGCTTCCCGGTTGGGTACCAGCCGTATTGTTAAAATCATAAAAAATGAGGAAGCACACGGCTATTAAAGAACGGAACTGAATATTTCGGGGAGGGGCGGATTGAATATCCGCCCTTTCTCCACCATTAGGAAGGTGATTTTATGAAAGAAAAAGAATTAGTTGCGGCAGCGATTGAGGCAAGGGAAAAAGCGTACACACCGTATTCCGGGTTTCAGGTGGGCGCGGCGCTTCTGGGCAAAAACGGAGTAGTTTACCAAGGCTGCAATATTGAAAGCGCCACATACACCCCATCCAACTGCGCGGAGCGTACTGCTTTTTTCAAGGCTGTCAGCGAAGGGCAAAGGGAGTTTGAAGCAATCGCAATTGTCGGCGGAAAGGTGGGGGAGGCTGTCAGCGAGTACTGTCCGCCCTGCGGCGTTTGCCGTCAGGTTATGATGGAATTCTGCGACCCCGATACCTTCCGGATCATTTTGGGCAGAACGCCGGACGAGTGGAAAGTATATACTCTGAGCGAGCTGCTGCCACTTGGCTTCAGCAGTAAAAATCTGGGGACGCACAGCCATGATTAGGAATATCGTCTTTGACATGGGGCAGGTGCTCACCGGCTTTGATCCAAATGAGATCATTCATGCTTTCTTTGACCACGAAGCGGACATTCCGCTGATACGCAAAGAGATTTTCGAATCCAGCCTGTGGCAGGACTTGGACCGCGGTACGCTGACGGAGCAGGATTTGATTCCGATTGTGAAAGAAAGACTTCCTCAGCGTTTCCACAGTGGCGCGGAGCAGTTACTGCTGCACTGGCGGGAACATATGATCCAACTGCACGCGGTTCCTCAATTGGCAATTGAGCTGAAAAAAGCGGGCTACCCTTTGTATCTGCTTTCCAACGCGGGAAAAAGCATGTTTGAGTTCAAAGAGAAGCTTCCTGTTCTTCGTGAGTTTTCAGGAATTTTGTTTTCAGCCGAGGTGCTGCTGCTGAAGCCGGATCCGAAAATCTATCAAGCCTTCTTTGAACGATTTTCGTTGAAGCCGGAGGAGTGCTTTTTCATCGACGACATGTCCGCCAATATTGAGGCGGGCAGAAGTCTGGGAATGGAGGGCTTCCGTTATACAGGGGAAATTGAGCCTCTGCGCGCGGCGCTCCGCTGTGCGGGAGTGAATATCTGAACGAAAAGTATGTATAGTCAGTTTATTTGAAAACAGAACCAATCTTCATTTTCTTGGATGTTTTCTAGAGTTAATTGACTATACGGAAAGAGGAACTATCATGAGAATGTATGATATTATCTCCAAAAAGCGGGACGGGGGAGAATTGACTTCGGAAGAAATACAATTCTTCATTGACGGCTATGTCAAAGGAGATATCCCGGACTATCAGGCGTCCGCATTGGCTATGGCTATTTATTTTCAGGGCATGACGGAAAAAGAAACCGCAACGCTGACCATGAGCATGGCGCGTTCCGGTGAAATGGTTGATTTGTCTTCCATTGAAGGGGTCAAGGTTGATAAGCACAGCACAGGCGGTGTGGGCGATAAAACGACCCTAATCATTTCCCCAATCGTTGCCTCGCTCGGTGTGCGCGTCGCCAAGATGAGCGGGCGCGGCCTTGGGCATACCGGCGGAACCGTCGATAAAATGGAGGCCATTCCGGGAATGCAGACCGCCCTTGACAGAGAAAAATTCTTTGACGTGGTTCGCAAGGTCGGCGTCAGCGTGATCGGGCAATCCGGCAATATGGTTCCCGCCGACAAAAAGCTTTATGCGCTGCGCGATGTAACGGCGACGATTGAGAGCATCCCGCTGATTGCGTCCAGCATCATGAGCAAAAAGATCGCGGCAGGCTCCGACTGTATTCTGCTTGACGTGAAGACTGGCAGCGGCGCGTTTATGAAGACGGAGGAGGATTCCATTCGTCTGGCGCAGGCAATGGTTTCTATTGGGGAGCATGTGGGGCGCAAAACTATTGCAATGATTACCGATATGGATCGCCCGCTTGGAAACGCCATCGGCAATTCGCTGGAAATCTGTGAGGTCTGTGATACGCTCAAAGGGCATGGCCCCGCGGATCTTACCGAAATCTGTATTGACCTCGCCGCCAATATGCTTTTTCTCGCCGGCAAAGGTACCTTGGAGCAATGTGTGGGAATGGCGAAAGCGCAGATCACGAGTGGCGCCGCGTTCACAAAACTGAAGGAGATGGTCACGGCACAGGGCGGTGATGCATCGGTGCTGGACGATAACACCCGCTTTGAACAGGCCGCCGTAAAGTATGAGGTGCTTGCCCGACAGAGCGGTACCATCTATGCAATGAATACCGAACAATGCGGCATTGCTTCCGTCGAACTGGGCGCAGGCAGAGAGAAAAAGGAAGACCCCATTGATTTCAGTGCCGGAATTGTCCTGCGTAAAAAAGTCGGGGAAGCGGTTAGAAAAGGAGAACCGATCGCCGTGTTTTATTCTTCCTCCATGGAGCGCTGCGCGGAAGCGGAAAAACTGTTCCAAAACGCGGTGACTATCCGCGAGGAAGCGCCCGCGGCAGTCCCGATTATTCACGCGCGTGTTACCGCCGATGGCGTGGAGCACTATACGAAATAGGTATTGATATAAATACAGCCCCGAACCGACGTTTTTTCGCGCCGGTTCGGGGCTGTATTCTTATGTTATGAAACTTTTATGCATGCAGTCCTTCGAACTGCATGTTATAGTACTGCGCATAAAGTCCGTTCTGCTCAAGCAGCGTCTGGTGCGTACCACGCTCCTTAATGCCTTCATCGCCGATCACAATGATTTCATCCGCATTGCGAATGGTGCTTAATCTATGCGCGATGATGATGGTGGTTCTGTCCTTTGCCAATTCTTCAAGGGCGACCTGAATATGACGCTCACTTTCATTGTCCAGCGCACTGGTCGCCTCGTCAAGAATTAAAATTTTCGGGTTTTTCAGGAACACGCGGGCAATCGCGATCCTTTGCTTCTGAC
The DNA here is from genome assembly GCA_023416955.1 of Bacillota bacterium. Lineage (GTDB taxonomy): Bacteria > Bacillota > Clostridia > Oscillospirales > Acutalibacteraceae > Caproiciproducens. The sequence goes on along the minus strand of JAEZGM010000022.1, from coordinate 119,044 downwards.
CGCCGCTCAGCCGCGTGCCGCGTTCACCCACATAGGAGTCGTAGCCGTCCTCCAGACTCATAATGAAATCATGGATATTAGCGCGCTTTGCGGCTTCCATAATTTCTTCCATGGTCGCGTCCGGCTTTCCATAGGCAATATTCTCGCGGATAGAGCCGCCGAACATATAAACGTCCTGCTGCACAATACCGATAGCGTCGCGCAGGGATTTCAGCTTAATGGTTCGAATGTCTTTTCCGTCAATGAGCACCGCACCGCTGTCAACATCGTAAAAACGGGGCAGAAGGGAACACAGCGTCGTCTTGCCGCCGCCCGACGGGCCGACAAGCGCGACGGTCTTGCCCGGGTCAATATGAATGTGAATGCTGTCAAGCACCGTGTTGTTTGAATCGTAGCTGAACGATACACCGCGGTACTCTATTTCACCGTTGACAGTGCCGATGTTTTTTGCGCCGGGGTTGTCGGAAATATCCGGATCGGTGTCCAAAATTTCAATAAATCTGCGGAATCCGGAATATCCCTTTTGGAACTGCTCGGTAAACTCGATCAGCACGTCAATAGGATTAATAATAATGTTGATGTACAAAGCATAAACAGCTAAGTCGCCCAAGCGCAGCGAACCGTTCGCAATGAACAGGCCGCCGGTCACAAGCACCGTAATGAACAACATTCCTTCAAAGAAGGAGGTACCTGCGCGGAAGCTGCCCATACGCCGGTAATTCGCGACTTTGGAATCCAGAAACTGCTCGTTGCTTTCACTGAATTTCTCCCGCTCCAGATCTTCGTTACCGAAGCTTTTGACCACGCGGATACCCGAGAGGCTGTCCTGCACGCGGGAGTTTACCTGCGAGATTTTCTTGCGGTTGTCGAAGAATACAGCGCGCATTTTTTTGTTCTGGTCGATACTGAAAATCACCATGATGACCGTAACGACCATCAGAATCAGAGTCATCGGTACGTTGATCATCATCATCAGAATAAAGCTTCCGGTAATTTTCAGCAGAGAAAGCAAAATGTTTTCCGGGCCATGGTGCGCAAGCTCGCTGATGTCAAACAAATCCGATACCAGCCTGCTCATCAGGTCGCCGGTATTGTTTTTATCATAGTATGAAAAGGACAGGCGCTGGAAATGATCAAATAAATCCTGCCTCATGTCGCTTTCCATTCTCGCGCCCATAATATGACCCCAGCTTGTAATATAGTACTGGCAGATCAGCCGTATGATCTCCATGGTCAAGAGCGCAAGCGCAATCCACGGCAGGGCACGGAGGATGATCCGCGCGCCCTGCGCGTAATAGCCCTTGACCAGCCAGTTCAAAATCTGGGGAAACGCGACGTCAACGGCTGAAACGACGAGCGCGCACAGCATATCGAGATAAAAAATTCCGCGATAGGGCTTATAATACTGAATGAATTTTTTGAAGATTGACATTGTTCCTCCTGTTACTGTTTGTCCGGTTCGGCGTACTCCTCTCCAAATGTTTCTACGGTTACGGAAACCATGGTTTGTTCCTCAAGCGGCCGGTCGTTGTAGTCGCGGCGCACGGAAACAATGCGGTCGGCTTCTTCCATTCCTTCAATGACCTTGCCGAAAGCCGCGTACTGCCCGTCGAGGTGCGGCGCGTCTTCCACCATAATGAAGAACTGGGAGCCGGCGCTGTTCGGACTCATGGAACGCGCCATGGAGAGAACGCCTTTGGAATGTTTCAAATCGTTTTGGAAGCGGTTGGCGGAAAATTCACCCTTAATGCCGTACCCGGGGCCACCCATTCCGCTGCCCTCCGGGTCGCCGCCCTGAATCATAAAGCCGGGAATTACACGGTGAAAAATAGTACCGTTATAAAAGCCTTTTTTTACGAGAGAGATAAAATTATTGACTGTATTGGGGGCAATTTCCGGGTAAAGCTCCGCCTTGATTGTGCCATTATTTGTTTGAATTGTTACGATCGGATTTTTCATTGTCATCACCATTTCTCCATGCAAAAAAGGCAAACAAAAACAACCCGAATCTGCATGGCAATTCGGGTAGATTTGCGCTGTCTGCCGTTCAGAAAGCAGCTGACAGCGCAATGATCCGTTTACACTCATAAATATTATTATACCCAGTAAATTCGCTTGCTTCAAGTAAAATATTTCTTCCGAAGAGCAAATTTTTATAAAACAGGAGAGAAAGATATGGTATAATAGTCTCAAACCTACGGTTCGCGTCATTGAAAACAAAATAATTAATACGCACAAGAATAATAAAGTAAAACATAAAGGAGATTACTGTTTTGAAGCTGATTTCATGGAACGTGAACGGGCTGAGAGCCTGTTTAAACAAAGGATTTATGGATTTTTTTAATACAATCGATGCGGACGCATTTTGTATTCAGGAGACAAAAATGCAGCCCGATCAGGCGGAAATCACACTGCCCGGTTACACCCAGTATTGGAATTCCGCGATAAAAAAAGGCTATTCGGGAACTGCTATTTTTACCCGGAAAGAACCGCTGAGTGTCAGTTATGACATCGATGCTTCTGAGCACACCGGGGAAGGCCGCTCCATCACGCTGGAATTTGAAGATTTTTATTTGGTAACGGTTTATACGCCGAATGCGCAGCGAGAGCTGACGCGTCTTAGCTACCGTATGGAATGGGAAACTGCCTTCCGCGAATATTTAATGCAGCTAAACCTGAAAAAGCCGGTTGTTGTCTGTGGCGATATGAACGTGGCGCATCAGGAAATTGACCTGAAAAACGCGAAGAGCAATGTCGGAAATGCAGGGTTCACAAACGAGGAGCGCCAAAAAATGACAGAGCTGCTTGCAAGCGGATTTACCGACAGCTTCCGTTACCTGCACCCGGAAGAAATAGGCGCTTATACATGGTGGTCCTATATGTTCAAGGCGCGAGAAAAGAATACGGGTTGGCGTATTGACTATTTCTTGGTGTCGGATAGCCTGAAAGAACGCGTTCTGGAAAGCAATATTCACCCTGAGGTCTTGGGCAGCGACCACTGCCCAGTAGAACTGATTTTGTCTGAATGAAAACCGTTAAATAAAAACAGCCGCTGATGAAATGTTAAATTTCATCAGCGGCTGTTTTTCTATTATTTTTCAGTGCGTTCCTTCAGCAGATCACGAATTTCCGTAAGCAGAACTTCCTGTTTGTCCGGTTCGGGCGGCGGGGGAGGGGTTTCTTCCTTTTTCTTATGAAATCGGTTCATCAGCTTGATTACCATAAAGATGGAGAAGGCAATAATCAGAAAATCAATAATGGACTGAATAAAAGAGCCGTATGCCAGTAAAATAGGCTTTCCATCCGGTGTTTGAGAAGGAAACGATATGCTTAAGTTGGATAAATCCACCTTGCCCAAAAGCAGGGAAATCAGCGGCGTAATAATATCTGTGACCAGTGAAGTGACGATTTTGCCAAACGCGCCGCCGATTACCACACCGATTGCCATATCAAGCACATTGCCGCGCATAGCAAATTCTTTAAATTCTTTCAGTAGTTTCTTCATGTTTTCCCCCTGTGTTTAAAATGATAAGATTAGTTGTAAATAGAAGTAATATTTTCACGGGAATAGCTGACAGTTTGCTCTTCACTGCAGAAGTCGGACGCAGTTTTTCCGTATTTTATAAAGTCGTTGCAAACATAATAACACCCTTTGCCTCTTTGTTTTGCCCCGTACAGTGAGGCATCCGCTTTCATACATAGTTCCGTGTAAGTTTCTCCGTCTTGCGGATACAGCGCAACACCAAAGCTGCCGGAAATAAACTGCCCGCTTGATCCCACCTGAATTTTCTTCAGAGATTCACATAATAAATCGAGCTTTGATTCCAAAACCTCTTTCGAACCGTAATCCTTCATCAGGACAAAAAATTCGTCGCCGCCGATTCGTCCGATGATATCCGAGCTTCGAAAGACCGCCTGAAGCTTCTCAGAAACGGCAATCAGCGCCTCATCGCCGACCAAATGCCCCCATGTGTCGTTAATACCTTTAAAATTATCAATGTCGAGCATAATCGCTGCACTGTTGGTGTGTAAACCTTCTTCTGCTAGATAGTTTTCAGACAGTGACTGCGTAAACTTTTTGTTATAAAGTCCGGTCAGTCCGTCTTTCTGAGAAAGGTTAAGAATCTCCAGTTCATTGCGCTTACGCTCATCAATGTCCTTTACATACCCAATCACTTTCATACTGTCGCTTTCCTGATTGGAAAGATGAATGATAGTAATGGCGCGCCAAACGATGGTATTATCCCTCATCTTTTGCCGGTACTCCAGATTAACTTCCGTCACTCGTCTGGTTGTAAAAGCGTCGATTAATCCGGCCTTTGATAAGGTCTTTCTGTATGATTCCGCGTCCTCGTAATAAACGGCATTATCAGAAATGGACTGAACAATGTCGTCGTAAAGCTCCGTACGCAGAAACGGAAAACGGTGCCAGTAATTTTCCAGACCATAAACAAACTTGTTATGGGTCAGATCTGCTTCAAAAAGCCGTTCACAGGTCAATTCAAGAGCGGAACGGTAAATTTTCTCATTTTCATAAAGCTGATTTTGCAACTGACGGTTCTTTACAAGTTCGTCCATCTGCTGCTCCGTCAGACCCATTAATTTGTTAAAAGACTGCGACAGTGAAAAAAAGATATCATTCCCGGGCTCGCAGGAAAAGCGTGCTCTGTAATCGCCCTGTGCAGCGCGATTAATCGCGTTCAAAAAATCGTCCGCAGGTCCTTTGAGACGCTTGCGCCATGAATAATACACCGCAGCAAGCCAGACCAAAGGCGGAAGAATGACTTTGTCAATGTTGTAGTTATCGAGGGGAGCTTCTTGATAATTATAAAATAAGATTGCAATAAGAAGAAGAACGGAAGCGGATAAAATGCAGTAACTCTTGTACTTCAAAAGGCTCAACCTCCAAATCGTTTCACGGCTAAGCGGTTCATCCCGCAATTCGGCCATGAAGTTGTGCAGCTGGCTGGCGTGCTTCTGTAGAAGTTTAGCCCCTTGGCTTTGCGTCCCGGGTTTTCGCCCGGTTTGCCTTTTACATGCTTTGGCAGGAAGAAAGGCTGGAATTATTTTCAAATTTGATTATATAGTACAATAATTAGAGCAATTTTACAATATATTTCCAATGTTAGTTTAAACTTTTACATTTTCGACAAGTTTCGAAGGCGAAATTAAGCGTTCTTTCTATCCGAAAGACCCTCTCGCGCAACCGCAAGCATTAATTTAATGCGGTTTTCCTGATTTACCCGGGTGGCACTGGGGTCGTAGTCAATCGGAACGATGTTTGAACGGGGATTTACCTCTTTGATCCGGTGAATCATTCCTTTTCCGCAAATATGATTAGGCAGGCATCCAAACGGCTGAGCGCAAACAATATTTTCATAGCCCTGTTCTGCCAACTCCAGCATTTCCGCGGTCAGCAGCCAGCCTTCACCCATTTTGCTGCCGTAACCGATTACTCCCTTCACTAGACTTTTTGTGTGCGCATAGGGTGTTGGCGGAAGAAATTTCGGCTCTTCTTTCGTTACATCAATTAAAATATTCTGCAGCTTTAACAAATAATTCATCAGAATATTCATTACGGTGTATTTTGCCGGATTTCCGCCGTAAAGCTTAATGTCTTCCAGACGGTTATCCACCTTAAACAAAGCGAAATTCATGATTCCCGGAACGTTGACCTCGCAATCCTGTTCCCGCAGGAAATCCTCCAAATGGTTGTTCCCCAGCGAAGCATATTTGACATAAATTTCACCGACAACGCCGACTTTAATTTTAGGGACTTTATTCAGCGGTACCTTCGCAAAATCGTGTACGATTTGCTTCAGATTTTCCGTCAGAGCAGCGATGGAAAGCCCTTTGCCCTGATTAAACTGTTCAGTCAGACTGTCAGTCCAGTCGTCAATCAGCTTTTTACTCTGGCCTTTATTGACTTCGTATGCCTCCGTTTGGTTGTAGAGCGCAACCAGCTCATCCCCATATACCAGTGCTGCGAGAAATTTTCTGAGCATTGGGAGCGTGACTTGGAAACCGGGGTTTTTTTCAAGACCGGAAATGTTCAGAGAAACCACTGGGATATGTTCCAGCCCGGCTTTTTTCAGCGCTTTCCGTAAAAGATGTATGTAGTTGGAAGCGCGGCAGCCGCCGCCCGTCTGAGTAATCATAAGAGCAGTGTGGTCAAGGTCGTACTTTCCGGAATGAAGGGCGTCCATAAACTGCCCGATTACCAGAAGTGCGGGGTAGCAGGTGTCGTTATGCACATATTTCAGCCCTTCCTGTACCACATTCGGGCCTTCATTATTCAGCAGCTCAACGTGATAGCCGCAGTTATTGAACACATTGACAATCAGCTGAAAATGAACCGGTGCCATTGACGGGCACAGGATCGTATATTCCTTTTTCATTTCCTTCGTGAACAGCAGGCGCCCCTTGCTGTCAAATTGTAACTCAGCCATAATTCACCTCAATCTTCCAAGGCGGCGAACAGACTGCGCAGTCTGATCTTTACCGCGCCCAGATTCGTAATTTCATCTATTTTAATCTGTGTATAAATCTTTCCTTCATCTTCCAGAATACGGCGCACTTCGTCCGTTGTAATCGCATCCACACCGCAGCCGAAAGAAACCAGCTGGACAAGGTTCATATTCGATTTGTCGGCAATATACTTTGCCGCCGCGTACAGGCGGGAATGATAAGTCCACTGGTTCAGAACGTCGGTCGGGAAATGATCTACCTTGCAGCTTACAACATCTTCCGAAATAACAGCAGCGCCCAAGCTTGTAATCAACTTGTCAATTCCGTGATTGATTTCCGGGTCAAGATGGTAGGGTCGGCCGCTTAGAACGATAATCGGACGGTTCTGCTTTTCCGCCAGCGTAATCATTTCATCGCCCTTCGCACGAATATCCGCAAGATACATGTCGTATGCCGCGTAAGCGTCTTTGCTGGCATTTTTTACTTCGGAAAGCGTGATGCCGTCAAAATACTGGCCAAGAATCGCGTGCATCTTCTTCGGGAAATCATGTTTGCGGTGAATACCGACAAAGTCATGAATGAAAGTGATTCCTTCCAAAGCCTCGGTATTTGCCGCAATAACCTCCGGGTAATAGGCAACAACGGGGCAGTTGTAGTGGTTGTCGCCAAGTCCCTCATCAATATTGTAGGACATGCAGGGATAGAAAATGTTTTGAACGCCGTCGTCAATCAGCGAGAGAATATGACCGTGCATCAGCTTTGCGGGGAAGCAGACGGTGTCCGAAGGAATCGTGGCCTGGCCTTCCAGGTAAAGCTCACGATTCGAAAGGGGGGAGTGCACGACCTCAAAACCGAGGTCGGTGAAGAAGGTGTACCAGAACGGCAGCAGCTCATACAGGTTCAGACCCATGGGGAGCCCGATTTTTCCGCGCTTTCCCGGAACCGGCTGATAGGAGAGAAGCTTGTTCAGTTTATATTCATACAAGTTCAGCTCTTCGTTGGAGGAACGCTTTGTTACCGGTTTTTCACAGCGGTTACCGCCAATAAAGCGGCGGTTGCCGTCAAAAATATTGATGGTCAGGCGGCAGTGGTTGTTGCACAGGCCGCAGGTGGTCACCTTTACTTCATGCTTGAAGTTTTCCAACTCGTGCTTTCCGACAATGCTGCTGGTGCCCTTGGATTTCTCCATTGCGTAGATTGCCGCGCCGTACGCGCCCATCAGGCCTGAAATGTCGGGTCGCACAACTGGCACGCCCAGCTCTTTTTCAAAGACGCGCAGTACCGCGTCGTTCAGGAAGGTTCCGCCCTGTACCACAATGTGCTTGCCGAGCTCTTCCGCGGAAGCGGCGCGGATGACCTTGTAAATCGCATTTTTGACAACACTGACGGAAAGACCGGCTGAAATATCCTCCGTCGTGGCGCCGTCCTTCTGTGCCTGCTTTACCTGTGAGTTCATGAATACCGTGCAGCGGGAGCCAAGGTCGACCGGGTGCTTTGCGAACAGACCCATTTTGGCGAAATCCGCAATGTCGTAGCCAAGCGTGTTGGCAAATGTCTGCAGGAAGGAGCCGCAGCCGGAAGAGCAGGCTTCATTCAAAAAGATATTGTCGATTGCGCCGTTGTGGATTTTAAAGCATTTCATGTCCTGACCGCCGATGTCGATCACGAAATCAACATCTGGCAGAAAGCGTTTTGCAGCGGTGAAATGGGCAATCGTCTCCACAATGCCATTGTCAAGATTAAAAGCGTTCTTCAATAATTCTTCGCCGTATCCGGTTACGGCGCTGGAAACGATATGTATATTCGGGTATTTATTATAGATATTCAAAAGATATTCCTGCATGATCGGAACCGGGTTGCCGGAGTTACTGCGGTAGACGGAATCCAGCACCTCTCCGTCCTTTCCGATGAGAACGGCCTTTACGGTAGTTGAGCCCGCGTCAATCCCGAGGAAAGCGTCTCCCCGGTAGGCCGCGGCGTCGCCTTTCGGAACAGCGGCCTTTTCGTGACGTTCCTGAAATTCCCTGTATTCTTCATCATTCGCGAAGAGAGAGGGAATAAAAAGGAAGTTTGCGGTTGTGCCATAATTTGCAATATTTTTCAGCGAAATATCCAAGTCAATTTCCTGTTCACTGGAAAACGCGGCGCCGAGCGCGACGTAGTACAGGGAATTTTCGGGGCAGATTCCTTCCGTCTTCAGCGCCTGATCAAAGCTGTAGCGAAGCTGCGACAGGAAGGTCAGCGGGCCGCCGAGGTAAAGCACCTTACCGCTGATTTTACGGCCCTGTGCCAGACCGGCAATGGTCTGATTTGCCACCGCCGAAAAAATGCTGGCGGAAATATCGCTTTTGCGCGCACCTTGATTCAGCAGCGGCTGCACATCGGATTTTGCGAATACGCCGCAGCGGGAAGCGATGGTGTATATTTTTTCGTACTGTTTCGCCTGCTCGTTCATTTCTTCCAGTGAAAGGTTCAGCAGAGTCGACATCTGGTCAATGAAAGCGCCGGTTCCGCCCGCGCAGCTGCCGTTCATGCGCACTTCCATACCGCCGGAAAGGAAAAGAATTTTTGCGTCCTCTCCGCCCAGTTCAATGATAACGTCGGTGTCGGGAATCAATTTGCCGACCGCAATACGGGTTGCGTACACTTCCTGTACAAACGGCAATCCGCAGGTCTCGGCAATACCCATTCCGGCTGAGCCGGAAACCGTCAGGCTGACCTTGCCGTCATGAAAAATATCCTGTTTTAATTTTGTAAGCAGTTCCGCCATTTTTTGCGTAATCTGCGAAAAATGTCTTTCATAAGACTGATATATGATCTGATTGTTGTCGTCCAGTACCACACATTTGATTGTGGTTGAACCAACATCTAAACCTACTCTCATTCCGCTAACCGCAGCTCCTCTTTTTCTATATTATTATGGAACAATGATAAATCATTTAACTATCATCATATTGTAGACTTATGGAGTATAGATTGTCAAGTATTGCTCTATTAAAAGCGTTTACTATATATTGTTATTCCGTTCATAAAATGATAAAATAGATAAAATATTATGATGCTGGGGTGACAAGATGCCGTTCAATCATTTAATTGATCTGGATCAGCTTTCTTTACGCGAAATTGACGACCTGATCAAACTTGCGAATACGATTAAAAACAACCCGTGGGCTTACCAGGAGTCCTGCCATGGTAAAATCATGGCGACTCTTTTCTATGAGCCGTCGACCAGAACAAAGATGTCGTTTCAAACCGCCATGTACCGTCTTGGCGGGCAGGTAATCGGGTTTGACGACCCGGAAAACTCTTCCGTCTCCAAGGGAGAAAGCTTAAAGGACACGATCACCGTCGTAAGCGGTTACGCCGATTTGATTGTGATGCGCAATCCGCAGGAGGGCTCGGCAACAGCGGCAACGCTCTTCTCAAAATCCCCTATCATCAACGCGGGGGACGGGGGGCACTTACATCCCACGCAGACCTTGACTGATCTGGTAACATTATATAATGAAAAGGGAAGGCTGGACAACCTCTGTATCGGGCTTTGCGGGGATTTGAAAAACGGGCGCACGGTACACTCCCTGATTAAGACGATGACGCGGTACAAAGGCAACTCCTTCGTGCTGATTTCCACACCTGAACTCGCACTGCCGCAGTATGTAAAAGACGTCATGGACGCTGCGGGCTGCAGCTATAAGGAAGTCGGCGGCTTGGGCGAAGCGATGCCTGAGCTCGACGTGCTTTATATGACGCGCATTCAGAAAGAACGCTTTGCGAGCGAACAGCAGTACCACGAGCAGAAAGGAATCTTCGTGCTGGACTCCGAAAAGCTGATTCATGCGAAGAAAGAATTGCGTATTCTGCACCCGCTGCCCCGCGTGGATGAAATTGACGTTGCTGTCGACGACGACGCGCGCGCGAAATACTTTGACCAGACTGTATACGGGATGTACGCCCGCATGGCACTGATTCTGACCATCTTCCAGCGCGAGGATATTCCGGAGAAATATAAAATTCCCTTTTCCACTCACCCGCATCGGTGCTCCAACCCAAAATGCATCACGCAGAGCGAGCACTACTTACCACATCTTTTTTCAGAGGCCGGTGATATGCTTGAATGTAAATACTGCGACGGAAGAACGCTCATCTGAGAAAAAGAAAATTCTTGTCCTATTCGGTTCTCCGCACAAAAGGGGCTTTACCGCGAAGCTGCTTGACGAATTTTTGCAGCCGCTCCAAAACGCCGCGGAAATCCGTGTGATCAATGCATACGAATCTGCAATTGATCCCTGTACGGGCTGCGGATATTGCGAGCACCATGAAGCCTGTTCCCTGCGGGACTGTGACGAACTGGACATGCTGATCCGCGGCGCGGACGTGATCGTTGTTGCTACACCGGTGTATGTACTCAGTTTTCCCGCGCCGCTGAAGGCAATCATTGACCGGACGCAGCGCTATTTTTCGGCGCGCTTTTCCCTCGAAATCAAGCCGTCGATTGAAAAGCATAAAACTGCGGTTTTGCTGGCGACAAGCGGTTCCGCAAATTCAGACGGAGCCTCGATCATATCGCGTCAGCTTAAAATGATATTTTCTGTCATGAACACATCATTGCTGCATGAGGTTGTGTGGCTGAATACCGATTTGAATCGTGGGGAAGAAACGTTTCCCGCGGCGCAGGATCGAGCGCGCCAGCTGGCGCTTGAACTCAAGTCTGAATTGTGATATGATTAAGTGTACCATTACTTTTTGGGGGGACTATAAATTATGTCAGGCCATTCAAAATGGAATAATATTAAACGTAAAAAAGAAAAAACCGATGGCGCAAAGGCAAAGGTTTTTACAAAAATCGGCCGTGAGCTTGCCGTAGCGGTAAAAGAGGGGGGAAGCGGCGACCCGAATGTAAACGCCAAACTGAAGGACTGTATTGCAAAAGCAAAGGCCGCCAATGTACCGAACGAAAACATTGACCGTATTATAAAGAAGGCAATGGGTGACGGCGACGACACCAAGTATGAGAATATTACTTATGAAGGCTACGGCCCGAATGGCGTTGCCGTTATTGTGGAAACTCTGACCGACAACCGTAACCGCACCGCGGGAGACGTCCGTCATTATTTCGATAAATTCGGCGGCAATCTCGGCACAAGCGGCTGCGTTTCCTTCTTGTTCGCGCAAAAAGGTGTTCTGATCATTGAAAAAGAAGGCTACGACGAAGATAAGGTCATGGAGGACTGTCTGGAAGCGGGTGCTTCTGATTTTCAGGCGGACGAGGACGTTTTCGAAATTTACACCGAACCCGATGATTTCAGCGGAGTGTTGTCTGATTTGGAAAATAAAAAATACGAGTTCGTTTCAGCGGAAGTCGAAATGGTGCCCAATACTTATACCACATTGACGGATCCTGATTCAGCGCTGAAGATGCAGAAGCTGCTCGACGCGCTGGAAGATAACGACGATGTACAAAATGTTTGGCACAATTGGGATAATCCGGATTCGGATGGCGAGGAATAACAACCATATAACAAGGCCCTTTAGTGTACGTATGGAAGCATGCTAAAAGGGCCTTTATTCTGTCTATTAAATATTACATATTCACAAATAATGCGATTCATGGTATAATAAAACTACATTCGATTGATGATTTGGAAAAACAATTCATTATTTTAAAGAGATGCTCAGATATGAAAGATCATACAAAAATCTGGCAAAGCTTAGTCGCTGGTGCAGGCGCAATTTTGTATCCTCTCGGCCTGCATTTTTTCAATGGGAATCCTCTGCTCTCTTTTTTGATGGTACTTATAATTGTACCTATGGTACAAAATTTTTTAGTCTTGGAAATTATCCATGAGTGCAGGGAACAGCACCGCCTTACGTTGGAAAACAAATTTGTCCGTAGAGATTTGCTCCTTTTGCTGCTGACAGTGCTCGTTCTGTGGGTAGTCCAATATTTTTCGCGTCGGCTTTAACTCGGAATTTTTCACTTGTTTTACAAATAACATTAAGAGGAAAAGCGGTCGGATCCAGTTTCTGGAATCCGACCGCTTTTCGCATAAATAAATAGATTTTGAAGGAATTGTGCAGTATTGCTTAGAAACTTGCAAACTGTCATAAATATGTGATATAATTGCAAAGTTAAGTAAAAATCACTTTTATGAGTGGTGACGGATATACTGATTTTGGATTGTGTTTTGAAATGCCTTTCAATGAGTACGCGAATTATTCCTGCCAAGTCAACAGACCAGTAAAATGTTTGGTACAATTGGGATAATCTTGATTTATATGGCCAAGAATAATAACAGTATTTCCCAATTTGTTCAAATGATGGAGGAAGCATCATGACCGGCTCTGACAATTTATGCATGAACTGTATGTCCGATACGGGCGGCAGAACAGAATGCCCAAACTGCGGCTTCCGTTCCGCTGAACCGCAGATGAGACATGCGCTTCCGTACCGGACGAAGCTCCAAAACCGTTATCTGGTAGGGTATGCAAAGCAAAGCAACGGAGAAGGGATTACCCATATCGGCTACGACACGGTGTTAAATATCCCAATTGAACTGCGCGAATATTTTCCGATGACGCTGTGCGAACGCACTGGCGACGGAAAGGATGTCCGCGTGATTGGCGGAAGCGAATTTGCCTATCATGAGTGTTTATCCAAGTTCCTGAATTATTCCAGGGAGGTCGCCCATTTGCGCGATCTGTCCACGATCATTCAGATTTATGACATCTTTGAAGAAAATCATACGGCCTATACGGTTTCAGAGTGGAGCGAAAGCATCACGCTGCGTTATTTTGTGGAGCGCAGCGGCGGCAGCCTGAGTTGGAATACGGCGCGGCAGCTGTTTATGCCTGTTCTTTCTGCGCTGAACGCACTTCATGCTGCGGGAATCAATCATCTTGGCATTTCACCGGATACACTGTATATTATGAAAGACGGAAGAATGAAGCTGGGCGGCTTCTGCATTGACACGGTTCGCCGGATGGATACCGACCTGCCGCCCGATATGGTGCCCGGCTGTGCTGCGGTGGAACAGTATGTGATGGATTACCGTCCGAATGAGGCGACCGACGTGTATGGTTTCGCCGCTTCGCTGTTTTTCACGCTGACCGGTACAATGCCCACGGAAGCGCCGAAACGCCGCACGGATTCCCGTCTGCTGATTCCAACGAGTATTCTGCGCAGCCTTCCGCCGCACGTGGTTTCCGCCATGGCAAATGCGCTTCAGGTTTCTCCGGATAAACGCACGAAAACGTTTGAGCGTTTACGGGATGAACTTTCCGCAGCACCCACCGTAACTTCCACAATAGAGCATACCCAGCAGTTGGAGCAAGCGGTTGCCGCAAGCCGAATCCCGGAATCCGAGGAGCCGGCCAAGAAAAAGGAAGTGCCGAACTTTATTTGGGCGATTTTATCCTGCGTTTCCGCTTTGGTGATATTTACGGTTGTGGGAATCATCTGGATTACAAACATGGATAATGCGGGTTCCCCGGCGCTGAGTGCACAGATGTCTTCTGCGGCTTCTGATTCGTCTGAAGCTGACAGTACTGCGGCAACTGGGAATAAACTCATGATTGCAGCCGACAGTTCCAGTGACCCGAATATGATAGATGTTCCCAATCTGGTCGGCCAGGACTATGAGAGCCTGAAGGGCAGCAGTTCCTCCTCCGCCAGCTCGCAAAGTACGGACTATCAGGTGCTTTTGTCCAGCAAACAGTTCAGCGACACAGTGCCGGAGGGCTGCATTATTTCCCAGTCCCCGGACCCGGGAACAAAAATGGCAAAAGGTACTGAAATTGTAGTTGTTGTCAGCGAAGGTGCCGCGGTGCGTACGCTGCCCAAGATTGAAGGAAAAACGTTGGCGGAAGCCGCGGAAGCGGTGACCTCCGCCGGATTTGTTCCGACGAAAACGGAGGATTACAGCGATACAGTTCCCGAAGGCCTGGCAATCGGTTATCAGAAAGTCAAAGCGGGAAGTCAAATGGCTTATGGATCACAGGTCGTTATCGTAATCAGCAAGGGAAGCGAAAATTCCTCTGCGTCTTCAGATTCTTCTTCAAGTCAGCAATAGGCTGTTTTATACTAATATTTTAAAAAGGTAGACAGAAGAAAAAGGGGCTCCCTCCCCGCCGTAGGCGGGGAGGGAGCCCCTTAAAATCTAAATTTTTCTATTGGACATGAGTATTATAGTCGGTTAATTCGAAAACAGAACCTATCTTCAAGCGTAAAATCCATAGATCAAAGATTTCGCACTTGTTTCTTGGATGTTTTCTAAAGTGAACTGACTATAAATAATAAGACCGGAAAGGCAGTTGCCTTTCCGGCTTTTTACGGTTCCACAGAGATACTTAATCCCAATTGAGCAGGGAAGACGCATTGCGCCAGTAAATATTTTCTTTTTCCCGGTTGCTTAGGGCAGAGCGTTCAATATAGTCGAATTCGTCACAGGAGCGGCTCCAGGGGCAATCGCTTCCGAACAAAATATGCTCGGAACCGTGCTTGTGCACCGCGTACTCAAACCATTCCGGCGAGCAGAACGCAGAAGAAAGCGATGTGTCAAGATAAATATTTTTACCCAACAGAAATTCATCTACTTCCTTGTAAAGAGTCAGGCCGCCCATGTGTGCCGCAATGATTTTCATGCGTGGGAACTGCTTCATGACATTTGCAAGCGCGACCGGTGTATTGTGAATCACATCGGGGCTGAGCGGGTCTTTCCCCGCGTGAAATGTGACAAGCAACCCCAATTCTGAGATCGCGTCATAGATAGGGAAGAGGCGAGGCTCGTCCACAAAAAAATTCTGATAATCCGGGTGTAGCTTCACGCCTTGCAATCCCAGCTCCGGGAAACGCGCCAGCTCGTCTACCGCGTTCGGCGCGTCCGGGTGTACCGAGCCAAAACAGCGGATAGAAGGACCCTGAATGGAAGATGCCCAGTTGTTGATCGTAGTTTGCTGTGCGGGCTTTGTTGCGATATTCAGTGCGACAAAGCGATCAACACCCCATTCACGCATATGATCAACCGTATCTTTTACGGTACCGTTTGTCTGATTTTTCCATATGGTTTCCGACAGGGAATGCATTGCGCGCGGCGCGAGTGCATCAGGAAACATATGTGTGTGCATATCAATGAGCATAAAAAACCTCCGAAAAAAGCGGGTACAGCTTATTGCTGCACCCGCTCGGTGTATTGAGTTATGCAGCAGCAAAAACAATCAGTCGCTGCTGAAAGGAAGAAGTGCGAGATGACGTGCGCGCTTAATCGCGGTGGTCAGGTCACGCTGATGGTGAGCACAGGTACCTGTGACTCTGCGGGGCAGAATCTTAGCACGCTCTGAAATAAAGCGGCGAAGCTTTGCCACGTCTTTGTAATCAATGGATTCAACTTTGTCTACGCAAAAGCTGCAAACCTTTTTACGACCCTTGCGGCCACCCTGGCGGCGGTCTCTCTCCGGTCTTTCGTTTCTATCGGCCATAACCAGAAGCCTCCTTTTCTCATCAAAAATCAGTTTGGAAAGTCATCAGAACGGCAAATCGTCATCTGAAGGCATTTCCTCAAAATCGCCTGTGTCGCCGCTTGCGTAAGCGGGAGCAGGCTGGTCTGGAATCATGCTGTCTGTTCTGGAATGATAGTTGCCCGGCGCTGCGGCGCTGTCGCGCTTTGACTCGGCGAAATGAACATTGTCGGCGACAATTTCAAATGCTTTGCGTTTATTGCCATCCTTATCCGTGTAAGAACGGGTCTGGATGGAACCCTGCACGGCAACGAGCTGACCTTTGCGAAAATATTTACACACAAAATCAGCGGTGCTGCGCCAAGCGACGATATCAACAAAGTCAACCTGCCGGTCTGTTCCGGACTTTACATAGGAACGGTCAACCGCAAGGGTGAAACTGGTAACGGATACGTCGTTCGCCGTGTGCCTGAGTTCGGGGTCGGCCACAAGCCTGCCCATTAAAACAGCGACATTGAGCATTCAAATCACTCCTCCTTCTTAGTTTTCTTTCTTTATGATGAGAGAACGAAGGACACCGTCGGTGATCTTGTAAATACGGTCAAGTTCCGCGGTGAATTCAGGAGCACTTGTGAAATTAACCAGCGTGTAATAACCATCTTCCTGCTTTTTGATCGGGTACGCAAGTCTGCGCTTGCCCCATTCATCAACATTTTCGATGGTGCCGTTTGCTGAGATAAGATCCTTGAACTTCTGAACCATAGCTGCGATTCCGTCCTCACCCAATGTTGTGGAAAGGATGAATACGGTTTCATAAGAATTTGTTACGTTTGGCATAATCTGCACCTCCTTTTGGACGTTAGGCCCCGGCTGAATGCCGGAGCAAGGATAGAAAGCCGCAAGAGCAGCTTAACAGAATGATTATATCAGTGCGGGCAATTGAAGTCAAGCATGAATTTTACAGCGTTTGGCAAATCTCTTTCAAATACGCCCGGAAATCCCCGCCGATTTCCGCGTGGTTGAGCGCAACCTCCACCTGTGCCTGCATGATGCCCAGCTTGTTGCCCATGTCGTAGCGCTTGCCCGTGTAATCGACGGCGACCATGCCGTCCCTGCGTGCGAGGGCACACATTGCGTCGGTCAGCTGAATTTCACCGCCCGCGCCCGGCTGTGTATTGTCCAGGATATCAAAAATATCCGGTGTGAGCACACAGCGGCCTAAAATGGAGTACAGGGACATGATTTTGTCCGGACTCGGCTTTTCAATCATATCGGTACAATTAAAGTAGTTATCGTGGATCGGCTCCACTTTCAGGGAACTGTATTTCGTAATAGCCTCTGCCGAAACCTGCTTCACGCCCAGAACGCCCTTGCCGAATTCCTCGTAAGCGCGGATTAACTGCCCGCAGGCCGGGTCTTTGCCAATGATCACGTCGTCCCCGTACAGTACGGCAAAAGGTTCGTTTCCTACAAAAGAGCGCGCACAGTTCACCGCGTGGCCAAGGCCTTTGGTTTCTTTTTGACGTACAAAGTAAATATTGGCCAGATGGGAAATGCCGACGATTTCGTTTAAAATCGCTTCCTTTTCCGGGCCGCTGTTTGTTAGTCTCGCTTCCAGTTCAGGAACACGGTCAAAATGATCTTCAATCAACCCTTTGCCGCGGTTTGTGATAATTAAAATGTCAGTAATGCCGGAATGAACGGCTTCTTCCACAATATACTGAATGGCCGGCTTGTCCACAATGGGAAGCATTTCCTTAGGCATCGATTTCGTTGCGGGCAGAACTCTGGTACCAAGTCCTGCGGCAGGAATAACAGCTTTCGTGACTTTCAATATACACAGCTCCTAATTCTTTTTTTATTATTATTAGGCCTTGTTTTCCATTTACAAACAAGGCCTAAAGAAATTATTGAATTTTATACTTGAATGGAAAAAATAATGAGGCAGCAAATAAAGAAGCATATTGCAAGTGCGGTGTTAACGCCGCCTTCTTCTTGCAGGCGGATCGCGTTTTCGGTGCTGCTCTGCGCGTTTTGGTGTATTTGACTGACTTTTTTGAGGCTGTGCTCCAAATACCATTTGTTTCCGTTGAAACCAATCACCAGCATGATAATAAACTGGATGAGCATAATGAAATTTGGCAGCATGAGCAAAATCAGCTTATCAGCCGGCTGCTGACTGAGCAGCTCCGCAATCTGCATAATCTGCGAATAGGAAGGAGAATAAGTATCAAGGGAAATGCCGATCTGCTGTGCCGCCGCCGTATACATCGGCGCGGCAAAATTCACGGTAATATATGTGGAAAGCAGATAGAGCGCAGCCATAACGGCGGTAATGATGGCTCCCAGTTTATATAGCTTGCGGTACAGCAGCCATCCCCCTGAAAACAAAAAAGCGCTGAAATTAAAGCGGTTGTGACCGAATCTCTTTAAGTTTCTGAATATAGGCAGGTAGTATGGCGTGTTATTCTGCACAAATTTTGCAAGTTCCCCTGCGCGTACGTCATCAATTGGTTCATCCGGGTTCACGCCGCCCAACGGGTCGAACGGAAAAGGAACCTGCATATCTGGAGGAAAACCGCCCGGTTGGTTTGGCGCCCCATTCTGGGGGAATCCGCCGTTTTGCGGAAATCCGTTGTTCTGGGGGAACCCACCGTTTTGCGGGAACCCGCCGTTTTGCGGAAATTCATCCGATTCATGTTGACTCAGCGCCATTCCGCAATGCTGGCAGTAAAGCGCATGCTCGGCGTTGGGGCACCCGCAGCGCGGGCAGTGCGTTATATGTTCATCCTGATGAGGCTCATCAGCCGCGGCATGAGGCGGCTCCCACGAGTAGGTCCCGCCATGCTGGTCCGCAAAAATGCACTTGCCGGACTGTGCGTAGCACTCGCGGTGATACGGCGCGCCGCAGTCGGGGCAGACTACAATATCATCATGAGCGGTAAAAGCTTTTCCGCAAACCGGGCATTTCATACCGGTATAGTCAGTCATAGCTTATCCTCCTATCTGTTTTTGCGCATATGATACTCTATTGTACCGAAATTCCGAATAAACTTCAATCGTTTCTTCATAAGTTTTCAGCCTATTCATAAATTGACAGGCTTTTTCAAAGCACAGCATTGGTGAATTTTCCTGATTTTTGTGTTTTTGTAACTGCGCTGAATTTCGATGCAGCGGGCTGATTTCAGGCAAATTCTTCTTTACAATGCCGGGAAAATACTCTATAATTAATTAGTTAATTTGCCGGTGATTATTTTATCCGTTTTTACGGAGAATCATTACCGTAACGGTTTGTTAGAAACAGTTTACGGGAGTCCCGCCCGCGCGCGTCTCATTGCCGCAGCAAAACGCCGCGGCGATGAGGCGTGGTACGCCCGAAAAATATGATGATTATTAAGGATGGTAATATGCTGCAATTTGAAGAATTGAAACTTGCGCTTGAGGAGCTTGAACCGGATCTGAAGGATTTGGCCGACGCTCTCGGCCTTGCCAGTATGCGTGAGGAAATTGCAAAGTTGGATGAAAAGGCCGCCCAGCCGGGCTTTTGGGATGATATGACCCAGTCGCAGAAAACTTTGCAGCGTTCCAGTATGCTGAAAAATAAAATTGCGGCTTATGAGCGCCTGACCAATGCTTATGACGACACTCACGCACTGATTGAACTGGCGGATGAGGAAGGCGACCTCTCCTTGCTGCCGGAGGCACAGGAGGAATTTGAAAGCGTCAAGTCCGGGTTGGAAGCGCAGCGTCTGTCCACGCTGCTTTCCGGTGAATATGATGCCAAAAATGCGATTCTTACGTTTCACGCCGGGGCGGGCGGTACCGAAGCGCAGGACTGGGCTGAAATGCTCTACCGCATGTACTGCCGCTGGGGCGAGCGCCATGGCTATCAGGTGAAAACGCTGGATTATCTAGACGGGGAGGAAGCGGGGCTTAAAAGCGCCAGCATCCTGTTTGAAGGGGAAAACGCTTACGGATTTTTAAAGAGCGAGGCGGGCGTACACCGCCTTGTGCGTGTTTCTCCGTTCGATGCTTCCGGTCGCCGCCATACTTCTTTTGCGTCGCTGGAAGTTATGCCTGAAATCGATGACGACATTGATGTGGAAATCAACCCGGAAGATATTAAAATGGATGTATACCGTGCCAGTGGTGCCGGCGGTCAAAAGGTAAATAAAACTTCATCCGCCGTCCGTTTGACGCATATTCCTACCGGAATTGTCGTTGCGTGTCAGGTGGAGCGCAGCCAGTACCAGAACCGTGACGTGGCAATGCGCATGCTGAAATCCAAGCTGATGGAGATTAAAGAGCGCGAACATCTGGAGCATATCGAAGATATTAAGGGCGAACAAAAGGAAATCGCGTGGGGATCCCAGATCCGTTCTTATGTATTTATGCCCTATACGCTGGTCAAAGATCACCGCACCAGCTTTGAATCCGGCAATATCAATGCGGTGATGGACGGCGATCTGGACGGCTTTATCAATGCTTATCTGAAAGCGCAGAATCTGGATTCCCTGAACCAGGAAAACGCGTAACCGTAAATTTACAAGGCGTTCACCGTTCAGAAATATATTACAACATTGGAATAACTATTTATTAAAAACTACTTTATTTTGATGAGACGGTTGTCATATAATAACATACGATCTTAAGCCACATTTGCTTTTTGAAAGGTCGTATGCATTATGTTCCGCCGGCACAAAAAAGTAGTTTTTGTTTTGAGTTCTATTCTCTGTGTATTAATCGGTGCTTCGGGAATCATCTTTGCCGTTCCGAATAGATCGAGCGAAAATCACACGGCATTGACACGCCCGGTTCAGCATACGCTGATGGCCAGAACAGCGGGCACAGGTTCAAACAGCGAAGCGGAAGCACCGGTTGTCTGGGATTCCACACCGCCGGTCAGCGGGCAAAAGCTGCCGAAAGATTTTCTTAAATTTCAGCAGAAATATCATCTTGTTCCGATCCCGACTTATGACGGTTCTTACCAGCTGACACACCCAAAGGTGCTTTATTTCCCTGAGAAGTGGAACGGA
This sequence comes from Bacillota bacterium, assembly GCA_023416955.1. GTDB lineage: Bacteria > Bacillota > Clostridia > Oscillospirales > Acutalibacteraceae > Caproiciproducens. The sequence goes on along the minus strand of JAEZGM010000022.1, from coordinate 98,087 downwards.
TATAAATATTGGATGTCTATGACGCCGTACCCGTATGAACATGACATTTACGAAAACCCATCCATCGTTGTGTCAAATGACGGGAAAAGCTGGGTAGTTCCGAAAGGATTGAAGAACCCAGTCACTGGACTGCCGCCGGATGTAAAAACCGGAGGACATTATTCCGACCCCCAGTTGGCAATGGTAGGGAAGACGATGCAGCTTTGGTTCCGGTACAATCCGGCACGCCCGAACAAGGTCAGGATGCGGCTGCCTAACAATGCAGTGAATTATTATTTGAGAGAAACAACCACCGACGGAATTCACTGGTCGAAGCCGGAAAAATTGCTTGTCAGCAAAGACGGACATTTAAGCCTTTGCGTCAACTATGAAGATAATATCTTTAAAACGTGGTATGCAACATACGGCGGAAAGCTGATGTATTCGCAAAGCAAGGACGCGCACAACTGGTCTGCTCCGGCTGCCTGCACGGTTCCGCTCCCGAAAGGGTACCAGCCTTATCATCAGGATATGATTCGTTATAACGGCACATACTATTTGCTGCAGACTGCCGAAAAAACGTCAAATTACACCTTTTCACTTTTCCTTCTATCTTCTGAGGACGGCCTGCATTTCAAAAATCTGGAACAGATTTATCCGAGTAAAGATATGGCGCTCTGGAAAAATGTTTCTTTCTATCGCAGTACGGTTTTTGTAAAAGATCAAAAGTTGAGTTTGTATATTTCCATGATCATTCCGCATTTGAGATGGTATATGACACAGGTGACAATTCCGATTCCAAAGGCTCCCGCAACGGATAAACCACAAATTCCCAGTGTAAAAACAGCCAAAACAGCAAAAATTGTGAAGGTGTAATTAGTTCGGGGCAGAAATATACGCAATTTATACGGATTGAAGTTTTCGTAAGCATTGTTTATGTTAAAATTCATTGTCTGTCACAAAAGTATTGCAAAGATAGGATTCGGGTATTATAATAAGCATGACAAACATGATGTATTCTTGAAACGGAGGTTTGTGTTATGACAGAAATAAAAGAAATTACAAAAGATATGCTGATTGGCGATATTCTTGATTTTGACTCGACCACAGCACCTTATTTTATGGAAATGGGTATGCACTGCCTGGGCTGCCCGGCATCTCGCGGGGAATCCCTTGAGCAGGCCTGCTTCGTTCACGGTGTGGACGCGGACGATATGGTGCAGAAATTAAACGAGCATCTCGCAGGTAAGGAATAAGTTTCCTGCCAATTAATCTGAATCATCGGTTTTAGTCATAACGCCGCCCGGCAAGCAATTGTCGGGCGGCTGTTAAATATAGGGGTAGTATGGGGAAAACGTCTACATTCAGGGGGCGTGTCCGAACGGCCGTGGGCGGCGACGGGCTCGGCGAAAATTATTACAAGTTTCTTGCAATGCATACGGGGTTTTTGATTTTTACCGGGTTGCCCGGCATCTTTATCAATACATTTTTAATGAGCCAGACGGATAATATGGATGTTGTGCTGGTATACAACATGCTTACCTATATGGGAACGGCGCTTGGCATGCTGATTTCCGCCGACGTGGTGCATCTTTTCCATCCGGGCATTGCCGCGGTACTGGGTATTCTGGGGTATGACCTGCTGTATTTACAGCTGATTGTGCTGAACGCACAGTCGGCTTCGCATGTCGTCCTTCTGGGTGTTACCAGCGGACTTGCCGGCGCGTTTTACTGGATCAGCTACAGCCAGCTGCTGACAGAGTATACCGGTATCAGCAACCGGGACAGTGGCATGGCGATTGTCAGCATTATGTCCAATATTGTAAACCTGACGATTCCGTTGCTCTCCGGCGGGATCATCTCGTTCAGCGGGCGGTCAATCGGTTATAATATTGTATTTGGCATGGCGTTTGTAATCGGCATTGTAACCGCTGTTGCTGCAATTCGGCTTCCGAAGCCGCCGGTAAAGGAGAAGAAGCGGGTGCAGCACAAAACCGCGATTCAGCTTATTTTTCAGCAAAAAGCGCTGCACTTCAGTCTTCTGAGCGAGGGAGTCAAGGGAATACGGGAAGGTGCGTTCGGCTTTATTTTGAGCGTTTTTTTATACCGGCTGATTCAAAGTGAAGTGCTGATCGGTTTCAACACTTTTTTGTCGGCGGCTGTGTCAATTTTCTCATTTCTTATCATCAGCCGCAAAATTACCGGTTCTAATCGAATCCGCGCGATGAAAATATCATTGATTTTTATGCTGCTCTTCAGCGTCGTTTACATATTTACCATGAATGCGCCCATGCTGATTGTATTTACGCTTGTAAATTCATTTTTCGCCGGTTTTTTGGTGAACTCCTCGTTTGGTATTTTTCTCGATGCACTGCAGGTTATTCCGAACGGGCGGGAATTGCGCCCGGAGCTGTTTGCGTTTAAGGAAATCAGCCTGGCAACGGGAAGATGCTGCGGCGTTCTGATTATTATGGCAATTGACCGTCTGAGCGGCGGGAACCTGATTTGGCAGGCGATATCATTGGTGATCTTAACATTGACACAGTTTATTACCGTCTGGGCGAGTAAGAATGCGTCCGGATTCGTAGAAGAAATGAAAGTCACGAGGTGTGAGCAGTGAGTTTGCATCCCCTGTTTACGCTGGGCGAAAGGCTCCGGCTTTGCGCGTCCATGGTGCGCCCCGGCTGTATGCTGGCGGATATCGGCACCGATCACGCGTATCTCCCAATCTGGCTTGCAAGGCAGGGTTTGATTGCCCGGGCCGTAGCAGCCGATGTAAAGGAAGGCCCTTTACAGAAGGCGCAGTTCCATATTGAACGGTATGATGTGCGGGATATGGTCTCCGCGCGCCTTTCCAACGGGTTGGATTCGATCTCCCCGTTGGAAGCGGACGATATCGTGATTGCCGGAATGGGCGGTGAAACCATGATTCAAATTATTTCCAAGGCCACATGGTTAAAGGATCAAAATAAGCATTTGATTTTGCAGCCGATGACTACGGTGCCGCCGTTGCGCGTATTTTTAGCGGAGCAGGGCTTTGCAGCTCTGCGGGAACAGGCTGTCCGGCAGGACGGTCATGTTTATTCTGCTTTTCTGGCTGTTTATGAACCGGACAAGGTAGATACCGGCACTCTGTACCCTTACATCGGGAAGCTGGACGCCGCCACGGAAGACAACCGGCTTTATATCAGGCACTGTGCCGAAACGCTCGGAAAAAAGGCGAACGGACTGGCCTTGTCCGGCAAAGAAGAGGAAGCCGCTCCGTTTCGTGCTGTCATAGAGAAGCTGAACGCAATGCTGAAAGAGGAGGAAGCCCGTTGACTACAGCCGGTGATATTTACAATTATATTGATGGATTTGCTCCTTTTTACACGGCAATGGATTTCGACAACGTCGGCCTTTTGGTCGGCAGCGCCGATGACGCGGTGCGCACCGTCCTGCTTTCGCTTGACGCAACGCCCGCCGTCGTAAGGGAAGCCGCAGCCGTGGGCGCACAGTTGGTTGTAACGCACCATCCGGTTATTTTCAACCCGCTGAAGCGGCTGGAACCCGGTACGGCGCCGTACCTTCTTGCCCAATACGGCATTGCGGCTATTTGCGCCCATACCAATCTGGATATGGCGCCCGGCGCAGGGGTAAACGCCTGCCTTGCCGAACGGCTGCGGCTGAAAAGTCTTCTCCCCTTACAGGTCAATGAAGCTTCGGGATTGCCGGAGGCACAGATGGGCGAGACGGACAAGCCGTATTCGGCGCGGGAATTTGCCTTGTTTGTCAAACAGACGCTGGGTTGTGACGGTCTGCGTTATACCGACGGGGGAAGGCCGGTCACAAAGGTAGGCTTTTGCAGCGGCGGCGGTGAGGATTACCTTTACGCGGCCATGAAGGCGGGGTGCCAGGCCTTTGTCACGGGGGAAAGCAAGCACCATGTTTTGCTTGACGCGGAAAACGCAGGCATAACGCTGGTAGACGCGGGGCATTTTTATACGGAAAACATTGTCATTTCGTCTTTGCTCAACCGCCTTGTGAAGCGTTTCCCGGAACTTGTGTTTGTTCAGTCCAAGGCGATGCACAGTCCCGCAAAATATTTATAGCAAAAGGTTTCAGGAGGTAAGCAAATGGCTCTTGACGGAGCATTTTTAAAACATATTAAAAAAGAAATCGAAGAGCGGGCCATCGGGGCGAAGGTTGAAAAAATTTATCAGCCGAACCGCGAGGAAATGGTTCTGCTGTTTCGTACCCGCAGCGATAATTTCAAGCTGCTGATGTCCGCCCGCGCCAATAGCGCGCGGATTCATTTTACAAACTTTGTACCGGAAAATCCGAAGGCGCCGCCGATGCTTTGTATGCTTCTGCGTAAGCGCCTTGCCGGCGCGCACCTTGCCGCCGTGCGTCAGCCTGAACTGGAGCGTGTGCTCTGTCTGGATTTTGACGCGACAAACGAGCTGGGTGATGAAATCCGGCTCACGCTTGTCATGGAAATCATGGGACGGTACAGCAATATTATTTTCGTGGATGAAAACGGAAAAATCATCGATGCTTTGAAGCGTGTGGATGCCGAAATGTCGTCGGAAAGGCTTGTGCTGCCGGGGCTGACGTATCAGCTTCCCCCGCCGCAGGACAAGCTGTGTCTGTTGAATGTACCCGCCGAAGATATTCTTGGCAGGCTGCGCAGTTTTCCTGCGGACGCGGAGCTTTCCAAAGCATTGCTGGGAGTGATGCAGGGTGTTTCACCGGTTGTTTGCCGTGAATTGGAGCATTTGACCGGGCACGGCGCAGCTTTGTCCATGCACTCCATGAGCGATGCGCAGTTTGAGCGGCTCGGGTTCTTCCTGACCCGTCTTGCGCAAACGGTGAAGAACGCGGACGGACAGCCGTTTATGGTGACGGACCCGCGGAAAAAGCCGCTGGATTTTTCCTTCATGAATATTGAACAATATGGGCTCACGGCTGTGGTGACACCGCGGGAGAGCTTTTCGGCGCTGCTTGATGCGTTTTATTCAGAGCGAGACCGGATTGAACGGATGCGTACCCGTTCGCAGGATCTGCTCCGCATATTGACGGCGGCCTCCGACCGCCTCAGCCGGAAAATCAACGCACAGCGCGCGGAGCTGGCACAGTGCGCCGAGCGCGATACCATGCGGATGTACGGCGACTTGATCAACGCTAATCTGTACCGCCTTGAAAAAGGCGTTTCCCACGCGGAACTGGAAAATTATTATGAAGAAGCGATGCCGGTCATAAAAATAAAACTCGATCCCGCGCTTACTCCGTCGCAAAATGCGCAAAAATATTATAAGCTTTATCATAAAGCCCGCACCGCCGAAGAAATTTTGGTTGTTCAGATTGAAAAAGCACAGCAGGAGCTTGACTATATTGATTCTGTTTTCGAGGAGCTCAGCCGTGCTGCTACGGAGCAGGATCTTGTTGAAATTCGTTCGGAATTGACCGAACAAAGTTATATTCGCGCACCCAGAGGAAAGCAGAAACAGCCCGCCATGCAGGGGCCAATGGAATTCGTTTCCACCGACGGCTTCCGCATTTTTGTGGGCCGCAATAACCGGCAAAACGATCGGTTGACAATGAAGCAGGCCGGGAATCGCGATATTTGGTTCCATACAAAGAATATTCCCGGTTCTCACACAATTTTGGAAACGGGAGGTAAGCCCGCAACGGAAACAGCGATGGAACAGGCCGCTGCTCTTGCCGCCTTTTTCAGCCGCGGCAAGGATTCCTCCCAGGTTCCGGTTGATTACACCGAGGTGCGCAATGTCAGCAAGCCGCAGGGCTCCAAACCGGGCATGGTCATTTACGTCAGCTATAAAACGGCTTATATTACGCCAAATCCCGATTTAGTGCAGCAGTTGAAAGTAAAATAAGCACTTTAAATCGGAACAGGCAGGGAGTGTGTTCATGATAAAAATAAAATCGGCGGACTTTCTGCGCGACACGATTCTGTTCGGCATTACCGCCGTGCTCTTTTTGGTCGCGAATTTAATGACGCTGTTGGGCGACGGGTTATGGGCCGCGGCGCTCAATGTGGTTCTTGTGGCCATCATTTTTCTGAATATCGCGATTTTATCCGATGTGATTAAAAATATCCGGCGTGACATCGCACTGCTGGTGTTTGTGATCGCGTTTGATATTTTGCTGCTGGGGCGCGTTTATGTTTCCTGGATTGGCTCCTATGAACGGTACCCGGAACTTCTGGAGGCAAAAGGGCTTCCGGAATTATTTCAGACGCTGCAGATTGTCGCCCTGTCGCTCTTTTGCGTTTATCTGACCTATCGTCTGGCGGGGCCGATGTTTCACAAAAAGGAAGCCGCTATGCGTGAAAAGGGGATGGGCTCCATTCGCGCAAACCCGGTCGTTCCTATTCTGCGCCAGCTCAGCAAAATTGTTTTGATTGTAAGTTCTGTCCCATTTATGTATGTAATGCTGAAAGCGGCGTTAAATGTTGTGCGCAACGGCTACTTGCAATCGTTTACTACCGCGGAGAGCATTCCCAGTGTGATCAGCAGGCTTTCCATGTTCTTTGTGCCGTCTTTTGCGGTCTTTCTTGCCACTTTGCCCAATAAAAAACAAATGAAAGTACCGCTCGTTATTTACTTTATTTATATGCTTTCGTCCGTGTTTACCGGCAGGCGTACTACCATTGTAACGGAAGCGTTGATGCTGATCATCTATTTTATCATGCGCGATTCGCTTTTGCCACGGGAAGAACGAAAACTGAAGAAGCATACTGTCATTTTTGCCGGTGTTTTCGGGGTGGCAGGAATGTATTTGCTGCAGTTTATTGCGCTGGTTCGCGCGGGGATTTCCGATACAAGCCATGGATTGGGTGATATGCTAATCAGTTTTTTTAACTCGCAGGGTGCGAGTTTCCGTGTGGTAATTCAGACGGTAAACAATATTAAGTTTTTTGATCATTCAGCATCATATCTGTATTTATTTTATCCGTTTGAACGTTTCGTTCACAATAACGTAATAACCAGTGCAATTTTTGGGTTGTCTCCTATCATAGAGGTGCAGACCTCGACATTTGTACAGACTACGCATAATTTTGCGCATGTATTAACCTTTATGGTGGACCCAAACAGATACCTCACCGGAGGCGGCTTTGGTACTTCTTATATCGCGGAAGCTTATGTGGCTTACGGTGCTCTTGGCGTAATCGTCGTAAGCGCTATTATCGGATTTGTATTTCGCTTTTTTTCTTCTATGTTAACCCGTTCATGGGTCGTTTTAGCCAGCTGCTTATTGGCGGTTAAAGACTTTGTCTATATTCCCCGCAGCTTTGCGTTTATGTGGGTGACCGATACTTTGAACATTACTTATTTCTGTTTCTACGGCGCGCTTTATTTCGCTGCTCTTCTGCTTTTTTGGATTGGAACTCATAGCCGTCCGGTTAAGAGGGAAAGGCCGGCCTATGCGTTGGAGGAGCCGTCATGAAAATGCTTATTCTGCTTACATCCACCTTTCCTTATGATACCGGAGAAGATTTTTTGAATGCAGAGGTCCAGTATATTTCCGGGTTTGATCAAGTTTTAATCTGCCCGTGCAACCTCAAGCCCGATGCGAAGATTACTAAGAAAGTACCAAAAGAAGTCAAGGTTATCCCTCTGAAGAGGGAACCTCTCGGCAGTTTGGTTTACCTTAAATTGCTGACGCATTCATATGTCATAAATGAAATTGGGGGATTGCTTCGAAGCGGGAAATTATCATCCGGTCGATTTCATGAAATGCTTTTCTTTATGAAGCATGCGCAGGAATTGTATCATCAGCTTGCTCAACTTCCTGACATAAAGTCTGCTGATGAGGTAACAATTTACAGCTACTGGTTTTTTGACGCGGCGGCAGCCGCAGCGTTGCTTGCCGGGGAACTGAAAAAGCATGGCAAAAAGGTTCTGCAGATTTCCCGCGCTCATGGTTTTGACATTCATTCTGAGCGTGCGAAATTTTCATACCTTCCAATGCGGGATTTTCTGTTAAGCCATGTAGATAAACTTTATCCCTGCTCTCAGAACGGGGCGGATACAATCGCCCGGCAGTTTCCTAAATATGCCGAAAAGATCAGTCCGGCGTATTTAGGAACAGTGGATTATGGTACGGTAAAAGGCAAAAGAGAACCTGAATTTCACCTGGTTTCCTGTGCTTACATGGTTCCTGTAAAACGGCTTCACCTGATTGTAAAGGCGCTCTCTTTTGCTGATTTTCCAATTCGGTGGACGCATCTGGGTTCAGGGCCTCTGGAAGAGGAAATTCGCAAGCAGGCGGCAGGATTACCTGAAAATGTACGGGTTGAATTTGCCGGTCAGATAGATAATACCGCTATTATGAATTTTTATCGTACTCATTCTATATCCGCTTTTGTAAATGTCAGTTCCAGCGAGGGTATTCCTGTTTCTGTCATGGAAGCTTCCTCTTTTGGAATCCCCGTGATCGCAACGGATGTCGGCGGCACTTCGGAAGCTGTTAAAGACGGGGTAAACGGCTTTTTATTGGACAAGGATTTTAAGCCTTGTGAATTACTGGAAATCATTCGGCTGGTGAATCGCATGAAGCAGGAAGAATATGAGCAGCTCTGCGATAATGCGCGGAATCTATGGGAAGAAAAGTTTAATGCGCAGAAAAATTTCAGCCGATTCTATGAGGAGATAAGCAAATGAAACTGATGTACCTGACATTTCAGGAGGATGCCACGCTTTATGTTGGAGTGATACGCAAAATCGGCTGGCAAGCCCGCGCTTTTGAAAAATTGGGGTATGAGGTAACCTATTCAACGTATAAGGGACTGGATTACCGGTTTATTACGGGGGATAAGGTAGAAACGAAGACAATACCCGGCGGCCACGGCATGATGCATAAATTTTCAGACGTTGCCCGGGAATATCTGGCTTCTCATCATTTTGATGTAATTTATATCCGATTGGACAGAATCAGCTTTGATGTAATCAGACTCTGCAAAACGGCACGGGAAAATGGTGCGCAGAAAGTGATTATTGAATTGCCAAATTATCCGTATATTATGGATTACATCAAAAGCGTTAACAATGTGAAACCGTTTTCTAAAAAACTGATTGCAAGGCTCAAGGTTTTGGGAACTGCGGCGCAGGACAGATTTTCTGCATTGCGGCTTCGCGGTCTGGTAGACGCCGTTGTATTAATCGGTAATCATGCAGACAGTTTCTTCGGCGTAAAAGCGATTAATATCAGTAACGGTATTGATGTTGGCGCCATGAGCATTGTACCGGCAAAGAAGAACGAGGATGAAATCGTGATTGTCGGCGTTGCCGGCACGCTTTGGTGGCAAGCCTACGACCGTATATTAGTTGGCATGTACCAGTACAAACAGACAAAAAAAGAAAAAGATCCTAAAATTCGCTTTATTTTGGTGGGCGGAGACGCAAAAGAAATGCCGGATTTTCGCGCTTTGATCCACAAGTACGGGTTGGATGAGGACGTTGAATGTCCCGGCTTTAAAACCGGCTCGGAACTTGATGCAATTTATGACCGCGCGGATTTGGGCGCTTCCAAGCTAGGCTGCTATCGCCGTGGCCTGCAAGCTTGCTCTTCTCTGAAGGCACGCGAATATTGTGCCAAAGGTCTGCCTTTCTTGTATACCTACGAAGATTCGATCGAAAACGAGCAGGTTGATTTTGCTCTGCAGGTCTCTAACGACGATACGCCGATTAATATGGACGAGGTAATTCAGTTTGTGCGGCGTTGCCGTTTGAACCGTGAGCTTTCTGAAAAAGAAAGAGAGTTTGCCCGTTCTCATTTCGACTGGGAAGCGATTTTAAAGCGTGTACTCGATTTCGCCGGCAGCGCTAATCAGGGAAGAAAAAATATAGGGGGTTAATTCAATGGAACTTTTTGTGAGTTTTACAGAAGTAATGCAGTTTTTTAAAAGACATATCCGCCAGTTTATTATTGTTGTTGCCTTATTCGGTATTTTGTTCGCATTGCTGCCTCTCCACTTTTACCATCATGAGTATTCCGCCTCTACAACGATTCTGGTCTCCTGCGAAGTGCCTGAAAGTGCAGGTACCGATTATCGCCTTCAATATACCAGCATATTGAGCACCAGAGTGCAGGCCGGCGTCGCTATGGCGAACGGTACCGACTTGATCAAACAGACAGCCCAAAGGCTTGGCATTAAAGAAGATCAGATTACGAGTATCGGAGCATCTCAGGTGAGCAGTGCGCCTATGATTAAGGTTTCTGTTTCCAGTCCGAATGCAAGCTTGGTGTCAGAAATTTCTGATATGGCAGCTCAGGTGCTCGGAGAAAAGCTTGTAAATTCTTTTCCGTCTCCAAAGCTCTCCGCAAACACCACCGATAACGCGATTCCCCAAAAGCCGGTGTCTAATAAATCAATCATGGTAAAGACTGGGCTGATCGGGTTGATTGTCGGTTTTATCCTTTATGTATGCTTCGGTGTCATCCTTGTGCTGACCGATAAAACGATACGGAATAATGATTTTGTAAGTGAAGCGCTTGGTATCAGCTTCCTGGGCGATATTACAAAACAGGGTTCTGAAGAAAAGAAGCTGGACAGCTTCCGTAAACTGCGCGCGGCGGCGGTGCATCAGGCCGGCGGCGGAAAAAGCTTTCTGGTGGCCGATGTATGCATGAACAACGGCTCGGCGGCTGTGGCTGCCGGTTTCAGCGAAGCGATTGCACGCGCAAACAATAATGTTTTGTTGATTGATGCCGATGCCCATGGGCATCAAGTTGCGAAGCTGCTGGGAATTCAGCCGAAGCATAGTCTTTCCGAAGTACTGAACGGTATCTGCACTGCGGAGCAGGCGGTTGAGGCGTCCGGTAAAAAAGGCCTTAGCCTGATTGCCGGGGCAGAGCAAAAAACAGAGAATTTTTCCGATATTCTGGCCACTGACCAGTTTAGCAACCTGATGAAAGAGCTTTCCTCCCGGTATGATTATATTGTGGTGAACGCTCCGTCCGAGGCACGTTTTTCCGATGCGGACAATCTTGCGCCTTTATTTAGTGCTGTCATTCTGACGGCAAAATACGGTTCAACACCTTACCATGAGTTTAAGGAGTCTTTCCGCCGCCTGAAGACAGCGGGCGGCAATATGATTGGTTTTGTTACAACGGACTGTTAACGGCGTATCCCGACATCTTTTGTGAGATGAAGCCGGACGGAGTGTGAACAATGCAGGAGCAGTATTTAAATAAAGTAATACTGAAGAGGGACAAAGTGGAGCGCTTCGACCGGTATCCGTTCCATATTCCTGCCGTAAAGGCGCTGAATGAATTGCCGCTGCACCCCAAAATAACCTTTTTTGTCGGAGAAAACGGGTCGGGCAAGTCGACGCTGATTGAGGCGATTGCCGTATGCTGCGGATTTAATCCGGAGGGCGGAAGCCGTAATTTCAGCTTTGAAACCTACCGTTCCCACTCCGATTTGTCGGATTACCTGATGATTGCCAAAGGGGTGCGGCACCCGCGCGACGGCTATTTCCTTCGTGCCGAAAGTTTCTATAATGTCGCCACAAATATTGAGGAGTTGGATTCGGTTTCGTCAGAGGCACCTTCGATAAAGAACAGCTACGGCGGTTCGCTTCATGAACGTTCCCACGGCGAAAGTTTTTTCGCGCTTCTGAACAACCGTTTGGGCGGGCATGGAGTTTATATCCTCGATGAGCCGGAGGCTGCGCTTTCCCCGCAGCGCCAGCTTGCCATGCTTTGCCGGATTGACGATTTGGTAAAGCAGGATTCGCAGTTTATCATCGCGACGCATTCTCCGATTTTAACGGCGTATCCCGACAGTGTTATTTATTCTCTTTCTGAAAAAGGTATTGAGAAAACGGCGTATGAGCACACGGAAAATTACCAGATTACCCGGCAGTTTTTAAATCACTATCAGTCCATGCTGCATGATCTGTTGGACCCGTGAAGGACAGGCACCGCTTCCGAAACATTTCATAAAATAGAGAAAATATCAGAATCGCTCTTGACAAAGCAAAAAGCATCATCTATAATAGCATCAATTTAATACATTAAATTCTTTGAGCAAAGGTAAGTAACAGGCACAACGGTGGCACAGAGAGCACGGCATTTGGTGGGAGCCGGTACATACGGTGTTTGTGAATGGATTTGTGAGAAGCGCAGGTAAAGGAGTTTTTCCGAGTATCTGCTGCCGCGTTTCGCGCGTTACAGCGAGAGGGTATTAATGCGAAATTGCGGCGTACCTCTTTGATTTGGAATTTCGTTGCGTACCCGGAAAAGAAGAACAGTTATGTTCTTAAATTAGGGTGGCACCACGAGCCTATCGTCCCTTGTATTGGGGATGATAGGCTTTTTTTATTGCAATTTTTACAAAGGGAGAATGAGAAATGCTGTATCCGTCTTTTGAAGTTGTGCAGGAATATCTGAACAGCTATCAAACCGTACCCGTATTTTTTTCGCGGCTCATGGACTGCTGTACGCCTGTCGGGATATTCGGCACGCTGAAAAAATCATCTGAAAACTGTTTCCTGCTTGAAAGCGTGGAAAATTCCGAGCGCTGGGGCAGGTATTCCTTCATTGGGATTCATCCAAAGGCACAGATCGTGATACAGGACGGAAAGGCGGAATTCACCCGAAACGGAAATGTCACGGTGGAGCAGATTCAAAATCCTGCGGCGTATCTTTCAAGGATTATGAGGGAAAACCGTTCGCCGGTGTTCCCGGGTTTCCCTCGGTTTACAGGCGGACTTGTCGGATACTTTGGCTACGATATGCTTCGGTATCTGGAAAAAACGCTGGCGTATCCGCCGCAGGACGACCTGCAGATGCCAGACTGTGTATTACATCTGTATGACGAGGTCATTGCGTATGACCACCTGAGCAGTAAAGTATATGTGATTCTGAGCCTGAATCGAAATTCTGATGTGAAAGAGCAGTATGTGTCCTGCGAAAAGAGAGCGGCGGAGCTGTTTGAACTGATTTCGGAAGGGAAAAGCGAAGAGTCCGCGGCAAATCGGGTAGGCGAGTTACAGATTGAATCCAATGTCCCCGAAGAAGAATACGTCGCGATGGTGAACAAAGCAAAGGAGCATATTCTGGCGGGCGATATTTTTCAGGTCGTCCTGTCCCAGCGTTTTGAAATTCAGAATTCGCCGGAACCGTTTCAGGTGTACCGTGCGCTGCGCGCGACGAATCCTTCCCCTTATCTCTATTATTTCCAGTCAAAGGATTATCAGATTGCGGGCGCCTCCCCGGAAATGCTGGTCAACGTGGAAAACGGCGTGATTACAAACAAACCGATTGCCGGAACATCGCGGCGCGGCAGGGACGAAGAGGAAGATATACTGTTGGAGCGGCAGCTTCTGCGCGACGAAAAAGAGCGTGCAGAGCACACGATGCTGGTCGACCTTGGCCGCAATGACGTCGGGCGCGTGAGCCGTTTCGGCTCGGTGCAGGTTTCCGGCTTCATGCATGTGGAACGCTGTTCCAGGGTCATGCACATGGTGAGCGAGGTACAGGGGGTACTGCGGGAGGACTGCAATTCCATGGACGCGCTGCTGTCCGTGCTTCCCGCCGGAACGCTGTCGGGAGCACCGAAAATACGCGCAATGCAGATCATCGACTCCCTCGAAAATAAAAAACGCGGCGTTTACGGCGGCGCAATTGGATATTTGGGGTTTGACGGCAATATTGACACCTGCATTGCGATTCGTACGGCGCTGTTCCGAAACGGAAAGGCATATGTACAGGCGGGCGCGGGTATCGTCGCCGACAGCGTGCCGGAAAAGGAATATCTTGAAACGAAAAACAAGGCGCTCGCGGTAGTGAACGCGATTCGGGAGGCGAACGAACTATGATTCTCTTAATCGATAATTTTGACAGCTTTACTTACAACCTTTACCAGAGAATCGGCGCGCTTTATCCAAATATCCTCGTAGTGCGCAACAATGAAATCACGCCGGAAGAAATAGAAGCCCTGCACCCGCAGGCAATCGTGATTTCCCCCGGGCCGGGCTACCCGAAGGAGGCGGGAATTTCATTGGACGCAATCCGCAGGTTCAGCGGGGAAATCCCCATCCTTGGCGTGTGCCTGGGGCATCAGTCCATCGGGGAGGCGTTCGGCGGCAGGGTGATCCGTGCTTCCCGGCTGATGCACGGGAAAGCAAGCGTCATTTCAGTGCAAAACAATTCCCCGATTTTCAAAAGCATGCCAAAGGAAATTTCCGCGGCGAGGTATCATTCCCTGATTCTGGAGCCTTCCTCACTGCCGGACTGCCTGACGGTAACGGCGGCGGACGAAGACGGTCAGATTATGGCGGTGCAGCATAAAACCGACCCTACTTATGGGGTACAGTTTCATCCCGAATCGGTCTTGACCCCGACAGGGGATCAAATCCTATATAATTTTTTGAAAGAGGTGTGCCATTTGGAACCCGAACTTGCAATTGCCCCATTGGTTCCGGCGGAAAAAAGAACCGGGCTGAAGCCCTATCTTGCCAAAGTGGTGGACAGTGAAAATCTTACGGAGCACGAAGCCATTGAAGCAATGAATACGATCATGAGCGATGAAGCAACTGATTCGCAGATTGCGGCATTTATCACCGCACTGCGCATGAAGGGCGAAACGATTGAAGAGATTACCGGTTTTGCCAAAGTGATGCGGGAAAAGGCAAAGCCGGTTGCAATTTCCCCGGCGGCGGTGGATATCGTCGGCACGGGCGGCGACTTGGCGAACAGCTTCAATATTTCCACAACCTCCGCGTTTGTCGCGGCGGGCGCGGGATTAAAGGTAGCAAAGCACGGCAACCGCAGCGTTTCAAGCAAAAGCGGCGCGGCGGACGTTCTGGAGGCGCTTGGCGTTACGATTACGCTGACCCCGGAGCAGGCCGCACAGTGTATGGACGAGTGCGGCATCACGTTTCTATTTGCGCAGAATTATCACGGTTCCATGCGTTACGCCGCAGCGCCGCGCAGGGAAACCGGGCTGCGCACCGTATTCAATATTTTAGGCCCTCTCGCGAATCCGGCGCATGCGGAGTCCATTCTGCTGGGTGTTTACGATGAAAATCTGCTGGAACCGCTTGCCAATGTGCTGGTCAACCTCGGGGTGAAAAATGCCATGCTTGTTCACGGCAACGACGGTCTGGATGAAATCAGTATTTCCGACAAGACCGCCGTCTGTGAAATCCAGAATGGAAGCATCACCCGTTACGAGCTGAATCCCGCTGATTACGGAATGAATCTTGCCAATAAATCGGATATTGTCGGCGGCACCGCCAATGACAACGCCGCAATTGCACTGGATGTTTTAAGCGGGAAGAAAGGGCCAACGCGCGATATCGTACTGCTGAACGCGGGCAGCGCGCTTTATATCGGCAAGCTTGCTCCCACCATCGCCGAGGGAATTCGGTTGGCGGAGCAAGCCATAGACAGCGGCGCGGCGCTGAAAAAGCTGAATCAGCTGAAAGAAGTCACCGGAATTAAGAAGGAGTAAAGGCAATGATTTTAGATGAAATTGCGGCAAAGCGTCTTGTTCAGCTAGAGCGTGAGCGTGCGGCGCTACCTCTGGAAACGGTCAAAGCAGCGGCGGAAAAACAAAACCAAAATGGGAATCTGCTGGCCGCTTTGAAAGGTGGAAGGCTCTCGGTCATCGCCGAAATAAAAAAGGCTTCTCCGTCAAAAGGGCTGATTTGCCCGGATTTTCACCCGGCGCAGACGGCGGTGGTTTATGAAGCCTCCGGCGCGGACGCGATCTCCGTTCTGACCGAGGAAGCCTATTTTCAGGGCTCGTCCGCGTACCTCAGGGAAGTGCGCAAAACGGTAGATTTGCCGATTCTGCGCAAGGATTTCATCATTGATCCGTATCAGATTTACGAAGCAAAGGCCATCGGAGCGGACGCCATTTTGCTCATTGCCGCTTTGCTGCCGAAAGAGAAGCTGAAGGAATTCGCACGGCTGGCGGATTCGCTTGGCTTAGACAGTCTGATGGAGGTGCATAACGAGCGGGAGTTGGATGCCGTTCTGAATGCCGGTGCGGGAATGATCGGAATTAATAACCGTGATTTAAAAACGTTTCAGGTGGATTTACAGACGACCGGACGGCTTGCCAAGCTGGTGCCGAACGACCGTGTTCTGGTATCGGAAAGCGGGATCGTCACGCATAACGATCTGCGGGCTGTGCGTTCGGCGGGCGCGGACGCGGTTCTGATCGGCGAAACGCTGATGCGAAGCCGCGACGTCGCCTCCACGCTGCGGGAATTGAGGGACGGATTATGAAAGTGAAGCTTTGCGGTATAAAACGCCCGGAAGATGTTTCATACATGAACGAATTTAAGCCGGACTATGTCGGGTTTGTTTTTGCGGGAACGAAGCGGCGTGTTTCACCGGAAGCGGCGGCGCTGCTCGCGGAAAAACTAAACCCGAAAATCCGGAAAGTAGGCGTGTTTGTGGACGAGGAACCGGAGATCGTGCGGTTCGCTGCAAGGCTAATCGGACTGCACGCGGTACAGCTTCACGGTGCGGAAAATACGCAGTATATTGAGCAGCTGCGCAGTGCCTTGCCGGGGGTGAAAATCTGGAAGGCAGTCCGTGTAAAGAATGAAGAAAGCATTTTGTCTGCGCTGCATCTTCCCGCCGACCGCTTCCTGTTTGACAGCTTTTCACCGACGGAGCAGGGCGGCACGGGGATTCCGGTTAATCTGGAGCTGATACAAAAGAGCGGATTTAACAAGCCATTTTTTCTGGCGGGCGGGTTGAACAGCAAAAATATTCCGGGTATCATCGAAAAAATACGTCCTTACGGCGTGGATATTTCCAGTGGAATCGAAACTGACGGCGTAAAAGACCCGAAAAAAATTGAAGCTGTCATGCGGATTTTACGGAGTACAGAAATTGAAGAAAGGTGGGAACACAATGAGTAAGGCAGGAAGATACGGTGAATTCGGCGGGCAGTATGTACCGGAGACGCTGATGAATGCCGTCCACGAACTGGAGGCAGCTTATACAAAGTACAGCGCGGACGCGGATTTTCAAAATGAGCTGCGGGCGCTTTATCGTGATTACGCGAACCGTCCGTCCATGCTGTATTATGCGGGAAGAATGACGGAGGATCTGGGTGGCGCGAAGATTTACCTGAAGCGGGAAGACCTGAACCACACCGGCGCACATAAAATCAACAATGTTCTGGGGCAGATTCTTCTGGCGAAGCGCATGGGAAAAACCAGAATTATCGCGGAAACCGGCGCGGGGCAGCACGGTGTCGCCACGGCGACGGCGGCGGCGCTCTTTCACATGGAGTGCGAGGTTTTCATGGGGGTGGAGGACATGGAGCGCCAGTCGCTGAATGTGTACCGTATGCGCCTTTTGGGCGCGAAAGTAACCGGGGTCGACTCCGGCACGGGCACCTTGAAAGACGCAATCAACGAAGCCATGCGCGACTGGACGGCGAACGTGGAAAATACGTATTATTTAATTGGCTCCGTGATGGGCCCCCACCCTTACCCGCAGATGGTGCGCGATTTTCAGAAGGTAATCGGGGAAGAAGCAAAACAGCAGATTTTGGAGCGGGAAGGAAGGCTTCCCGACTGTGTCGTTGCCTGTGTGGGCGGCGGCTCCAACGCGATGGGGCTGTTTTACGACTTTATTTCGGAGGCGGGTGTCCGCCTCATCGGGGCGGAAGCGGCGGGGAAAGGGGTGGATACCGCACTGCACGCGGCAACGATTGCAAAGGGCAGCACGGGTATTTTCCATGGGATGAAGTCCATTTTCCTCCAGAATGATGAGGGGCAGATCGCGCCGGTGTACTCCATTTCGGCGGGGCTTGATTACCCCGGCATCGGGCCGGAACACGCGCAGCTTGCCGCCTCCGGCAGGGCGGAGTATGTGGATGTCACCGATGAAGAGGCGGTTCATGCGTTTGAGTATCTTTCCAGGACGGAGGGCATTATTCCGGCAATCGAGTCCGCGCACGCGGTCGCCGCCGCAATGAGGCTGGCGCCGTCCATGCGCAAAGACCAGGTGATGATTGTAAACCTTTCCGGGCGCGGCGACAAGGACGTATATTCTGTAGCAAAGTACAGGGGGGTTGAACTGAATGAACAGGATTGACCGCAAATTTGAGGAATTAAAGAAAAAAGGAGAAAAGGCGTTCATTCCGTTTGTTACCGCGGGCGACCCCGATTTGGAAACGACGGAAAAACTTGTGCTGGCGATGATCGCGGCAGGGGCCGACCTGGTGGAAATCGGCGTACCGTTTTCCGACCCGGTCGCGGAAGGCCCGGTAATCCAAAGGGCAAGCAAGCGCGCGCTGGACGGCGGCGTGACGCTGGTGAAAATTTTTGATCTTGTAACACGCCTCCGCAAACAGACTGATGAACCCCTTCTTCTGATGATGTACCTGAACACGATTTACCGTTTCGGCACGGAACGTTTTTTCGCGCTTTGCGCGCAATGCGGAATTGACGGCGTGATCGTGCCCGATATGCCGTTTGAGGAACGCGATGAGATTCAGGAACCGGCGGAACGCTTCAATGTCATCCCGATCAGTCTGGTGGCTCCCACTTCACATGACCGTATTGCCGCCATCGCGAAAGAGGCAAAGGGGTTCCTGTATTGCGTGTCCTCCACCGGTGTAACCGGAACCCGAAGCAGTTTCACCACTGATTTCGCGGAGTTTTTCGGAACAATTAAAAAGCATACGGAAATTCCGTGCGCGGTCGGTTTTGGAATTTCGGGGCCCGAGCAGGCGAAAACGATGAGCGTTTACTGTGACGGCGTAATTGTAGGAAGCGCTATCGTGAAAATTGTTGAACAGGAAAAGCAAAATGCACCGGAAGCCGCCGCGCTGTTTACTAAGTCCGTTAAAAACGCAATTCGATAAATTTAAGTTAACTGTTTTTTCGTTATCGCACTGCCTTTTCGGGGCAGTGCGATTTTCTTTTTTTAATTTACATAATTTACATGACCGTATGAATAATAACTGTATTGCCGATACGATGGGGGTTTTAAGTATGCCGTTCTCTTCAAAGCACAATGAAAGTTCCGGCGGCAAAACAGTGAAAGAACCAAACAATTCACTGGATGGCCTGACTGTCGAACAGTCGCTGGATAAAAATATTGCAACACTCAGAAATCTGTTTGCAGATGTCGATGTTTTGGTTGTCAGAACAATTGAAAATGATGAAGACACCAATCTAAAGTTCTGCATCGTATACCTTGAAGGTATGGTGGACGACATTGTCGTAAACGACAACATCGTAAAACCGCTCATGATTACAAAGCAGACTCAAAACAATGAAATTTCAGCAGAAATGCTGATCCATCATGTTGTTTCAGTGAACGATGCCAGAAAAATGACACAGTTTTCCGATATTGTCGAGTCGATTACCTGCGGGTATACGATTTTATTTGCAGACGGCCAGCAAGAGGCGGTTACCCTTTCTACACAAGGATTTGAAACACGCTCAGTGACTGAACCGGAAAACGAAAAAATAATCAACGGCCCGCGGGAAGGCTTCACAGAAAACGCGATCAAGAATCTTTCCATGATTGTTCGAAAGCTTCATACCAACGAACTGAAGATAAAATATCTTACCATGGGGGAGATTTCGAAAACGAGGGTTTGCGTCTGTTATATTGACAGCGTTGTAAACAAAGGGATTCTACAGGAACTGTACAAGCGCCTGAACAATATTAAAATGGATGCCGTCCTGGAAACAAATTATCTTGTGGAACAGATCGCGGACGACCCGCTGTCGCTGTTTCGCTCGTCCGGTGTCACGGAACGCCCCGACGTTGTTGCCGGGAAGTTGCTGGAGGGGCGCATTGCCGTTTTTGTGGACGGCTCACCCATGGTGATGACGGTGCCTTATCTCTTTATTGAAAATTTTCAGAGCAGCGAAGATTATTATCTTTCCTTTTACTATACGTCGTTCACGAGGCTTCTGCGCATCATCGGTTTTTTTCTGACGATTACGGTAGCAGGATTTTATATTGCGGTTGTCGCATATGATCAGGAAATGCTCCCGACTCCGCTTCTGATCAGCATTGCGGCTGAGCGCGCAAATGTGCCGCTTCCTGCTGCTGTAGAGGCTTTTATCATGCTTCTTGTATTTGATCTCCTGCGTGAAACCGGTGTGCGTATGCCGACCGGCATCGGCCAGACCCTCAGCATTGTTGGCGCACTTGTGATTGGGCAGGCCGCGGTGGACGCTAAGCTGGTTGCCGCGCCGATGATTATTGTGGTTGGCGTTACGGGCATTACCAGCCTTTTAGTTCCGAAACTCGAATCTTCCGCCATCTACCTTCGCTTTTTCCTGCTTATCATTTCTACGAGCTTTGGATTGTTCGGATTCATCTTGGGTGTGTCCTCACTGCTTATTTATGTGCTTAATTTGACTTCTATGGGGATTCCCCAGTTTACGACGCTCGATTCCCTGAAATATCAGGAATTGAAGGACGTTGCAATCAGGGGGCCGTGGAAGGATATGGTTACGAGAAGCCTTAAGCTCACTAAGAACTGGAAGAGGAAGAAAACTCACAGCGGAGGGCGCTAATGAAAAAAAAGGTAGCCTGTGTTTTACTCAGCGTTTTTCTGCTCTTTCCGACCGCCGGATGCTGGGATTACCACGGCTTGAATGAAATTACGATTGTGTCCGGTGTTGCAGTTGATTTTGACGCTTCGAACGGAGACTACATGATTACCTGTGAAATTGTCGACAATACCTCAATGAAGAACCAAGTTCTGTCAAAAATTGTTGAAGCCCGGGGGAAAACCTTACTGGATGCGGTTCGAAACGCAAAAAGACGGGCAATGAACAAGCTGTATTGGGGCAATACCAGGGTAGCAATAATCGGAAGAGACATGGCAAGCCAAATTGGTGTCAGCAGTGTAGTCGACTGGTTCCTCAGCGATCCGGAGTGCCGTGAAACAGTTCCGCTGATCATTTCAAATGAGAAAACAGCGGGGGATCTTTTAAAAACAGAACAGTTCGGCTCTTATATGCTCCGAAATATTATTAACGATGATCAGTTTGATACCTCCTCTATTCGAAGTTTATCAATGTATCAGATTTATAATATTTTAAAAGCGCAGGGGGAATCTCTTACGCTTCCGATTTTCCACCTTGCAGAAAATGATGGAAAGAAGCTTGTGGAGACATATGGAGAAGCGCTTTTCAAAGATGATAAAATGGTGGGAATGCTGAATGCGGAAGAAAGCAAATACTACCTATTCGCCGTTAATGGAGTTAACGGCGGGGTTCTCCCGCTTTATTCCGCAAATAAGAATCATTATGATATTACTTTGGAAATTGCAAACAGTAAAAGTAAAACGAGCTTCACGAATGAAAGTGGTGCTGTAACCATGCAGATTACGATCAATACAAATGTATATCTTGAAGAAGTAAATATTGATGAGAGCCTTGTGGATGAAGCTTTGCTGCACCGGATTGAATTTCGCGCTGAGGAAATGATCGAACAAAGGATAAAGTCGGTTGTTCAAAAGGTGCAGAAGGAATATGGAACCGATGTCTTTGGTTTCGGAAATCAGATTTATAAAAAAAATCCGAGTCTATGGGAAACAATGAAATCTGGTTGGGACACAAATTTTCAAAAAATAAAAGTCAATGTTACATCGAAAGTAACTATTTTGAACTCGGCATTTTTAGACCATAACTGAAATCCGAGGGGGAGTACCGAGTTGGAATCCTTATTGGTCGTTTTGCTGTATATCGTAGTCGTCTTTTTTGACTTTGTCCCACTGGTACACCAGCACAGGAAAAATGAAATTTGGACTTATTCTGTTATTTTGGCAGTAACTCTTACTGTGCTTCTGCTTCATGCATCTAATATTCAGATACCCAGTCCCAGTGATTTTATCCGTAAAGGCGTTGAATCAATATTTCATGTAGAATAGTAAAAAATTAGCGAAAGGGCTGCATTGTTGTGAAAAAAGAGTATTTATCAAACCGAGAGGCGGTTTGCAGTATAACGCTTTTCGCATTAGGTACCAGTGTGGTTCTTGGCGGATACACCACGATCGGTCAGGACTCGTGGATTGCAATGGTAAGTGCTATGGTGCTGGTTGCTCCCGTTTGCCTCCTTTATGGCAGGATTATGCAGCTTTTTCCGGAAGAAGATATATTCCAAATTATAATCCACCTTTTTGGAAAGTTTTTTGGAAAGTGTATAGCCGCTTTGTTCACATGGTACTGTATTCATCTCTCGGCTCTGGTATTTCGAAATTTTTCTGAATTTATTTCCATTGTTTCTATGCCGACTACCCCGCAGATCGCATTCATGATATTGATGATGCTGGCCAGTATCTATGCAATCAAGAGTCCGATCAGAACAATAGGCAGGGCGTCTCTCATACTTTTGCCCATCGTTGTATCTATTATGGTAATCACATTTTTAATGCTGCTGAAACAAGTCCAATTCTCTAATTTCCTTCCGATTATGGATCATAGCGCAAAGGAAATATTATCGGGTTCTTATAGTATACTGACGTTTCCTCTGGCGGAATCGGTTATATTTCTTTCAATGGCCGACAGTATCAAAAAGACGCAAAATCCTATCAAAATTTATTTTTTGGGGTTGGGATTAGCTGCAATACTCCTGCTTTTCGTCATTGTAAGGAATACGCTGGCATTAGGTGCTGAAGTGCAAAAGCATTCTTATTTTCCGAGCTATGTAGCAGCCAGAATCATTAATGTTGCTGATTTTATCGGCAGGGTTGAAGGATCAATCTCCGTCAATTTTATTTTGACAGGACTTTCTAAAATAACGATTTGTTTAATTGGTGCATCGAAGGGGTTGGCATGTCTTTTTAATATTGAGGATTTCAAAAAAATGTCGCTCCCAGCGGGTCTGTTGAGCATTAGCCTTAGCAGTATCTTATATATAAATGTGATGGATATGTTTGGATTTATAAAATATTATCCTTACTATGCCATTCCGTTTGAATTTATGATTCCGGTTTTGATTTGGATTGTTGGGGAAATCAGCGTACGCATCAAAAATAGCGGGAAATCAACGCCTTTACCGGAAAATTCTTCTTCGTAATGCAAATAGAACAGGAAGCCCTCCGACGCTCATTCATGCGATGGAAGACTTCCTGTTTTTTGAAAGCCAGGTTTTTGCTTATTCGTTCCGAAGCAGATTTTCCGCGTAATCCTGCAGGGATGCAAACGAATTTATATTTTGCTCTCTCGCACAGATTGACTGTTTTGCATAGTCGGGCAAAGATTGGTAGTAGTTATTAGCCTCACTGTCGTTTTCAATCAGTTCGTAAAGACCGCTGTATTTCTTGTCCATATTTTTCACCTCCGAAAGTTAGTTTTCGCTGTTTTTATAAGATTAACAGTAAAATGCGGCAATAAGGTAATTATTATGCACGATCTTCCGATAAAATAATAAAGATGCTAATTAAATTGAGCGGCTTCAGAATGGCTTTAATCAGCGGTTACCTAGGTCTTGTTTGTAAAAAGAAAAACAACGGAATAAAGCCCATATACGCAAGTTTTTATTCCGGTTTTTCTATCTGAACAGAAAATATATCTGCCTGATTGCACACCGTTCTATGCTGATATTTTAGTAATTCACACATTCCTCACTATTTTACAAACAACCCCTAGAGCACAGTTGCTTTTGGGGAGTAAAAAAGGATATTTAAAGGCAGGTTGAACATATGGAAGGTCTTACGACGTGGAGAATCGTCTTGTCTGCCCTGCTGGAAGACGAATGCGAAGCGGAACGCGCGATTGAAATCGCACGGGGACTGCGGGAAGAATGCCCGCCGGGAATCCAGCTGGACGTGGTTTTCCTCAGCCATGGAAGTTCTTTTGACCGAAAAATTGAATACGACGGTTTCAGGATACACCATGTGACACCTCCTTTACCCGAAACCGAGATCTACCAGACTTTAAATCCCACGGCGGAAAATCTTGTGGGGAACGAAGCGCTCGCCATTGAACTGGCCAGAGGAGAGGTAGAAGCGTTGCGAGAACTGCAGCCCGACGCCTATATTCATGGGCTTTGGCCGGTTGCCGGTGTTGCTGCAAAAATAGCGCATGTTTCAGCTGAATTCGCGTATCTTCCGATTCCGTTTGCGCCGGAACCGTATAGCAATTATCTAATGGATGAAGTCTCCGGCCCGATGCAACCCAAGCTGTCGCTGTCGGCTGAAGTAAGGAAATTTATCTTTTCCAGGATACCCAGAAAAACAAAGTTAAAAGAGCCGATGCTGAGCCAGGACAATATTCTGAACGCATACAGGAAGATTACTGGAAAACAGGATACGCCGGAAATACAAAACCTGTTTGATATGCTGAAAGCGGATTTGACCGTTGTCAGTAATTTTTCTTCCTTTTACGAAGAAAATCCAATGCCCTCCGGTTTCATGGTGACGGGCCCGCTCTTTCCTTCAGGTGAGCAATTCGATGAAATCGATGTTAAAATTTTGCAGCGCTTTGATCCGGATAACGGTACTTTGAAAATATTCTGTCCGTTCAGCAGTTCCGCCGGCCGCGCGGCGCTTCTGGAAACGGTTCGCGCGCTTTCACAGGAAGCAGGTGAGTGGGATTCAGTTGTCCTCTGCCCGCGTTCTGTCTGTTATTTGGAAGAAGCGAGGGAGGCGGCGGGGGAAAACCCTCATATATATATCACAGATGCTCTTGTACCGCAGCTCCGCGTAAGTTCCATGGCGGACGTCTGCATTCTGAACTGTGAACCGGAAACCGTTCAGCGTGCGATCGCAAGCGGTACGCCGATCGTTGGATACGGAGACCGGATTGACCGGCAGATTTACCTGGATAACTTGGTGAAACAGGGTTCTGCGGTTCGGGTGCCGGTGCAGGATTGGCAGACGGAGCAAATCCAAGCCGCAGTTGCCGCGGTAGGGAACGACCCCTCGTATCGCGAACACATATCCAAACTGCAGGAGCTTCAGCAGCGGGAAAACGGCCGAAGAAAAGCCGCGGCAGCCATATGGAATTACCTGCATCCGATCCCATATACATATCAGCCTTCGGAAAACGAGAATCCTTGACCGGCCTTTGCCGTGTGGTATTTGTTCTCTGAATCCGGTGCTTACACAATTGTTTAGCCTTGACGTTCTATATACCCCCATGTTAGAATGGTAAAAAAATAAGGGAGTACAGATATGACAGACTATACAATCCTGTCTGATGCAACCTGCGATCTTCCGGCAGAAATGGCGGAACAGCTGGGAATTGTGGTAATTCCTATGCAATTCACGATGAGCGGTGAAGTGTATACCCATTACTCCGATGCCCGTGAAATGGATTTTCACACCTTCTTTCAGCGAACGAAGAATGGGGAAATGTCCGTTACCTCACAGATTAACAGCTCCGTTTATCAGGAATATTTTTCACAGTCGCTTGCACAGGGAAAGGATGTTCTCTATATCTGTTTTTCCAGTGCGCTCAGTTCTACATATCAGTCTTCGCTGCTCGCAGCAGAGCAACTGAGCGAAGCTTACCCCGAACGGAAAATTTACTGTATTGATTCCAAGTGCGCCGCGTTGGGCGAGGGTGTGCTTGTCTGGGCCGCCGCTCACAAAAAGATGGAAGGCATGGGGATTGACGAACTCAAAGATTGGGTCGAAATGAATCGTGACCATGTTTGCCATTGGTTTACGGTCGACGATTTGAACCATTTGAAGCGCGGAGGGCGGGTTTCCCCCTTGACCGCCGTGGTGGGAACCGCCTTGGGGATAAAGCCGATTCTGCATGTAACGACAGAAGGCGAACTTGTTCCGGTTGCCAATGCGCGCGGAAGAAAAAAATCGTTGGAAACGCTGGTCGACCACATGACTAAAAGCTGTGTCAACCCGGCAGAGCAGACGATTTTTATCGGTCACGGTGACGACCGTGAAGCCGCGGAATACGTCCGTTCGCTCATACTGGAACGTTTTCATGTGAAGGACACCGTGGTCGCCGATTTGGGCCCGATCATTGGCTCGCATACCGGCTGCGGTTTCGTGGCTCTCTTTTTCATTGGTACAGAAAAATAAGACTGTAAAGGTTTGAACAAAAATCAGCCTCCGGCTTCCCGGAGGCTGATTTTATAATATTAATCTGGATTAACGGAAAAGTGAAGCTGTTAAGAATAAAGTAGACATCAGGGAAGATACCAGCGAAACAACCGTAATCTGTGTGTTGATCGACGGCCCCGCGGTATCCTTAAACGGATCGCCGACCGTATCGCCGACAACAGCGGCTTTGTGTGCGTCTGAGCCCTTTCCGCCGTTATGACCGGATTCTATGTATTTCTTTGAGTTATCCCAAAGACCGCCGGCATTGCTCATAAACAGAGCGAGCAGCAGACCGCTGACGATATTTCCGCACAAGAACCCGCCGATGGCCTGCACGCCGCCGATAAATCCCACGACGATGGTGGAAATGATGGCAACGAGACCGGCAGGAATCAGCTCATGCAGCGCACCGGTAGTCGCGATGGAAATACATTTGTTATACTCCGGGCTTACTCCTTCTTTTCCTTCCTTCAGTCCGGCAATTTCCCGGAACTGACGGTGAATTTCGGCGATCATGCGCTGCGCGTTGCGATCCACGCCCAGAATCAGCATGGCGGAAAAGACGGCGGGGATGGATGCTCCGACCAGAAGCCCGAAAAATACAGTCGGGTTCATAATGTCAAACCCGCTCAACCCGGCGATTCCAAGTCCTGCCGCGGCGTCGTTTACTTGGCTGATGAACGCGCCAAGCAGGGCAATTACCGTTAACCCGGCGGAACCGATCGCAAATCCTTTAGTTACCGCTTTTACGGTATTTCCAGCGCTGTCCAGTGCGTCCGCAACCTCAATGACTTTGTCGCCCATACCGCCCATTTCCGCAAGACCGCGTGCATTGTCAACAATCGGGCCGTAGGCGTCATTGGAAATAATCATTCCGACAATGGAAAGCATTCCGACTGCGGCCATAGAAATGCCAAACATGCTGAAGCCTGTACCGAGCGGCTCACAGATCTTATAGGCCGCAAGCGCAGAAATCGCGATACCTATCATAGCTGGCAGGGTGCTGAGAAAGCCGTACGATATACCGGAAAGAATCGTGAACGCGGGTCCGCTCTCCGAAGCCTTTGCCACGTTTTGAACCGGGCGCTTAGAATCATCGGTGAAATAATCGGTTGCAATGCCGATCACAACGCCAACCAGAAGTCCGACCGTGCTGGCTCCCCAAATCCTCCATTCCAATTGGAGCGCCCAAGTTGAAAGCGCAGTCAGAAGAATGAAAATAGCCGTTGTTACATAAGTACTGCTGTTCAGCGCGCGGGTGGGGTTTCCGTGTTTACCCATTCTGGCTGTCGCCACGCCGATAATCGAAGCGAGCAGCCCCGCGGCGGCATAGCAAAATACCATACTGCTGTTTGCGGTTCCACCCGCAGCTTTGTCCAGCGAGGCCGCGATCACGAGCGCCGCCGTCATAGAAGCCACGTTGGAGTCAAAAAGGTCGGCACCCATTCCGGCCACATCGCCTACGTTATCGCCCACGTTGTCGGCAATAACAGCCGGATTTCTGGGGTCGTCTTCCGGAATTCCCAACTCCACCTTACCGACCAGGTCCGCGCTGATGTCAGCCGTTTTTGTAAAAATGCCGCCGCCCGCCTTGGCAAACAGGGCAAGGGAACTGGCGCCGAAGCTGAATCCCAATAAAGCTGTCGTGTTTTTGGTAATCAGCATAACGAGCGTTACGCCAAGCAGCGAACTGCCCACGACTGCCATGCCCATGACCGCGCCCCCGCGGAATCCGGACATAAACGAGGGTTTGATCCCCTTCTGCGCGGCTTCCGCTGTCTTGATATTTGCCATGGTGGAAACGCGAATCCCGATTACACCGGCTACGGCGGAAAAGATGGTTCCGCACAAATAGGAAACCATCATCGAGATATTTTCCAAAGGATTTCCCTTCCAAATGGGAACCGGCAGGAAAAGAAGAATTAAAACAGCGGCGATCCCCGCGAATTTTGCCAGAACCAGATATTCCTGCCGAAGGAAAGTGTTTGCACCGTTTTTAATAAGGGAGCCAACCTCAGCAATTCGTTTGTTCGAAGACGGCTGGCGACTGATCCAGTGGTTCAGCCATACGGCTAAAAGAAAAGAGAGTATGGAAACAGCGACGGAAACGATGAGAAAAAAAGACAGATCCGTTTTCATTTTTTCATCCCCTTGTTTAGTGTAATATATTATTATGGATTATAGCACTAAATACATTGTAAATAAATATTAAAAAATACAATATTTGTTTAAAATTATTATGAATAATATCTTAATTCAAATATTTATAATGCATCTTACCAGGGCTGTGTGCAGGTTGCCGCTGATGCATTGTATTTTTTTATTCCGAATGATATTCTAAAAGCAAGGGAATTTCACAGAAAAGGTTGTGGCACCATTGAAGCTTGTTATTGACCAGTCCCCCGAATATCAGGATGTGGAAATTACAGTGCGCTGCGGGGTAATGGACAAACGCCTGGAAGACCTGATTGCGCAGATGCGCCTTTACGCTTTTTCCGTCACGGGGATCAAAGATGGCTCCAAATACTTCATTTCCATGGATCATATTTTTTATTTTGAATCCATTGATGAGAAGACTTTTATTTACTGTGAAAAAGAGGTTTACGAGTGCGAAATGCGGATTTATGAGCTGGAAAGCCAGCTTGCGCAAACAAACTTTATCCGCATCAGCAAGTCCTGTATTTTGAACCTGATGCAGCTGGAGTGTGTAAAACCGCTGATGAACGGAAAATTGGAAGCAAAATTGTATAACGGAGAAAAGCTGATTATTAACCGGCATTATGTTCAACTGGTGAAAGAAAGGCTCAATTTTTGAAAGGGGAGAGGTAGTTGTCGGATTTTAAAAATTACTTTACAAACGACTGTATCGCGTTTACCACTGTCGTGCTGATTTATTCTTTCATGGCTGAGCTTGGTGTTTTTACCCAGCCGGATTCCTTGACTGTATTCGTCATTTTCGGCATGACAAGCCTTACTGAAGTGCTGATGTTTATTACCGATCATTTTGAGTATAAAAGCAGATTGCTTGGGATATCCGTGCATCTGGTTGATTCGCTGATTACCGTGTTTTCAATCGGCGCACTGTTTCATTTTTTTTCACTTTCTTGGAAAACCGTTTTGATTGTCGCACTGATCTGTATTGTGACTTATTTCTGTGTTTACGGCATAGCGATGATTAAAACCAAAGCGGATGCCGATGCCATTAATCAAAAAATCAAAGATATGCAAAATCATATTCAAAAAGGGGGAAAAGAAAGTTGAGCCCAATTCTGACAGTTGAAGGACTGAAAAAATCATACGGCAATATTCTGGCGGTGAAAGGCATTGATTTTTATGTGGAGGAAGGCGCGTTTTTCGCGTTCCTCGGCCCGAACGGCGCCGGAAAGTCCACTACAATCGATATGCTCTGCACGCTCCTGAAACCGGACGGCGGGCAGGCGGAAATCGATGGGAAAGCACTCGGAAAAAATGACGAGGCTATTCGCTCCCGCATCGGCGTTGTATTTCAGAATAATTTGCTGGATGAACTTCTGACAGTGCGCGAGAACCTGCTTGTCCGGGCGAGCCTTTACGGAATTGCAGGAGCGAAGCGGAAGGCAGCCATTGAAAACGCAGCCCGCGCCGCGGATGTTGCGGAATTTTTAGACCGCCCATACGGAGAACTTTCCGGCGGGCAGAAACGCCGGGCCGATATTGCCCGGGCTCTGGTTCATACGCCGAAAATACTGTTTCTGGATGAACCCACAACCGGACTTGACCCCCAGACCAGAAGGAATGTATGGGATACGGTTCATCAGCTGCAGTCCGAAAGCGGGATGACGGTTTTCCTCACCACGCATTATATGGAGGAAGCGGAAAAAGCGGATACTATTACGATAATCGACAATGGACTGATTGCCGCGAAAGGGACGCCCGAGCAGCTTGAAAAAGATTATACCGCGGATTCCCTGAATCTGTATCCTGCCAATGAGGAAGCCTTGTCTGCTCTGCTTACGGCGGACGGCATTCCGTTCACGCCGGAAGCGGGACATCTGTATATTACGCTGAAACATACAATGGATGCGCTTCCGATTTTGGAAAAATACAGGTCTGAAATCATCGATTTTGAAGTGCACAATGGCACTATGGATGATGTGTTTGTTCAGATTACAGGGGAGGCGATTCGGGAATGAGCCAGTTAATTCTGCGCAACCTTAGATTGTATTTCCGTGATCGCGCGGCGGTTTTCTTTTCGTTTCTTTCCGTACTGATCGTGTTCGCTGTTTATGCTCTTTTTTTAGGCAACAATTATATTCGGGGCAACGAGGATATCCCCGGAGCCAAAAATTTGATGGACAGCTGGATCATGGCGGGCATTCTTGCGATCACCGGCATGAGTACGACGATGGGCGCGCTGGGATCCATGGTGGACGACCACACGCGGAAAATCTCATATGATTTTTATACCTCTCCCGTGCGCCGTACACGTCTCGCGGCCGGGTATTTATTCAGCGCATTAATTATCGGCATTATTATGACTGTGTTTTCCCTGATATTTTCTGAAGTGTATATTGTGGCGCGGGGCGGCGCACTGCTTCCTTTCGGGAGTATTCTAAAATTGCTGGCACTGATTCCGGTCTCGGTGGCTTCCTCCGGCTCCATGTGCTTTTTGATGGTGCTGTTTTTTAAAACCCAGAGTTCGTACAGCGTGGCCAGCAGCATCGTCGGAACGCTGCTTGGCTTTCTAACGGGTGTTTACATTCCTGTCGGCGCGCTCAGCGGGCAGTTACAGCTTGTTGTTAAGATTTTTCCGGTATCTTATGCCGCTTCATTGTTCCGGAAGATTATGATGGAGCAGGCCGTTTCTCAAAGCTTTGCGTCAGCGCCCGCGAAAGCGCGCGAATCCTTTGAGGGGATGATGGGTATCACATACCAATGGAACGGCACAGTAATAAGCGTACAGGCCAGTATCCTGATTTTACTCGGCGTGGCGGCTCTGTTTTATGTTTTGGCAGTTGTACGTCTGTCCGCCAAAAAGAATATTTTGTAATGGCTGCGGCGAATTTGCAGACGCATTGAAAAGAAACGGGTCAAACGGATTTGTTTGGCCCGCTTTTTGTGGTATAATAGGCTCAAACCTGCGGGTTTGAGCCATTGGGAATTTGCTTTCGGAGCGAGGCTCCTCCGGCGCTGCGCGCCGACGCAAATTCTTGGCTTAGCGGAAGTATGGAAACCAGTCAAACCTGCGGGTTTGAGCCATTGGAAATTTGCTTTCGGAGCGAGGCTCCTCCGGCACTGCGCGCCGGCGCAAATTTGCGGCTAAGCCGATAACATTCGATAATATTCTTTTAGAAAGCAGGAACTTCCAATATGACGGAAAAATTATATGAGAAAAATCCTTATATGAGAACATTTCATGCCACCGTGCTGGAATGTTCCCCAAAGAACGGGCATTATGAGGTGGTGCTGAACCGCACTGCGTTTTACCCGGAGGGCGGCGGTCAGCCGGCGGATATCGGCGTACTCAACACCGTAAACGTACTCGATGTACATGAGCGCGGCGGAGTGATCGTGCATACAACGGACAGGCCGCTTTCTGCGGGTTCCTCCGTGACGGGCGGCGTGAACTGGAAACACCGTTTCGACTGTATGCAGCAGCATACCGGGGAGCACATCGTTTCGGGCATTGTGCACCGGCTGTTTGGTTACGATAACGTGGGATTTCGGCTTGGGGAAAGCGTCGTTACCGTCGATTTTAACGGGAAGCTTACAGAAGAGAACATTGCAACAGTGGAACAGCTGGTCAATGAAGCGGTGTTCCGTGACCTCCCGGTGAAGGCTGAGTACCCTTCGCGGGAGGAACTGGCAAAATTCAATTACCGCAGTAAAAAGGAAATTGACGGCGCAATCCGCATTGTGACGGTACCGGGTTGCGATGTGTGCGCCTGCTGCGGTACGCACGTTGCCCGCACCGGGGAAATCGGACTGATTCGGCTGACCTCCGCGCAGCATTACAAGGGTGGTATGCGCATTACGCTGGTCTGCGGCGGCCGCGCGATTGGGGATTATCGCGAAAAATCCGCCGCTGTCGGTGCGGTGTCGGTACTGCTTTCCGCAAAGCCGGAGGAGGTTGCCCCGGCGGTGGAACGTCTTCTGGAGGAAAATAAAGCGCTGAAGTCAGAAGCCGCGGCACTGCGCGAACAGATTTTTGCATCGAAAGCGGCTGCGGTTGCTCTGGGAACAAAAAACATCTGCCTTTTTGAAGAATCGTTGGTTCCGAACGACCTGCGCCGGTTCTGCCTGATGCTGTGCGAACGCTGCGGCGGTGTCGCGGCGGTTTTTTCCGGCAATGATGCCGACGGTTACCATTATGCGCTGGGCAGCGCGGCCCTTGATGTCCGTCCGCTCGGTAAAGAGTTGAATCAGCGCTGTAACGGGCGGGGCGGCGGCAGCAGGGAACTGGTGCAGGGTTCCGTAAAATGCACCCGGCAGGAAATCGGGCAGTTTTTATCGGAAATGAAAGAAAATGCGGAGGATTCACATACAATATGATTTACAGCTTTAAAAATGATTACAGTGAGGGAGCACATCCACAGATTTTGAATGCACTTGCCGGTTTAAGCAATGAACAGAATATTGCCTATGGAAACGACAGGTACAGTGCGCATGCGGCGGAGTTGATCCGTGAAGAAACCGGCTGTGCTGACGCCGATGTACATTTTCTGGAAGGCGGAACACAGACGAACCTGACGGCGATTTCTGCTTTTCTGCGTCCTCATGAAGCGGCTGTCGCAGCAGTCTCCGGGCATATCAATACGCATGAAACCGGCGCGATCGAAGCGACGGGGCATAAGGTGGTCACCGCTCCGGCACAGGACGGAAAGCTAACTCCCGCGCTAATTCAGAGCGTATTGGACGCACACCCCGATGAACATATGGTGAAGCCGAAGCTGGTTTACATTTCCGATTCCACCGAAGTCGGCACAATCTATTCCAGAGCGGAGCTGGGGGCGCTGAGCCATTTCTGTAAAGAATACGGTTTGTATCTTTATCTGGACGGCGCGCGCCTTGGTTCGGCGCTGACCTGTGCGGAAAACGACTTGACCATGAAGGATATTGCAAAGCTGACGGATGCGTTTTACATCGGCGGCACGAAAAACGGCGCTCTGTTCGGAGAAGCGCTGGTCATTTGCAACCCGGCACTGAAAGAAGAACTGCGCTATATCATCAAGCAGCGGGGCGCCATGCTAGCAAAGGGCATGATACTTGGCGCTCAGTTTGAAGCGTTTTTTCAGGACGGACTGTATTTTGAGCTTGCCGCGCACGCCAACGAAATGGCATCGCGCTTGAGCAAAGGAATTTCTGAAGCCGGGTATTCTTTTCTGACGCAGTCGCCCACGAATCAGATTTTTCCGGTATTTCCGGATGAACTGATTGCAAAGCTGCAGGAAGACTACGGCTTTGAAATTTGGGGTAAGGCGGTGGAGAGCTCTACGGCGATCCGCCTCGTCACATCATGGGCTACACCGATTCAGGCTGTGGATACCTTCCTTCAGAATTTAAATCGCCTGAAAGGTGAATTATAACGAAACCAAACTAAAAGGAGGATAAACAATGAGTAAAATGAATTTTTCCGTTCTGTGCGCGGGTAATATCGCGGAAACAATGGCAAAGACCGTGTCACAGATGAGTGAGGTCACACCCTATGCCATTGCGGCGCGCGATCTTGACAGAGCACAGAAGCTGGCGGACAAATACGGCTTTCAAAAGGCTTACGGCTCTTATGAGGAACTCGCCAAAGACCCGGACGCGGGTCTGATTTATGTCGCTTCGCCGCATTCCCATCACTATGAGCATGCAAAGCTCTGCCTTGAAAACGGAAAGAATGTTCTTTGTGAAAAATCTTTTACCGCAAACGCCAAACAGGCCAAAGAGCTGTTTGATCTGGCAGAAAGCAAGCATCTGTTCATCACGGAAGCAGTCTGGACACGCTTTCTGCCGTTCGTACAAAAAATCAATGAGATTATCGGCAGCGGTGAGATTGGCGAGCCTCTGACCATCACTTCAACTTTCAGCGTTGCGCTAACCCATGTCAACCGCATGGTGGAGCCGGCGCTTGCGGGCGGCGCGCTGCTGGATCTTGGTATTTACCCTATTACGTTTGCGTCGCTGTTTTTCGGTGCCGAAGTGGAACGCATTGCTTCCGCGTCGGTAAAAACGGAACGCGGTGTGGATGCGCAGGACAGCATTACGATTGTTTATAAGGACGGGAAAATGGCGGTGCTGAACTGCTCCATGCTTAGCAGTATGCGCGAGCTCGGCGTTATTAGCGGAACCAAGGGCCGTATTGAGGTCGAACCGTTCTTCCACCCGCAGGCAGTCAAAGTGTACCCAAAAGGGGAGTCAGAACCCAAAGTTTATAAGGTTCCGTTCGACTTCACCGGCTACGAGTACGAGGTGCGTGCCGCAGTAAGTGCAATTGAGCACGGAAAGCTGGAATGCGCGGAAATGCCGCATCACGAAACCATGAGAATCATGGAAATGATGGATGGCCTGCGCGCCGAATGGGGCGTACGTTATCCGTTTGAATAATCTGGAGTGATTGTATGGAATTACAGTATGTAAACGAGATTTTGGCGGAGGACTTCAATCGCCTGCGTGCTTCTGTCGGCTGGCGGGAAATTCCGATCCGTCAGGCGCGCATTGGGCTTCAAAACACGGCTTATCAGGTCGCCGTGCTGGACGGGAGCACCCCCATTGCGATGGCGCGCGTCCTATGGGACGGCGGATACACCGCTTACCTTGCCGATGTGGTCGTTGAGCCTGCTTATCAAAAGCAGGGCATTGCCCGCACGATGATTGACCGTATCTTCGACCATATCCGGTCAGGCATGGAGCCGGGCGAGCGGGTGACTGTTCACCTGACGGCGGCAAAAGGGAAGGAGCCGTTTTATCTTGGGCTTGGCTTTGAGGAGAATCCCACGGCGGAATCCGGCGCCGGAATGGCAAAATCAATACTCACATAACAAAGAATGTGCTGCAAAATGAATTTTTTCATTTTGCAGCACATTCTTTGTTGGTATATATTTATCATTTTGCAACAGCTCTTTTTGAAATAGCATTATTTAGATTAAATTAAACCCAAATGAACCAGCGCCTTTAGAATTCCCTCGTCTTTTACACTTGCGGTCACATAGCGCGCCACAGTCTCCAGTTTTTCGGTGTGCCGTTCCATCGCAATGCCGAAACCGACGGTACGGAACATTTCATAATCGTTGTCCGCGTCTCCGAATGCGTAGGTGTCGGCTTCGTCAAGCCCGTAGAATTCCATAACCTTTTTTACACCGAAGGCTTTTGACATGCCCTTTTTGCCGACATCACACGCTTGATTTCCCGGCTGACCGGTAATGTCGTAAGCGTTGCTGAACTCGCGCCGGAACTGTTCCAGCTTTGCTTCAGCATCATAGGTTACCATCAGCTTATTGATGTTCTGATGAAAAGCAAATTCCGCGTTTTCCATTAAAATAAAGTTCTCACCGTCTAAATTGAAGTTTCTCATCATTTCAAGATAATACCGTTCCTTTGGATCCTTGACGAAACATTGCTCCTGATTTTCCAGAGCATAGTTCATGCCGATACGGTCAAGCCCAGCTGTGACCCGTTTTAATTCTTCCGGCTCAATACAGTGATTGCTGATACATGTGCCGTCCGCCGCTGCCGCCGCTCCGTTTGAAGTAACATATACATCAAACAGCAGCGCAGCAGGGGGGACATAAAATTTTGCGCGGCCCGTTGCAAGCCCCACCAGGTAGTGATTATCTTGTAAGCGCTGAATCGCTTCCTTCGTTTTCGCGGTCGGTTTTAAAATGTTTTCGGCTCCGTCCACAAGAGTTCCGTCAAAGTCAAAGAATACCGCTCCGTTAAATTTCATCATTCCGATCTCCATCTATTACAATCATTATATATTTTTATTATATCTTTCAATTCCGGGAAATACAACCCGGGCAAGCGATTGCCCTGATACTAACATTCTATTGAAAAGTCCCGTGAAAAATCTGATCATTTTTCTATGTGGGGCAACTGGTCATCAAAATAAAAATATTGGAATATAAAGGTAATTTATGATAAACTATGTCTAAAACAGACAGAGAGGTGATCAATACGGCAAATAGTGGAAATTCCAAGCTGAAGCTTCTGTATCTTTATCGGTTTCTGAACGAATTTTCGGACGAAGAACATCCCCTTACTTCGGCGGATCTCTGCGGTATGCTTGAAAAAGAGGGTATTTCCTGCGAACGAAAATCCATTTATCGTGATATTTCCGTATTAATGGATTTTGGGGTAGATGTCATCCGTGCAAAATCACCGCACCCGGGGTTCTTTGTCGCAAATCGGGACTTTGAACTGCCCGAAGTCCGTCTTTTGATGGACGCAGTGCTGACAGCGCCCTTCATAACCAATAAAAAAACGGCCGAGCTTACCGAAAAGCTGCAGTCGCTGTTAAGCCGCCCGCAGGCGGCAAGCGTTTCCAATCAAATGTATGTTGACCGCCGCATCAAATTTGACAACGAAGAAATTTACTACAGCATTGACGCAGTGAACCGTGCGGTTGAAACAAGGCGGCAAATTTCGTTTGTTTATCATCATAAGGTTATTATAAACGGGAAACCGGAGCTTGATAAAGGCCGGGAGTTCACCATCAGCCCCTATGCGCTGGTCTGGGCGAGCGATAAGTATTATCTTGCGGGAAATTACGGTAAATACAACAATGTCAGTAATTATCGGTTGGACCGCATGAAGCAGGTTGCCGTCACGGATCAGAAATCCCGTCCGTTTTCAGAAGTCAGCCCATATAAAACATATTTTGATACCGCCGATTACCTGAAAAGAAGTTTTAATATGTACAGCGGGGAGCAGGAGCAGGTTGAGCTGCGCTGTTCCAAGGATATTCTGGAGGCGGTAGCGGATAAGTTCGGCGACGACATCCAATTCTTCTGTCTTGACGAAAACGCGTTTACCGTTCGCGCACGCGTATATGTCAGTGACGGATTGGTGGAGTGGCTGCTGCAATACGGGGATCGAATCGTGGTGCAAAAACCAAAACGACTGCGTCAGGCGGTGGTGAAACAGATTCAGGAATTGGCGTTTGCCTACGGAGATTAGGTCTTGTCTTCCAACCTGTTGTGCCTAAAATTGCGACTGGTTTTGTCAGGCTGATTTTATCTTTTGTAAACAAGGCCTAACTGAAAAACATGTGCTCCACAAAAATTTTCAGTCCGATCACGATCAGCACCGCACCGCCAAAAATTTCCGCGTGGGAGGCGCAAAGAATCCCAAACTTTTTTCCGATATATACACCAATAAAGCATATTGCAAAAGCAATGATTCCGATAAACCCAATAGAGGTGAACATCAGCATCGCGGTGGAAGCGCCGACGGCAGTCGGCAGAATAATTCCCGCAACAAGTGCGTCAATGCTTGTTGCGACCGCGAGAGCCAGCAACCTTTTCAGGGGAATATTGCCCCGTCTGGCGTTGTATTTTTCGCAGTGGGCCTTTTTTCGGGACTCCGTAATCATCTGGACGCCGAGGTAACCGAGCAGCAGCAAGGCTGCCCAATGGTCCACTGCGCCGATCAGATCCTCACCGGCTTTTCCAACCGCCCAGCCTGCCATCGGCATTGCCGCCTGAAACAGGCCGAAGCAAAAAGCAACTTTTATTGCGAACGAGGGGGTCGATTCTTTCGCTACGGCTCCCGTGGAGATGCTGACTGCGAGCGCATCCATCGAAAGCCCCAACGCAATTCCGGTAAGTGAGAAATAATCCATGAAAAAGCCTCCGTAAAGTATGCAAATAGTAGCTCGAGCTGGATTTGCCTGTTATGTGAAACGGTTTTTTCGGCGGTGAATAGAAAGATTGCTTCGAGGTCATATTTTGGGTATATTGCAGTTATATTGAAATCGGACGATAATATATTCTATATTGATATTATCTAGTTTATTGTGGAGGAGGCCATACCATGCAAATCGGAAAATATATTTTGGCGCTGGACGAAGGGACTACCAGCGCGCGGGCAATTCTTTTCAATGTGTTTGGCGGTATCGCCGGAATGGGTCAAAGGGAGTTTCACCAGTATTATCCTCAGCCCGGATATGTTGAGCACGACGCCGTTGAGATCCTTGAGGCACAGCTTTACTCTATACGGGAAGCTGTGGCGCAGGCGGGAGTCAGGGCAGAGGACATTGCGGCAATCGGAATCACAAATCAGCGTGAAACTGCCGTTGCGTGGGATTCCGTAACCGGGGTACCGATCTGCAACGCCATCGTGTGGCAGTGCAGGCGAACCGCGCCGGAGTGCGAAAAGCTGAAGGAAGAAGGGCTGTCTGATTATATTTATGACACGACAGGACTTCGGATTGACGCCTATTTTTCCGCTACCAAAATGAAATGGATGATGGACAATGTGCCCGAGGCGAGGGAACTGGCAAGCAAAGGAAGGCTCCGCTTCGGCACCATTGATACCTGGCTGGTGTATTCACTGACGGACGGGCAGGCGTATGTGACTGATGTTTCCAATGCGTCCCGTACCATGTTGTTTAATATCCATCAGCTGTGCTGGGACGAACGCCTTCTTGAAAAGTTTGGCATTCCCCGCAGCGCTTTGCCGCAGGTTGTGGAGTCCAGCGGCATAGTGGGCATGTGCCAAAGCCCGGTACTGGGGAGTGAAATTCCGATCGCCGGAATCGCGGGTGACCAGAGTGCGGCGCTTTTTGGACAGTGCTGCTTTGAACCGGGTATGTTGAAAAATACATACGGCACCGGCTGCTTTACATTGATGAATACCGGTGCCCGGCCGGTAAAATCAAGTCACGGACTGCTGACCACGATCGGCTGGAAAATAGACGGGAAAGTGACTTATGCGTTAGAGGGCAGCGCGTTTCACGCGGGCTCTGCGATTGACTGGATGCGCGACGGTTTGAAAATGTTTACGGAGGCGCACGAAGCTGATTTACTGGCCGAAAGCGTGGAAGACAGCGGCGGAGTTCTGTTTGTCCCCGCGTTTACGGGGCTTGGGGCGCCTTACTGGGATATGTACGCGCGCGGTGTATTCGTTGGTTTGACACGTGGCACGACATACGCGCATATTGCGCGTGCGGTCTTGGAAAGTATCGCGTTTGAAAGCAGCGACCTGTTCGAGTGTATGCAGAGCGACTTTGGTGAGCCGATCCGTGAGCTCCGCGTGGACGGCGGTGTGTGCAAGAGCAAGTTCATTATGCAATTTCAGGCCGATCTGATCCGCTGCGCAGTTTACCGCCCGGCCTGCATAGAAACGACCGCGATGGGAGCCGCCATGCTGGCGGGTCTGGCGGTAGGCATGTGGGAAAGTTTTGAGGAGTTAAATGGGCTCTGGAAAGTGCAGGCCGAATTTCTTCCATCAGAAGGGGAAAATCATTCAAAGAAGCTGATGACACGCTGGCACCGGGCGGTGGAGCGTTCGCGGGCTTGGGCATGTTTCGATGAAGAATCGGAATGAAAAACTTGACTTTAGTAAGGTAAAGTGATAAAATATATGTATAATTTCATGATACAGACGAAAAGCAGCGGCCGGACTGCCGCCTTCTGAAGCATCGCGGATAAAACACTGGTTGTAATGAAGGCTGCGGAAAACACGGATTAAAGATTGTTGGGCAGGCAATTCAAAGCCACTGGAATGCCGGCAAGCCTCAGGGAAAGGAAATTACATTATGATTGCTGTGATTGATTACGGTGCCGGAAATCTGCAAAGCGTGGTTAAGGCGTTTCAATACCTCGGTGTTGAAACCAGCGTGACGGCTGACCCGGCAGAGCTGCGGCGTGCTGATGCCGCCGTGCTGCCCGGCGTGGGCGCGTTCGGCGATGCGATGTGCTGTCTGCAGAAATCCGGCCTGGTGAATCCGGTGTTTGATTTTATTGACAGCGGAAAACCTTTTCTGGGAATTTGCTTAGGACTGCAGCTCCTTTTCGAAAGCAGTGAGGAAGCCCCAGGCATACACGGGCTGGGCGTGCTGGAAGGAACGATTCTCAAAATTCCCGCAGAAACGGGATTAAAAATTCCGCATGTCGGCTGGAATTCGCTGAATATTCGAAAGCCGGACGGGCTTTTTGAAGGTCTTAATTCCAATCCCTATGCCTATTTTGTGCATTCCTACTACTTAAAGGCAGAAAAAGCGGAAATTGTGTCCGCTACCGTGGACTATGGGGTACGAATCGATGCGGCGGTGCAGCGCGAAAATCTTTTTGCCACACAGTTTCACCCGGAAAAAAGCGGAAAGGCCGGTCTGCAAATGCTGAAAAACTTTACGCAGCAGATTCTGGAGGAATAAGTATGTACGCAAAAAGAATCATTCCCTGTCTGGACGTCAATAACGGCAGAGTGGTAAAGGGGACGTCATTTGTCAATCTGCGGGATGCCGGCGACCCGGTAGAAGCCGCCATAGAATACGATAAACAGGGCGCTGACGAGCTGGTCCTGCTGGATATTACCGCGTCGTCACAGGCGAGAGGCATTATAATTGATATCGTCAGCAAGGTAGCCCAGCAGATTTTTATTCCGTTAACAGTGGGTGGAGGAATCCGTACGGTAGAGGACTTTACCGCTTTGCTCCGCGCGGGAGCCGACAAGGTATCCGTAAATTCCGCCGCACTGCAAAATCCGCGGATCATCAGCGAAGCCGCCGGTAAATTTGGCAGCCAATGCGTGGTTTGCGCCATTGACGCAAAACGCAGGGAACAGGGTGGATGGACGGTTTACCTGAACGGCGGCCGTGTCGACACAGGGCGGGACGCCGTCGAATGGGCGAAAGAAGCCTCCTCGCTCGGCGCGGGCGAAATCCTGCTGACCAGCATGGACTGCGACGGCGTAAAGAACGGGTATGATCTGGAGCTGACTGCCGCTGTTTCTGAAAGTGTGGATATTCCGGTCATTGCATCCGGCGGCGCGGGGAAGCCGGAGCATTTTTACGACGCGTTTACAGCCGGAAAAGCAGACGCCGTACTGGCCGCTTCCCTGTTCCACTTTGGGGAAATCTCTATTCCTGAACTGAAAGACTATCTGGAGCAAAAAGGAATTCCGGTTCGAAAATAACAGAATATTTTGGAACTGTGACACATTGATTCAAAATACCCGCAAGACCAGAACAATTACGACAAAATATGGGTACAATGGTAGCCACAAGCAATTTTTCCGTAAAGACTGTACTGCAAGATGGATTTTCATTCATCTTGCAGTACAGTCTTTTTTGTGCAGAATTTGGGATGTCTGTGTATTTTCATGGATAGAAGGCACCTCTCCGGCATAAGATTAAGTAATCAATAGGAGGTGCTGGAAATGATGTTGAAAAAATTGTCGGCTTGCCTTTTATCAGCATTAATCCTGATTTCTGCCTTGCCGGTTCAGGCAGCTGCGCTGACCGACACGGAGGTAAGCGCGCCGTCAGCGCTGCTGATGGAAGCGCAGACAGGAAAGGTACTGTATGAAAAAAACGCACATGAAAAGCGCTCCATCGCGTCTGTTACGAAGGTAATGACGCTGCTGCTTGTGATGGAAGCGGTGGATTCCGGAAAAATCAAGCTAACGGATACCGTCTCAGCGAGTGAGCACGCCGCTTCCATGGGAGGTTCCGATATCTGGCTGAAGCCGGGCGAGAGCATGACGGTGGACGAAATGCTGAAGGCGACCGTCATCGCAAGCGCGAACGACGCCGCGGTAGCCTTGGCGGAGTTTGTTTCCGGCAGTGAAGACGAATTTTTGCAGCAGATGAACGAAAAAGCAAAAGAACTCGGTATGAACGACACGACCTTCAAAAACTGCAACGGCCTCGATGAAGACGGGCACCTTTCCTCCGCTTACGACGTAGCCGTAATGTCGCGCGAACTGATTAAGCATCAAAAAATATTTGATTACACAAAAACATGGATGGACTATCTGCGCGACGGTAAAACGCAGCTCGTCAATACCAATAAGCTGCTGAAATCCTATTCCGGAATTACTGGGCTGAAAACCGGAACAACCGGAAAGGCGGGCAGCTGCATTACCGCAACGGCGCAGCGCGACGGAATGCAGCTTATTGCCGTTGTGCTTGGTTCCCCCAGCACAAAAGAGCGTTTTTCCGCCGCCTCCACACTGTTGGATTACGGCTTTGCCAATTGGGCGGTAACGACCCCGGCGCTGCCGAATGAAGCGCTGGCGCCCGTACTCGTTGAGAAAGGAATGAACGCACAGGTTGAAACGACGGCGGACGCGAACGGCAGCATCCTTGTCCCGAAGGGCAGGGTAAAGGACATTCAATATCAGGTCAGTTTTCAGAACCCCGTTGTCGCACCGGTTCAAAAGGGGCAGATCGTCGGGAAAATCACTTATACGCTTGAGAACGAGGTGGTGAAGGAATACGATATCCGCGCCAAGGACAGCGTCGCTGAAATTACGGTTCCCTCAATATTCCGGCTGTTCCTCAGCTATTTATTTAAAATGATGTGAATA
Source organism: Bacillota bacterium (assembly GCA_023416955.1). Lineage (GTDB taxonomy): Bacteria > Bacillota > Clostridia > Oscillospirales > Acutalibacteraceae > Caproiciproducens. Next base: position 55,585 of record JAEZGM010000022.1, on the reverse strand, counting down.
TATTTGCGAATATATTTGAAATATTTATAAAATGTAGTATACCTCCTTGCAAATACCTTCAACATATTGTAAAATATCATTAAAGAATAGCCATATGCAGGAGGGTATAATATGTCGGTTCAACTTGATACTAAGCATCTGTCCGAGTTTATCCGCGAGGATGAATATACTGCCATTGCACCCCAGGTAAAACTGGCGCACGATTTGCTTCATTCCGGAAAAGGAATGGGAAACGACTTTATCGGCTGGGTCAATCTTCCCACCGATTATGATAAAGAGGAGTTTGCCCGAATTAAGGCGGCTGCCGAAAAGATCAAATCCGATACCGATGTTTTCATTGTAATCGGAATTGGCGGTTCCTACCTTGGCGCGCGTGCTGCAATTGAGTTTTTAAAATCCCCCAACTACAATGCTTTGAAGAAAGATACACCCGACATTTATTTTGCCGGTAACAGCATCAGCTCTACCGCGCTGAGCGAACTGCTTGAAATCTGCGAGGGCAGGAACGTTTCCATTAACATCATTTCCAAATCCGGCACCACAACGGAACCTGCCGTTGCGTTTCGTGTATTCCGCAGTTTCCTGGAGGAAAAATACGGCAAGGAAGAAGCCCGCAAGCGCATTTACTGCACGACCGACAAGGCGCGCGGTACGCTGAAGCAGCTTGCAGACAGGGAAGGATATGAATCCTTCGTCGTGCCGGACGATGTCGGCGGAAGATATTCCGTTCTGACGGCTGTCGGTCTGCTCCCAATTGCGGTCAGCGGCGCCGATATTGATGCGCTGATGGTCGGTGCGGCAAAAGCGCAGACGGAGCTGAGTAATCCTGATCTGGCGGCGAACGACTGCTACAAATACGCGGCGATTCGCAATATTCTTTACCGTAAGGGAAAAGCAATTGAAATTCTCGTCAGTTATGAACCTGCCTACACCCTGATGTGTGAGTGGTGGAAACAGCTGTACGGCGAGAGCGAAGGGAAGGATCAGAAGGGTCTGTTCCCGGCTTCCGTAATTTTCTCAACGGATTTGCATTCCATGGGGCAGTTCATTCAGGATGGCAAGCGCAATTTGTTTGAAACCGTCGTGCTGTTTGACAAGGCGAAGAAGGATCTGTTTATCGGCAACGACCCCGAAAATGTGGACGGCTTGAACTTTCTGGAAGGGAAGAGCATGGCGTATGTAAATCAAAAGGCATTTGAGGGAACGGTTCTTGCCCATACGGACGGCGGTGTTCCAAATGTCGTGCTTCATGCAACCGATTTTTCCGAGGACACGCTGGGATACATGATTTATTTCTTTGAAAAGGCATGCGCCGTTTCCGGTTACATGATGGGTGTGAATCCGTTTGACCAGCCGGGCGTGGAAAGTTATAAGAAAAATATGTTCGCCCTGCTTGGTAAACCCGGCTATGAGTCCGAAAAGGAAAAGCTGGAAGCCAGACTGAAAAAATAAAACGCGGACCCTCTGTTCAGGGTCAGCGCCCTGGACAGTAAAAATAATGAAGCAGGAGGAGTTTCTTTATGATTACTCTCATTGTTGGCAAAAAAGGTTCAGGTAAAACAAAAAAGCTAATCGAACGTGCAAATGACGCAATTGAAAAATCCAACGGAAATGTGGTTGTTATTGAAAAGGGCCTGAAATTGACCTATGACATCTCCCATCAGGCGCGGCTGATCGACAGCGACGCGTATGGAATTCAGAGCGCGGAAGCACTGTGCGGCTTTGTCAGCGGCATTTGCGCTGGAAATTATGATGTAACCGATATTTTTGTAGATTCTACTCTGAAAATTATTGGGCATGATATTAAGACACTGACTGTGTTTATTGAAAAAATGAACACGCTTTCCGCTTTAGCCGACACAAAGATTACGCTGTTGGTTTCTGTCGACGGCGACGAGCTTCCCGAGGAAGTCAGTAAAGTTGCGGTTCAGGTTTGATTTTTAGCATAGTTCTTCGTGCTGTCGGGAGCGAAGTGCTCCCGACAGCATCTTTATGATAATATGAGCCGCTGCTGAAAAATTATTATTGACAAAATGTCCTGAAACCAATATAATTAATGAATGTAGCGCCGAGGTGTAGTTATGCTTTTGAATTTAAAAAAAGTTCTTTCCGACGAGAAAGAAACAATCTCTTTTGATTACGGTTTCGACTTATCAGGGACTGAGGTCAACGGAGTCCACCCGTTTGTTTCTCCCGTATCGGTTCAGGGGACTGTAAAAGGCCATGATGGATTTGCGGATTTAACCGCCGATGTTTCGTTTGATTTTTCCATTCCGTGTGACCGTTGTACGCAGCAGATTCAAAAGCGATATCATTATACGTTCACCCATGTACTGGTTTTATCTCTGCAGGAAGACGACGATGAAAAATTTGTTGAAGTTCAGAACGATGAACTGGATTTGGACGAGTTGATTCGTGCCGATATTCTGCTGGAACTGCCGTCCAAATATCTTTGCAGACAGGACTGTAAGGGGATTTGCCCGGTTTGTGGTAAAAATTTGAATGAAGGCGCATGCAACTGCAACACGCATCAGATTGATCCTCGCCTGGAGGTTCTTAAAACGCTGATAGATTAAGCTTGAGTTTATTAAGGAGGTGCTGATAATGGCTGTACCGAAGAGAAAAGTATCAAGTGCCAGACAAAATAAAAGGCGTTCAAATGTTTGGAAGATTAGTGCTCCTACTTTGACAAAATGCCCGAAGTGCGGTGAGTACAAAACTCCTCACAGAGTTTGCAACAGCTGCGGTTACTACAACGGCAGGGAAGTAATTAAGAAAGAAGCCTGATTTTTTTCTTGATTTTCCGGAAATGAAGAGAAGGAGCAATCCTTCTCTTATTTTTTTGATTATTTATTAGGCCTAACAAGGAGTCGCCATGTCAGTCAAAATATTTTCAGTGGATTTGGACAGCCCCGCGCAGCAGGCCGGAATCCTTCCCGGGGAAATACTGGTTTCCATCAACTCCAGCGAAATATACGATGTACTCGATTATCGTTTTTATGAAACCAGTAAGCGGCTTTCCCTCGAATTGATAGACGAGCGGGGAACTACCCGCACCGTTTCCATCCGGAAGGGCGAATATGAGCCGATCGGGCTTGAGTTCGAGACATACCTGATGGACAAGCAGCTGCCCTGCCGCAACAACTGCGTCTTTTGCTTTATTGACCAGCTGCCCAAAGGGATGCGCAGCAGCCTCTATTTTAAGGACGACGATTCACGTCTCTCTTTTTTATTTGGCAATTACATTACGCTGACGAATATGAGCGAGCATGATGTTGAGCGTATTATAAAAATGCATATCAGCCCCATCAATATATCCGTTCATACCACGAACCCCGAACTGCGCGTGAAAATGATGGGAAACCGGTTCGCGGGCAGATCGCTGGATATTTTGTACCGGCTGGCAGAGGCGGGCATCAAAATCAATACGCAGCTTGTCTTGTGCAGGAGTATCAACGACGGCGCGGAGCTGGAGCGCAGCCTGAACGATCTTGGCGGTCTATACCCGTCCGTGCAGAGCGTTGCGGTCGTACCGGTGGGCTTGACCAAGTTCCGGAAGGATCTATTCCCGCTTCAGTCCTACGATCAGGATTCCGCGGAAGATGTTGTGCGGATTATGGAGCGATACGGCGACAATTTTCAGGCGAAGTACGGGCAGAGAATCTGTTATGCAGCAGACGAATTTTACCTGAAGGCCCACCGGGAGATTCCGCCCGCTGAATTTTACGGCGATTTTGACCAGCTTGAAAACGGGGTAGGCCTCATGGCGAACCTGAAGCAGGAATTTGAGCAAGCGCTGGAGGATTTCGACCCGCCCAAGGAAAAGCGTCATGTTACGCTCATTACGGGAATGGCGCTCTATCCTTTTTTGAATGATTTACTTGACGGATTAAGAATAAAATGCAATAATCTTACTTGCGAACTGATTCCGATTGTGAACGATTTCTTCGGCCACGCGATTGACGTTGCCGGATTGGTGACCGGCGGCGATATTATCAAGCAGCTGAAAGGCAGAAATCTGGGCAGCGAACTCATTTTGCCGAATGTTATGCTGCGCCATGAAGCCGATGTTTTTTTGGATGATGTAACGGTTGATGAATTAAAGGAAGCGTTACAGACAAATATAACGGTAATTCCCAATGATGGATATGAACTATTAAATGCGATTATAGGAAGTGATGCCAGTGTCTAAACCGGTTGTAGCGATTGTCGGCAGACCAAATGTCGGGAAATCGACCCTTTTTAATAAATTAGTCGGTCAGCGGCTTTCTATCGTGGACGATACGCCCGGTGTTACACGGGACAGAATCTACGGTGACTGCGAGTGGGACGGCCGCAAATTTTCCCTTGTTGATACAGGGGGTATCGAGCCGAGCACCAGCGATATTATCTTATCACAAATGAGAACACAGGCGCAGCTTGCCATTGACGCGGCTGACGTTATCATCTTTGTAACAGACGTGCGAACCGGATTGGTCGCAACGGATGCCGATGTTGCCTCCATGCTGCAAAAAAGCGGCAGACCGGTGGTTCTGTGCGTCAACAAGTGTGATACCATCGGCGGCCCCCCGGCTGATTTTTATGAATTTTATAATCTGGGGCTCGGCGACCCGGTCGCTGTATCCTCCGTGCATGGACACGGTACGGGAGACTTGCTTGACGCGGTGTTTGAGTATCTTCCAGATCAATCAGAAGAAGATGATGACGGCGAACTGATCAAGGTTGCCATTATCGGCAAGCCGAACGTGGGGAAATCCTCTCTGGTCAATAAAATCTGCGGGGAAGAGCGCTGTATCGTTTCCGACATTGCCGGCACCACCCGCGACGCAATTGATACCACGGTGGAAACTGCCTATGGGCGTTTTACGCTGATTGATACCGCTGGACTGCGCAGAAAGAATAAGGTGGAAGACAGTATTGAGCGTTATAGCAATATGCGTGCGCAAATGGCAATTGAGCGTGCGGATGTCTGCGCCATTATGATTGATGCATCCGTCGGTTTTACGGAGCAGGATTCTAAGGTAGCCGGCCTCGCGCATGAAGCGGGAAAGGGTTGCGTTATCGTCGTTAACAAGTGGGATGCCGTCGAAAAAGACGACCATACCATGATTGATTACCGTAGATCGCTGGAAGACGACTTTTCCTTTATGTCCTATGCGCCGATTATTTTTATTTCCGCCAAAACAGGGCAGAGGATTGACCGGTTATTTGAACTGATCAAGCATGTGGCAAATTCCAATTCCATGCGTATTTCCACCGGTATGCTGAACGATGTGCTGTCACAGGCGGTCGCACGCGTACAGCCGCCTACGGATAAGGGCAGAAGGCTGAAAATCTATTATATGACCCAGGCTTCTGTCAGACCCCCGACTTTTGTTTGTTTCGTAAATTCTGCGGATTTGTTTCATTTTTCTTACCAAAGGTATTTGGAAAACCGGATTCGTGAAACTTTCGGTCTGGAAGGAACTCCAATCAGAATCATTGTGCGTGAGCGCGGAGATAAATAGGGGGTAACACCAATGTTAGCATATTTAAGTACATTCGTACTGCCTGGGCTTTTGGTGGCGGTAGTTGCTTATCTTTTAGGGAGCGTCAGTTTTTCCATCATCTTCACAAGGGTGTTCAGCAACAATACCGATATTCGTACGCTGGGCAGCGGTAATGCGGGTGCAACCAATGTGCTCCGTTCCGTCGGCGCGAAAGCAGCCATATTTACAACAGTTTTTGATTTTGCCAAAGGTGCCGTTTCCGTGATGATCGGAAGATATGTTTTCCAGTATGCCGGCGAGCTTGCGGGTCTTGCCACTCCTACGCTCCATTACGCTTCTCAGTACGGTGCTTATCTTGCTGGCGTCCTCTGTGTAATCGGTCATATATATCCGCTGTATTTTGGTTTTAAAGGCGGAAAAGGGGTTCTGACCAGCGCAGCAATGATTGCATTGATAGACTGGCGTGTATTTGTTCTCTCAATGGGGCTGTTTATCATTGTGCTTGCTGTTTCGCAGATTGTGTCGCTTGCTTCCATCTGTGGGGCGAGCATGTTTCCGATTGCTACGTTTTTTGTCACTTATTTCGTTGATTACCGTATGGATCAATCAGCTTCTTTAACCTATGTTTTGGTGACGACCAGCATAGCCGCTCTTATGGCGGTTATTTTAGTCGCGGAACACCGGACAAATATTATAAGAATTAAAAACGGAACGGAAAAGAAACTTTCGGTTCACAAAAAATCAGAATAACCTACAGAGAACAGCCCTAAATGGATAAGAGATCCGTTTAGGGCTGTTCTCTACAATGAATTTAAACACACGTGAAGAATCTATGAAAACCGGATCAGCCCGATGTGCTCTTTTGATATTTTAGGGTTTCCATTCCGCCTTTCAGCGTTTTTTCGATTCCTTTTCCGCGCAGGCGGCTGACTCTCTTCAAATTGTAGAGTGCGTCTTGGTCTCCTTTTCTTAGAACGTTGACCCCGTATTTGCACGACAGCGTTGCCTTAAAGCCTAATTTTTTCAGAACGGCATCTGTATTTTCACTGAATTTTCCGTAAGGATATGTAAACGTGCTCGGATTTTTCCCGGTCATTTCTTTGATCTCGTTCTGACATTTCATAACATCTTCCGTCAAAGCTTCTTCATAGTGCAAGTTCGACTCACCTTTCATTTGCATACAGCCAATTCGCTTGCCCTTGTTGGAATGTAGATTATACGTGTGATTTTGCACCTCTACAAGACCCGACTGCAGCATTTCATTCAGCTGTGTCCACGTCACATGCGAGTATAGAATGTTATCATCGGGAATCTGTGTAAAGTCGTCGGTGTTTTTTGCGATGAGAGAAAGCACGATTTTCATATTGTATTTTTTTAGCAACGGATATACATATTTGTAGTTGTCAAGATATCCGTCATCGAATGAAAGGATAATCGGTTTATCCGGTAAGTCTTTGTCATTGTAAGCATACTCCAGTAAATCGGCCATTGTAATCGTAGTATAGTGATGCGCCGACAGGTATTTTAAATCATTTTCAAAATCGCCTGGACTTACCACAAGATGCCCATTTGTCGGTTTTACCTCATGATATAGGATAATAGGCACACAGGCGCTGTCGCTTTCGGTAGGAACAGCGTCTACACTGTAGGTCATGGCCTGAAAGCATAATGAAGAAGAGATTATACTCAGTACAAGGACGAAAATCAGTAACGACCAGATGTGTTTCACTTTTATGAGCATCTATTTCACCCCGATATTGAAATATATGATACGATTTCAGTATTTAGTCTGATTATCAGATACCTGCGAAGGATCCGCTATACTGTTACCCCTGGATTAAGCATGTATGTGTTGATATATGTATAATATTACATAAGGTCCCAATAGTATGAGGACTGATCATGAAATGGAGGGATAGATAGATGATGTCAATTTCCTTAATTGCGGGGGCAATTGTACTGTTGGCAGTTGTGGACGGATTAATTGCTTTTGCGGCTTCTCAGCACCGTGGGCAATAACTTTATGGATTTATATTTGTGCGCAAAAGTTCCCTGCCGCGAAGTTGTGTATGGCAGGGGATTTAATGTCCTTTTCAGTATAAAGCTGACTTTACATATTGAAAAAATCGGTATTGCTGTGGACTTGAGAGGAACGGTAATCCTGATCAAGAATTTTTCGTCCGACTAGAGGCATAATGATATCAAATCATGTACTCGTGAGGCGGATTGCTATGCTTAAAACGGGATTGTTACTGCTTTTTCCATCCTTATTCTTTATTGGAGAATTCTACACTCTTTACAGAGTCAGCAAAAATAAAAAATACGGTCAGATCATAGAGAATATCATAATTATTGTAGCTGTCACACTCCTTCTCATCTTCAACAGCAGATTTAAATTCCCAATTCACAGCTTCATCATGATAATTTTTATTTATACGCTCTTAGGTCATACACTGATTGGGCAGTGTATGGACGCTTACCATAAAAACAAGTACTTTGACCGCTTCCTTCACGGCCTTGGCGCTTTTTCATTCGCTCTTTTTATTTATTCTGTCATGCAAAATATTATTGGCCCGCTTCAAAGTCCAAAAGGCTATATTCCCTATTTTATTGCCGCCGCTGGATTATCAATTGGAACCTTCTTCGAAATTCTGGAATTCATGATTGATTCCATTTCAAAGAAACCAAAGTATTCGAAACACCAACATGGGCTGGCAGATACTGATTTTGACCTGATTGGCAACTTTATCGGTTCTGTTATAGCCGGAGTGGTTTCCGTTTATATTTTCATCTGATCTTTGTTTTCAGGAATACATTTGAAAAAATCCCCGGCTGTCACGGCCGGGGATTAACTGTTTTTGTCGGTACAAAGCTAATTGCATGGATACGGTTGGCAGGTGGGGCCGAAAAATAGACTATTACTTCCTATTTTTCTCATCATGGGAATATATATTTTCTTAGTTAACTTGACATATATATCTTGATAATATATTATTAAGATATATTATACAGATAGGGTGGGCGCACTTGAAAGAAAACACAGGAAAATCGAAATATGTAGTACTGGGAATGCTGGCGCGCATGCCGCAAACCGGTTATACGATTAAAAAATGGATTGAGAAAGAATATAGCCATTTCTGGCAGGAGAGTTACGGTCAGATCTATCCTACACTCAAAAAGCTGGTTGCCGAGGGTCTTGCCGTGAGTTCCTACAATACGGAAACCGGAAACGGTCGCGGACAGATCGTATACAGCATAACTGACGACGGCAAGAAAGAACTTTCGGATTGGCTGCGTGAGGAGCCTGAAATTGAGAAGCTTAGATGTGAAATACTCCTCAAGGTTTCCTTCGGTGAGAATACTGAGCCGGAGGTACTACTCGGGCATCTGGACGATTTTATCAGAAAAAATGAAAAGCTGGTTAAGGACATGAACGGTTATATCGAGTTTTTTGACCAACTCAAAGAGCAGGGCACGGACTGCACCTACAGCCAGTTGACTGCACTCTGCGGTGTTTATATCTACTCCGCAATGAAAGATTGGGCTGTCGAGGCCAAAAAAATAATTTCAGGGAAAGGAGATTAATAATGAGGCAAAGGGTTCGCAAAGGTCTATTGGTTTTTTCCGCACTGATGTTTCCGATAACATTTTTCTTTTTATCGCCTATGGTGATCATTTTGTCTGCGGCAAAGGGTGTGTTGAATGGAAGCGCAATGGTTTTTGGGCTGCTCCTGCTGTTTTCAATCGTCGGCAGCCGTCTGTTCTGCGGTTGGCTTTGTCCCGGCGGCGCGGTACAGGATTATGTTTCCGGTGCCAACAACCGCAGTTGGAACAGTAAAGGAAAAAACCTATCTAAATACATTATTTGGGTGGTTTGGCTTTCGTTCATTGTATTTCTATGGATACATAACAGACCACTCAAAGGAGATTTTCTGTATTTAGTGAACATTGATATGCAGTATATTATCATATATGCAATTGTTATGACTGTAATCTATTTGTTCACGCTTCTGACCGGCAAACGCGGAATGTGCCACAGCCTCTGCTGGATGGCTCCGTTCATGGTAATCGGCGAAAAGCTCGCAGATCTTCTTCACATCCCAAGATTTAGGCTTAAAGCAAAACCAGACGACTGCGTTTCCTGCGGAAAATGCAGCAGGAACTGTCCTATGGGTTTGAACGTAGCCGAAATGGTTAAATCAGGAGGCATGGATTCGACCGAATGTATAAACTGCCTTGAATGCATTGATGGATGCCCCAAGAAAGCAATAAGCTTAGGAATATGCCGCAAACGGCGGTAAATATAAGTATAATAGCATTAAGGAGAATCATTATGAACACTTTGGTTGTATATTTTTCATTTGACGGCAACACAAAATTCATTGCGGAAAAGATTGCTGAAACAATAAACGCAGATATTGTCGAATTAAAAACGAGCAAGAAATACCCAACGGAAGGATTTTCAAAGTACTTTTGGGGAGGAAAAAGCGTTATTTTCGGTGAGAAGCCAAAGCTTACAAACGACAGTATTGATTTAAACCGATACGAAACGATTTTTATCGGAACGCCGGTCTGGGCAGGATCATATACGCCGCCGATAAAGAGTTTTATCAGACAATACAAGATTCAGGGCAAATGGATAGCACTGTTTGCCAGCCACGGAGGAAACGGAGCCGAAAAGTGCTTTGCAAAATTGAAGGAAGCGCTTCCCGGGAATAAGTTTATCGGTGAAACATCCTATGTTGAACCTAAAAAAAATCCTGAGGATTGTGCCAGCAAAGCTGCTAAATGGGCAAGTGATCTTATGACTATCTAGTCGGACGCATTTTTCTCCTGCATATTATATAAATAATGTAAATGGGTATGGCATAGGGTCTGTTTGTGAAATGATAAAGATTGTACGGATTACTAAAAGATCAGCTTAGAACGATGCAATCAAGCAGATCTATTTTGAGTTTAGATTTTGCATATACGCTCCAGGCGAGTGAGGTCAAAGCACTACAAAAAAAATCCATGTACGGGATCAAGACCTGACACATAAATTTTTAGCGGCAGGCTTGGTTAAAAGAGCATGCATGGCATAAACGTGAGCATAAAACAAAACGCCCTTCACAAAAGTGAAGAGCGTTTTGTTTGCAGCGGCGAGCCGCTGGTACGAGTGTTCATAACGACAAACTCGGAGGCCCGAATAAAATAAAGGTTTGCGGCATCAGGCAAACGAATATTACAGATGCAAACATTTAACTATGCAATAATAGTCTGCTATAATAGCAGTACAGGAAATGTTTTCACGGTTAGCACAGTGTATACTGAAACCACCGTACGGAAGGAGGCATACCATGCAATATCCGGAAGTAATCAAAACCGCACTCGATTATATTGAGCAAAACCTGAAAACAGACATTACAGCAGAAGAACTCGCACAGAAGGCAAATTATTCGACATACCATTATTACCGTTTGTTTTCGTCTGTTATAGGTTCATCGGTCGCGGGCTATATCTTAAAGCGGCGTCTTGATCACGCGCTTGCCGAAATCGCCTGCGGCAGAAAAGCGATTGATGTGGTTCTTGAATACGGTTTTGAAACCTATTCGGGATTTTACAAGGCATTTGTAAAAATGTATGGCTGCTCTCCGAAAAAGTATCTGAGCATTTATCAAAAATACAAACCAATTAAACCGGAGGTGGCAAATATGTATACCGAAAAAGAATTACGAAAAGTTTTGGAGAATTGGAATATTGAGAAAAACTTGCCAATAGGTGACATCTATATCATGGATGGGACGAAAGTATCGGGAAGTGTATGGACGGTCGGCAGCGATTATATTCTGAAAACAGGTGACCGTGAAAAGCTGTTAAAAAATTTGAAAGTTTCCAAGGCACTCCAAAAACAGGGGTTTATTTCATCCATGCCGGTGCCGACTAAAACTAGTAGCGAGTATCTGGATGGTAAGGAGCTTTTTATTCTTTCTCATGGGCTGAAGGGCAAGCCTCTCCCCAAGTCTGATAGATTTGGCGAAAACAGGGTCAGTTTTGGCGAGAAGTATGGCAGAAGCATTGCCCGGCTCCACAAAGCATTGAAAGCTATTCAGAAAGACGTTTTGCCCGATGAAGTGAATTTGTATCAAAGCGTCATCGATTGGGCGCTACCGAATGTCAGACAGCAGAATGTGCAGTGGAATATGGGGCTTGACAACAGCTTTTTTGAGGACTATATCGAAGGCTTTGGAAAGCTGTATGACAAACTTCCAAAACAGCTCATTCACCGTGACCCAAATCCAAGAAATGTTCTCTTTGAAAACGGCGAGGTAAGCGGATTTATTGATTTTGATCTGAGTGAAGTAAATGTACGGCTTTGGGACGTTTGCTATTGCGCTACTGGAATTTTATCTGAAAGCAGCAACGAGGTATATGAAAAATGGCTCGATATTCTCAGAGGAATTTTGCATGGCTATGATGCTGAGAACAGATTATCCACGGAAGAAAAGCAGGCGGTTTTTTATGTGATCTGCTCTATTCAAATGATTTGCGCCGCGTTCTTTGAAAGCCGTGACGAATTTAAAGAGCTTGCAAAAACGAATCGCCGGATGATGCAGTTTATTATTCAAAACAAAGAGGAAATCAATAGCATTTTTTAGGGATGCGTTCCAACTCGCTAATGGTAGAAGGGGATACCTTGCTACCCCAAAGAGCTTCCGTGATGTCCTCCACCCGACGGACAGAGACGCCTGCCAGATACATCTCGATCAAAGCTTCTTCCACCGAGCTTTCCCGGCGGCGGTACACTAAGCACCCCATAACGTTGTACGGAATACGTAAAGAAGATAAAACCATGGATGAGGTCAAACAAACTCGAGCGGGAAAAGAACACCATAAACAGTTACATAGACGGGATTAAAGATGCTTGTGTGAAAAACATACTGGATTGGAAATACCGGAAAAATTTTAGTTGGAACGAAATAGCGGCGCATACTGGCAGAAGTCACAGTGCGGAGAAAGAATATTTGTACAGATCTTTTAAAGAAAACTTGTAAATATTACCCTTGTTACAATAGTAAGGAGTTGATTCATGCAGAAAGAATCCAGATTAGCATTTTAAACATGGCCTGAATATGCTATGCATAAGATGAAACTGGAGGCTATTTGTATGAATGAGCATTATCCATTCGTAAATTCGCCCCTTCCTTACGCTTACGACGCACTTGAGCCATATATTGATACCAAAACGATGCATTTACATCACGACCGGCATCTGCAAACATATGTGGACAATCTCAACAACGCGTTGAAAGACTATCCAGAATTGCATAACTGGTCGCTGGAGCAGCTGATCTATAACGCTGACAGGCTTCCGGCCGTAATTCGACAGCCTGTAATCAATAACGGCGGCGGAGTTTACAATCATATCTTTTATTTTAACGGAATGTCCAATTCAGAAACTCGTTCGCAGGCTGGGGCTCTCTACACCGCAATCGTTCAGGAGTTCGGAACAGTTGAAAAGTTTTTCGACGAGTTTAAAAAGCAGGCGTTGTCAGTGTTTGGTTCAGGATATGCTTGGCTTGTCGTTGACCAAAACGGGAAGCTTAAGATTGTGACATCGGCAAATCAAAACACGCCTATAGTACAAAACTATTGCCCTATTACAGCAATTGATGTTTGGGAGCATGCGTACTATTTGAAGCATTACAATGAACGAGCGGCATATATCGACGATTGGCTCAAGGTTGCAAATTGGCAGCGTGCTGGAGAACTTTATAAAAACTGCATTTCAAACAGGTAATTGCTTTTTAAAAGCTAATTACAGCAAACCCAGAGCGCTTAGCTTAACGGCTGAGCGCTTTTTATATAGACAAAAAAATACCCGCAACTTATGTTACGGTTAAGTGTCTTAATTTTCTTTTGTTTTTTAGTTCCGCTTGAAGATTTAACTTTTCGGTTATCTCTTTAAAAATTATCTCTTTGGCTAATTCTTTCTTATCTTTTTCTGGTAGTCTTTGAAGATCATAAATAATACCCATAAGCATTCCTCCTTTCTATATCATACTATTCCGGAATTAGAGAGATTACAAGTGAGTTTGTGTAAAATTTTTGTTAGACGACCTTCGGGCCGTCATTTTTATTTCCCGGAGATTATACCACCCGAGTTCCATTTATCCGGAATGTTCCGGAATTGGTTAAGGCAACAGCCTTGAGAGTGTCTCCATCAATGGAACCCTTTGTAGTATATCTTATACTAAAAAATCCTGCATTTAAGATTCCAGAAAACTCAAAAGAATTTCCGTTTATTTTCCCATTTCTAAAGGAACTTGTATTTCCCATTGTACGGATAGAACCGCTTAGCATTCCATTATCATCAACAAATGTTACGGTTCCTTTTTGAGTTCCGAATGGTGTTTGAAGAGTAACTCGGTAAGTGTCATTCATTAATTTACCCCTTTTCTAATAGCGTATTTTTAATATATGCCATTTCTTGTAGAACAATTACAATGAACAGATACGTTTGGGGTAAAGTTATGAAGCATTATCATTACAGCCCAACATTTAACGCCCAGAAGTTTGGAGCAGCAGAGAAGTGAGCGGATAAATATTGGTAACGGCGTAAGTCACAAAACATAAAAACAAGTGGTGAAGAGGGGAGGCTGCCAAAAGAAAAAATAAAGAAGATTTAATTCCGCTGGACGAAAGAACAAAGGAAGAACAAAGAGAAATAGCAAAAAAAGGCGGTCAAGCAGCTGCCGAAACCTATAGAAAACGAAAGACCTTGAAAGAGGTTTTTTCTGCTTTGCTTGCAATGCAAATAAGTAGCAGTAAAACAACTGAATTGGCCGATCTTATTCAAGACATAAACCCTGAAATGACAGCAGAACAAGCAATTGCAATGGCACAGATTTACAAATGCGTTGGGCGTGGAGATTACCTATCTCCCGTCGACCGCAACAAAAAACACCGATGAATTAAATCATGCGGTGTTTTTGCTTTTGCAAAACCTTGATTGGCTTGAAAGCGACATCGGGCCATTCCGGGTATACGACAAAAATTCGGACATTACTGACGGGCTGACGTACTTTACCGGGATGGTACTAATTATAAAATACAGAGAAATTTATATGTCCTTGCATTTTTTAACTGCGATGATTATAATATATTAAGGCAAGGGGCATCCCGCTTTTGCGGGAAGCCCGGTTGACGGAATAACCGCTTTCCTTAGCTCGGGGGCGGTTATTTTTTTGCCTGTTGCATAACAACGAGTATGTACCCGGTTGCAACAATCAAAAACATGGCCGCATAGAGAATCTCCATGCAATCACCTCCTTTTAGGTAGTTCTAAGCAACCAAAGAACTGTTCCTCATGGAGGTATAACCTACTGCCCTCATGCCCTTTGCACAATTTATTATATACTAATCAGAATATTTTACAATAGATAATATAAATAATTTCCATAATATTCAAAATATGTAAGTAAATTGTGACCAATAACGATAAAATACTTCCATAAATTCTATATCTAAATGATGCCCCCCTTACCTTGATGGTTTGGAGGGCATTTTTTTTAATGGTTTTTTTTCTTTGTCGGTTTAAAAAAGATTATGATGCAGCCCAACAAAACCCCGAGCAACATTGACAGTATAAATTTCATATAGCGCAACTCCTTTTCACTATAATATAACAAATCCGCATTTGATTAATTCCGGATACGGTTTATTTTTGCATCAGGATATTCTGATTATAGCAGTAATGATCAAAAGTATTAATAAATTACCGTTATAATGTGAACGCTGGTTTAAATTACAATGACAAGTAATTACAATTTCCAAATATTGGTTACAAGTTGTTTATAAATCTTGTACGTTAAGTTTTTAAGTATATAATAAGCTTGAAAATCAAAAAGGAAATTGAGGTGAAATTGTCCTCCAGCGCAAACCAGATCAAAACTCAAATTGAATTTAGAAAAAGGGGTTTTTAAAAATGAAAAAGTTTTTATGTACTGTTTTAGGGATTGCAATTATGGTATCTGTTTGTTCGGTTCCGGCGTTCGCAGCTGTAGACAATAGCAAAGCTGTAGCTAAGTCGACCTCCGTATCGAGTTCCATCGCGAAAGCAGCTGCCAAAAAGGTTGAAGTTAAGAAAACTCCTGCCAAAGGTGCGGAAGTGAAGAAAGCACCTGTCAAGAGTACCACTGCAAAGAGTACCACTGCAAAGAGTACCACTGTTAAGAAAACTGATAAAACGGTAAATAGTGCAAAGTCAGATACAGGATCAAAGCTGACAGTTAAAAAGGGGCATTCTTATCAATTTAAAATCACAGCAACTTCCCATCCGAAATTCGTTGCAGGTAGTAACGGCGTGTTTAAGGTCGCTTATAAAGGTTCAAAAGGAAATAATTATTTCTATAAAGTGACTGCTATAGGGAAGGTTGGGCAGGCCACAGGATTTTATTTGAACGGATCGCGCTGCACAGTAGGCACAATAGACTGATTTACTGGACATAAATTCGCATCAAAACACCCTCTCGGCTGTCTTACGACGGCTAGGAGGGCATTTTTATTTATTTTTAGGGAGAGGTAAAACTAAAAGTGACTTAAATTCACATAAAATATTTTTCGAAAATTATCGAAAATTTGTTAATATTTTGACTTGTACAAGCAGGTATAAAGTACTAATATTTAACTTAAAAGTAAATATTAGTAAATTTCTTGAAGATTATGGTACCGGTCTTTAAGTTATTTATAATTTTATTGGAGGTGTCTTTATGAAGAGCTTTAAAAAGCAATTCCGAGCAATTTCCTTTATGTTAGTCTGCTGTTTACTAGCCGTCAGTGTTTTTTCGTCGCAAGCATTTGCTGCGACCAGCAATGATAGTCCAAATGTTCAGTTATATTATGCTCAACAAGGCGGCCCGGGCGAAGCTGCTTACGATGGCTACTTTGGCTCTATCGCGGTTAAAAATCTAGGTTATGAGAAAAAAGTGACCTTGCATTATACCCAAGATGGAGTTAATTGGAGCGACAGTGATGCAAGCTATTCAAAAGCTGATCCAAATGATTCAGAATATGATATTTGGACATTTGCCATTTTGTCACCATCTTCTCCGATTACATTTACAATCAAATATGAAGTAAATGGTCAGACGTATTGGGATAACAATAATGGGAAAAATTATTCTCTTAATTTCTCTAATATCGCAGTTTTGGGAAAGAGTGTTTTAAAGACTATCAGGCGATACCCTTTGTCCGACTATCCATATATCATTTATCTAAAGAATATTGACTATCAAAAAATTGTAAAAGTTCGCTATACTACAGATAACTGGTCCTCTTATCAAGAAGTGAATGCTACCTATTCTAAAGCAGAGAATGCGAACATTGATGAGTGGAATATTCCTGGCAGTATCCCTATAGGTGCTAAGTTTGAAGTTTTGTACAGTGTAAGCGGGACAACGTATACTGATAATAATTTTGGAGACTTTTACACCTACTATTAAGCGCCCAATACCACGAGGGCGAAGCAACCTTTAATAGTACACATAAAAAATTCCCTGCTGGCTTAATAGCTGGCAGGGGATTTTTGTTTATAGAGAGAGATTAAATGACAAGTTTTTTTGATTTTCTGTAAAGTCAATATCTGTTTTGAATCAAGTCATATCGTCCCGCAGCGCGTCGATGATGTTTTCTTTTTTGATCTTTCTAACGGCATACATCATGGTGACAAAGATGACGAGAAGCACGCTGAACACGCTGATTCCGATACTGGCCCACGGCAACACAAAATTGATACCGTCAATTCCTTTGTAGATCAGCCAGGAGAAGATGATTGCCAGGGGAAGCCCGACAAGCAGCGCCTTCACGCCATAAAAGGCACACTCATAACGCATCATTTTATTGAAATCGCGGTCGGACATCCCAACAGAGCGGAGCATGGCAAGCTCCCGCCGGCGCAGCTTGACATTTGTGGAAATCGTGTTGAACACATTGGCAACCGCAATCAGCGAAATCATAATGATAAAAGTATAAGCGAACACGTTGGCAATGAATATCATATTGCGGTTCTGATCCATTATTTGAGATGAATTCAAAAGGAGGTAAGAGGCTTTCATTCCAGCGCCTTGAATCATCGTCTTCATTTCTGCTGTCGACTGCGATGGGTTCTTTGACTGGAATGTCATGCCCTTCACCATGATATCCGGCGAGGTATCGGAGGGAGCAAGCTTCTCCTCAAGTGAATAGGGAGCCATCACACTAAAAGTGTATGCCCGTTGCTCGGGAGTCTCTGTCGTCGGGGGTACATCAGGCAGCACGGTATTGACACAGGTAATACTAACATTTTTTCCATATGCCGCATTTGATTTGCCGTTTGTATTGGGTGTAACGGTGCCATTTAGGGAGGAGCTCGTAAACATGTCCTTAAGCTGGTTAACCCCTTCCGCCTGATTGCTGCTATCTTGTATTTTGGCAACAGCAATCAATTTTGCATTTTGCCCGGTATATTCCTCTGCCGGCAAACCCAAGCCTTTAATAATTTTCAGATAGGCGCTGTCATCTAAAAACTGGATTTCTACTGGAATATTCACGGATTTGTTCGTCGAATGTGCCCCAACGGATTTCCAGTAATCGTTTGAAAGTTTGTCTGTCTGAACCGCACAAGTATACTTCGCAACAATCTGATACGAACTTTCGGTAACACCGGCGGCGGTTTTCAGTTTGTCGTAAAGCTGCAGCATTTCGCTGTCGTCCATATCCTGCGTGCCAAAACCGATATCATAGGTTGCAACCTCTTTTGCCTGCTCCGATGCCTGTTTCAAATCTGTTACAAAGGCACTGGTCGATATAAACAGCACGATGCTTAAAACAAGTGACAGCACAATGCTGCGATAACGTTTCTTGTTCCTTTTAAAACTCTTTAGTGCAAGGGTTCCCTCCAAACCGTAAATGCGCTGTGCCAGTTTTGATGTTTTCACGGCTTTGAATTCCACTTTGACCTCGTTTGTTTGGCGAATACACTCCATCACGGGCATATTGGCAGCCCTACGGGCCGGGATATAGGCTGAAATCAGAATCGTAACCATGCTGACCGCCGCCGCTCCGATAATCGCGGGGGCGGATATCGTCAAGGTTAAAGGTACGTTATCGTAGAGAATGTTTCCAAAATTCTTGGCAACAACGCCAATCACCAGCCCGATGCTGCCTATGCCGACGAGAATACCAATTGGGATGCCAATGGCACCGATACAAATCCCTTCAAACAGCACCGAATGGCGCAGTTGCTTTGCGGTGGCTCCCACCGACGAGAGAATCCCGAACTGGTGTGTGCGCTCGTTCAGGGAGATGTTGAAGGAATTGTAAATTAGAAAAATCGAACCAATCATGATAATGAGGACTACAATGCCTCCGAGTGAGTATAGAAGCGCGTTGAACACCTTGTCGCCCGAATCGTCCGAAAGACCCATGAAGCGCAGCACATCATTATTCAAGATGGTAGCATGGCCTCCAGCTGTACTTTTTGCGTAAGCATGAACTTCACGCGGGTTTTTCAGCGTGACAAATAAGTTGAGATCGTCCGCTTTATCTGCGGCATCCGCGGCTGTAATTACGGTGTATCCCGGTGCGGGATCTTCCTCAAAGTGGGGTGTTTGGCAAATGCCGACCACCGTGTAAGTCCGCTCTGCTTTGGACACAAAAGTTTCTTTCCCGGAAATGTAAGGATCGTGCTGACCGAGTTTCTTGTCTCCGCCCATGCGGTTCCCGACAGCAAGAGTAAGCGTGTCGCCCACCTTAAACTGAACGCCGCCCTTTGTCATGACGCTCCCCGAAACAACGATCTCCCCACTGTTTTTCGGCAGTCTGCCGGAAAGCAACATGATGGGCAAGGCATCAAAGGTTTTTTTGCTGAATCCGGCTATAAAAAGATACGGCTTGTTGGGATTTGTACCGCCGTCAAGCTTTGCGTAGCCGATATTTTCAAATGTTGCGGTATTTTCAACTTTATCGTTACTTGCCTGTTTTGCTGTGAAAGAAGAATCCACATTCTCAAATCCGACGTGCCAACCGCCGTATTTCTGAGCCGCGCCATTTGCCATATAGTTTAGCAAGGAAACGCCAAAGGTGGCGACTGCCGTAATCAGGGCGGCGGACAGAACAACGCCGATAACCGTGACAATCGTTCGGGTACGGCTTTTTTTCATGCTTTGCAGGGTAACTTTGTTAAAAATGTTCATGGCCGCACCATCCTCTCATCCCGCGTTACTCTGCCGTCTGATATGCCGATAATGCGATCTGCTTGCAGGGCGATATTTTCGTCATGGGTGACGAGGAGAAGGGTTTGCCCATATTTTTGATTGCTTTCTTTCAGCAGTTTGATGATTTCATGTCCATTCTGGCTGTCCAAACTGCCCGTGGGTTCATCGGCAAGCATGACCGCCGGGGCATTCATCAAAGCGCGTCCTATGGAAACGCGCTGTTGCTGGCCGCCCGAAAGCTGATTGGGTAAATGTGTTTTGCGGCCTTGCAGCCCAAGCAGTTCGAGCAAGTCATCAAGTCTCTCCTTGTTGACCTTCCGCTTGTCCATGAGGATAGGCAAGGTGATGTTTTCCACCACATTCAGCGTGGGAATGAGGTTGTGAAACTGGTAAATCAGCCCGACCTGCCGCCTGCGAAAAATGGCCAGTTTTTCGTTGCTTTGGGCATATACATCCTGCCCGTCCAAATACACCTTTCCGCTTGTCGGCACGTCCACGCCGCCAATAATGTGAAGCAATGTAGATTTGCCGGAGCCGGAAGAACCGATAATTGCAGTAAAGTCCCCTTTTTCGATTGTAAGCGAAACATGGTCAAGCGCGGCAACCTGGTTCTCACCCCTACCATAGGTCTTGCATAGGTTTTCAATTCTTAATAGCTCCATTATGTGAGCCTCCTTTTCAAGCTTTACCCATATAATAGAACTTTCAACTTACATCTCTGTGACTTTTATGTGAGAGATTCGTCACTTTGGAAAACGAATGGCAAATATAGCGCCGTCCTGCGGGTGATTTTTTGCGGTGACTGTCCCACCCTGCCGTGTTATAATCGTCTTGCAGAGAGCTAATCCAATCCCATATCCTGTAGAGCTAGCGTTTTTTCCACGATAGAACCTGTCAAACAGGTAGGGTAAATCTTCTTTTTCAAAGCCCGCTCCGCTGTCGTGGATGGCAATCTCGGTAAACAGTGGATTGTCCGTGCAGGCAATCTCAATCTTCCCGTTATCGCCTGCGCTTTCCATGCAATTTTTGAGGATGTTTTGAATTGCTTCCGAAAGCCAACCAGAATCACCCTGAATGATTATCCCTTTCGGCACATCTATTTGTAAAGCAATATTGTGCAGCTCCACCGGGATCAAAAACGGGTGAAGCGCAGCGCTTATCAAAATGCTCACATCTATTTGCTCACCTTGGAAAACCACAATGCCCGCATCCAAGCGGGATAATTTCAGCAGTGAAGTAAGCAGCCAATCCATCTCTACAAACAATTCTTTTATTTCCCGTATCAATACTTTCCGTTCATTTTCGTCAGGGTTATTCTCTAACAATGATAGAATAAGGTTTACGGATGTGAGGGGGGTGCGGAGTTGGTGAGCTATGTCGGCCAGTGAATCAGCAAGATGTTCTTTTTCTTTTTTCAGCGCGTCGTTTTGCTCCCGAATACGCAGCGTCATTTTTGTTATCTCGCTTTGCAGAATGGAAAGTTCGCCCTCATCCGATTCACCAATATACAGATGGTCAGCATTATGAAGCACAAGATCGATTTGATCTGAAATCTTAGCGATGCTTTTATATCGGGCTTTGGTAAACGCAAAAAACGCTGTTCCAAAGGCAGCTGCAGAAGCAATGGCAAGGATTCCGGCCGCTGTATTGATTGCAAATCCTAGCGTTACAGCGGCGGCAGTTATTAAGCAGAATAAAATGATAAACTGCCGAAACTCTCTATTCTGAAGCATACCCGTTCCCCAATCTATATCCTGTCCCGCGAACGGTCAGAATGATTTGCGGGCTTACTGGGTCGTTTTCTATCTTCTCCCGCAGGCGTTTGATGTACACGGTCAATGTATTGTCATTGACAAACTCGCCCGCGGCGTCCCACAATTCGTCAAGCAGTCTGCTCCTTGTGATAATACTTTTGGGATTGTTAATAAACACCAACAACAAGCGGTATTCTAAGGCTGAAAGAAAAACCTCGTTGCCGTCCTTATTCACGATACCATTTGCCATATCGACATGAAGCCCGGAGATTTCAAAAACCGATGGAGAACGTCCGCTTTTTCGCAAGGCGGTGCCAATTCGTGCAACCAATTCACGCGGACGAAAAGGCTTGGTGATATAGTCGTCCGCGCCCATGTTCAGCCCGGTAACAACACTTGCTTCATCGCCGGAAGCCGTCAGAAAGATAACGGGAACATCTTGCGTTTCTTTGATTTCCGTGCAAACGGTAAAGCCATTTCCGTCAGGTAAAGAAATATCAATCAATGCCAAGTCAAATTTATTCCCGGCAAGTGAGGCAAGGGCATCTTTCCGCGTAGGGGCGTGAGTGACCGTAAATCCTTCCGATCGGAGCAAAAGTATAAGGTTTTTAGCGATTGCCATATCGTCCTCAACCAAAAATATCCGTGTCATTAGTCAGACCTCCGTTTCCTTATCCATTCTTGCAAGTCATCTAAATCTTCGTTAGTCAATCCCTTGTCTTGATGAAGTGTAATAACAGACTGATAAATGAATTTTCATGGTATTGCTTAACAAAATCCCCAGTTTCAAATTGTAGATAATCTTCCTTTGAAACGAGTGGAAAATATCGTCTTTCCTTGCCTCTTTTTCTGAACTCATTATGAGGGATTCTTATCACAAAATCAAGCAACTCGCTGGATAAATACACAGGGAGGTTTAGTATATCAATGAACTAAGGACAAATATATTTTCATCACATAGAATCGCACTTATCAAAAAAAAATAAACCCGCAGAATCACTAGGATTCATGCGGGTTATCAAGTGGTGCCGCTGACCAGACTTGAACTGGTACGGTATTGCTACCGAGGGATTTTAAGTCCCTTGTGTCTGCCGATTCCACCACAGCGGCAAAATCAACAGTTGCTATTATAGCACAACATATTGGCAAAATCAATTGAAATTTTTCTTTTATGACGTTGATTCTGAGGAAGCCGACGACTGTGAACTGCCACTTATGATTTCAATTGTATTCTTGCTGTGGTACTCTTTGGTTTCGTCATTGCGAACCACTTCCATCTGGTTTTTGCGCAGAAGCATGGTCAGCTGGTAAACATCCACCCAGATTTCATTGTTACTTTCTTTCTGGCTTTCGTCAAAAACCAGCTCCATCCCAAAGTGTAGATGGCTTTGCCGGATGTTGTTAACATTTTCCGTGGCGCTGTACCCCGTGTGACCCACATACCCGATAACGTCGCCTGCCGTTACCGTTTGACCAATCTTCAGTCCTTCGGCGTACGGCCTGTTTTGGCGCAGATGCGCATAGTAATAGTAGCGGTGGTTGTCGAAGCTGCGGATACCGATACGCCACCCGCCATATTGGTTCCAGCCCAGCGCTTCCACTACGCCGGATTCGACGGCAATGACCGGTGTGCCCGTGGCGGCGATCAGGTCGTGTCCCAAATGCTGGCGTGTAAAACCGTAGGTTCGTTTGCTGCCGAAATCGTCATAATCATTGTACGGATATGATTTTGCAATGGGGGAGAAGCCTATCAGTCCGTATTTTGCTTCCCCGTTCACTTTGTAAGTACCGACCATGCCGCCCAGAACCGCGGAATAGGCTTCAAAATAATAGGGATAATTCTTTAAGCCGTCCGTCAGTTCCTCCATGCTCTTTGATTGCAGTTTTGCTGTCAGAGCATCCATATCGCTGCTTTTATATTTTGAGAAATCCCCGCCGTATTTTACGGCGAGATAGGAAAGAAGCTGAATCCAGCTGACATTTCCGCCGTGATTGTGTGAGTCAATATCAACGCTGAGCGCTTTTTGCATAGCAAGATAGCTGACATTGAAATCTACCCATTTTATGATTTTTTTCTCGCCGCTGCTTGTTTCCGCCGCAGCCTGTACCGGGATCGAAACCGGTGCTGCCTGCTGTGAAACGGCAACGGAAATGCCGATTACCGCCGCAATTAATATCATGGAAAGTAATCTCGCTCTTTTTGTAATATGGCCGGTCAAACGATCACCCACTGTTCAAATTCAAATGGATGGAAATCCGGGACGGGTTTTCCCGTCTAACCATATTAGTATGACGAAGATTTAAAAAATATCGCTGAATTTTAAGTAAACGATGATTAAGTCGTCAGATAATCAGCGGTTAGTTAAAGATCGTCGGCGTCCTGTTCGGGAATTTCACCGTCGCGGGGTGTACCAGTGTAGCTGCCAAGAACATCTGCTGAAATCTTGCTTTGGTTAATGCCGCGAATGGTTTGTGCCATCATTTCGATGTCACGGTCAATTTCTTTCGGGTCTTTCGGTTTTTCGGGCCTAAGCTGAAACATAAAAATCACCTCACCCCCAAGTATTGTCGGGAGTGAGGTGAAATATGACTGTATTAAAAATTATTTTTCTTCTTCTTCGCTGCGGTGCAGGAAAACCGCGCCCACGGTTTGCAGCAGAACCTTTAGGTCGTTCCACAATCCGATATTTTGAAGGTACTTCAAATTCAAATCCATTTTCGGCGGAAGGATTTCCTCCACATAAATCCGCTCCGGGTCACCGCCGGAATTCAGTATTTTATCCTCGTCCTTGAAAGCAATACTGGAAGAGGCTGTAATTCCCGGTCGAATCAGCAGGGTAGCCATGTATTCAGGCGTATAAGCATCCACGTATTTGCGTACTTCCGGTCGCGGGCCAACCAGACTCATGCTGCCGCCAAGCACATTCAGAATTTGCGAAAACTCGTCCAGACGCAGCTTGCGGATAAAATGGCCCACACGGGTAACCCTGGGGTCATCTCCCACTGTGAGCGGCGGCCCCACACGGTCGGCGTCCTGCACCATAGTGCGAAACTTAAATATTTTAAAATCCCGATTATACTGTCCTACCCGAACCTGGCGATAAAAGACCGGGCCCTTGGAATCCAGTTTGACCGCAAGCGCAAGCAGAAGAAAAAAAGGAGAAAGCACGATCAGAATGAGGAGAGAAACGATGATGTCAAATATGCGTTTCCAAGCCAAAGAAAAACGCTTGCTTTTCAGCAAATCCCAGTATTCTTTTATTTCATTGCTTTTCATGCTTTCCGGAAGTTCCTGATAGGTCACGCGCGTATTCCTCATTTTCTTTCATTTTTAACCAAAATATTATAGCACAATGTGATGTTCAACACAAACTTTTCTGTTTGTAGGCGCAATATATTTACAATTGTAAGCTCAAAATGCTATACTAAACAAAAAATTAATTTTACCACAAACAAGGGGGATCCACTATGTATTATCTTGGAATTGACCTTGGCGGAACAAACATCGCCGCGGGGGTTGTAGATGAAAATTATCATATTCTTGCCACAGCGAAGCGAAAGACGAAAGTTTCCTATAAAGAGGAAGACCTGTACGAACAGCTTGCTGTTACCGCGCTGGAAGCGCTGGCAAACGCAAAAATCACCATTGATGATATTCCTTGGGTCGGCGTCGGCACACCCGGCACGATCAACCGCGAAAGCGGCATCGTGGAATTTTCCAATAATTTAGCTTTGCACAATTACCCGCTTCGCGATCTTCTGGAAAAAAGACTGAACAAAAAAGTGGTTATTGAGAACGACGCAAACGCGGCGGCTTATGGGGAATATAAAGCGGGAGCACTAAAAGGCGTTAAGCACGGAATTGCCATCACATTGGGCACCGGTGTCGGCAGCGGTATCATCATCGACGGAAAAATTTACTCCGGATTCAACTACGCGGGCGGCGAAATGGGCCACACCGTCATTGTATTCGACGGACGCCCCTGTACCTGCGGCCGTAAGGGCTGCTGGGAAGCCTATGCCTCCGCAACCGGATTGATTACCATGACCAGAGAGGCAATGCAAAAAACGGACGACCGTACCAAACCGATCTGGACATTGGCAGGTGGCAAGCTGGAAAACGTGACCGGACGCACCGCATTTGACGCGATGCGCGCGGGCGACCCGGTGGGCAAGGAAATCGTCGACCGGTATATCGCTTATGTCGGCTGCGGTCTTGTGAACTGCATCAATACGTTTGAGCCGGACATTCTGTGTGTCGGCGGCGGTATTTGCAATGAGGGCGAAACGCTGATGAAGCCGCTCCGCGAATATATTGCCAGAGAGGCATACACGATCAATACTTCAAAGAAAACGCAGCTCTGTACGGCGCAGCTCGGAAATGATGCCGGTATCATCGGTGCGGCGTTTATCGGCGAGTAACCTGAAAATACAGCAACAAGAAAGCGGGCTTTGAAATGAGTATTGAGAAATCTGTATTCGGTAAACTGCCGGACGGCAATGCGGTGGAGTTATACACGCTGAAAAACAGCGGCGGCATGATGCTGGCGGTTATGACCTATGGCTGCCGGATTGTAAAATTGATGACTCCGGATAAAAACGGCAAACTTGGGAATGTTGTGCTGGGGCACGATCAGTTTGAAGATTACTGCAAGCCGGGCGACGTACATGGCGCGGTAATCGGGCGCTTTGGCAACCGCATCGGCGGAGCCGGGTTTGAGATTGACGGGAAAACGTATTCACTGATGGCAAACGACGGAAAAAATTCGCTTCACAGCGCACCCGGCGGTTTTCAGGATCGGCTTTGGCGATTGAAATGCAGTGACAACGAGGACGACGCGCCGTCGGTTACGTTTGCTTACCGCAGCCCCGACGGGGAAGGCGGATTTCCGGGTAATCTCGATGTTACCGTAACCTATACGCTTTCGACGGACAATGCGCTGATTATTTCATACGGTGCGGAAACGGATGGTGAAACACCGCTGAATCTGACCAATCATGCTTACTTTAACCTTTCCGCCGACCCCCATAAGGATATTCTTTCCAACGAACTGCAGATTCATGCGGATTCCATTACGGAAGTAAGCGAGGACCTGATTCCGACCGGGAAACTTCTGCCGGTTGAAGGCACGCCTTATGATTTTAACCGTCCAAAGACAATCGGGCAGGATATCCGCGCAAATGACCGCTTGCTGAAATCCTGCGGCGGCTATGACCACAATTTTGTGATCAAAGGCGAAGAGATGCGCAAAGCCGGCGAGTTGTACGATCAGGCAAGCGGGCGTTTGATGATGGTTTTTACCGACCTGCCAGGGATACAGGTCTACACCGACAATTTCCAAAGCGATGAAACTCTGAGCGGCGGCATGGTGCACCGTGCGCACCATGCCGTATGCATGGAAACACAGTTTTTTCCGGATTCCGTTCACCGTCCGGAATTCCCCTATGAAAATTTGAAGCCGGGCAAGCGTTTTAAAAGCACGACGACCTATAAATTTTCTGTTAAATAAATCAGAATTCATCCAAAAGATTCCTGCTATGTTTTTTATTCCCCGCGGCACACTAACTGCGGGGTGATACTATGACAAACGGTTTGGCGGATTTGCTGGAAAACAATTCTGAAGTAAACCGATACTTTCAGTCCCTTCCTGAAAATGTGCAGAATGCGGTTTCCGACTCTGGCGAACAGATTTGTTCCCTTGAGGATTTACTCCGTTGTGTTAAAGATCAGATAGGGACTTGCTGAAAAAAGAAGGTACTGCAAAATGAATGGCATTCATTTTGCAGTACCTTCTTTATAAAAAACTACTTATGGGTCTGATGACCCGTAAGTAGTTTTTCTGGCCGGGCTGGTATATTTTCTCGTTGTGCAACAGCTCTGTTTCATCGTATCAATGTGCGGTTCCCGTAAGGCGTGAAATATCAAATTGTTTGCTATTCCGACTGAAATAAGGTACAATAAAATCATATTGATTCTATTTATGGTTGGCTGGCCGTAGTCAGTCGACTAAATTTATGTTCTGGCGGAGGATTCATATTGAAGATGACAAGTGAACAATTGGTGGTACTACGAAAAGAAGTACAGGAGAAAGAATTCTCCCGTATGAATGATATGCAGCGGGACGCAGTGTTCAGTGTGGACGGGCCTCTTTTAATCCTTGCCGGCGCGGGAAGCGGAAAAACAACGGTTCTGGTTAACCGGATTGCGAATATTATCCGGTACGGAAACGCATATGCGAGCAGTCAGGTTCCGCTGGATATCAGCGAGGAAGAACTCGGTGTTATCAAAAACTTTTTAAATGGAGGTTCATCGCTGCCGCAGGAAACCGCGGCCCATCTTGCGGTGAATCCGTGCCGCCCGTGGCAGATTCTCGCCATTACTTTTACAAACAAAGCAGCGGGTGAATTGAAAAACCGCCTTGTTTCCATGCTTGGCGAAACCGGAGATGAAATTTGGGCTTCCACATTTCACTCGACCTGTGCACGGATGCTGCGCCGTGATGCGGACAAGCTGGGGTATACCTCTCATTTTACCATCTATGATACGGACGATTCCCGCCGCTTGATGAAGGAATGCCAAAAGGCACTGGGTATTGAGGACAAAGTTCTTTCCTATAAATCCATCCTGTCTGAAATTTCCCGAGCAAAGGACAGCTTGGTTCTACCGGAAGAGTATGCCCGCGAGGCCGGTAACGACAGCCGCCTTTCCATGGTTGCAAAAGCGTACCGGCTGTATGAGTCCAGACTGAAGGAAGCCGACGCCATGGACTTCGACGATTTGATCTGCAACTGTGTGCAGCTGCTCCAGAATCATGCCGATGTGCTGGAATATTACCAGAACAAATTCAAATATGTCATGGTGGATGAATATCAGGATACGAATCACGCGCAGTACATGTTTGTAAAACTGCTGGCTCAAAGAAGCGAAAACCTTTGTGTCGTGGGTGACGACGACCAGAGTATCTACAAGTTCCGGGGCGCCACCATTGAAAACATTATGAGCTTTGAGAAAACATTTCCGAAAGCGAAAGTGATTCGTTTGGAGCAGAATTACCGCTCCACCAAAAATATTTTGAACGCCGCGAACGCGGTCATTTCCAATAATCTCTCCCGAAAAGGAAAAACACTTTGGACGGACAACGCGGAGGGGGAAAAGATCGGCGTACATACTTCCTTCAGCGAGCAGGACGAAGCGGAACAGGTCTCGAAAAAAATTCTGGAGGAAGTCGCGGCCGGGCGCAGGTTTCAGGATTTCGTGGTACTCTACCGCATGAACACCCAGTCCAATGCACTCGAGCGTATTTTTGTCAGAACCGGAATCCCTTACCGCATTATCGGCGGACTGCGTTTCTATGAGCGCAAGGAAATCAGGGATATGATTGCGTACCTGAGCGTAATTAATAATTCCAACGATGAAATTCGCCTTCGCCGTATTATTAACCAACCGAAACGTTCCATCGGGGACAAAACAATTGCACAGGCCGCGGAAATTGCCGCTCAGCTCGGCGAAAGCCTGTTCGACGTAATCTGCCACGCGGAGGAATACGAACCGCTGAAACGTACTTCACAGAAACTTCTGCAGTTTGCCGAAACGATGCAGCAGCTGATTAAGGCGGCTTCTGACGAAACACTTTCGCTGAGCGACCTGTATCAGATGATCCTTGACAAGACGAATTATATTCCGGCGCTGCAGGCAGCAGAGGGCGACGAGGCACAGGATCGTATTGACAATATCAATGAACTTTCTTCCAACCTGATTAAGTATGAGGAAGACAACGGTCAGGAAGCCAGCCTTTCCGGTTTCCTTGAGGAAGTATCTTTGATGACCGATATCGATAATTACGATCAGGATTCGGATACTGTTGTGATGATGACAATGCATTCCGCAAAGGGGCTCGAATTTCCGGTGGTTTTCCTTCCCGGCTTTGAAGAGGGGATTTTCCCCGGAATCCAGGCGATTTATAACCCAACGGAAATTGAGGAAGAGCGCCGTCTGGCCTATGTTGCAATTACCCGTGCGCGCGAAGAGCTTTATATTCTGAACGCGGAAAGCCGCATGATTTTCGGCAGTACGTCACGTAATAAGCCTTCGCGATTCATTCAGGAGATCCCAGAGGAGCTCACCGAATTCAGCCGCTCCCGTTCCTGGAAAAAGCCCCAGCCCGGTGTTGCCTTGCCCACTTCCGCTCAGGAAGCGCGTGTTGCCACTACGGTTGCCGCGCGCAGCTTCGGTCCGGCCGAAATTCCGCATGGCAACGGAGGGGCTTTCCATACCGGTGACAGCGTGTCCCACAAGACGTTCGGAAAGGGCATGATTGTTTCCGCTTCGCCGATGGGGAATGATACCCTGCTTGAGATTGCGTTTGATACGGTCGGCACGAAAAAGTTGATGGCCAATTTTGCGCGCCTCGAAAAAATCTGAATCAGAATTTATAGAAGTATAATTCTAGGCAAACGATGATTAAGTCTCAAGATAATCAGCGTATACCTAGATAAAGCCCGCCTGAGCAATCAGACGGGCTTTCGTGTTTGCACTGCCGGCTTGCTTATCTTGGTCTGTTGTTGTGGTCGCATCCGCAGTCCATGATCTTCGGCGGGAAGAATTCATCGGTGGGGAAGTCAATTCTGCGGAAAATTGCGCACGGATCATCCGATGTTGCGACACATTCTTTTTCAGGAATGCAGAAATCATACGCAGGAATCAGAAGCTGTACATTCCGGACAATCTGAACGATGGTGAAAATTCCGAGTGTGACAAAAACTGCACGATCCGTATCGAAATCCAATTCGCCGCCGAATGTGTTTGTAATACCCTCAGGAACGCGGCAGCAGCAATCTTTGCCATGGTTCGGATTGTCGCAGATACGCGCGGAAAGTCCGATCGGTTCCGCAATCTGTACAGTTGCACGCGGTAAAACATCGGCACTGTTTTGCGGGTCGAGCTCGCCCTGCGCGTAATCGGAACTGAACATTTTTACATTTCCTTCGCTGCCGTAAAGAATGACTCTTTTGCTGAATATGGATACGCCATTTACAACGACCGGGGTTGACGACATTGGGCCGTAAACATCCAGGCATACATTGAAGAAGAATGTCATGTCGATAGAATAGAATCCCTTGTTAAACGGCACCGGTTCCAAATCCAGGTAAACAGTGATCACACTGGCGCTTCTGAGACGAACGTTGGAAGCACGCTCAATTAATTCATGGTGACACGGCGGAAAATAAACTCTTAAATCTTCAAGACAATCTTTATCAGAGCAATGGTCAGCATCAATACAATGGTTTCAAGTAGATTTCCAGCTTGAATTCCGCCGGTTTCGCTCCTTTGTCTTTACTATAAACAATTTTATCAATCATTGTTCTCAGCAGATCATTTTTTAACCCGCAGGAAGCCGAGTAATATGCTCTTATAATATTATTTATTGATATACTATTATTTATATAGTTTTGCGGAATTCTGCGTTCAATCGCTTGTTTTGTCCGTTCTAAATCTTCCATTCTTTCATTCAGAACAGCCAGCCTGTTTTGAAAAGTCTCAGCATTGTAAATTCCCTGTTCCAGTAAGTCGTGCAGATTTTCACGCTGCCGGGTGATTGCCCGCGCTTCCCTTTCAACAGCATTTAATAATTGCCTGTTTTCGCTGTCAGGGGAAGAATCGTCCTGTTCTTGCTTAAGGCGGATTTGCCTGTAACATTCATTCAGCTGCCGCAGTACAGATTCTTCCACCAGCTGCAGCGAAGAGGAAACCATGCAGCCCGGTTTTGTACAAAGCAGATAGGCATATCCGGGGCGGAGCACCTGCCGCTGCATCGGAGCGCCGCAATGGGAGCAGTATACCAGCCCAGCTAGCGGATTTTCAATTTCATACTGTTTTGCGGGCCGGTGAAAGCGCCCTGCACGGATAGCCTGTGCTTGATTGAACAGACCTTGATCAATCAGCGGAGGATGCAGGCCCTTGGTGACGGTCCATTGATTCCTTGGATGATTTACGGTAATGTGTTTTTGATTCCCTTTTGTGCCTTTGCGAATATGGGACATTCGGTTCCACACAATTTCTCCCGTATAGACAGGATTTCGGAGAATCGCCATCACGGAAGTCCGTCCGAATTTGCCCGCTCTATGCGGTTTTGCCCCCATACTGTTGACCAACTCCGCAATTTGCCCGCAGCCCATACCTTGATTGATATACAAGTTAAACATCATGCGGACAAAGCGCGCTTCCTCTTCATTCACCGCAAGCGTGGGCCTCTTACTGACGATTGCCTTAGTATAGCCGTAGGGTGCGTTCGCAATGTATCCGCCTTCCTGAATGGTTTTTTGGATTCCTCTTTGCATACGCCTTTTTATGGTTTTCAATTCCTGACGGGCAAGGAACGTTTCGAATTCAGAGTAGGTTTCGTCCATTTCGTTATTGAGATCATAAATTTTTCGCGGCGTTATGATTTTAGTATTCGCACTTTTCAGCGTTTCCAGAATAACGCCCTGATCGCTCATTGCACCGCGCCCAAGACGGTCAATATCCATGCAGAGCACCGCTTCATACCGCCCCCACTCCACGTCCGCAAGCAGCTCGAGCATCTGTGGACGGGCACACAGCGATTCCCCGGATATGACCTCCTCATAAATTCTGATGACTTCCAGTCCGTTTTGACCTGCATACTCCGTTAAGATCTCTCTGTGCCGTTTGAGTGTTTCCTCCACTGTGTCGGAAAGTTCCTCCGCGCGGCTTTTCCGTAAGTATATTGCCGTTTTCATGCTTTCATCCGGCCTTCCAAAGTATTGTTTTCTTCATCTTACTTTTTGAACGCCATGTTTATACATTATTTTTATGTACACCTGGGTCTTGTTTATAAAAACAAGGCCTAGGACAATCTTTTCACCGCATATGCTTTATTGGGGTGATAAAATGCGTGACAGGGGGAAGCCAACTGTTTCAGTAAAGATTGCGCCAGGGACTGCGGAGCAGATTGCCCAAAACAGGGAGCTGCTGCGCGGCGTATGCGAGAAAATATGCGATGGGCTGGGCGGCCCGGTCAGGGTAACACTGGAGTGGGGTACAGCGCAGGATATAAACAGTCGACCGCCGCTAAAAGATAGCGTAAAACGAGAATCGCATGGAAACGATTGACATCAAACAAGCCCTTGATTATAATATAGTCAGTTAATTTGAAAACAGAACCAATTTCTATTTTCTTGGATGTTTTCTAAAGTGAACTGACTATAAAGCAAAGGAGTGATAACAATGCCTAAGAAAGTTAAAATGATGATGCTTGATACTTGCCCCTACTGCAAGCAGGCGTTTAAAATGATGGATCAACTGAAAGCAGAGCATCCTGAATATAATACTGTAGAAATAGAAGTCATCGAAGAAAGCAAAGAACCGGAGAAAATCGAAGGTTACGATTACTGGTACGTTCCCACTTTTTTTGTAGATGATCAAAAAATCCACGAAGGAGTTCCGACTTTAGAGAAAGTGGAACGTGTTTTTCAGGAAGCGCTCAGCTGAATAATCATCAATGAAAAAAGCGACTTCCCATCCAAAAGGGTGGGGAGTCGCTTTTCTGTGTTTATTCTTCGTAGTCGTTTGCAAGGTGGAATCTGTCAATCAAATAGAAGGCAAGTCCCAAAATCATACCGACAATGGTTGCAAGCACCATACCTTTCAGTTCTACTGAGCCTTTCGGGCCAAGCGGAATAGCTACTCCGCTCAAACCGGTGATCATTACAATGGAGGTCAGCGCCAGATTACGGGAACGGCTGTAATCGACTTTTGCCTCTACCAGCAAACGGATACCGGATGCCGCAATCATACCATAGAGCAAAAAGCTGACGCCGCCGATAACGGGGCCGGGAATGGTTTGAATCAATGCGGAAACTTTACCGATAAAGGCCACAACCATGGAGATGACGGCTGCTCCGCCGATTACCTGTACGCTGTAAACCTTGGTGATCGCCATGACGCCGATATTTTCACCGTATGTAGTGGTCGGAACAGAGCCACAAAAACCGGAAAGTATAGTCGACAGTCCGTCGGCAAGCAGCGTTCTGTGCAGTCCGGGGTTTTTCAGCAAATCACGGTCAACAATTTTGCTGGTGACCATCTGATGACCGATGTGTTCGGAAATAACAACCAGAGTAGCAGGGGCGATAATGCCAATTGCGTGGATGTCAAAAATCGGTGTTTGAAAATTCGGCAGTGCGAACCATGCGGCCTGCTCCACCGGCTTGAAATCAACGATTCCAAGAATGCAGGCAAGAATGTAGCCCGTAATAATAGCAATCAAGATGGGAATTACCGACAAAAATTTACGGAACAGAACCGAGCCGAAAACGGCAATCAACAGTGTTACCAGAAACACGATCACCGATTTAGGATCAATCCCTTTCGCGGGGTCCGAAGCAATAATTTTACCGGTTTGTGCAGCTGTTCCGGCAAGTTCCAGTCCAATCAGTGCCACAACCGCGCCCATTGCGGCGGGGGGCAGCAGAACATCAATCCATTTGGTACCAAAAAAGCGGATGATAACCGCGACAAGGCAAAAAACAGCTCCAGCCACGATAAAACCACCAAGTGCATGCCGATAATTCATGGATTCTTTTCCGATGATAAGCAATACTGGCGATATAAACGCGAAACTGGAGCCTAAATATGCGGGCGCTTTGCCTTTGGTAATTAAAATAAAAAGCAATGTACCAACGCCGTTCATCAATAGCACGATCGCGGGATTAATTCCAAATGTCAGCGGAACAATTACGGAAGCACCAAACATAGCAAACATATGCTGTAGACTGAGCGGGACTGCTTTGGAAAGCGGAACTTTTTCTTCCACCTGAATGATTTCTCTTTGCATTCAAAACACCTCATTCTGTCATTTTCAAATTCCGACGGCTGCCGTCATTTTTATCCGCGTCCGGACAAAATCACTTAATTTTACGCATTTATTACGAAAATGTCAATACTAAAATTCAAAAAAATTTATTGTTCAGGTTCAGCAATTTGTTGAAATGAATTTTTTATATCCTGTTCATTGCATTTCACTGCATGAATCATATACGCGCATGGCGTCTATACATACTGCTTCTTTAAAATATCCTGCATCCTGCACGTTTGCAGATGATTCTGTCAAATTTGCATCCATAATTAATCCTCCAAACTCATTTACTTGAAACCCTTGTTTCTCAATACATTTTATGGCATCAAGGTAATTATGTTACAGAAATCTTTATCGGGAATATGGCATTTGGACGCGCTGTGAAATAGATATGGAAGGGAAAATGCGGTTCAAATTTCTAATATAATTATCATAGTATTATTAATAATAATTAATGATTGAAAACAGAGAAATTTGTCATTAAACACAAAACCGTGAAGAACAAACAGTAGTATTTCGTCTGATTATGCAGACTTTTCGTATTTATCTTCTGTTACCTTTCTGTTATAATTATGTTAAAAATATGTTAAGCTTAGTGACTGTGTGTATCTGAAACTACGAACGCAAAGAAAAAGAAATGAGGTTATTGCATGACGCCTATGCTCATTGTGGCATTGCTTCTTGTCTGCGCATCCATTTTCGTAAACGGCTGGACGGACGCGCCCAATGCGATTGCGACCGTTGTATCAACGAGGGTGCTCTCTCCGCGTATTGCCGTTATTATGGCAACGATTTTTAATCTTGTAGGAATTATGTGTTTTGGTACTGCGGTTGCCAGTACCATTGCCAATCTGGTAGATGTCGGTACCGGCGCCGACCCGCTTATCGCGATTTGTGCGGCGCAGCTGTCCATTGTAATATGGTCGCTTACCGCGTGGAAGTATGGGATTCCAACCAGTGAAAGCCATGCGCTGATTGCCGGACTGATGGGTGCAGGCGTTGCCTACAACGGAATTTCCGCTTTTAAATGGGTTGAATTTGAAAAAGTTCTGTGGGGCATCGTGATTTCAACCGTCGTTGGCTTTGTGGCCGCCTATCTGGTTACGAAGCTGGTTGGTTTTCTATTCCGGCGTATGAAACGAGCCAAAGCAAACCGCGTTTTTTCAGTTGGACAAGTTGCTTCCGCGGCGCTGATGGCAACCAGCCACGGAGCGCAGGACGGACAAAAATTTATGGGTGTATTCGTATTGGTACTTTTGCTGGCTAAGGGTCAAAAAATACCGCAAACCGTTCCCATCGATCCCTGGATTATGGTGCTCTGCGCGTTGGTCATGGCACTTGGCACTTCTGTGGGCGGGTACCGCATCATCAAAACAATGGGTGTGGATATGGTAAAGCTGGAGAAATACCAGGGCTTTTCAGCGGAAATTGTCGCTTCTGTCTGTATGCTGATCACAACGGTGACAACCGGCATTCCGCTTTCCACAACAAATACGAAGGGTACGGCTATGATGGGTGCCGGCGCGGCGCGGCGGTTTTCCGACGTGAACTGGGGTGTGGCAAAGGAAATGGTACTGGCCTGGGTGCTTACTTTCCCCATTTGTGCTGTTCTTGGCTTCTTAATGACCAAGCTGTTTATTATTATTTTCTGAGCAGTTTCAGAATGGAATACAAATAATTTATATTATGCTGAATTGAAGGGTAAGGGAACAATATGAGTAATTTTTTCTCAAAAGGGCCTGATTATTTTGGACTGTTTGAAACGGGAATCGGAATTTCGTCAAAAGCGGCAAAGGTATTGCGAACTTCTTTCTCTGACGGAAAAATAGATAAAAATGAGTTAAAGCAGCTTAAAGACATAGAACATGAAGGCGATAAGCATGTTCATGAATGCACCACGCTGATCGCAGACGCTTTTCTGACGCCGATTGACCGTTCCGACATGATGCAGCTTGTCGGAGCGATTGAAGCAATTACCGACAGTATCGACGATATCGGTAATCAGATCTATATGATGCATATTACACAGGCGAATGAAACGACCGTCAAGCTTGTTGATTTAATTGTGAAAAGCTGCGATGGACTCTGCGCGTTGATGAATGATTTTAAGCAGTTCAAGAAAAACAGCAAGAGCATTAAAGAAAAGACTGTGCTCGTCAATAATTTTGAAGAAGAAGGCGACGCCATCTTCAGTGAAGCCAT
The DNA here is from genome assembly GCA_023416955.1 of Bacillota bacterium. Classification (GTDB taxonomy): domain Bacteria; phylum Bacillota; class Clostridia; order Oscillospirales; family Acutalibacteraceae; genus Caproiciproducens. The sequence goes on along the minus strand of JAEZGM010000022.1, from coordinate 19,031 downwards.
GCGGGCGCTGTTTGATTCCAATAACCAAATGGAGATGATTAATGTCATCCGGCTGCAAAACCTTTACAATACCATGGAAAACGCGCTGGATTATTGTGAAGATGTCGCGGATATCGTAGAACAGATCATCATTTCGAATACATAAATTTTGAGTTTAAAAACGAGGTATCGCATGATGGAATTTCTTTCATTTTGCAATACCTCGTTTTTAATTGTTGTTGAACAGTTCCGTAGAGTTTGGTATAATAAACCCGATAACTTGACAAAATTTCAGTATGGAGAGAATAAAATGGCGAAAGTTACGCTGATTGCTTATACTCCGGAGCCGGAAAAAGTGGTGGCACAGGCTGCACGCCTGTGCTATTCCCCGGCTTCGATTGACACAATAGCCGAAGGACTGACAGAGGAGAAGGTCGCTTCCTTTGTGAAAATGCTTGCGGAAATCGGGCATGAAAGCCCCATTGAGCATGCATCGTTTACATTTGGCATCGAGGGAGTCTCACGCTCCCTGTTGGCGCAGATCACGCGGCACCGCATTGCGTCCTATAGTGTGCAGAGCCAGCGCTATGTGATGGAATCTCACTTTGAATATGTGATTCCGCCGGAAATTGACGCGATTCCCGAAGCGCGCGCGGAATTTTTGACGGCGATGGAGGAAGATCAGCATCACTATGAAAGGCTGACCGCAATTTTAAAAGAGAAACACAAAAAAGAATTGATGGCGCAGGGGAGAGATGAAAAGTCGGCCGACCGCGCCGCGGAGAAAATGTCGATTGAGGACGCGCGTTTTGTTTTGCCAAACGCGTGTGATACTAAATTGGTCTGTACGTTTAACGCGCGTTCATTGTATAACTTCTTTTCTCACCGCTGCTGCAACCGTGCCCAGTGGGAAATCCGCGCGGTGGCGATTGAAATGCTGCGCCTTGTGCGCGAGGTGGCGCCCAATCTGTTTAAGCACTGCGGCCCCCCATGCCTGCGGGGCGCCTGTACGGAGGGCGCGAAGTCCTGCGGCAAGCCTGAAGAAGTACGCGATTTTTTTAATGGGATAGGGGCAGAATAAATGGCAGGGAAATTAATTGCCGTGGAGGGGCTGGACGGTAGCGGCAAGGCGACGCAGACAAAGTTGCTTTGCGATGCGCTGGCCGAAAAGGGCGTCAGGGTTCGGAAAATTTCTTTTCCGGATTACGCGCAGCCATCCTCCGTACTGGCAAAGATATATCTGGATGGCGAATTTGGTACGGATCCCAATGCGGTGAACGCATATGCCGCTTCTTCGTTCTTTGCAGTTGACCGGTATGCAAGCTACATGAAGTTTTGGCGTGACGAGTATCTCAGCGGTTCGGTGATTGTAGCCGACCGATACACTACTTCAAACATGGTATTTCATCTTTCCAAGCTGCCGAAAGCGGAACACGAAAGCTTTCTGAACTGGCTGCAGGATTATGAGTATGGCAAGCTTGGACTTCCGAGACCCGATGTGACAATTTATCTCGATATGCCGCAGGCGGTCTCACAAAAGTTGCTGAGCCATCGTTACAACGGCAATGAAGGAAAAAAGGACATTCATGAGAAAAACGCCGCGTATCAGAAAGAATGCCATGAAAGTGCAGTCTATGCGGCAGAACGGCTAAACTGGAAGATCATTCCCTGTGCGGCGGGCGACGCCCCCAGAACAGTGGATGAGATTCATCAGGATATTATTAAAGTTATTACGGAGGAATTGCCTTTATATGTTTCCATTTGAATACCCGACCCTGGAAGACCGGGCGTGGATGAAACCCTACTTATCACAAAGCGGAAATATGGGGAGTGAGTCTGCGTTTGGCACGCTTTATTTGTGGAAGGACAGCTTTTTTTCCAAGGTGTGCCGATTCCGTGACCATATGCTTCTCGCATCGGGAGCACCGTTTCATGTCTATAATTTTCCCGTCGGCGGAAGCGCACCCTATGACGCGATCCCGGAATTGATTAAGGATGCGCAGGAGCGCGGCTTCCCTTTTAAAATGTGGGGCGTTACAGCCGATTGTGTGGAAGAACTGGAAAAGAATTATCCCGGAAAATTTGTGTTTCAGCTTGACCGCAACGGTTCAGACTATATTTATGAAACAGCGGATCTGATTAACCTTTCGGGGCGGAAGTTTCACGGCAAGCGAAACCATCTTGCGCAGTTCGACCGTGACTACGACTGGTCCTACGAAGATATTTCACAGGAGAACATTAAGGACTGCATCGATGTGGCCGATCAGTGGTGCAAGGCGAATGGCGGCTGCGAGCAGCGGGGCTCTCAGATGGAGGGCTGTGCACTGAAGAGGGCGTTTGACCACTTTGACGAGTTGGAGCTCGCGGGCGGATTAATTCGAATTGAAGGGAAGCCAGTAGCGTTCACAATCGGAGAGGAAATCAATTCCGAGGTTTATCTTCTGCATTTTGAAAAGGCGCTTGACGGCTACAACGGTCTTTACGCCGCGATTAACCACGAATTTGCCGCTCATCATCTTGCCGGGTACAAATATGTAAACCGTGAGGAAGACATGGGAATAGAAGGGCTGCGTAAAGCTAAACTTTCCTATCGTCCGGCGATACTTCTTGAAAAATATTCGGTGACACTGAAAGAAGAAACGAAGGAAGTTTCGAAATGATTCGACTTGGCGACTGGGAAATGCGCAGGGAGCTAGTGGATATCTGGCAGATTTGTTTTGACGAACCTGCCCGTCCTCCAAAATATTTTTTAAATAACTATTTCCGCCCTGAAAACTGTTTAGTATATCAGGTTGGGGAAAAGATTGCGGCGGTTGTTTACCTGCTGCCTGCTCGGATTGCGGCGAAAAAGGGAACTGTACAGGCGCATTATATTTATGCGGCCGCCACGCTTCCCGAGTACCGTTCGCGCGGATTTATGGCGGCGCTTCTGGCGGCTGCTGCGCTGGTAGGCGCGCGGCGCGGGGATCAGTATTCCTTTCTGCTGCCCGCGACCAAAGAGCTTTATCCGATGTATCAAAAATCGGATTACCGGCCCTTCTTTAAGGCTCGTATGGCTGATATTACTTTAGATCAGCTTGTCAGCATCGCGGAATCGGGTCAAATCAATAAAACGGCGCTCAGTATTCACCACTTAAACTCCCTTCGCAGTGGACAGCTGGCTGGGAAAACGGGTTCGGTGCTTTGGAGCGACGAAGCTTTTGCCTTTGCCGCCGGAATGGGGAAAATCTACGGTGACAAACTGGTTGCTTCCCTGACGGACGGTCAGCCGGCATACGCATTGTGCCGCCGGTTAGATGAGAACACCTGCCTGGTACAGGAAATTATGGCACAGGAGCGGACTTTACCCAATCTGGCTGCAAATCTGATTCAGACAATGCCGGCTTTAAGCTATCGTTTCCGCCTTCCTGCCAACAGCGCCTTGCTACAGGTGGAAGGAGAAGAACTCCCCTCCGGCATGATGAAGCCGATCGGCGGCGCGTCCATGGAACCGGTTGAGCCGATTAGCAGCGCACCGTACCTTGGACTTCCACTCGATTAACCTAAGGGGGATTGTATATGATTTATCTGTTTCTGGCAGAGGGATTTGAGGAAATTGAAGCGCTCGCAACTGTCGATATTCTGCGCCGGGCAGGCGCGGAGCTCGCCACAGTTGGGGTGGGGGGAAAGCAGGTGGCCGGTTCCCACGGCATCACCGTAACTGCGGATTTGGAAGAGCGCGAAGTGCAGATTTCAAAAGCGGATATGGTTATTCTTCCGGGCGGCCCCGGGACGAAAAACCTTGAAAGATCCGCTGTTATGCAGTCCGCGGTTCGGAGCTGCGCCGAGCGGCGGAGACCGATCGCGGCAATCTGTGCGGCACCGTCCATTCTGGGCCACATGGGTCTGCTGAACGGGCACACCGCAACCTGTTTCCCGGGTTACGAGGACGAGCTTCACGCGGCGAAAGTGACCGGCGACGCGGTTTGCGTCAGCGGAAATATTATTACCGGAAAAGGCGCGGGCGTTGCAGTTGAATTCGCGCTGAAAATTGTAGAAGAGCTTTACGGAACCGAAAAATCCAGTTCGATCAGGAAGAATATACAATGCGTGTGAAAAATATTAAAGAAGTAAAACAAAGCCTCCGTATGCGTTACCGGCGGTTTCGTGAACAGATGGACTCCGACACCAAACGAAGGCTGGATTCCACCATTCAGAGCAGGCTGCTCGCTCTTTTTGAGTACGCGGACTGTGATACACTATTCACTTATGTGAGTAAACCGATAGAAGTGGATACGCTGGCTCTGATTAACGCGGCGCACTCAAATCGTAAAAAAGTAGCTGTGCCGCGCTGTATCCCCGAAACCCACGACATGGAATTCTACTATATTAACTCCATGGAAGATCTGGAAAAGGGCACTTTCGGCGTACTGGAACCCGTTCCCGAAAAATGTGAGCGCGCTCCGCGGGAATCGAAGGGTATTTGCATTGTACCCGGCCTCAGCTTTGACGCGCAGGGTTACCGTTTGGGTTACGGTAAGGGATTTTACGACCGCTTTCTGGCGGATTTTACAGGAATTACGGTTGGTATTTGTTATGCGGGATGTGTCCAGTGGAACTTGCCGCATGGGTATTATGACAAACCGGTTGATATATTGATTACAGAAAAATATATCAGAAGGATGGCAAATCAAAACCGATGAAATTCAGCCGTAATAACAGGAGGATCATCCAATGCAAAACGATGACCTGCAAAATGAAATAAACAGACGCAGAAAAGTAGAAAGCTTTCAGCTCAATATAGAGGATGATGAGCCGGACTTTGCGCCGGACGGGGACGATGAGGATTCGGATAACATCATTCACAGCTACAGCGACCCCCGCGCCGCACAGAATGCGCAACGTACGCAGCAGGAGCGTGCCGAAAAGGCGCACCGGTGGCGCAATAAGGAAAAAGGAAGAAAAAATCGGTTCTTTTTCCGGGTAATATGGTTCCTTATGGTCCTGATTGTTTCCGCTCTGCTTTCTCAGTTCGCAATCAGCGGAATCAACGATATGCTGGCAGTAGGCAGGGAAAAGGTGACGCTCACCGTCGAAATTCCCAAAAATGCGGACGGCGAACAGGTAGCGTCAATCCTGCACAACGCCGGTGCTATCCGTGATGAGGATTTTTTCAAGCTGTATTCCAAGCTGACAAAAGCAGATAAACATTACGGAAACGGCAGCTTCGAAATTGATACGACGATGGACTATCAGGCGCTGATCAATACGCTTCAATCAAACCTGAACCGGGTTGATACGGTGAAGGTGACCTTCCCGGAAGGAACTGACGTGATGGAACTGGCCGCGCAGCTGGAGAAAAACGGCGTGTGCAAGGCAAGCGATTTCCTCGCAATGACGAATTCAACACAGTTTGACGCGAAATACCAGCTGCTCAAAGCGATTACCAATTCCAAGGAACGCTATTACAAGTTGGAAGGGTATCTTTTCCCCGATACCTATGAATTTTATAAGGATGAAGATGCTGATAAAGTGGTTCAGAAGCTGCTCAGTAATGCTGACAAAAAGCTGACCGCTGAAATCCGTGCCGGCGCCAGCGCACAGAATATGACGGTTGATCAGCTTCTGACGCTCGCTTCCATGATTCAGGCTGAAGCCGCGAATAAAGATGATATGTATATGGTATCCTCTGTTTTTCACAATCGCCTTGCCAGCAATGGAAAGGGCGATCTGCTCCGCTTGCGTTCCGACCCGACAACGTACTACCCGTACCGGACAAAGGCCGCCGTGCCGTCCAACATCAGGGATACTTACAAAAGCCGTTACGATACTTATACAATCGAGGGACTGCCGCCCGGGCCGATTTGTAACCCGGGTGCCGAAGCAATTGATGCGGCGCTGAATCCCGCCAAAACAAGCTACTACTATTTCTGTCACAGCAAGGACGGGAAAGCCTATTACGCAAAGACCAATGCCCAGCATGAAGCAAATCTGAAAAAAGCCGGGCTGAAATAAACCGGAGGAAAATATGACAAATTACCCATTGGAACTGCTTGCCCCCGCGGGCGATATGGAACGCCTGCACGCCGCGCTGGATTTTGGAGCCGGCGCGGTGTACCTTGCGGGGCAGGAGTTCGGCATGCGTGCGGGCCCGGCCAATTTCGGCCCCGATGAGCTGAAACAGGCTGTGGCGCTCGCGCACGGCAAAGGCAGAAAAGTATATCTGACCTGCAACACCATTCCTACCAATGAGGAAGCTGAGCGCCTGCCGGAATTTTTGCAGTTTGCACAGAGCACAGGTGTAGACGCGTTCATCGTGGCTGATTTCGGTGTGCTGCGCATGGCGAAGAAATATGCGCCGACCGTATCCGTTCATATTTCCACACAGGCGGGAATTATGAACTACGCCACCGCAAACGCTTTTTATGAATTAGGAGCCGACCGTGTGGTGCTCGCAAGGGAAATGACACTGGAAGATATCGGGGAGCTTCGCGTGAAAACGCCAAAAGAACTCGAAATTGAAGCGTTTGTACACGGCGCAATGTGCATGTCATTTTCCGGGCGCTGTCTGCTGTCGGCTTACCTGACGCACCGCGACGCAAACCGCGGCGACTGCGCGCAGCCCTGCCGGTGGAAGTACGCGTTGATGGAGGAAAAGCGCGAGGGGCAATATATGCCGATTGAGGAAGATTCCTCCGGTACTTATATTATGAATTCCAAAGATATGTGTATGATTGAACATATCCCCGAACTGGTGAAAGCCGGGGTGACCAGCCTGAAGATCGAGGGACGCGCGAAATCCGCTTACTATGTTGCGGTTACGACGAACGCCTACCGCAGCGCGATCGATGAGTACATGAAGAATCCTGAACAAAGCGTATCCCCGTGGATTGCGGAGGAACTCAATAAAATCAGCCACCGCAGCTACAGCACCGGCTTTTATTTTGGTACGGAGCCCGGTCAGGAATACGCGACCGGCGGCTATGTGCGGGATTATGACGTGATCGCGGTTTGCGAGGGCTATGAAAACGGCGTCGCCGTGCTTTCACAGCGGAACCGGTTTTTTAAAGGCGATATCGCCGATGTGCTGGAGGCCGGTAAAAAGCCCTACCTTCTTCCTCTGGACGAAATTTTTGACGCGGATTATAACCCCATCGAAGCTGCGCCGCACGCAACCATGACGGTACTGCTGAAAACGGAAATCCCCGTAGAAAAGGGCGCGATTCTGCGCAGGCAGCGCAAGAGCGAACAATAAGATACAAAGCTCTTTTTGTAAATCCTGATTAAAAAATCAACCAATGGCAACAATAGCTATTATGGAATTCTGTGCGGGCAAATTCTTGCCTTTCAGAATCCGTGATAGCTTATTTTTTGGCCGCTTTCGAAAGGCTTTGTTTGAAAAATCAAGGCCAAGGCCGTTCACATTGGGGGATTTTCAATGGCGAAACGAACCACTATTTTCTTTGGTGTCATGATGTTTGCGATGTTTCTTACAATACTGAATGTTTACAGCCTTTGCAACGGTTCCCAGCTGGCTGCAACGGCGGACAGGCAAAGCAGCTATAAGCTGGTTGTGGCAAACACGCGCGGTACCATTTACGATACAAACCGCGTTGCCCTGACCGGAACAGGGGAGCAGACCGTGGCGGCAATTACGCCCACGGTGGCGGGAGCCGCAGCACTCAGCAAGGTTTTGCCGAAAAAAACAATGGAAAATGTCTATACGACATTGACATTGGGGAAACCGTTTGCCTTCATACTTCCGCAGCCGGTAAAAGCGGATGGCATTGACAATTTCACACTGAGCAGACGCTATGCCGATGATCAGCTTGCGGTGCATGTGATCGGATACCTTGACAGCACCGGAGCGGGCACCTCCGGAATTGAGAAAGCGTTCAACCAACAGCTCACGCAGAATCAGGGGCAAATTTCCGTTACTTATAAAGTCGATGCGGTAAACCGCGTTCTGGCGGGTGAAAACAAAAAAGTTACCGACTCCACCTATCTGCAAAATCGCGGCGTCGTCCTTACGATTGACAAATCAATTCAAAAGATTGCCGAAGAAGCCGCAAAAAAATACCTGAAAAAGGGTGCGGTTGTGATTACGGAGGTACCTTCCGGAAAAATACGCGCGATGGTGAGCCTGCCGGACTTTTCGCCGAACGATGTTGCCTCCGCGTTGAACGGCACCGATTCGCCTCTTTTAAATCGCTGCATGTCTGCTTATAGTGTGGGTTCCGTATTTAAGCTGGTGTCTGCCTCTGCCGCGCTGGAATATGGAATTTCCCCTGATACGGAGTACACCTGCACCGGCGGAATCGATGTTTCCGGTGGAATCTTTCACTGTTATAATTCAGAGAGCCACGGCCACGAGAATATGCAGACAGCGATTGCACAGTCCTGCAACACATATTTTGTGAATTTAATGCAGATGGTTCCTCAGGACCGTTTTCTGCTGATGGCACAGTCCATGGGTTTCGGAAAATCGCTTGAAATCGCGCCCGGTTATGTTTCTGCCACAGGGAATCTTCCTACGCTGAAAAGCTTGAGCAGCCCCCGCGCTCTGGCGAATTTTTCATTCGGGCAGGGCGACCTGACCGCCACGCCACTCCAAATTTCCGGTATGGTAAACGCCATCGCCAGCAACGGTCAATACACACAGCCAACTTTATATGAGGGGCTTGTCGACGAAAACCGCAATTTTATGGAGAGAGCCGGAGCACAAAAGAGCACGCAGGTAATATCGGAAAATACGGCGAAGCTGATCCGTCAGTTTATGAAAGAGAGCATCGAAACCGGAACAAGCAAAAAGGGCAAGCCAACCTCCGTAACGGCGGGGGCAAAAACCGCGACTGCCCAGACGGGGCGCTATGAAGGCACGACGGAATTGGTGGAATCGTGGTTTTCCGGATTCTTCCCTTATGAAAATCCCAAGTACGTTGTTACGATCTTTGCCGAGGGCGGTTCGGGCGGCGGCACTACCTGCGGCCCGGTATTTAAACAGATTTCCGACAAAATGAACGGAAAAGTTTCATAAAATATAAATTTTTTTGAGGATAGAGTGATACAATTCCTCCGAATTTTATTTTTAGATATGATGGGGTTTGCCCTCAGGCCGGGCAGGCCCGTGCTTTCGTTGCGTCCGAAAGTATACAAAGGACGGCGCTCCCCACTCCACTGAAAATTTGAACTGCTTTATCATAAAAAGTAATTGCCGTTGCCCTCATAAATAAATTTCAAGGATTGACAAGGTTCTGTATTCAGTTTATAATCATGAAAGAATCAAATAGTCTGCACAGACTTTTACAGGCGACGATGGGTCCAATATTTCCGGGAGTGCCAAAGAGAGGGAATTTACAGCTGAAAGATTCCCGTACGTTCCAGAAGTATAAGCCAGCCCCGAGCCCTGCGGCGAAGAGCCGCGGCGTTTCCCGCGTTAAGGGGTTTGAGCGGCGCGTTTTGCGCAATTTGGGTGGTACCACGGGTTTCTCCGTCCCATTGTGGATGGTGAAGCTCTATTTTTTTGCGTACGAAGCGAACCCTGTGCAAATTACGGCTTTTCTTTCGGGCGTGTTTTTTACATGCTCTGAAAGTGCAAACCGATGAATTAATATTTTTGCCTGTGCGGCGGAATGGAGTACTAATCATGGAATGGACCGGCTTAAATGAACTGCGCGAAAAATATCTGTCTTTTTTTGAATCGAAGGGGCATCTGCGGTTACCCAGCTATTCGCTGATTCCGAAGGATGACAACAGCCTGCTGCTGATTAACTCCGGTATGGCGCCGATGAAAAAGTTTTTTACCGGCGAAGTAACCCCGCCGCGTAAGCGCGTGACGACCTGCCAGAAATGTATCCGTACGCCGGATATTGAGCGTGTCGGCATCACCGCGCGCCACGGCACTTACTTTGAAATGCTCGGCAATTTCTCGTTCGGCGATTACTTTAAGCATGAAGCGACCGCATGGGCATGGGAATTCTGCACGAAAGTGCTGGAAATGCCTGTGGACAAGCTGTGGGTAACAATCTATTTGGAAGACGACGAAGCGTTCGACATCTGGACGAAAAAGGTCGGCGTTGACCCGTCCCACATTGTGCGCCTTGGCAAGGAAGATAATTTCTGGGAGCACGGCTCCGGCCCCTGCGGCCCCTGCTCCGAAATTTATTTTGACCGCGGCGAGCAGTACAGCTGCGGAAAACCGACCTGTGGCGTCGGCTGTGACTGTGACCGTTACGTCGAATTCTGGAATGTCGTGTTTTCACAGTTCGACAGCGACGGCAACGGAAATTACCCGCCGATGGAGCACCCGAATATCGACACCGGCATGGGTCTGGAGCGCCTTGCCTGCATCATGCAGGGCGTGGATAACCTGTTTTTAGTCGATACGGTACAGAATATCATGCAGCATATCATCCGTATTGCAAACGTGAAATACGGCGATGACGCGAAGAAGGATATTTCCCTGCGCGTTATTACCGACCATATCCGCAGCACCACGTTCATGATCGGCGACGGGGTCATGCCGTCAAACGAAGGGCGCGGCTATGTTCTGCGCCGTTTACTGCGCCGCGCGGCGCGCCACGGCCGTTTGCTGGGGATTGACCGCACCTTCCTTGCGGAAGTGGCCAACACGGTAATTGACGAAAATAAAAACGCGTACCCTGAACTGGACGAGAAGCGCGCGATGATTACAAAGCTGATCAGCGTGGAAGAGGAAAGCTTTGCGAAAACCATTGATCAGGGATTGCAGCTTTTAAATACCTATATCGAGCAGGCCGAGGGCACGGTGTTTTCCGGCGCGGACGCGTTCCGCCTGAACGATACCTACGGCTTCCCGATTGACCTTACAAAGGAAATCGTCGCGGAGCACGGTATGACGGTGGACGAAGAGGAATTTACCCGCCTGATGAAGGAACAGCGTGAACGCGCAAGAGCGGCGCGCAAAAACGCGGGCGCCGACGCGTGGGCGGGGGAGAGCGACGTGCTGGAGAATATCGGCGAAACCGAATTTTTGGGCTACAGTCAATTTGAAACCGCCGCGCGTGTAAAAGCAATTATCCGCGACGGCGCGCGTGTGGAAACCGCTACCGCCGGCGACGAAGTCATTCTGGTGCTTGACCGCACCGCGTTTTATGCCGAGAGCGGCGGTCAGGTCGGGGACGTCGGTTCTATTGAATCCTCCGACGCGATGCTGAGCGTGACAAATACCACAAAGAACCACGCAAAGACGGTTCTGCACCACGCAGTCATTGACGCGGGGCAGATCAGTGTTGGCGAAGAAGTGACGGCTTCCGTCAATAAAGAGACCCGTCTTGCGACGATGCGCAATCATACTTCTGCCCATCTGCTTCAGGCTTCTCTTCGTAAAGTGCTCGGCGATCATGTGGAACAGGCCGGTCAGCTGGTCAACGCACAGCATGTGCGCTTTGACTTTACGCATTTTTCCGCTTTGACCGCGGAAGAACTAAAACAGGTAGAAGCGCTTGTCAATGAAGTGATTTTAAGTGCTGTGCCGGTCGAGTGCCGTGAAATGCCGATTGAGGAAGCGAAAAAGCTTGGCGCAATGGCACTGTTCGGTGAGAAATACGGCAATGTTGTACGCGTAGTCAGCGTCGGTGATTTCTCCAAGGAATTCTGCGGCGGTACACATATCGATAATACCGCGAAGCTCGGTTTGTTCAAAATCGTTTCCGAAAGCTCCGTTGCGGCGGGTGTGCGCCGAATTGAGGGCGTTACCGGCTTCGGCGTGCTGAATCTTCTGAATCAGACCATTAGCCAGATGGACGAAGCCGCCGCCGTGCTCAAACTGAACAATGTTTCCGAGCTTACGCAGAAGGCGGCACAGATCACCGCTGAACTCAAAGAAAAAGACAGAACCATTGAAGTATTGAATTCCAAATTGGGTGCAATGCAGATCAACGGTTTGTTTGACAAGGCGGAGGAAATCAACGGCGTTCAGATTATTACCGGGATTTTCCCCGGAACCGAGCCGAACGCATTGCGTTCCATGTGCGATAAAGTACGCGACCACGCGCCGAATATGGTTGCCGTTCTGGTCGGAACGACGGACGGAAAGGCAAATATTGCATCCAGCGTCGCAAAAGAAGCGCTGCAAAAGGGCGCGAACGCGGGGCAGATTGTGCGTCAGGTTGCCCAGCTTGCGGGCGGTAACGGCGGCGGACGCCCCGACAGCGCAATGGCCGGAGCAAAGGATTTAAACAAGCTGGAAGAGGCTATGGCACAGGTCAAAAAAATTGTTGCCAGTATGCTGAAATAAGATTATAATATATATTGTTTTTGCAAAGGGGGGATTGAATTGGACTGCGTTTTTTGCAAAATAGCGAATGGGGAAATTCCTGCGAAAAAAGCTTATGAAGACGACCGTGTACTGGCGTTTTATGATTTAGACCCGCAGGCGCCCGTGCATATCCTGATCATTCCCAAGGATCATATTCAGTCAGCCGCTGAGATTACACCCGAAAACAGTGCGATTGTGGCTCATATTTTCGAAGTAGCGGCTCAGCTTGCCAAACAGAATCATTTGGAAAGTGGCTTCCGTATTGTGACCAATATTGGGGAAGACGGCGGGCAAAGCGTGCCGCATCTTCATTTTCACCTGCTTGGCGGGCGATCCATGAAGTGGCCTCCCGGCTGATACACGCAAAATCATTTTATTACTTGAAAGGTCGATTTCGAATGGAAGAATATTATAAGATGACGATTGCCGGCTGCGAACGTGAGCTGCCGATTTGCTCAATCAGCGACACACTGGATATTGCCGGTTTTGTCATGCTGGGCGATGTGGAAATCACGGAAAAAACAGCCGCCGCACTTTTGGCCAAATGCCCGGAGCACGACGTAGTCGTTACCGCCGAGACGAAGGGAATTCCGCTCTGCTATGAAATGGCACGGCAGGGTTGCCGCCGTTATGTTGTCGCGCGTAAAAGTGTGAAGGCATATATGCGCAACCCCATCCATGTGGAAGTAAAATCTATCACTACCGACCATGTGCAGAAGCTGTACCTTGCGGAGGACGACTACAAAGGCCTGAACGGAAAGCGCGTTCTGATTGTGGACGACGTCATCAGCACCGGCGAATCCCTGACCGCGATGGAGGATTTGGTAAAGCAGTTCGGCGGCAATATTGTCGGCCGTGCCTGTGTACTCGCAGAAGGCGACGCAAAGGACAGGGATGATATTATTTACCTGGAGCCCCTGCCGTTGTTTTTTAAGAATTAATTCTGTACGGAGGAATTGCGATGAAGCGGCCGCTTGCGTTGGTTGGATTTTGTTATCTGCTGACACTGGCGGCCGCTGTTTTTGTCGGCTCCGGGTGGGCGTTGCCGCTGGCCTGTATTTGCTTAGGTCTTTTCATCGCGGCGCTTTTTATTCCATCGGCGCGCGCCGGCGGGGTGTTCCCGCTCGCGTTTCTGACCATGTCGCTTGCCTTCGGGAGCTTTTCGGTGTACACGCAGTCGGCTGTCCTGCCGGCGCAGGCGCTGGCGGACAAAGACGCGGTGATCGAAGGTGTCGTCTGCGAGCTGCCGTACCAGGCGTACAACCGCACTTATTATACGGTAAAGGTCACGGATTGCTCGCTGCCCGGTGCGCCTAAAAACATGAAAATCCGGCTGTCCTGCCAGAACGCGCTCAACGTGGAGCCATATTCCCGCATCACGGGGAAAGTGCACCTGTTTCTTCCGTCGGGCGGGGAGGGCTATTCCTCCCGCAGTTACTACGCGTCAAAAGGGATTATGCTGTTTTCGTATTTATATGAATACGAGAATGTGCGGATTACTCCGCCTACGGACAAGCCCCCGTACTACTACGCGCTCAAGCTGCGGAGCAGTCTGCTGAAATCCGTGCGGGAAATGCTGCCGCCGGAGCAGGCGGCGCTTGTCAACGGCGTGGTATTTGGAGACGTGACCAGCCTGTCGGACGAGGTTTCGAATGATTTTCGCACCATCGGGATTTCGCATATTCTTTCCGTATCCGGTTTACACATGTCTACAATGGCGGAATTGATTCTGATGCTTCTGTTGTTTCTCCGGGTGCCGAAAAAGCTTTCCGCGCCGTTTGCCGCGTGCGGTGTGCTGGCGTTTATGGCGATTACCTGCTTTGTGCCCTCCGTGGTGCGCAGCGGGGTGATGTGCCTTTTGTACCTGTTGGGAATGATGCTGTCGCGGCAGGCGGATTCTCTGACTTCGCTCGGCGTTTCCGTTCTGCTCATCGCGCTTGTGAATCCGTACGCCGCGGCGGACATCGGCCTTTTGCTTTCTTTTTTGGCAACGCTTGGTTTGATTCTGTATTCCAATAACATTACAACATATTTAAATGAAAAATGTTCAAAAATAAAAAGAGGAAAACGGCTGGTTCACGGCGTAAACGGTGCGCTTGCCACAACATTCGCGGCGATGTTCTTTACGCTTCCGATTGGCATTGTTTCGTTTGGGAGCGTGTCGCTGATTGCGCCGCTCGCAAACGTGCTGGAGCTGGTGCCGTCCACGGTTATGATGAATTTTGCCGCGATTGGCGCGGTCATGAACTTGATTGCACCGCAGTCCTACTTGGCAATGCCCTTTGCGCTGGTTTCCGGCCTGCTGGCGGAATATATGCAGAAAAGCGCTCACTGGCTGGCACAGATACCGTACGCGAGCATTTCAGCCTCTTATGGGTTCGTATTGATCTGGCTTGCTGGAACAATGCTTCTGGCTGCGCTGACGCTCTTAATGGGTAATTCAAGGCGGCTGCGGCGCGTGACGGCGCTCCTTTCCTGTATCCTGCTTTTATTCGGCATCTTTTCCTATCGGCTTTCCATGCGTGATGTAACGCGTGTTGCGGTGCTGGACGTGGGAAGCGCCGAATCCATAGTGGTAACGAAGAACGGCCGCGCCGCGGTGATTGGCAGTGGGGGATTCTCTTCTTCATCTGTCAGCAGATACCTCAAAGCGCAGGGAATCACAAAGTTGGACTACATCCAGCTGATCACGCAGGAACGGGAGGAGTCCGTCAATTGCGCGGAGCTGATAGATCAGTTTACTCCGGCACGTTTTGTCATGCGGGAAAGCGATTATATCGACGGATTTTTGCAGGTATCGCTTCCTCACGTTCAAAAGGCCGATTTTTACACAAATGCCGCACAGACTAAATTATGGGATGATATTACGCTTGATACCGTTTCATGCGGCAGCGGCAGCGCGGTAAGGCTTATCGTCAATACGATTTCCGTTTTGATTCTGCCAAGTGGGGCGGAGCCGGACCAGCTTCCGCCGGAGTGGCTGAACTCAGATTTTCTCGTTGCCGACTCCGTACCAAAAAATCAAGCCGGATGGAATCCCGTGGTTACCGTTTTTTCACTGGATGAGCAGGACTTAAATGCGGAACTTGCAAAAGTGAGAAATTTAAATCCGATTCTGACGGCTGGAAACGGGAACATCGTGCTCGCGGTCAAAGGCGATCAAACAGTACAAATAAGGAGGGAATAGTGTGCCTGAAATCACAGAAGCGGAACTGAAAAAGCAAATTGAAAGGTCGAACTTTTCAAACCTGTATGTTCTATACGGCGAAGAAAGCAGCCTTGTCGTACGCTATGCGCAGAAATTGATTGCAAAAGCGAAAGGCACCGCCTTTGAAGATTTTAATTATCAGCGGTTTGAAGGCGATACAGCCGGTATGGACGCGGTTGCGGCGGCGGTAGAGGCGCTTCCGTTCATGGCGGAGCGAAAATGCGTGGCGGTCTCTGATCTGAATGTGGAGAGCCTTCGCACGGGGGAACTCAGCAAGCTGGAGCAAATCGTGGAAAGCATCCCCGAATCGACGGTACTGGTCATTTATCTGCCCTCCGTGGAAGTTGACCTCAAAACGGCGAAAAAGTGGAAGAAGTTTCTGACTCTCGCCAATAAATACGGCTCGACGCTGCAGCTTTCCAGACGGTCAAATCTCGACCTTGAAAAGATGCTTTGCACAGCCGCAACGAAGCGAGGCTGTGACCTCTCGCGGCAGAATGCGGGCCGAATCATTCGTTACAGCGGAAATGACCTGCAATCGTTGATGAACGAGTTGGAAAAGCTTTGCTCCTTTACAGGAACGGGAGAGATTACAGCGCAGACAATCGACCGCCTTGTTGTAAAGAACCTGGAAGCGCGCGTTTATGACCTTTCCAAAGCGATTCTTTCCGGTCAGTACGACAGGGCTTACGAAGTGCTGGATTTGCTGTTTTATCAGAATGAAGAGCCGGTTTCGATCCTGGCGGTGCTTTCTTCCGCCTATGTGGATTTATACCGCTTGCGTATTTCCGTACAAAGCGGCTTTTCCGCGGTTGAACCGGCAAAGTATTTTGACTATGCCCGAAAGGAATTTCGCCTGACAAACGCCGAGCGCGACTCAAAACGCCTTACCACCGTCATGCTGCGGGAAAGCTTGTGCGCTTTGCTTGAAGCCGATACGGCGCTGAAAAGCGCGCGCGGTGACCGGCGGCTGGTCATGGAAAAACTGATCGCCCAGCTATTAATGATTGCAGAACAGGAGAAAACCGCGTGATAAAAGTAAAAGAAGCCGTCATTGTAGAAGGAAAATACGATAAAATAAAGCTGTCATCCATTATAGACGGCCTCATTATAGAAACCGGAGGATTTCGTATTTTTAAGGATAAAGAGCAGATGAAGCTAATTCGGCAGCTGGCGGATAGCCGCGGCATTCTGGTACTGACGGACAGCGACTCTGCGGGCTTTTTAATCCGCAACTACCTTACCGGCTCCATTCCTGCGGAAAAGATTAAGCATGCCTATATTCCCGACATTCTGGGCAAGGAAAAGCGTAAGGAGAAAGTCTCGAAAGAGGGCAAACTCGGCGTGGAGGGCGTACCCGTAGAATCCATTGTGGAAGCGCTGAAACGCGCGGGTGTGACCTGTGACTGTATGGAAGAACCGGAGAGAAGGCAGATCACGAAAACAGACTTGTACCTTGCGGGTCTTTCTGGTGGGGAGAACAGTGCGGAACGGCGCCGCATTTTGCTGAAAAATCTCGATCTGCCGGAGCATCTTGCGGCGAATTCGCTGGTTGGTGTACTGAACAGTATGATGACTTATGAGACGTTTCAGACAACGATCGACAAATTTTTTAAAAAATGATAAATTAGTGTTGACAAGCACAAGATAATGATGATATAATAAATCTCGCTGATTCGCGCGAGTGCTGGAATTGGCAGACAGGCACGTTTGAGGGGCGTGTGAGTTTCTCGTACGGGTTCAAGTCCCGTCTCGCGCACCATGTCGAATGTTCATAACGATACTGAACATTCCGTGAATAGGAGTAACCGAAAGGTTGCTCCTATTTTCGTTATCCGGCCTTTCTGGTAATATACTCAACCGCCACGCCCTGACGTGTATCGACGGTCACGCTCTGAGGGAGCGCCTGCATCTGTGGCATATCCAGAACGCCAACAAAGTTATAGTAGATTTCAAGCTGCTGCGTCTTGTTCTTACCCGTACCTTGCGACTGATGAACAACTATCTTTTCAATCAGCTCGTTTACGATGGTCGGGGTCAGCTCTTCGATTTCGGTGTATTTTCGTACAATCCGTAGAAAGTTGGCTGCGCTATTCTTGTGCCGTTTTTTCGCATCAATCTCCGCTTGCATGGCGGAGATTTTCTTTTTGAGAGAAATTTGTTCGTCATCATAGCGCTTGCTAATCATCATGAACCGCTCATCGGAGAGCTTACCGCTGGCGTTGTCCTCATACGTTTTGATGAAAAGCTCGTCGAGCTCATGACAACGGGCAATCATGCTGGCGACTTCATTCTCCTGACGCTTGCTTTCCCGCTGCGCTTCCTGCACGGATTTGTCCATCAGCAGCTTTACGAAGTCTTCCTCTTTGTCCTGTAAAAACTGCGTCATTCTCTGGAGATCCAGAAGCACGACTTGTTCCAGTGCGTCAGCCCGTATGTAATGGGTACTATTGCAGGTTCCACGATTGCCGCGATAATTGGAACAGTTGAAATATTGAAGCTCCGTGTGCGGATGGTTGACGTTGAAATGGAGCTTGCAGCCGCAATCGGCACAGTACAGAAGTCCGGCGAACATGTGCTTTTCGGTATTCTTCGGTTGTCTCCGTTTGGTTCCCGCCCGGATACGCTGCACCATTTCCCACGTCTGGCGGTCGATGATCGCCTCATGGGTGTTTTCAAAGATCGCATGGTTTTCTTCCGGATTCTCATACCGCCGCTTATTCTTGAACGACTTGGAATAGGTCTTGAAATTGACGGTGTCTCCCACGTACTCACGCGCCAAAAGGATTTTTTCAACCGTGGTTTTGCACCAGCAGTAGGGGCTATCCCTGACGGTGGATTTTTTCCCCGGCTTGCGGACACCCTTGCTTTTCCAATACTCCGTGGGCTTCAAGATTTTATCCCGTTCCAGTATCGCGGCGGTTTTCTCAATACCGAAGCCGTCGATGCACAATTGGTAGATGCGCCTCACCACAACCGCCGCTTCTTCGTCGATCACCCAGCTTTTGGGGTTGTCCGGGTCTTTCCTGTAGCCGTAAAGGGGCAGAGAGAGAGGAACGCCCGCGCTGCCGCGCAATCTTTGGGAGCTTCGCACCTTGTGGGAAATATCTCTGGCGTACCACTCGTTCATGATATTACGGAAGGGAGCAAACTCGTTTTCACCCTCCGCGCTGTCTACGCCGTCATTGACCGCGATAAACCGGATATTGTGTTCAGGAAAGAAATTATCCGTGTAAAATCCCACTTGCAGATAATCCCGGCCAAGACGCGACATGTCCTTTACCAGAATTGACCCAATATAGCCTTCTTCCGCTGCCTCTATCATTTCGATAAAGCCCGGACGGTTGAAATTCGTACCCGTGTACCCGTCGTCCACAAAATATTTTGTGTTGGATAAACCGTATTCCTTCGCGTATTTGGAAAGCAGCTTTTTCTGATTAGCGATACTGTTGCTGTCCCCCTGAACATCATCATCCCGTGAAAGGCGGCAATAGAGCGCCGTTACAATGTTTGACTGACTTTGCATATGTCCTCCTTCCCGGCAGTCAAACAAACGAATATTACACT
>JAEZGM010000026.1 GCA_023416955.1 Bacillota bacterium | reverse complement strand
TTTGTTATCAATCCGAATTTCCACGGCTGTTGGTTTCCACCAGATGGTGACAACCTCCCGGCTTCAAGAACATAATTAGTAACTTCATCCGGAACCTCTTCTCCTGTGAAGTTTCTTACACTTTTTCGCTTTTTCAGTAAATCAAGTATCATATTGTTCATCCTTTCAAGAGTAACATATTACCATCAACGTTTATTACCTTCGCTTCAATTTTATTATACAGGGATTCTTTGTGTCCATCAAACACCTCACCATCAGCAGGTGCAATAATATTCATCCCTTATGACTCTTCCTTGGTTACATCTATTTCATATGACCGTTTTATTTAGTCTTCCCACTGTTTTTATCGTTAAATTTATAATTGGACCGGTCATTGCAATTGCTACAATTGTACCGACGCCGACTACTCCGCCCAAAATGGAACCAATTATTGCCACAACAAAGTCAAAAGCAATCTTAACTTCTTTAAGGGGCTTTTTTAACTTCCCCGAAATAAAAAGTACCAACGCATCAACTGGGGCTGCCCCCATATTTGCAGATAAGTATAGCCCTAAGCCGCAGCCAAGTAAAATTACTGCAGGTATCAACATTAACAGCCTTACTAAATAATCTTGCCCAGGAGGTATAAATACAAAGCCTCTAAAAGCCGTAAATTGAAGAGTAAATGTCCCTTCAGGTATTATTAATTTACTAAACATCCCAGTAAACAGGTTTATCAGCGGTCCCATTGCAAAGCCTGAAATCCAGGTTGCCAGGTTAACCAGATTTCTGCTAAAAATAAGGATAACAACAAAATAAACTAAACTGTCAATCAAATTTACAGAACCATAGCTAAGCCTAAATATTTGGTGCTGACCATCTACAAATACAGATACAGGATCAGTTCCGATATTCAAAGTATAAAAAATTGCAACCCCACATGCTGCTGATGTAACACCTATACATACTATAAGTATCTTTATGAAAAATTCTTTTAAATTATATTCTTTAAATCGACACATTCGTATACACTCACTTATAATTGTATTATTTTTTATAGTCAATAAAATATATACTCATTGTTTGTTGAAATTTTATTGAATTAATATAAAATGATTATTAATTATGATTTTTTTGCTTATAGTTTAATCTGAACTGCTAATAATTATTAATAATAACGTACCAATAATTCTTACTTTACGAGGTTATGAAAATGTTTAATTTATCCGATGTCTTACCACTTATTGTATCAGATAAAGACAAGCAAATGCTTATAAGTTTTTTTAAGAATGCTCCTAAATATATAACAGATCGATCTGCCACTAAGAATCTGGTGCCTGGTCAGACATTAATATCCACTGATCAAAAAGCAGATAAAGTATACATTCATATCACTGGAAAGTTGCAGGGTGTTGATGCCTTCGAACCTGATGTTACATACAATTTTATTGAATTAAATCCTGTAAATATAATTGGTGAATTTGAGGCACTAACAAATAAAAACAATTATCAGATAAATATTATTGCCAAAACAAAGTCAACACTTATTGCCATAGGTGTAAAAGACTTTTTAAGCTGGATGCAATGTGATATCGAAGCCGTAAACATAATTTGCCGCCTGCTTGCCTATAAACTTACACAAGAGTCCAAGATAAACCGCGAGTATTTATTTCTTAATTCCTATCAACGGCTACTAATTTATCTATATAATTATTCTATTAATATGACACCCGGGAAACCGGTGATTACAATTTATAAAAAGTATAGTGAAATAGCAGATGAAACAGGTTTCTCCGAAAAAACAATCTGCCGAACAGTTAATAAGCTTGTAAGAGAAGGGTTTATTTCATCTGGAAGAAATGTAATAAAAATATCATCTGAGCAGTTTCAACTACTGAAAAAAACTTTAGAAGAACTCCGATTGATCTAATTTCTTCTTTCCTCTTTACAATATTCCAGCCAGATAAGTATCTGGCTGGTTCGACACTATCACGGTAAATCAGGACTGTATTTCTAAAATCATAATAATAATTATCTCAAGCCCTTATCATAAGGAATTCCTTCCGCTTTTGGAGCCCTTGATTTCTGTGAAGTAAATGCAAGGACAATCATGGTTGCGATATAAGGCAACATTTTGTAAAAGGTTTGATTGATATTCAAGGCATCCAGAAATGGGATTAGTGAAACAGAGTAAGCCAGTGTACGAAGGAATGCGAAGAATAATGCTGCAAGTAATATCTTCAGCGGTTTCCATTGTCCGAAAATCATTACTGCCAATGCCAGGAAACCAAATCCCGCAACGCCGGTATGACCATTAATGTTGCTGTTCATAATGCCGACTGCATAGAAGAACCCTCCAATACCACCCAAGATACCTGATATGCCGACACCAGAATAGCGCATAGCGTATACATTTATACCGACTGAGTCAGCGGCCTGTGGATGTTCTCCACATGCACGAAGTCTCAACCCAAACCTTGTCAAATAAAAGATTATTGTTGAAATTACAAGTAACAAAATTCCCAAATAAACAGTGAGGTAGGTATTCTGGAAAAACAACCTGCCGATGATTGGAATATCGCCCAGTGCTGGTACTTTTTTAATATAAAAGTTCACATCTGTTGTAATGCCATCACTATTGAAGAACATTTTTGAAAACAGCAGGATTGCAGCTGGAATCAGCATATTTAATGCCGTTCCGGTAATGGTCTGATCAGCCTTCATATTAACAGCTGCAAATGCCAGCAGCATAGAATACAGTAACCCACAAACAGCCGCAGCGAGCATGGCGAGAATTAATATCAACTGTGCATTCATGGGTGAGCCTTTCATAAAATAAACAAATAGGCAGCCAAAAAATGCACCGAATAGCATAATCCCTTCAAGGGCAATATTTATGACACCACTTCGTTCACTAAACATACCTCCAAGTGCCACCAAAAGCAACGGAATAGCTACCGGAAGTGTATTTTGAATCAAGTAGTAAAATGTATCCATATTTACACCCTCTCTTT
>JAEZGM010000001.1 GCA_023416955.1 Bacillota bacterium | reverse complement strand
GAAGCGTGCAGCAGATAAATTTTCCGTGCCGCCGAAAGGTCGGTCTGCCGAAAGAAATCCACGACGTGTTCCAGGCTGAAATGGCTGTGCAACAGGCGCTTCTTTTGATTCTCCGGCACGCGTCCGGCTTCTATGTTTTTACGCAGAATTTCAAGGCTGTAATTGCATTCGACCATGAAGATGCTGACGCCGGAAAAGCGGTATTTGATGTAATAAGTATCGGTTGCAAACAACAACTTTTCATGCGTGACAGTTGACTGCATAAGATAGCCAACAGGCTCCATCGCGTCGTGCTCTGTATCAAACGGCATCACGTTCCAAGAGCCAACAGGAAACTGTTCCTGCGCCCGCACGGTGTGAACATGATAGGGGCATCTGAATGTTCCAAGTGCCGCCCGCGTTCCTGCCGTCATGTAGAGGTCAATCCCCCGGCCGGACAGTGCCGCCGCACCCTTGGCATGGTCGCCGTGTTCGTGTGAAATCAGACACCCGGCTACGCGCGGAAGTAACTTTAAGTAGCCGCTGCAAATCTTTTTTGCGGGGATGCCCGCTTCCAAGAGTAGGACGGTTTCGCCATCGTCAACCGCGTAACTGTTTCCAGCGCTGCCGGACGCTAAACAATGTACCTGTATCATCCTCAAAAGCCCGGGTCAAACGTCTGCTGGCCGTCCTGCTCGGCGGGTGCGGAGGGCTTCGCTGATACTTTTTCTGCCGGCCGTTTTTCGGGCGGCTCTACTGTTTCAGCAGGCGCTTCCAAAGCGGCTTTCTGCGGCTCCTTGACTTCTCCGGTTTCCTTGTCAATCTGCTCCGGCTTGATGTCCAGCGGCTGCTGGTTGGCTTTCTCTTTAACTTCTGCGT
This sequence comes from Bacillota bacterium, assembly GCA_023416955.1. GTDB lineage: Bacteria > Bacillota > Clostridia > Oscillospirales > Acutalibacteraceae > Caproiciproducens. The sequence goes on along the minus strand of JAEZGM010000001.1, from coordinate 1,889 downwards.
CAACCACCGAATACTGGTCAGGAGTCATTTCAATCACTTCATCCGTGCTGTAAATTCCCATCATCATATCGGGGCAGTTGAGCCGTCCAAAGAAGGAAGCGGCACGGTACCGAATCATGACTTCCGGCATGGTCTTCCACTTGCTGCCGTTCCTGCCGTACCAGCCTTCATCTTTTGCCATCTGCATGGTGATGGTGGGGCCGGTCACTTTGTGGCCGCTTTTATCAAGGACCCATGCGGTGCATTGCAGGCTGTCTCCGGAGCCTGTCAGATCGTACTGCAGCTCCGTTTTGTACTTGCGGCTCGAGTTAATCATGGCCACAATGTACTGCGTGCTCCACGCCGGACGGCCATTGACGATGTACAGATTTTGCATCACCATCATGGGGCTGGTACCCATGCGGCTGGCCATATCGAGCGCAATCAGGCAGTTACCGGGGTTTTTCTGATAATCCCGCGGCACAATCGTACTTTGGGACAGCGCGGCGGCCATTTTTCCGGCGGCCTGAAATTCATGCCATCCGGAAAAGACGTTGCCGTCCAGTTTAATATCAACAGATGGGTTCTGTACCTGCACTGCAGGCTTGTTTGTTGTTTCACTCATGATTCTTTGTCCTCACTTTCATTCTTATGAAATTGCCTTGTAAGCTCATCTTTATTAATGACAACCGTTCGTCTACTCGTTATTGCATTGATATATCCAGCGTCTTTAGAAACATCCGGAAAAATGTTTTCAATTTCATCTTTATAGGATGAAAGCGTTACATAAATCAATGGTGCACTGGTTGCATCAATTGTTCCAATAGCATCAGCAATTCTGTAACTGTATTCCTGAATAAGCTCTGAAATGAGTTTTGGTGCTTGCGCAATGCGGCTTGCGTCGGCGCAGTTATTAAGCCGCAAAAGCATATTTTTCAGTTGTGCATCGGTCATTTGTGAAAAATGACTCATTTCAGTACCTCCGTTCGCATCCGTTTATTGGGTTCTTCATATTTGGCACGAGCTAATTCCTCCGAACTGTACTTTTCAACCAATGCAGTCTGAGCAATCTTTCCCAGCTTGTCCCATGTCGGAGGTACAATGTTTTGAATTATCTGCGCTTGTATTGGCAAAAGATTTTGCACACTTTCACTGTTGTCCACCCACACCGGCAGCACCAAGCCCATTTTCTGCCCCAACGTGTCCACAATATCCAACCCGGCATTGACGCGCTCCGCATTGCTGAGGCTGCCGTAATCCTTGCCGTCCACCTGCGCTTCACAGCAGGCTTTGATGCCGCCATTGACCTGTAATTCAAACAACTTCCAACAAACCGAGCGGAAGGAGCCATTGACTTTGGCTTCCACATCGGTGGCTTTCAGCTGTACAAAGCGGTCGGCCAGATGCAGCAGGCTGTCAAACTCGGCAAGCTGCACACCCAGTTTCTTTTCCTCAGCTCTCAGTTCAGAAATGCGGGCATCCTGCTTTTTGAGCAGTTCGGCGTTGGACTGCCGGGCGGTGACCGCCTGAATCTGCTGTTCCACCGGTACCAGTTCGGCTTCCAATTTCTGAATCTGCGTGTCAGCAGCAGACGAAACTTTCTGCAAATCCTGTTCCAGTGCGGCAATTTCCGACTGCCGTTTCTGGCAGTCGGCTGTGGTTTCCCAAGCAGGCGGCGTGACCAGCATTTTCTGCAAGGCGGTCAGCTTCTGCTGCAGGTGTTCCGCTTCGGCACGGCTCTGCTGGGCGGCAGCACGATCGGCTTCCGCCTGCTTGGCAAGGCCGCCTCGGGTGGCGGACAATTCCTTACCGCGGGCAATCATTTGCGCCTGCTTTTCCGCTTTGGCAGCATTGAAATTGCCGCGCATCTGTTCCAACATTTCCGGCGGATACGGCTGGCCGCAGGTTGG
>JAEZGM010000030.1 GCA_023416955.1 Bacillota bacterium | reverse complement strand
TAAACCCCCCCAAATTTATAGCAATAAAAATAAAACCCAAAAAAAATGGGGCCGCTTTCTTCTTTTCAAATCAATTGCATCGAGTGCAGCAGCAAGAGAGCATACGAAGGGCTTGCCGCCTGTAGTTCACAGACAGCAAGCCCTTTCGGTTAGTCCACTTAATTATTTCCCGATTTCTTAAGGGTGTTTTAAAATCAGTGAAAAACTGCATCAAAAGAAATTAAGAAACAGATTTTAATGAGAACTGCTTCACCAGGGATTTCAGCAGCTTTGCGTGTTCGGCCATTTCCTGGCTGGAGGCGGCGCTCTGCTCTGCGGTTGCGGAGTTTGTCTGTACTACCGCGGAAATCTGCTCAACGCCCAGTGTAACCTGCCCGATAGAACTTGCCTGCGCGTTGGAAGCCGTGGAAATTCTGTTGATCAATTCAGTGGATACAGAGTTTGCATCAATTACTTCTTTTAACGTCATTGCTGTCTTATCTGCGATGGTCTTTCCTTTTTCAACAGCCGCAATGGAGTTTTCAATCAGACTGGTTGTATCCTGTACTGCTTCGGCGCTCTTGCTGGCAAGGCTGCGTACCTCATCGGCGACCACGGCAAAGCCCTTACCGGCCGCACCGGCTCTGGCTGCTTCAACAGCCGCGTTTAGGGCAAGAATATTGGTCTGGCGTGCAATGTCGTCAATCGTCTTGATAATATCATAAATTTTGTTTGAAGTCTCCGTTATTTCACCCATGGATTCCAGCATTTGCTTCATTTCCTCTGAAACGTCCTGTATCTTTGTCTGTGCGTCGGAGGACGCTCTGTTTGCGTCTGAAGCGTCTGAAGCATTCTGTTTGACTTGCTCTGAAATATCGGTGATGGTTGCGGAAAGCTGCTCAATTGCACTGGCCTGTTCTGTGGCACCCTGTGCAAGCGCCTGTGAAGCGTGTGAAACCTGTTCAGAGCCACTTGCTACTTCATCGGAAGAGCGGCTGATAGAATTCATGCTGGTGTTCAGCATAGCCATAATTTTGTCCAGCGCGGTTTTAATCTGTACATAGCTGCCCTTGAATTCATGTTCAATTTGTATATCCAAGCGCCCCTGCGCGAAGGAATCCAGGCATGCAGAAATTTCGGATATGTACTCTGTTTGTACCGTTATAGAGTTGTTCAATGCAGCCGCCAGGCGCCCCAAGTCGCCGATTGCATGGTGGGCTTCAACATTAAGATTTCCTTCGGCCATCTGATTGGCGACCTCTGTCATCTCAACGATAGGCTTAGCGAGTTTCTTTCCAAAGAGAAAGCTTATTACAATTACAATCGCTAAAAGGACAACCAGAATTGCGGCGGGAATCAGCGGTGATGCGGTACTTTGAAAAAGCAGAGTGGCGGCGATGCCTGCCGCAAAAGCTACGATTGCGCATGACCCGAGGTAAAGCGCCAAGTAATGCTTTGTTTTCATTTATTTTCATCCTCTTTTTTTGTTAAATCTTCCACAGCGTTATTCACTTTTTCAATTTCAGCTTCGCTCAATATTTTCTCGGTGTTCAGGAGCAATACGACCTTATTTTCCAGTTTTCCGATTCCGGCAAGATACGCGTTTGTGCGATCCTTTGAAACAACCGGAGGGGGAGAAATATTATCATCTTCAATTGTCGTTACTTCGTCGACGGAGTCGACAATGAATCCGATCAGCGTTTCTTCAAGCTGCGTGACAATAATACAAGTCCGCTCCCCGTAAACCGACTCGCTTTTTCCGAAGCGCACGCGAATATCAATTACGGGAATAATACTGCCGCGCAGATTAATAACCCCTTTCGCGTAAGCGGGGGAGTTGGGGATAGGAGTGATTTCCTGAATCCCAATGATTTGCACAACATCGGCAATGGGGATGCCGAACAACTGCTCGTCCGTCAGAAAAGTAAGAAATTTTCCTTTCATTTCATTGGAAGACAGTTCGTCCTCCTGCACAGCGGTTTCCGCTACACGATTCATTCTATCACCTCATATTATTTATGGCTCGGAATCAAAATGACTTCGCGCCTGCTGAATTTGTTCCCTTTGTTTTTCAAAGATAAATTTACAGAGCAGATCGCTCTGTCGTTTGCTGACTTCCAGAAACATGCATCCATAAAACAGTTTCGGCCCATCCGGTTCCGGTACGCGCTGAACCTGACAGGTGAAAGACAGCCGGGAATCGGTCAGCGGCAGAGCAACCACAACGCGGCTTTCAACCTGCAGCTCTTTTTTTGTTTCAATCATACATCCGCCCAGGCTTAAATCTGTTAAAGTAACAGGGAATAACTGGATGGCTTCGGCATCGTTCTGATTCAGTAAATATGCCTGTGTCGGCATTCTCAGCTTCAATCGGAAAAAGTCGCGCCGTTCAAAGTCAGAGACGTTCTGAACCTCAATGATACGCATCATTCCGTCTGTTGAAAGATAAACTTTTCCGACAAGAGATTTTGATTCGAGCGAACTGCCCAGCACATGAATTGTAACAAAAGTATCGCAATGAAGAATTGGCAGAACATCCTGCTGCCTGCCGATCTGAATGGTATCCTGCGAAATATCGTCCAGTGTTCCGGTACAGATAAGCTGGCCTTGCGGCGAAATAATTTCACAGGTTGAATGAAGATATTCTTTCGTTAACGGCAACATAAGAAACGCCTCCTAAATTCTGTCAGTAGAAAATGGATCGCCCTTATGCCCCGAGCGCACGCGCATCGGCCACGGTCGGTTTTACATCAACATCTTTTTCAGACAGCAGATTCATAACACTCAGAACCATAGCGACTCCGTCCTCCAGCGTCGCAATTCCCGTAACATAATTCGTCAGTGTGTCTTTACCAAGTTTCGGGGTTTCACTGATCTGGCTCTGCACAATATTTGCGACGTCGTTTACACGGTCAACAATAAAGCCAACACTGAATTCGTCTGCCTCCACAACGATAATGCTGGTCCTTTCGTTGTACGGCAGCTCGGGTTTGTTCAGCTTGATTCTCAAGTCAATCAGTGTGACAATTTTTCCTCTTAAATTGATAACGCCCTTCACATAGGGAGGGAGTTTGGGCATCAAAGTAATAGGCTGAATACGGATAATCTCGACGACATAGCTGCTTTTGATTGCAAACAGCTGTTCATCAATAAAGAAGGTAAGATATTTCTCACCTGCCGTGTTCTCTATAGCGGAAGCTCTGCCCTTCAGAACCCCTTTTTCTTCTTTGTTTTCCATCTTAATTCACCACTTCTGCCGCTGCCGTCGCGGCGGATTATTACTGCCTTTCGGCGCCGGACGGCAGCGAATGAATTTTATAATACAAAATATATATCGGCTGGTTTTCGTAATAATTAGTGTGTGCAGGAAAATTTTAGTCTACAACACCCAGCGGCTATTCCGCGGCCGGCGCATTCGTTTCAGGATTTTCGTTATAGTTTAAAAAATAGACGTATATATCCACAACCGCCTGATAGAGTTCCGGCGGTACTTCACTGCCGGCCTCAAGCTGAGAAAGCAGAGAAGCAAGCGCATCGTCCCGGTAGACCGGCACTTCACTGTCCTGCGCAAGGTCAATAATTTTCTGTGCGACATATCCCAGCCCGGAAGCGACGACCACGGGCGCGCTGTGTGAAGAATCCGCGCCGTATTTCAGCGCCGCGGCGCGCTGTGTATTTTCAAATTGTGACATCGACGATATTCTTCCTTTCATAAATCTTATTTAAGATCTGCTGGGAAACGGTCGGCGATTTGCCGGTAGTTATGTCAACCCGATCGGCATCCAATCCGTTTCGGGCAAATATTTCCGTGATATTGTCGCTGATTCGCTTCGTGTCTGCAGAAAGCTCTGCCGGACAATTCAGGCGAACCTGTGCTTTTTTCTGGTTCAGCTCAATAGTGGCCTCAAAATACCCGAGAGATTTAATATCAAAAGTTAGATGCATCCGGGTTGTTTTGCCGGCGTCCGCGGTATAGCCGGTTTTTTTCTCAGCGTTGTCGTCTTTCTCAATCCAGATTTCGCTGAACATAAATTGTCCGTGGTAATTAACGGGAAGGAACATGTGCTGAAACGGCATGTACACACTGTTGTCCAAAAGCATGGAAGACACTGCATCTTTATACAGCGACTGACTCAGCTGTGAGGGACTGTGCTGGGAACCTTCCGCCAAGGCTCTCACCAGTGATTCAAAAAACGCGTTCTGCGGTTTTTCGGGCGATTGGTTTAAATGCTCAATGAACAGTGCCTTAATATTTTCGGTCTTTGCAGCGGAAAAGTTCAGGTCAAACCGTAAATAATCAAGAAGAGAATGGAATTTTTCGGACAGTTCATCACGGCTGCTGATGTTTAGCTGGGCCAGATCGTGCACAAGCAGCGTGATATTATCCCGTACACGGCCAAAGTCGTTTGTTGTGCTTACATAGGAAGACAGAAACGGAATAATCTTTTCTTTCAGCAACGTCAGATTTTGATTCATGTTTTCGACCGGATGGTCGGTAACCAGCTGGTTTGTCAGTTCCTGCAGCTGACCGCTGTATGGCATGGGTACTTGCTGCCGCATGATGTTTAGTTCCCTGGCGATTGCCTCTGTTGTGCTGCCGATGGAAAAAAAGCCGTCGTAGGCTTTTAAAAACTCAGCCAGCTTTTCTTTGGCCGCGTCGGTCGGAAACTGCGCCAACAATTCACGCAGCGTGTCAAAGGCCTTTCCCGAGAACTTCGTTTGGTTGGCACCCAGAAATTCAAGATTTGTCAGCATATCCTCAGGTTCCATTTTCATGGTGTCGGCCAGCTGGGTCATCGTCGCAGAAAGATTTTCTGTACGCGCGGACTCCGTTTTTCCAAACAGGTCGAGCACAATTTTTTTCATATTTTGTGAAAGCTCGGGTGTTTGGGCAAGCTGTTCTATAAATTTGCTGAAAACGGAATTTCGGCTCAGCAAAAATTCAAATCCTTCATTTTGCCCCATGGTTCCCGTGTTGGACTGCGCGACCTTGGAGGCGTCCACACCTTGCATAGCACCCGGGTTTTTCAGTTGGGAAATGCGACCGATACCCTCCTGCAGGGGGATTGGAGTAGTAATTCTAATGTTGTCAGGCATAAAAACACCTCAAAAAATAAAATCTGGCAGTTAATTTTATGGGATTCGATTCGATATAGTAGTTATAAAAGTTTATTAGGCGGTGACATTAAATGGATAATAACATGGAATCAATGCTTGAAGTATACTTATTTGAAGCGAACGACCTTCTGGAACATCTTGATGAAATACTGCTTCAGTGCGAGAAGGCCAACGCGTTTGATACAGACAGCATCAATGAGATCTTTCGTATCATGCATACCATCAAAGGGTCGTCTGCAATGATGCAGTTCAACAGTCTTGCGACCATTTCTCATAAAGTAGAAGATCTGTTTTTTTATGTCAGGGAAAATGGAATTGATCCCAAATTCAATAATGAGCTTTTCGATCTCATGTTTAAATCAAGCGACTTTATCAAAGATGAAATTGCAAAGGTTGAAAACAACGAGCCGCTTACTACAGATATCGGCACTTTTGAGCAGGAAATTAATGATTTCCTAAAAAAGATTTCCGGTGCGCCGACGCAGGAAGCTGAAAAAACGCCTGCTCCAGCGGAGCAGCCCAAGGCAGCTGTCGAAGCGGCTCAGGAAGCTCCCGCTCGCACGGAGGTTTCGGATGCTTCAGGATTCGACAGCGAGTACCCGTATTCCGTCCGCGTTTTCTTTGAGGAAGATACGGAAATGACAAATCTGCGCGCGGTGATGCTGGTTCAGGCGATTACCGAAATCGTTCAGGAAATCAAGTATATTCCGCAGGATATCGAGTCCAATCCGTCCAGCGCGGAAGAGATCGGCAAAAACGGATTCCTTGTTTCATTCAAAGAGGAAACGGGAATGAACAGTGTGCTGAAAGTGATTGAGAACTTTGTTTACACGAAAAACTATACGGTGCTAATGCCGCCGGAAAAGAAAGAACAGGAAAATGTTCAGGCAAAAACGGAAAAAGACCAACCGCAGCAAGCGGAACAATCCACGGCAACCCATACTGCGGTGAAGCAGAATCTGATCAACGTCAATCTTTCGAAGCTAGACAGCCTGATGGATCTGATGGGCGAAATTGTTATCACCGAATCCATGGTCACCAGCGCCACCGCCGAGCAGAGCGGCGGTGCTGACAACGGTGACACCAAAGCTTCGCGCCAGCTGAGGAAACTGACGGACGAGCTGCAGGAAATCGTCATGTCCATCCGCATGGTGCCGATTTCGGGCGTGTTCCAAAAAATGAACCGCATTGTCCGCGACATGAGCAAAAAGCTTGATAAAGACGTTGATCTTGTTTTAATCGGCGAGGATACCGAGGTTGACAAGAGTATTATCGACAATATCGGCGACCCGATCATGCATCTGGTGCGCAACGCCATGGATCACGGTATTGAAACCAAAGAGGAGCGCGCTGCCACCGACAAACCGGCCCGCGGCACGGTCACGCTTTCCGCGCAGAATACCGGCGGGGAAATCCTGATTACCATTGCGGACGACGGAAAAGGAATTGATAAAAAAAGCGTTCTGGCGAAGGCAAAACGGCAGGGTATGCTGAAAAAACCTGAAAAGGAATATTCAACCAGAGAGATTTATAACTTCCTTCTGATGCCCGGTTTTTCCACGAATGAAGTGGTTACGGAGTACTCCGGCCGCGGTGTAGGTATGGACGTTGTGAAAAAGAATGTTGAGAAAATCGGCGGCGATGTTTCTTTGACAAGCGAACCCGGCAAGGGTACGAAAATGATCCTGAAAATCCCGCTTACGCTTGCGATCGTGAACGGAATGAAGGTTTCTGTCGGAGACAGCGTCTTTACAATCCCGATCAATAATATCAAGCAGCTCTTTAAGATAAACGCCAACCAAATTTTGCACGATACCGACGAAAACGAAATCGTCATGATTCGTAATCAGTATTATCCTCTGGTTCGTCTGAGCTCTGTTTTCGGTCTGGAAACCAAGATTCAGGATGTCAGTGAAGGCATCGTCATTCTGGTGGAAACGCATGAAAAGGCGTACTGCATTTTTGCCGACAGTCTTCTTGGTGAACAGCAGGTTGTTGTAAAAGGTCTTCCTGCCTATCTCAACCAATACGATCTGAAGGAAACAGGGATTTCCGGCTGTGCGATTCTCGGTGACGGCAGCATCAGCATCATTCTGGATATTTTGAATCTTTACAACTATAACTGATAAATTTGGCGTTTTGTGGATGCCACGGCTTTCTCCCTGAAGCTGCTTTTGCCGCGCGTCTGCGCGTGCGCCGAAAGGGGCTCCGGAAGCACTTATAACTATATATCAATTCTATGCAGTACTCAAGCGCTGGGAGGAAACAAATGATTCGTTTGACTGACAAGGAATTTAACGATATTGTCACATATATTAAAAGTAATTATGGAATTAATCTGATTAATAAACGTCAGCTGATTGAGGCTAGAATGTACTCCGTTCTAACCGCGAAGGGCCTTACCAACTTTACGGACTATTTTAACTTAATTAAACAGAATCAGTCCCATGAAGTAACGGCGATGCTGAATAAGCTGACTACGAACCACACCTACTTCATGCGTGAACCGGCGCATTTCGATTTTTTAAAAAACATTTTTCTGCCTATGCAGGAACGTACAAACCGTCAGAAAAACATCCGTATTTGGAGTGCGGGCTGCTCTTCCGGGGAAGAAGCTTACACTACAATTATGGTGATGATGGATTATTTCGGTCTGAAAAAATCAGAGTGGGACTTTCGCATGCTCGCGACAGACATCTCCGAAAAGGTGATGCAGGAGGCACAGGTTGGGCTTTACGGGAAAGAATCGGTGAAAAATGTTCCCGAAAGCTGGCTCAGGCACTACTTTAAGCAGCAGGGCAGCGATCATTTCGTACTCAGTGAAGAAATCAGAAATCAGGTCACATTTAAAAAATTCAACTTAATGGATCCTTTTGCTTTCAGGCAGCCCTTTGACCTTATATTCTGCCGGAATGTGATGATCTACTTTGATCAGCCTACCCGAAACACACTGATCAATAAATTTTACGATGCACTGAAACCCGGCGGTTACCTGTTCATAGGACACTCAGAGACGGTACAGAGGGAGAGCTCGAAATTCCTGTATATTGAACCCTCTGTTTATCAGAAAGGATAAGTTATTTCATGTCGCTTAAAAAAGCAATCCGCGTACTGATTGTGGATGATTCTTTGTTTTTTCGCACCGCGCTGCAAAATGCCCTTTTGGGTGACACAGGTCTTGAAATCATCGGTACGGCATCCAACGCGAAAGAAGCGGAACAAAAAATTCAGGAGCTATCTCCGGATGTCGTAACCATGGATGTGGAAATGCCCGATATGACCGGGACGCAGTTTCTGAAAAAGCTGATTCCGGTGAATCCGCTGCCTGTGATTCTGGTCAGTGCGATCAATATCGGTATTTTTGAAGCACTTGACGCGGGCGCGGTCGATTTCGTAAAAAAACCCGAGTCTGCAAACGGCAGCGACTATGCTATTTTTTGTAATGAACTTTCCGTAAAAATTAAAATCGCCGCGACAGCGAAGGTTAAGCGTACAGTTCCCGCGGTCGGTGCGCTACCGCTGCCGGATCTGAAACGGACAAACGGAAATGAGCACATTATCGCAATCGGCGCTTCCACCGGCGGAACGGAAGCCACGCTGGAAATATTGCGCCAGTTCCCAGCCGACATTCCCGGCATTCTGATCGTTCAGCATATGCCTGTCGGCTTCACCAAAATGTATGCCGACAGAATGAACCGCATCTGTAATTTTACGGTGCTGGAGGCACAGAACGGCGACCGTGTCAAGCCCGGCCAGGCACTTCTGGCACCCGGCGACAAGCATATGACTCTGGCGAAGGACTATCAGGGGTATTATGTGAAATGCACTGACGGAGAAAAAGTCAGCGGTCACCGCCCGTCGGTAGACGTTTTGTTCCGCTCCGTAGCCCAAACAGCCGGAGGCAGCGCCATAGGCGTTATTCTGACCGGAATGGGGCGCGACGGCGCGCAGGGACTTCTTGAAATGCGCAAGAGCGGTGCGTATACATTTGGGCAGGATAAAGCCTCAAGCGTTGTTTACGGTATGCCCATGGTCGCGTACGATATCGGCGCTGTAATGAAGCAAGCTCCCTGTCATGCGCTTGCGGGACTGATTGTGCAGCGTCTGAATCAAACACGGTAATGATACTGTTCTATGCTGATATTTTAGTTATTCGAACAATCCTCATCATCTTATAAACAAGGCTTAGTATGTCAGCTGCTGCTGTACAAGGATAATATATGGATTTAGCAAAGAGGGTATTGCAAAATGAGGTTTCACTTATTTTGCGATACCCTCCTTATTTGAGTTCGTCAAAATTAGACAAATTTACAAATAAAATATAAAATAATTAATTTTACAGTTAAATTTTGCTAATTGTTACCGATAATTATAATGCAGATAAATCTATAAGGGCATATCTATGAGCCAATCATCTATGGCGGACTTTATATATGGAGGCGTGCAGTTTGTCCTAAGTGAACGATGATTAAGTCGTCAGACAGCTATTTGAAGCCGCGAAAATACTGGACTAAGCGGCTTATATTGCGTTTTGATCGGCGGTTACTTAAAGCAGCGAATTTGACCGCCTGTGTTTTCTAATACGGGTAATAAAGTATTTAGCATGCTTGATTGGCTTGGCGGATATTTGCGCCTGTACAGTTATTCCGCGTGGAGTGGGAGGAAAACTATTTCGCAACGTTTCAACTTTTATAAATTGAAACGTGCTGGAAAGAGATGGAATGAACGATGAAAAAATTGAAGAAATTTAAAACCCCAAAAAAATCTGTAGAAAAGCGGGAAAGAAAAGGAAAAAAGTCTATTAAGAAAAACTTACTGCTTGGGCTGGTCAGTCTCTCGACGGTAATCAGCATTCTTTGCGGGCTTACTTCGGGATTTATTTTATATCGCAATACCTACAACAGTATGCAGGATGAAGTTTCTTTAGCGGCAAAGGCCTACAGCCAGCTGGTGCAGAAACAGGTCTCTTTATACCAGAATTCCATTGAAGTCATTGCGCAGAATGAAACCATTACAAGTGACACAGCTTCCACATATATGATTCAGGCGGCAAAGAGCTTGCTGGCAGCACAGTATGGATTTCAGGAAATCCATACAACCGACGCAAAAGGCATGTCGGATAATAGTGTAGATGTAAGTCAAACTGACTTCTTTAAAAATGCAATACGCGGGAAAACGGTTGTTTCGTCGCCCTTTTTCCAAAAGGACAGCTCAACAGGAGATATGGTTATGGCGGTAGCCGCCAAAAAAAATACTATGTCTGCCAGTGACGGAATTGTATATGCTTTGATTCGGGCAGAAAGCTTCAACTCAGTTATTGAAGCGGCAACTGTAGGCAAAAATGGAAGCAGTGCAATCTTTGATAAAACGGGGACGGTTATTGCAGCTAAAGATGCTTCCCTTGTGAAGAATCAAACGAATTACATAGAGAATGCAAAGAAAGACACTTCCTATACGCAGCTGGCCGACGCGGTAAAGCGCGCGATTGCCGGAAAAACAGGCAGTCAGCAATATTCGGCACAGGGCAAAACCCTTTTTATGGCCTATATTCCGATCCAAAACGCGGATGGCTGGGCGATTGGCGTGAATGCGGATGTTTCAGAAATGATGAGCAATTTCTATAGCGCTCTTATAATTACTGTTGTTTTAACCGCTGTGTTTATTGCAGTCTCCTGCATCCTTGCTTTCCGAATTGCGAATCCTATCGCAAAGCCAATTGTTTCTTTGGTCGGGCGTATCGGTACGCTTGCCGAAGGCGACCTGCGTTCACCGGTGCCTGAGATCAAGAGCAACCATGAGGTTGGGACTCTGGCATCTTCATTTACCGATACAGTGAACGCATTAAATGGATATGTCGGTGAAATTTCTTCCGTTTTAGGCTCATTGGCAAACGGTGACTTTACGGTGAAACCGGTGCAGAACTACAAGGGCGATTTTATTGAGATTAAAGATTCGCTGAACAAAATTATCGATAATTTGAATGAAACGTTTGAATCCATTAAGCAGTCGACGGATCAGGTGGCGAGCGGTGCGGCACAGGTTTCAGACGCGGCGCAGGCTCTGTCGCAGGGAGCTACCATGCAGGCAAGTTCCATTGAGGAGCTGTCCGCTTCCATTACCGAGATTGCAGCCGAAGTAAATAAAAACGCTACAAATGCAGCGCATGCAAACCAGCTTTCCCAGGAAGCGTCCAGCGAAGTGCTGCGCGGCAATGAACATATGGGCGAAATGACCTCAGCTATGATCGAAATCAGTACTGCTTCCGGTGAAATCGGAAAAATTATTAAAACCATTGAAGATATCGCTTTCCAGACGAATATTCTCGCCTTAAATGCGGCAGTAGAGGCGGCACGTGCAGGCAGCGCGGGAAAAGGTTTTGCGGTTGTCGCGGATGAAGTGCGAAATCTGGCAAGTAAAAGTGCCGAAGCGGCTAAGAATACGACATCTCTGATCGAAAACTCCGTTCGTGCGGTACAGCACGGTACAAAGATTGCAACACAAACTGCGGACTCGCTCGACAAAATTATTCATGGAGTGAAAGAAACAACCAATCTGGTCGGTGAAATCGCACAAGCCTCCAATCATCAGGCAACTGCGATTAATCAGGTTATGACCGGTGTTGATCAAATTTCCGCGGTGGTACAGACGAACTCTGCAACCAGCGAAGAAACAGCTGCCACCAGTGAAGAATTGAATTCACAAATGTTGGCTCTGCGCGACACACTCTCTGGGCTTACGCTGAAAAGCAGTGCCTCCCTCCTGAAATCCGAAACCGACTTTTCGGAAGCAAGTGTAAGTGGGCTTTCAACCGATGAGCTACAAGGTACAGCTGACGAAAAATATTAAGGAAATAAACCCTAAATCACCCCCGAAATCCGAGAAATCGGATTTCGGGGGTGATTTGTTGTAATACGAAAACTCCCGGCTGTGCCGGGAGTTCAAAAAAGCTTTAGCGGTGAGTATAGCAAAAATCAGTTGGCAGAGAATCAGATTGAAGACCAGATGACGCTCAAAGAGTACGTAGATCCGTTTACGGGTGGCAAGTAACAAACTCTTGCAAGTGGCAGACCGTACCAGCGCCTTGAGGCGCAGCCAGTAAAACAGGGTTTTGCCCGCATATAAAGAACCCCCGGCTGTGCCGGGGTAATTATTTATCGTTCCTTCATCCAGTATTTCCGGTCAAGGCTGCGGTATTGAACCGCTTCCGCAACGTGACGGGGTTTAATTTCTTCACTCGCGTCAAGGTCGGCAATGGTGCGCGCAACCTTTAGCACCCGGTCATAGGCACGGGCAGAAAGTCCCAGCTTTTCAAAGGCCGCTTTCAGCAGCGATTTTCCGTCATCGCTTAACCGGCAAACTTCATGCAGAAGATCGCTGGTAATTCTGGCGTTGCAGGTAACCTGTGTGGCGTGGAAACGCTCGTTTTGAATTTCCCGTGCAGCGTTGACGCGTTTTTTGATCTCTGCAGAGCTTTCCGCCCGTTCTTCCGAAGCGATTTCATCAAACTCCACCGGCGGCACTTCAATATGAAGGTCAAGCCGGTCGAGCAGTGGCCCGGATACCTTTGCAAGGTAACGGGAGACCGAATTAGCCGAGCAGGTGCAGGGTTTGTTCGGGTGCCCGAAGTAACCGCAGGGGCAGGGATTCATCGCGGCAACCAGCATTACCGAGCAAGGGTAGGAAATGGTTCCGTTTACCCGGGAAATCGTTACTTTCCCGTCCTCAATCGGCTGGCGCAGAACCTCCATGGCGGAGCGGGAAAATTCCGGAAGCTCGTCCAGAAACAGTACCCCGTTGTGCGCCAGCGAAATTTCGCCGGGTCTTGGAATGGTTCCGCCGCCGGAAAGCCCCGCCGCCGAAACGGTGTGATGCGGAGCACGAAATGGACGCGTGCGCACCAGCGATTCGCCGCCCGGCATTGCGCCCGCAATGGAATGAATTTTGGTTGTTTGAATGGTTTCTTCAAATGTCATGTCTGGTAAAATCGATGGGAGCCGCTTGGCAAGCATACTTTTTCCTGAACCGGGCGGGCCGATTAACAGGACATTGTGACCCCCCGCGGCTGCAATTTCAAGCGCGCGCTTTGCTTCAAACTGGCCGCGAACTTCAGAAAAGTCCGGAAGGGGAGCACCTGCTTCGCGGCTTTCGGGAGCGACGCCGGCCGGTTCAAGAAGACTTCGCCCAGTCAGGTGACTCAGAAGAGAGGAAAGCGTTTTCACCGGGTAGACCTGAATGCCCTGTACCACAGCGCCTTCCGCCGCATTTGCCTCCGGTACGAAAACATTTCGAAAGCCTTCTTCCTTTGCCTTCATCACCATAGGAAGAATGCCCTTTACCGGCCTTACTTCTCCTGTAAGGGAAAGCTCGCCCAGAAAAACGCTGTCGCTCAGCTCCGGGCTGAGCTGTCCGCTGGCCTTCAGCAGGGAGATCAGAAGGGGAAGATCGTAAATCGGGCCCTCTTTCCGCTTGTCGGCTGGGGCAAGGTTTACTGTAATTTTGTGAATCGGAAATTCAAACCCGCAGTTTTTCAGGGCGGAGCGAACCCTGTCCCGCGCCTCTTTGACGGAAGCGTCCGGCAGCCCGACGACGTCAAACCCCGGAAGCCCCACAGAAATGTCGGCTTCCACCTCCACAACAAAAGCATCCATACCGTACAATCCCATACTGAATAAGCGCGATACCATTCTCAAAACCCTCCGCCACAGATTGATTTTACAATATTATACTCTTTTAGATGAAATATGGCAATTATTTTGCGGAAAAGAGAAATAGAGAATAATCTGGTATTTAAGATTTGATTATGTTAAAATAAAAAAGATATGCATATTTGGAGGAGACCATGAAAATCATTCAGGAAAAAAGCTTTTATAAAATGTTGGGGAAAATCGCGGTTCCGCTTGCATTGCAGAATTTAATATCCGTCGGCGTGGCCATGACGGATACGGTAATGCTGGGGCGGCTCGGTGAAACAGCGATTTCCGCGTCATCCCTTGCAAACCAGCTCTATTTGATCTTTACTTTTGTACTCTTTGGCCTTTCCGGGGGTACCATTGTGCTGGCGGCACAGTATTGGGGAAAAGGGGACACGTTTACCATCAGCAAGGTCATGGGGATTACGCTTCGTATCTCCATTCCGTTAGGAATGCTTTTCAGTATGATCGGCCTTGTGTTTCCGATACAGTTTATGACGCTCTACACAAAAGACCCGGATGTGATCGTGGCCGGCGCCGCTTATCTTCGCTTTATTGCTCCGTCCTATGTACTCAGCGCAGTCACGGTAATTTATCTTGCTGTTCATCGCAGTATGGAAAATGTAAAAATATCGCTGGTCACAAGCTGCACTTCATTTATCGTAAACCTGATCCTGAATCCAGTGTTCATTTTTGGGCTGTTCGGCGCACCGAAGATGGGCGTGCCGGGCGCCGCGCTTGCTACGCTTATAGCGCGCAGCACGGAATTTGTGATTGTTGTTGTTTACCATTTCTTTATTAACAAACGATTTCATTTTCATTTCTCACACCTGTTTTTACGCGACAAAGCGCTGCTTCGCGATTATCTCCATTACAGTGGCCCGGTCATCATGAGCGAATCGCTTTGGGGCACGGGAGTTTCCATACAGGCCGCCATTCTGGGCAACCTCGGAAAGTATGCGTCCGCTTCCGCGAATATTGTCAGTGTGGTGCAGCGGTTGACCACAGTGCTGATTTTCGGTGTCTGCGACGCGGCAACCGTGATTCTTGGCAAAAAGATCGGTTCCGGCGATGAAAAAGGGGCAAAGGAAGCAGCCAATTCGTTTTTGCTGTTAAGCGGTGGCATGGGTGTTATTTCGGCGCTTCTGGTGCGGGTAATCGGAAATGCTGCTGTTGGGGCGGGCGTTTTCACCATGACGAACATTACACAGGACTATGTGCATATTATGTTATACGGTGCTTCCGCATATGTATTCCTGCAGTCTTTTACGGCTATGAATATTGTCGGCATTATGCGTGCGGGCGGCGACACGCGGGCGGCACTGGTGATGGATTCGACCCCGCTCTGGTTCATATCGCTGCCGGTCGGATTAATCGCCGGCTATGTGCTGCGCCTTGCGCCGCCTTATGTTTATCTTATGATGTGCTGTGATGAATTCATTAAAGTATTTATCTGTATGCACCGTTTCAAGACAGGAAAATGGCTTCACAATGTTACCCGATAATAAAGGAAGTATTGCAAAATGAATTTTCATTCATTATGCAATCTTTTCTTTACGGAAAAATTTGCTTGTGGGTCATCATTAGACCCACATCAAAACAGCAATTATTCTGGCTTGGCTGGTGTGTTTATTCATTGTGCAACAGCTCCATTAGTAGTTGCATGATATGACAGAATTCGACCTGCTTCGACATAATTCTTTTAAGAAAAAGAGAAGAATAAAAGAAATACATATTATGCCGCTTTGTTTTCGTTAAATTTAACTAAATAAAACAAATATTCGTACTTTACAGAAAAATATTTGTTGACTTAATCGAAGAAATGAGTTATTATATGCCTGTGATTATGATTAATGTCCATGAGGTGTTGGGTTTGGCTGACACGACCTGTTTGAAAGAGATGGTCCAATTTTCCGACAGCCAGCTTGCTGCCATGATAAATGGCGGCGATTCAAATGCTTTTGTGGAATTAACAGCACGGTATCTCTCATTGATTAAGGCGAAAGCGTTCCGCTTTCGTATCCCCGGATTGGAAACGGACGACCTGTGTCAGGAAGGCCTGATGGGCTTGCTGAACGCAGCACGGACCTATGACGCCTCCGGCGGCGCGAGCTTTAAAACCTATGCGGGTGTTTGCATCAGCAATCGGATGATTATGGCTTGTCGGGCTGCCGCGGGTCAGAAGAATGTTTCCTTTCATAATTGTGTTTCTTTAAATGATCGGGATGCGGATGTTCAGATGTTTGATCAGAGTTCGGATCCTGAAATGTTGGTTATAGACAGCGAAAATTTGCAGCAAATGCGGCAGTGCATGAATGATACGCTGACTCAATTGGAGCAGCGTGTGCTGATGTTTTACATCAGTGGGTGCACTTACAGTGAAATCGCCGCGCAAATCGGTACAACTCCCAAGGCGGTGGACAATGCCTTGCAGCGCGCTCGTCTTAAGCTGAAGAAATTATTTTATTCAAAATAATACTATATAAATGCCCAGGTAGCTTAAGTAGAGCGTTGGTAATCAAAGGCGTCGGTGCAAATCCGTCTATGGGCAAATATCTTTAATCCAAAGCGAGGTATGTCAAAATGTACGAAGACAAGACTCTCATCTGTAAGGAATGTGGCAGTGAATTTGTATTCACAGCCGGTGAGCAGGAATTCTATGCTTCCAAGGGTTTCGTAAACGAGCCCCAGAGATGCAAAGCCTGCCGCGATGCACGCAAGAACGCCGCTAAGCCGGAGCGCGAAATGTACACAGCAATTTGCGCCAGCTGCGGAAAAGAAGCGAAGGTCCCCTTTAAGCCGCGTGAAGACCGTCCTGTATATTGCAGCGAGTGCTTTGCAAAGATGAGGGAAGAATAAGTTATAGATTTCTTATTCGTGACCAACAGAACGCCCCGGCAGTTTGCCGGGGCGTTTATTTTGTATATTCAAACGAAATTATGAGCAAATGGGGGAGCAGGCAGCGTGAAAACATCTGTCTGCTCCTTTGTGGCATTACCCTTTTTTCAGCAGTTTCTGCAGCCGGTTGTCACGGCCGCAGAAAGCAACACGCACATAATTTCCCATGATCCGGGAAGCAAAGCGCTCCGTGTAGCGCTCCTGCAGTTCCTGGATGGAAAGGTTCGTGCTGATGATTGTCGGCTTTTGTGTCAGAAGACGCGTATTCACAATATTATAAATCTCCGCAATGGAGAACGCGCTGCGAAATTCGGTTCCGAGGTCGTCTAGTATCAGCAGGTCGCATTCCAGCAGAGAACGGCCGCTATCGCCGTCCTCGCGGCCGAAATGCTCGCGTTCCAGCTGGTTTATCATATTGTTGACGGAACAGTATACCACGCCGAAGCCTTTTTGAATCACCGTATTTGCGATCGCAAGCGACAAATGCGTTTTTCCAAGCCCCGTTCCACCCTGTAAAATCAGGCTGGGGGAAGATGGAGAAAAACCGGCGGCGTAATTCCGACAGTTGTTCAGTACACCGGTCATCAGAAAGCGAGGCGATCTTTTGCCTGAATCCTCCGCTGTGTCGGGGTAATAGTCGAGCGAAAAAGTTTCAAAGGTGGAAAGCGAAAGAGGGGTCAGCGTGTTCAGTCTTCTATAAGACTCTGTGCGCAGCAGCGTTTTCATGCATTCGCACATTTTTCCGTTTATGTAGCCCTTGTCCTGGCAATCGGGGCAGGTGTAGTGCGGTTCCAGATAATCGGCAGGATACCCTTCTGACACCAACAGCTCCTTCAAGCGGTTTTGCAGCATTTGGTTGTTTTGCTTTAAGCGGGTCAGTTGTTCCCGTGTATTGCCGCCGCTCAGTACCGAACGCGCTGCGGAAATCGCAGTGGAAGACAGCTGCTTTTCAATCAGTTCCGCAGCCGGGCACCGGCGGTAAAACACCGCGCGGTGCTCCTCGGCTTCGTTCTCCGCGTTTCTGCGGCGTTCCGCGAGTACTTGTTCCGCCGCGGCATAAATTTCTCTGCTGTATCCCACTTGGATCACTTCCTGTCAAAATTGTCAAAAACGCCCGAACGCTCATATTCGGCAATGTCATAGGTCGTTTTGGAAGGAGTTTTGCTTCGGGCGGAGGCACGTTCCAGCTTTTCCTGCTGTGCCTGCTGCAAAGTTGTAATTCCGTCCCTGTGCCAGCGCTCCAGAATTTTATTCATATAATTTGGACTGAACTTTCCGGTTGCGTCAACATTGCGCTCATAGGCCTCATGGATCATAGCGGTGGTAAAACGCCAGTCGCTCACCCATTTTGAGGCGAATTCCTGCTCCTTTGAGGTAGGGGAGCGGTGCGGTATTCCGACGGACTGCTCCACCGTGTGCCAGGCTTCCCCGTTTTCCGCAAGGCGGCGCAGCTTTTCTTCCGCTTTTTCATGGGTGAAGATTTCTTCGTCCGCCCAGTTTATTGCGGTCTTTTCTATGTAGCGGGTATTTGATTTACCGACGCTTACCACATACTGCAGCAGCATGATGATCACGTCCGCCGGAAGTCCGAAATCATCGTGAATCATCAGCAGCGTAGCCGAATCCCCGTTTGAGATCAGTCGGCCAAGAATCTGTTCGGCTTCCTGCATCAGGCAGGCAATTTCAGTCGATTCACTCATTCGCTTTGCGACAAAAGCATTGTCCGCCTTTTGCGGGCGGGATAAGACCCTCCGTATCGGCGTATGCATTTCTTCCTGCGCCGGAGCCGCCGGGGCCTCCGGAACCGGCGCGGCGGGCGGGGCAGACGGCGCGCTTTCCGGGGCGACCTCCACAGCCGGGAGGGAAGTGCCCGCGGGAACCAGTTTGTCCCCCCGTACGGCGACCAGACCGGCTTCCTGCCAGTACAGCATCGCGTCGCCGATGTCAGCTTTATCAATCCCAAGAGCCTTGGCGATATCCGCCGCTTCAAACGGTTCGCCCGCGTGGCGCAGAACCCACAGCAACACCTTCAGCTGCACCGATCCGGCCAGCTTAATGTGCCTGTCCACTACGCTGCACGGAACGGCGAAAACCGAATTCCACGCGCCAAGATCCATTGTATAATTCATTCAGAATCTGCCTTTCAGTATCTTTTAACTTTCACTTCGTTTTCGCTTTCATTACGTTTTCACTTTCATTTTCTATGTTTGTTATTATAGCATAAGCCCGGAAAATAGGAAATGGAAAAATAAAATAGAATTTTTTTGTAAATTAGGGTTGACAGCATGCCGACGTTATCGTATAATAACAAACGTCCCAAACGGGAAACGGAAAAATTTGCGAACGTAGCTCATCTGGTAGAGCGCCACCTTGCCAAGGTGGAGGTAGCGAGTTCGAGCCTCGTCGTTCGCTCCATTTGCGAAATGCCGCGATCAGAATGCGCACCTCATGCTTGGGGTGCGCATTTGCTGTGTCCGCGCCTTTTCGTGAACTGAACTTTATACAAAATTTACATTCACAACTTTGTTGAAATATGATATAATATTAAAGTTTTGTGAATATTAAAAAAGAGGTATATCAATGGATACAAGAAATGATATTAGAAATGTGGCCATCATCGCGCATGTTGACCACGGCAAGACCACCTTGGTCGACCAGCTTCTGCGCCAGAGTGGCATATTCCGTTCCAATGAGGTTGTTGCGGAACGCGTGATGGACTCCAATGATCTGGAACGTGAGCGCGGCATTACGATTCTTTCGAAGAATACTGCCGTTATGTATGACGATGTAAAGATTAATATTGTGGACACGCCCGGCCATGCCGACTTCGGCGGCGAGGTGGAGCGTATTCTGATGATGGTTGACGGCGTGCTGCTTCTTGTCGACGCGTTCGAAGGCTGTATGCCTCAAACTCGTTTTGTTCTGAAAAAAGCGCTTGGCCTTGGCAAAAAGCCGTTGGTTGTCGTCAATAAGATTGACCGCCCCGGCGCAAGGCCTGCCGAAGTAGTGGACGAGGTTCTTGACCTGTTCATTGAGCTGGGCGCGAATGAAGACCAGCTCGATTTCCCGGTTGTTTACGCTTCCGGCCGCGACGGCTACGCGACGCTGGATACCGAAGTCCCCGGTACCGACATGAAACCGCTTTTTGACGCAATTCTGAAGAATATTCCCGCACCGACCGGCGATTTGAACGGCCCGACTCAGGTGCTTTTCTCCAACATCGACTACGACGATTATGTCGGCCGCATCGGTGTCGGCCGTGTTGAGCGCGGTGAAGTGCACGACGGCGAGAATGTGGTACTCTGCTGCCGCGACGGCTCCACCCGCAACGTAAAGGTTGCAAAACTGTATCAGTTTGAAGGCCTGAAGCGCGTGGAAGTGGAAGAAGCAAAGTTGGGCGACCTTGTTGCCGTTTCCGGTATTACGGGGCTGAACATTGGGGAAACTATTTGCTCGCCGGACTGCATCGAGCCGCTGCCGTTTGTTAAAATCGACGAGCCTACCGTTTCCATGATGTTTATGGTAAACAACAGTCCGTTCGCGGGAAGAGAGGGCAAATATGTGACTTCCCGCAATCTGCGCGACCGTCTGTTTAAAGAAGTGGAAACCAACGTGGCAATGCGCGTGGAAGAAACGGATTCTCCGGATACCTTTAAGGTTTCCGGGCGCGGCGAACTCCATCTCTCTATTTTGATCGAGCAGATGCGCCGTCAGGACTATGAATTCCAGGTTTCCGCGCCGCAGGTGATTTATAAGGAAATTAACGGCAAAAAACATGAGCCGATCGAATTGCTGATGATTGAGGTTCCGGACAATTACGTGGGCGCGGTCATGGAAAAGCTGGGTTCCCGCAA
The DNA here is from genome assembly GCA_023416955.1 of Bacillota bacterium. Classification (GTDB taxonomy): domain Bacteria; phylum Bacillota; class Clostridia; order Oscillospirales; family Acutalibacteraceae; genus Caproiciproducens. The sequence goes on along the minus strand of JAEZGM010000030.1, from coordinate 26,417 downwards.
AGCCGAAATCGTCAATATGGGTACGCGCGACACCGGAATGTCTCATCTGGAATTTAAGATTCCTTCCCGCGGCCTGATGGGTTACCGTCAGGAATTCCTGACCGATACCAACGGCAACGGCATTATGAATAATCTGTTTGATTCTTATGAACCGTACAAGGGTGATATTGTCACGCGCCCGCAGGGTTCCCTCATTGTTCATGAAACAGGGGAGTCCACAGGATACGGCTTATTCTATGCGCAGGATCGCGGCCGCATGTTTATCGGGCCAGGCGTTGAAGTGTACGAGGGTATGATCGTCGGCGTCAGCCCGAAGTCGGACGATATCGTTGTGAATATCTGTAAAAAGAAGCATGTTACGAATACGCGTGCTTCCGGCTCCGATGACGCACTGAAGCTTACTCCCCATACGGTGCTGAGCTTGGAACAATGCATTGAGTTTATCAAAGACGACGAACTTGTTGAGGTTACGCCGAAGAGCATTCGTATGCGCAAAAGAGTGCTTAACAAAGAGCTTCGCATGAAGCAGTCGAGCAAGTCAAAATGATATGAATTTCGTAATATTGGATTTGGAATGGAACGGTACTTACAGCCGCCGTATCAAAGGCTTTATTAACGAAATCATTGAGTTCGGCGCGGTCAAGGTTGACGAGAATCTGCAAATTATTGATACGTTCGAGTCCCTTGTCCGCCCGCAGGTCGGCAAGCGCATCAGCGGGAAAATCAAAACGCTCACCAGTATTACCAATGAGGACCTGCAGGGCGGGCTTCAGGTGATGCAGGTGACCAGCCGCTTCAAAAAGTGGATGGGTGATGCGGTGCTCATGACTTGGGGCACTTCCGATATTCTTACCCTGATCGAGAACTACAGGTATTTCTGCGGGAATCCCCGCATTCCATTCCTGACCGAATATATTAATTTACAGGCTTACTGCGAGAAAATGCTCGGCTATGATACCTCAAAGCAAATGGGGCTGAGTACTTCCGCGCAGCTGCTTGAAATTGATGAAGGCGACTTTGACCACCACCGCGCGTTGGGCGACAGCCTGCTTTCCCTTCGGTGCCTGCAGAAACTGTACGCGCCGGAAGTGCTGAAAGACTTTGTGCAGGATGGGCAAAGCGATGAGTTTTACGAGCGGATACAGTTTAAAACTGTGGTAATCTGTGATTTGAACAATCCGCTTATTAAGCGCAGCGATATGATTTTTGACTGCGATATCTGCGGCGCGAGAGCGCACAGGGCCAGCGAATGGCAGCTGAAAAACAAAAGCTACCGCGCTTTGTTTTACTGTCGGAGCTGCAAGCATAAATTTTACGGCCGGGTTCAGTTCAAGCTGAAATACGAGGGCTTGTCCGTAAAAAAAGGAATCCTTCCGTTTCACGAACCGAAGGATAAAGAAGAGGATTTTGATCCTCATGAGGAGAGCTGAACAGGCTCTCCTTTTTTATGGTCAATTAGCCTTTTCATTGATATGATGGAAATTACCAGCGGATCAGAAGATGGGATCCATATACATTAAATTTCTTTATATACATATTGACAATGGGAATATATGGAACTATAATTAAGCCGAATTTAAGATTCAAATTGTAATTAATGGACTTCTTCAGCACGCGTCCGGCGCTATGACGATTGAACTGCCCACTGATGCGTCCGAAGCGAACCTTGCCAAACTGAAATGCTGCAAATAAATCCTATGGTTCGCAAGTTACTTTATAGTGGACAATTGGAGTGATTTATACTATGAATTTTTTTGAGGAATCTCGCAATAGGCTAGTACACTTCTTATTTCCATTCGTAGCGCGCTCTTTCCCATTCACATCTTTAGTACTAATTATTGCTGCTTGGGCTATTCCCGAAGTTTACTGGCAAATCAAAATAGTTTTATTTTGGCTCTGGTTTGTAAATAGTGAAATCAACTGGGCAGGCATCATGGAACGCGACTATCTTCCTATACAATCTGGGAACAGCCCTTTTTATCACATTTATAAGTTTATCGATAAAGTTTTCTTTCTCTTCTTGCTTATTTTGCTTGTCGTTATGCTAATCACAGTGCCTCTGTGGCTTAAGTATTGTTTCTACGGAGTGCTCGTTATGACAGTAATTCTTCGCGCTGTCGGTGACCGAAAATACCGCCCGAAAAAGCCGGAAGCATAATGTTTGCTTATTACATAAGCACCGCGTAAAACAGTTAATCAAAAATCAGATCAGCCATATTGAGCGACCATTTAATTGACTCAGTGGTTATATGAGTTATACAAAAGCGCCGTATATTTTAGCAATACGGCGCTCGCTTAGCATACTAATGTATGATGGTCAAACCTGAAAGGGGATGAGTATCAATTGAAATTAGAACGCAAAAAAATAATTATAATCGGTGTTATAGTTATTTTGGCTATAGTCACAGCATCATGGGTTTGGTTTACGGAACCGGTAACGGCTGACAAGGCAATGCAGGACAGGAGAGTAACAAGTATTTCAATTTCATACAGAACGAGTACACCGGGTGCAGATGGTGGGGATACTGGGATTACTGTTAAGACACAGACTATAGCCGAAACAAATAAAGTGATGAATTTAATGAATCAATATCCATACAGCAGAAGACTGTTCGATGAGTCACCGGCAAGTCCAGCTCATTATAAAGAAAGACATATGATATGGATTTCATTGGAGTATAAATACGCAAGCGGCAAACCCGGAATATACAGATATCTTGTATATGAGGATGGCTACATGCAAACATCAGATTCGGGAGAGCAGCTTCGCCCCGGCAGAATCGGACGATTCGGAACCAAAAAGACCAAAGCGTTTTATCATGAAATCGCCGATTTGTTTCAGCAGAGTGAGGATAACCCAAGCTGGGAAAAAATTGACGCGTCATAAGTATAAATATGATTCCAAGCTGCTAGCGCAAACGGACTTCGTTTGTGCTCTGTTTTTATGCCCTTCCTGTGGTCCACAATTTGATTTCTGTATTTTCATGTGCTAGAATTTATATCATGATAAATCAGACGATTGAAACAATAGATATGTATGGAGGAAGCATGGACAGTAAAAATATGACCTTGCATGAGCGGCAGGGGGTAAGCTATTTAACGTTTCCCGCGCTGGAACGGTTTGCGTTTGTACGCCACGCATTTTCCACCCGGCTGGGCGGTGTCAGTCCGAATGAATACGCTTCCATGAACCTGAATTTCGGGCGCGGCGACGACGATGAAAATGTGCGTGAAAATTTCCGCCGATTTTGCGCGGCAGTTGGTTTCGACGATAAAACGTTGGTTGCATCCTCACAGGATCATCATACCTTTGTCCGCAGAGTGGGAAAAGAAAACCGGGGGAACGGCATTTGGAAGCCGAAAGACCGCCCGAGTGTGGACGGATTGATTACCAATGAACCGAATGTCACACTGGTAACGTATTACGCGGATTGCGTACCGCTTTTCTTTGTAGACCCTGTGAAGCGCGCCGTTGGTCTTGCGCACGCGGGCTGGCGCGGCACCGCCGCAAAGATCGGTCAGGAAACAGTGAATGCCATGCGGCGCGAGTTCGGCTCAAGCCCGGCGGATATTTTTGCCGCAATCGGGCCATCTATCGGTCCCTGCTGCTTTGAAGTCGATTCGCCTGTTTATGAAGCCTTTCTGGCGCTTGACGAGCTCTCCCCGCGGGAATTTATTACGGAAAACGGCGGGGGGAAGTACCATATTGACCTGTGGGAAGCGAACCGCAGAATCCTGATGAACGCGGGCGTGCCCGAGCATCAGATTTCCTGCGCGCAGCTCTGCACAAAGTGCAATGCCGACTGGCTTTTTTCGCACCGGGCAAGCGGAGGGAAACGCGGCGGCATGGCGGCGACGATCTGTATCGCGGAGGAAATGAAATGAGAATTGAACACTGTACGCTTTGCCCGCGCAATTGCGGCGCGCTGCGGGAAGAGGCGGAGGGATATGGATTTTGTAAAATGGGCGCGAATCCGGCGGTCGCCCGGGCGGCGCTTCATTTTTGGGAAGAGCCCTGCATCAGCGGAACGCGCGGTTCAGGCACCGTGTTTTTTACCGGCTGCTCGCTGCAATGCGTCTTTTGCCAGAATTATCAGATCAGCACTGAGCGTGAGGTCGGTAAAGTGATCACGGTGGAAGAACTCGCCGATATTTTTGACCGTCTCGCCGCGCAGGGCGCGCACAATATTAATTTGGTGAACCCGACTCATTTTGCGCTCCCCATCGCGCAGGCGCTGCGCTTGCGTAAGCCGTCCGTTCCGGTCGTGTATAATTCCGGCGGTTATGAAAGCGTAGAAACACTGAAGATGCTTGAGGGATTCATTGATATTTATTTACCGGATTTTAAATACATTGACGATACGCTTGCCAAAACATATTCCGGCGCGGCAAGTTATGTACAAACCGCAAAGGCTGCAATCCTTGAAATGGTTCGTCAGACCGGTGCCGCACAGTATGATGAAGACGGTATCATGACGCGCGGCACGATTGTGCGTCACCTCATTTTGCCGGGGCATACGCGCAACTCCATCGGTGCGCTGGACTGGCTGGCTGAAAATCTACCCGACGGCGTTCCGGTCAGCTTGATGGCGCAATATATCCCCTGCGGTCATGCTGCCGATTTTCCGGAGCTGAACCGGCGCATCACAAAGAGAGAGTACGAGAAGGTGCAACAGCATCTGTTTGACCTGAATTTGGACGGCTTTGTTCAGGAGCGTTCGGCGGCGAGCAGCAAGTTCATTCCACCTTTCCAATTAGAGGGAGTAGATTAAGCCTTGACAAATTGATCTATACAGTATAAACTATCATCTAGTATTAAATATTACATTAACATTTGTATTATATGAGGTGATAGTATGGAAAACTGCATTGAAAATAAAGTTGAGCGGCGGGCAAGGCGCAGAAAAGAACTCTCTCTGCCGTCATACACACTTGCGGAAGAGGTAATGAACGCGATTACGCATGGAGCGGGTACAGCGCTCGCCATCGTAGGAACGATGGTTCTCCTCATTCAAGGCCGTCATGATACGTTAACTGTGGCCAGTTCGGCAGTTTATGGCACGGCGATGATTCTGCTCTATCTCGTTTCCACGCTGTACCACGCGCTGGGGGTTACCAAGGGGAAAAAAGTATTTCAAATACTGGATCACTGTACTATCTTCCTGCTGATTGCGGGTACCTACACCCCAATTGCGCTTCTTTGTTTTCGCGGAGTAACCGGATGGATTCTGTTTGGAATCGTCTGGGGGGTTGCCGCGCTTGGTATTGTGCTCAACGCGGTCGATTTACATCGCTTCCGTAGGTTTTCCATGGTTTGCTACATTGCACTTGGCTGGACGGTCGTTTTCTTCTTTCAGTCGCTGCTCGCGAATATGGATTCGGCTTCCATTGGCTTCTTGATTGCCGGCGGTATTCTGTATACGGTCGGAGCTGTCATTTACGGCTTGGGAAAACGTCATCGGTATATGCACTCCGTCTGGCATCTTTTTGTTCTTGGCGGTTCAATTTTTCACTATCTCGTAATTTATCACATTGTTGTTTGACCTTATAGTTTATTACACAAGGAAGCTTTTGAAAAATTATATAAAATTTACCGTGTGATTACTTGAAAACAAGGAATGTTTCACTATAATTGTTGTTCCTTTTACGCTATAATGGAGTTATCCTGAAACAGCGGAAAGGATGGTACCAAATGAATATTCTGCAAAGCGAATTATTGTTTGACTCCTGCCTTGAAAATGAAAAAATCTTCGTGCGGATTGCGCAGCCGGCTGACCGGAGCGCCATCAGGGGCGTGGTGCAAATTGCGCATGGAATGGCGGAGCACAGTCTTCTGTACTCCGAATTTATGAAATGCCTTGCGCAGAACGGCTATGTAGCCGCGGCGAACGACCATCTCGGCCACGGGCAGTCCGTTGCGGCCAATGGCGACTACGGCTATTTTGGGGAAGGTGGCTGCCAGAATCTTGTGCGGGATATGCATGAGCTTTACGGGTTCCTTCGCAAAGAGTACCCCGATGTTCCGTATTTTTTACTGGGTCACAGTATGGGTTCATTTTTGGCGCGCAGTTATACGGCGCAGTTCGGCAGCGAGTTGGACGGCGTTATTTACATAGGAACTTGCGGCAGTGACGGAAAGGCGGTCTATGCGGCAGAAAAGCTGCTTGCGCGTGTACTGACAAAACGTAAGGGTGCGAAAGGGCACGACCTGTTGTTTGCGAAGCTTTCCACGCAGAAATTCAACCGGGCCTTTGATCCCGCACGAACGCCCAATGACTGGGTATCCCGCGATGTTGAGCAGGTGGATATTTACACAAACGACCCGCTGTGTGGGTTTGATCTTACCGTTTCAGCCTATCGGGATATTATTCTGCTTCAAGAGGAAATTAATTCCGATCAATGGTTTGAATCCGTGCCCGATCTTCCAATCTTGATTCTTTCCGGCGATCAGGACCCGGTCGGAAATTTCGGGAAGGGAATCCGGCAGGTTGAGGAGAAGCTGAAAAAAACAGGGCACCGTGTAAGAGCGATTCTCTATCCGCAGGCGCGTCACGCGATTTTGACGGAAATAAACAAGGATGAGGTTTACAAGGATATTCTGGATTATCTGGAGCCTTTGTGCGTGGAAAGAAAAGCTGCGGTTTAGCAAGACGAATTGTCATCGTACATATGCGGCAGCTTGCATTACTTGAGTGATTTCGCGCTTTTCGCATTACTCCTAAAGAAGCAGGAAGGCGGAAAATGTTTGGTAGGATTATTATTTAATTGTTAGAATCAGATTAAATTTTTACATATCGGAATTTTGTATTGTGTGGAAAATCGGATTATGTTACCATGAAATAAAGCGCGGTTGCGGCTTTGCGGCCGACGTGAATTTCAGGCCATGAGGCTTGGGAAATGGTGATAGTATGAAGCTTAACGCGAAGAAAACGATTTTTGTCGGTCTTGCCTTTCTGTCAATCTGTGCCTTTTGGCAGCTGTATGACGGCATTATTCCGCTGATTTTGAAAAATACGTTTCATGTCGGCGATACGGCGTCCGGTGCGGTGATGGCGCTTGACAACGTGCTCGCGCTCTTCCTTTTGCCGCTGTTCGGCACTATTTCCGATAAAGTGGACACGCGCTTCGGGCGAAGGGTCCCCTTTATTGTGTGCGGTACGGCTCTGGCGGTTATTTTTATGCTGCTGATTCCACTCAGCGACAATATTCAGATTCTGGGCCTGTTCATTGCGAGCCTGCTGCTTGTTCTGCTCGCCATGAGCACCTATCGTTCCCCTGCGGTGGCACTGATGCCGGATGTTACGCCGAAACCGCTTCGCTCGAAAGCAAACGCAGTCATTAACCTGATGGGCGCTGTCGGCGGTATGATTACCCTTCTGCTGATTTCTGTACTTGTGCCCAAAGCGGGTAGGCCGAATTACTTCCCGCTGTTCGCGGCGGTCGCCGCGGTTATGCTCGTATCAGTCGTAGTACTCGTTCTGAACATCAAGGAGCGTGCCGCCGCCAAAGAAGCGGCTGAACAGTACCCGGAGGAGGAAGCGCCGCCCGCGGAACGGGGTGCCAAGCCTGCTCCAATGGAACCGGCTGTAAAGCGCAGCCTGATTCTGATTTTAGTTTCCGTCGCGCTTTGGTTTATGGGGTATAACGCCGTGACGACCGCGTTTTCCAAGTACGCCCAGAATTACTGGGGGCTTGAGGGCGGCGGATTTGCGAGCTGCCTGATGGTCGCGACCGTTGCCGCCATTGTTTCCTACATACCGGTCGGTTCTCTTGCTACGAAAATCGGCAGGAAAAAGACGATTTTAATCGGCGCGCTGTGTCTGGCGCTTTCCTTTACAGTCGGCGCGTTTTTTCGCGCTTACACACCGCTGATTAATGTTCTGTTCGCGGTTGTCGGAGTTTCGTGGGCGGCAATCAATGTGAATTCGTACCCGATGGTGGTGGAAATGAGCCGTGGGTCGGACGTCGGCAAATTCACCGGATTTTATTACAGCTTTTCCATGGCGGCACAGATAGTGACGCCGATTTTGTCCGGTTTGCTGCTGGAGCATGTCGGTTACTACACGTTATTCCCATACGCTGCGTTTTTCGTCGGTTTATCCTTTGTCACAATGCTCTTTGTGAAGCACGGCGACAGTAAGCCGATTTCTCCCGCAAGCAAGCTGGAAGCGTTTGATGTTGAGGACTGATAATCATGTGGACTTTTATCATAATACTTGCCGTTCTTTTCGTACTTTGGGCGCTGGCAATTATGCCGCGCGTTACGGATAAGCCGGATTTCGCTCCGCTGGAAGGCTGGTTTTACGCGCATCGGGGGCTTTACAGCAAAGACCAGTCCGTTCCCGAAAATTCGCTTCCGGGTTTTGCCCTTGCCGTACAGCGCGGCTTTGGGGTGGAACTGGACGTTCACCTGACAAAGGACGGAAAGCTGGCGGTTCTGCACGATGACGATTTGCAGCGCATGTGCGGCGCAAATGGTAATCTTGCGGATTTAAACAGCGGTGAATTGCGAAATTACAAGCTGGCGGGCACGGAAAATACAATTCCGCTTTTTCAGGACGTACTAAGGGTCATTGACGGAAAAATACCGATGATCATTGAATTGAAAGTGTACAAGGGAAACTGTACCGCTCTATGCGAACGGCTCTGCAAGGAGCTCGGGGGATACGATGGTGCGTATTGCATTGAGTCCTTTGACCCACGCGCGGTACTGTGGTTTAAAAAGCATCGCCCCTCGGTGGTGCGAGGGCAGCTTGCCATGAGGCCGGCAGGTTATGGAAAAGCAGCCAATCCGCTGGCGGCGTTTGTAGCGGGAAACCTTCTGCTGAACTTTCTTTCCCGTCCCGATTTTATTGCGTACTGTGTGAATGACCGCCGCAATGTAAGCTTCCGTCTTTGCAAAAGTCTGTACGGGGTGCAGGAATTTGCCTGGACGGTGAACGACAGAAAACAGGGGGAGGAAGTGCAAAAAAACGGAGGCATGCTGATTTTCGAGCACTATAATCCAAAGTAATCGAACGGCTGCGGTGAGCAGGTAAAATTTACAGATATCGGAGAAGAAATGGACAGTCAGGAGTTTTACAACCGTGTTTACCGTATTGTTTCGATGATCCCTTACGGCAAAGTGACAACCTATGGACAGATTGCACTGATGATGGGCGTGCCGCAAAACGCAAGGCGGGTCGGCCGTGCACTGCGTCTTTCACCGGAAAGCCCCAAACTTCCCTGCCATAGAGTGGTGAACGGCGCGGGAAGGCTCGTCCCCGGCTGGGCGGAGCAGCGTATGCTTTTAGCAAGTGAGGGCGTCTGTTTCAGGGAAAACGGAAATGTCGATTTAAAGCACAGCATATGGAGATGGAGCGGAGAGGATTCCGATAAAAAATAGCCTGCCTGCTTTCGGAAATCCGTATGGAACTGTGAAAAGGGGGTGTTGCCAAATGAATGAAAATTCATTTGGCAACACCCCCTTCACGAAAAAATTGCTTGTGGGTCATCATTAGTCCCACAAGCAATTTTTCTGGGTTGGCTGGAATAGTCATTCATTGTGCAACATCTTCTTCTGCCGTTTTGTAACTTACGCTTCCAGCAGATGCATTGCGGATTCCTCCGCAAATTGGCGGCTATAGAGCGCGTGGTAATAACCGTGCCGGCGCAGCAGGTCTTCGTGCTTACCCTGTTCCACAATTTTTCCGTCCTTCACCACCAGAATCAAATCCGCGTGGCGGATGGTGGACAGCCGATGCGCAATCAAAAATGAAGTGCGGTCTTTCAGCAGATGCGAAATTGCCGCCTGAATCAGCTGTTCGGTTTGGGTATCAATAGAGGAGGTCGCTTCGTCCAGAATAAAGATGCGCGGGTCAGCAAGTACGGCGCGCGCGAACGAGATCAACTGCTTTTCGCCGGTGGAAAGGCGGTCGCCGCCTTCGCCCACATTGCTTTCATAGCCGTTTTCAAGCTTCTCCACAACGGTATCAGCGCTGACTGCTTCGGCGGCGCGCTTCACTTCTTCATCGGCTGCGGTCAGTTTTCCGTAACGGATATTTTCCATCACGGTTCCCGAAAAAAGATGCGGGTTCTGCAGCACATATCCGATGTTGCTGTGCAGCCAAAGCTGGCTGCGCTCCCGGTAATCGCGCCCGTCAATCAGAATTTGACCCGCGGTGGGTTCAAAAAAGCGGCAGGCAAGGTTCACCAGCGTGCTTTTTCCGGCGCCTGTTTCGCCTACAATCGCGACGGTCGTGCCGGCGGGAATTTTCAGGCTGAAGTGACTGAGCACTTCCTCGTTTCCGTCAGGATAGCGGAAGCTTACATCGCGAAACTCAATGTCGCCTTGAATTGGCTCCCAGTTTTCCGTTTTCGGGTGGAACGAGTCGCCGTACTTTTCGGTGACTTCGGGGGAATCCACAATATCCGGCTCTTTGTCAAGCAGGCTTACGACACGTTCAATATTTGTCTGAACGGAAATCACTTCCGAAAAGTTGCGCGCAAGCTGCTGAATCGGCTCAAAAATGCCGACTGCATAGGATGTGAACGCGGACAGCGTTCCGAGCAGCATCGCGTGCTCCAGTACCATACTGCCGCCCCGCGCGAGCACGAGCGCGGTGGCGATGGAGCTCATCAGCAATACCAGCGAAATGTACACGGCGCTCAGCCGCGAGGCCCTTATGGAGGATACCCGCATTTCCTGAGACACTTCGGTAAAGTCATGATGGTTGTTTTCTTCAATCACCAAAGTCTTGGAGGTTTTCGCGCCCATAATGCCCTCGTTGTAGGAGCTGGTAATACGGGAGTTGATTTTTCTGATTTTGCGGTTCCAATGTAAAATGCGGTTTTGAAAGTAATAAGTCAGCAGCGCAATGGCGGGTACGACAAGAATCACCGCGACCGCTAGTTGGGGGTTCAGTATCAGCATGGCAACGAATACGCCGAGCACATAGGTGGACGACCATATGATGTCGAAAAGGTTCCATGCAACCAGACTGGAAATCCGCCCGGTATCGCTCATGACGCGGGTCAGAATGTATCCCACCGGGGTTACGTTATAATAGGAAAAAGACAGGGTCTGCAAATGTACAAAACAGGAACGTTTCATATCGCGGGCCAAATTCATTTCCGTGCGCATGGAGCCGCGCGTGAACAGAATGACGCTCAGCGTCTGCGCGGTAATCACAAGCGCGTATGCCAGCGCGAAAAATACGAGCCCGTTTGTCGTGCGCGCTTCTATAAAATGGTCGATGGCGTACCGCTGGAACAGCGGCAGCAGAATGTCCAGTGCGGCGCAGAATAAGTTCAGCAGCAAAATCATCAGCAGAGTACGGCGGTAAGGTTTTATATAGGGGAAAATGTTCTTCCATATTTTCAGGTCAAAAGATTTACTGTATTCCTGTTCGTCATATCCCATTAAATAGCCTCCTTTTCCAAAAGCGTGCGGTCGTCGCTGCTCATTTGAATATCATAGATACTCTTATAAATTCCGTTCCTGTGAATCAGTTCCTCATGCGTTCCAAACTCCGCAATCGCGCCGTCGTCCAGCACCAGAATGCGGTCGGCCTGCATCAGCGTTGTAATCCGGTGTGAGATAAGAATCACGGTGGATTTCCCAAGGTTCTGCTTCAATGCCGCACGAATCTGCGCGTCCGTTTCCGAGTCCACAGCGGAAAGGGAATCGTCAAATACCATAATGGGCGCCTGCTGCATCAGCATGCGCGCAATTGCGACGCGCTGCTTCTGACCGCCTGAAAGTGTTACGCCGCGCTCGCCGACAATGGTGTCGTAACCGTTTGTGAAATCCTCCACCGCGCTGTCAACACAGGCGATTCTGGCGGCGCGGCGGACTTCGTCCAGCGAAGCTTCGGGGCGCGCGGCGCTGATGTTCTGCTCAATGGTGCGTGAAAACAGGAACGGCTCCTGTAAAACCATACCGATGTTTTCGCGCAGCCAGGAGCGCTTGATATTTGCGATATCAATGCCGCCGATGGTAATGCTGCCGCACTCGGGAGGAAGGTCGTACAGGCGGTCCAAAAGATGCATCAGTGTGGATTTTCCGCTGCCGGTTCCGCCGAGTATCGCAAATGTGCTGCCGGAGGGAATGGTAAAGTCAATGTCCTTCAAAATCGGCTTTTGACCCTCATAGCAGAAATTAATGTGACGGAACGCAATATCGCCGTTCATCGGCGGTTCAACAGCATCAGGGGTATCCTGTTCTTCTTCCGAATCCAGAATATACGAGACGCGCTCGATGGAAACGCCAGCCTTGCTCATCTCGGATAAAATACGGCCCAATCCGCGAACCGGCCAAATCAGCGTTGCGTTGTAGGATACAAATGCCAGAAATTCACCGAGTGAAAGGGTTCCGTTCACCGATTCAGTCACGCCAAAGCAGATAACCGTCAGAATCTGCAGCCCGGTAATTAAATCGCCGATGCCCCAATAGGCGCTCAGCAGACGTCCGAGGTGAATCCACAGATTCGAGAAGCGGTCGTTGCGTTTATCGAATCGCTCGATTTCAAACTGCTCGCGCCCAAACGCGCGCACAACCCGTACGCCCGTCAGATTTTCCTGTACGACGGAGGAAAGCTCACCTTCCGCTTCGTCGGCGTGACGAAAGCGCTTCGCAATATTGGAATAGAATATCCCCGAATATGCCGCTACCAGCGGAATAAACAGAAGTGCTATCAATGAGATTTTTACATTCATTGAAAACATAATGCTCATGGATAAGACAACCAGAAAAACGGTCCGGAATACTTCCAGCATCTGATTGCTGACAAAGTTACGGATGACGTCGACATCCGACGTACAGCGCTGAATAATTTCCCCGGTTTGGTTCTGGCTGTGCCAGGCGTAGGGAAGACGCTGGATATGGCCGAAGAGTTGGTCGCGCAGGGCTTTCACAAAGCTTTCAGAGCCTTTCGCCACGCCCACGCGGCTGAAATAGTTGCAGGCGCCCGACAGCACCGCCACCAGCAGGATGGCTGCGGCAGCAATCAGCAGGCTGCGAAAGGGGTCGTTTTGGATCGCTTCCGGCGGAAAGAAGCGCAGCAGCCAGCCCGGCACACTGTCGCTTTTTCCGCTGAACACGGAGTCGACGGTCACACGGATAATTTGCGGTGTGAGCGCGTTCAGCGCTGTGTTCAGCATTGCAAAGACCAGTGCGGCAATAAAGGTTCCGACACTTCCTTTCAGAAAGCGCCAGATCAGCCCGGCTCCATCGTTTCCGGTGTGTTGCTCTTTCATAGCATCCATCCTTTTTATTTATATTTTCAGTATTGTGAAACCGCAAAAAAGCACAAAGAAAAGCACCTCTGAAATCAGAGGTGCTTTAACCGTCGTATTCAAGTCTGTTTTTGCGCAAAAGCGCAGACAGCTATCCGAAGAATACGGGCAAAAATACTTCTGGTTTCGATTGGTTGTAAAAACGGCGTGCTATGCCTGCAAAATATCCATTATTTTTCATCTTTGCCCGTCTCCTTTCTTTTTTAGAATCACAATGCATTTAGTATAACCCAGCGATTTTGGATTGTCAACCATTGTTTACTGAATTTTACAAAATAATTTCCGATTGTGAACAATGAACCCGCCATACACATCATTAAATATAATGGATTTCGATGCTTCCGAGCGAAACGCTGCCGGTAAGGGTGAGCCGGGGTGCATTTTCTTCCGGGTGTGACATACGGATGTCATTTTCCACTGCGCCAAGACCCGTGCTGATATGATCCGTTACGTTCCAGTGCCTTGGTACATACAGTTGAATAGAGCCAAAACTACAGTCCAGCGCGATCTGCGCACCATCCGGGCTAAGCTGTGCCTGGTCAAAGAAGAGCTCCATCGCACCGAAGGAAACGGAGAACTGTCCGCTTTTCAGGCAGTCCGCGTGAAGATATTTGCTGGAGGAGCCAAAGCTGATTTTCGCGCAGGGGTTATTGTCGTCAATGTTTTCAGTCGGCTGATTGAAAGTCTCTTTTCCGTCATGCCAATGGCTCCACTCCTGCGCGTGATGATACCATTTGTGTGAATGGCTGTGAAAGATGATGCTGAATCCGATTGCGGCAAGCACGGCAGCCAGAAGGAGCAGCCAAAGCGAGATTGCCATAAGCTGCAGCGGCTGCTGATAAATTACATAGAGCAGGGCAATCGGAATAAATACGCCGAAAAAGTTGCGTTCAATGGCGCTGTGAATACCCAACGCGGCGAGTAATACGGTTGCCGCAATACTGAGAAAGCCGATTTGACCAAATGAACCTGTTTGGCTGGCGATCACAAAGACTGCCGCCAGTAAAAAGAAAAATCCCCAAAACCAATTTTTATTTTTCATAAGTACCCCTTTCATTCAAACGATGCCGCAGCTCTTTGTAATAATACCGCGACACATAAACCTGTTTGTGACTGTCGGTAAACTGAATCAGACTGGAAGCGGTAAGGCTCCGCGTAACAGAATGAACTTGCCGGATGTTTACAATAGTGGATTTTGCTGCCCGGACAAAGTAACGGGGGAGTATTTCCTCCAACTCGTACAGGCGATATTTGATACGGTAGGCATCGCTGACGGTATGCGCGTAAATATGTTCACTATCCGTTTCAAAAAACAGAACGTCGTCCAAAGGAAAATAGAACTCCTGATTTTGCTTATAGAAGGTGATCTTCGGTACCGAAGAGCTTTGTTCCAGAACATACTGCTGAATTTTCTGTATGGTTTCATTCACACGGCCGCAGCGAATGAGAACCTCGTCTTCGGCGATATCGTCAGCCAGTTCAATGCGTACCTTCATCAAATCACCTCCTCTGTAAACAGTATAGCGGGTTTTGCGCGTGGTGGGAAGTGATCTTTGCCATCCGGTGAATTTAGTACGGCTAACAGGTAAAAAAAACCGGGTAAGTTGTTCGGACGCGTACCGACCCGTAACTCTCACCCGGTAAGATTCTCTTACTCTATTGCCGTTCAGCCGTCTGAACGTTAAGAGAATATAGTCAGTTAATTTGGAAACAAAACCAATCTACATTTCTCGGATGTTTTCTAAAGCTAACTGACTATACTGATGAACGACACTATAAAAGCGGGGCGTTTCCGCTCCGCTTCCCAGATGCTGTTTTCGATTTATTCTTCGCCGATCGGATTGTCAATAAAGGTAGAGAGCCGGAAGTCATGCCTGTGGCCGTCGTCTTTGGTGGTGACGGATTCCAGAAAGTGAACATGCCTGTCGCCTACAGGGATTGCTCCTCCGGTCCTTCCATAGAATTCATGGAAGTGATTTTCATAGAAATCGGTTCTGAATTTGACATCGTGAACATGGTCATGTTTTCCCATGGGGATCGCTTCCCCTGAAACGGTGGCAAATCGATGGTTGTGCGGGTCTTCTTCACGTTCGGCAATCTGAACGCTGCCCTGAATTTCATGCACATGCCTTTGCGGTCTTTCACAATCCGGTTTATGCGGCGGTTTACAATCCTCGTCCGGATGGTTTTTAGACGGCCACGAATCATAGTCGTGATCGTCCGCCTTTCTATTTGCAATATAAGAATAATACGACAACTTATCTCGGTCGTCTGAATAACGGTTTAAGCTCATAATTTCCCTCCTATTGCGGAATATCATATATTATGCCGCTGAAATAATGCCTGTCAATCTGTGACCATAGAAAATTAATTGAATTTCCATCTCGCAGCGCGGGCATGTAATGGTTGTATGCTTTAAATATTGAACTGCTTTCTGATACCGGCGGCCATGTAATCGGCCATCATCAGCGCCTGATCTTCAATCGCGTCAAAAAGCGCCACATCTTTTTCATACTGGTCTGTCAGTCTCTCGACTGCTTCGGTTTCGGTAATTTTCAAGTGATCATACAGCAGCCTCTGCCATTCGGCTTGAGACCAGTATGGGTTTATGCTGGCCAGAAAAGCGGCAATTTGGTTTGCGTTGGCATACCATTTTGCGCGGTCCTCATTTGCCGCTTGGGTATTTCCGGCTTTCGCGTTGTTTACCAGACTGCCGGCAATGGTAAGGTGCTCAGTGAAAAGGTCACTGAATCTTCCTGCAATATCCGCACCGTAAAGCGGCCTTAAAACGTCGGCAAAATCACCGGGGTTTCGTAAAAGACGTCTGGTTACATAGGGAAGGTCGCCCAAACCGGCGGCAGTGCTGATGATAAATGACCTTGTCCAAAACACATGCTCCATCCACAGCTTCCTTAAAGTGTTGATTAAATTTATCTGCATCTTGCATTTCGCAGAAATATCGCTGAATGATTGATCCATACTTTTGCTCCTTTCCAAGGCCTTGTTTGTAAAAAAATTTTCTATCTAAAGTCGGAATAAATCCGCTTGATTGCACCATTCTGTGCTGATATTTTACTAATGCGCATAATCCTCGCCATTTTACCAACAAGCCCTGTGATCTTCATGCTATAATATGCGGGGTCCGAATTCGTGGACGTTATATTTAACTAAAAATGCAACAGCCGCCCGGTAATTGGGCGGCTGTTGTGTTAAAAACCTCTTCTTCTGCGCCGGAATAGCTCCGACAGCAGCAATATATCGATTAAATCTCTGAACAGGCCTCTGCGCCTGAACCTGAATCCGCCAAATATAGGCGGGTCGTCAAATCTTGCCGATTGAATCATTGGGTCGGAATTGGCTTTTTCCTCTTGGGTTCTCGCGTATTCCGCCACATCAGGGTATCTCATACGCATGTCATCGTAAATATTGTCGGATATGCGGTCCAGCATATCCTGGCTTGGCATTGCCGAACCGGTTGCGTCAAGCTGGTCACATACCATCAGAATATACGGCTGCAATTTGTAGTAAATTTCAGGGAAGGCCATTTGATACGCCATCGCGGGGGAAACGTTGGATTGCGGAACTTTGGCCGGTGTCGGTTTGGCTGACTGCATATTGTAATTGTAAACGGGATTTGGCATCGCGTTGCTGTTCGATGCTCCCGTATTCATCTCTTCCATAGCGATATCTCCGTTATATATTTTTTATTTATGAAAATGTGCCTTGATTCATGATAAAATATAATATGCAGAGAGAACCTAATGGGATAAACTGGTACGAAACTTATCTTCCACACATCGGTTTTATTTTTCGACATCGAGTCACATTTTTTAATATGTACTTTAAAGTATGCAGTGATTGAGATATAATAGTCTCAAACCTATCGGTTTGAGTCATTGGGAATTTGCTTTCGGAGCACAGCTCCTCCTGCCGCTTCGCGTCAACGCAAATTCCTACCCAGTTTTAGGATAGAGCATAGTCTCAAACCTATCGGTTTGAGCCATTGAGAATTTGCTTTCGGAGCGCAGCTCCTCCTGCCGCTTCGCGTCAACGCAAATTCTTATCCAGCTCAGAGATAGAGGATAGTCTTAGGATATAATAAAAATATCAATAAAAATGGAAAGCGGGTATCTTATGGATTCAAAATATGCCGTACCCCTGTCGAAGGTCATCAATGAACTTTCGCTGGAAGCCATCCATATGCCGGGTGACCCGGAAAAAATCATGATTTCTTCGACCGATGTGAACCGCCCCGGTCTCGAGCTGAATCGCTTTTATGACTACTATGACCGAAGCCGTATCATGATCTTCGGAAATGCGGAAACTGCGTTCCTGAATTCCATTTCCGGTGAAGAGCGGGCAAAGGTTTTGAATGAAATTTTCTCTAAAAAGCCGCCTGCGGCGATTGTCGCCAGAAATATTGAACCGCTGCCCGAGCTTCTGGATGCGGTCAAAGCAAATGATGTTCCCTTGCTGACCACCGCGGATACCACTTCCAGCCTTGTCGCCGCGCTGGTTTCGTTTATGAACGTAGAGCTCGCTCCCCGTATCACGCGCCACGGCGTATTGGTGGAAGTGTATGGCGAAGGAATTCTTCTGATCGGCGACAGCGGCGTCGGTAAAAGCGAAACCGCTATCGAACTGATTAAGCGTGGTCACCGCTTAATTGCCGACGACGCGGTTGAAATTCGCCGCGTTTCCGCGAAATCCCTTGTCGGACAGGCCCCCGCAAACATCCGGCATTTTATTGAGCTTCGCGGCATAGGCATTATCAACGCGCGCCGGATTTTTGGTATGGGCGCCGTAAAGCAAACGGAAAAAATAGACCTTGTTATTAATCTGGAAATTTGGGACAGCAAAAAGGTCTATGACCGGATGGGCATTGACAGCGAGTTTACCGAAATTTTGGGGATTAAAGTGCCCGTATTGACGATTCCCGTCAAACCGGGCAGAAATCTTGCCGTCATCATTGAGGTTGCCGCTATGAACAACCGCCAGAAGAAAATGGGCTACAACGCGGCGCAGGAGCTTCTTCAAAGCTTGGGAATGGACATTTCCACGATACAGGAGCAGGAGAAAAAACTAGATTTCGATGTTTAACTGAAATAGAAAAGAATGGATGAGAAAGCGTAAATGAATATTATTGCAGATACACATATGCATACGATTGCTTCAACGCATGCTTACAGTACGCTGGAGGAAATGGTTCACGCGGCGGCATTGAAAAAGCTGTACGCGGTTGCCATTACCGATCACGGGGTTACCATGCCGGGAGCGCCGGGAAAGTGGTATTTCCACAATTTGCGGGTGGTTCCCCATCAAATTGAAGGAGTCCTCGTCTTGCGCGGGCAGGAGACGAACATCATTGACTACGAGGGCAACGTCGACTTGGAACCGGACTGTATTGATGACCTTGACTGGATTGTTGCGTCGATTCACTCGATTTGTATGCCGGAGCAAAAGCCGACCGTGGAGTCGGTTACAAACGCCTATCTGAATGTTGCGAATAATCCGCATGTCAGAGTGATCGGCCACAGCGGCAGTGCGGAATATCAATACAATTATGAAACCGTCATTCCCGAATTCGGCCGTGCCGGCAAATTGGTGGAAATAAATGAAGGCACATTTTTGAGCCGGAAATCTTCCATTCCAAACTGTAAAAAGATTATAGCACTCTGTAAAAAATATGGAGTGCCGGTCATCGTGAACTCGGACTCCCATTTTTCCTCACAGGTCGGGTGCTTTGCCGGTTCGCTGAAGCTGCTTGAGGAAGCTGATTTTCCCGAAGAACTTGTGGTGAATTCCAGCGTCGCCCGCTTCCGAAAATATTTGGAAGAGTATACGCGTGTCTTTGACGATCCCGCTTTACAATAACTGCATTATCGGAGGAAATCATGAATCGACTCAATCAATTGGCGAATCTTGCTGAACAGGCCGGCTGCTCCGTTTTGTACGACGAGCCTATGAAACTGCATACAACCTTCCAAATCGGCGGCCCGGCCGACCTTTTTATCACCGCGCATGACCGGAAGGGGATACAGGCGTTTTACCGCGCGGCAAGCGAACTTGAAATTCCTGTGCTGGCAATCGGAAACGGCTCTAACATGCTGGTCAGTGATGCCGGTATCCGCGGCGCGGTTGTCGCGCTGGACGGCGAATTCAAAAGCATTGCGCTTTCCGGAGAAACCTCCGTCCGGTGCGGCGCGGGCGCAGTACTTGCCGATGTGTGCAGCTTTGCTAAGCAGCAGGAGCTGACCGGGCTGGAATTTGCGTGGGGAATTCCAGGCGCTGCCGGCGGTGCGGCGTATATGAATGCGGGAGCATACAACGGTGAAATGAAAAATGTGCTTGTTTCGTGCGAGCATATTACCCGCAGTGGGGAATTTGGTGTGCTGAGCGGCGAAGAGCTGGAGTTCGGTTACCGCCACAGTGCTTACACGGACAACGGCAGCAGCATTCTGTTTTTAACTTTGCAGCTGAGCCATGGGAATGGAGAAAAAATAGGGCGGGTTATGGATGACCTTTATGCCAGAAGAAAGTCGAAGCAGCCGCTGGAGCTTCCCAGCGCGGGCAGTGTGTTCAAGCGCCCGGTTGGGCATTTTGCCGGAACGCTGATCGAGTCCTGCGGCCTGAAGGGAACGCGGGTCGGCGGCGCGATGGTCAGTGAGAAACACGCGGGGTTTATTGTGAACGTTGACAACGCAACCTGTGCCGATGTGTGCGGGCTGATTGAGATTATTCAGGAGACAGTATGGAAGCAAACCGGCATACAGCTGGAATGCGAAGTGAAAAGATTTCAGTAACGGGAAAAGGCATTGGGGGGTCATATGGATTTTTTGATCATTACGGGTTTGTCGGGCGCGGGGAAATCACGTGCCGTACATGCGCTGGAGGACATCGGTTTTTTTTGTGCGGACAATATTCCGCCGAAGCTGATTGAAACATTTTACGAATTCGCGCAGCAGGCTAAGGGCGCGCTTTCACGCGTTGCGGTTGTTACCGATATTCGCGGCGGAGATATGTTTTCCAGCCTGTTTCAAACGCTGGAACAGTTAAAAAGTGAAGATAAGGAATATAAAATTCTGTTTTTGGATGCCAACGATTACGTGCTGATCAACCGTTTTAAAGAAACGCGGCGCAAGCACCCGCTGGCGGACAACTGCCTCGGTTCGCTGGAACAAGCGGTGAAGCTGGAACGCGACGTGCTCAAATCGGTGCGTGAAAAGGCGGATTATATCATTGATACGTCCTCACTTTCGCCCGCACAGCTGAAAGAGCGGATTTCCGGTTTGTTTTTAGGCGATTCTTCGGACGCGCTGATGATTCACTGCGAATCGTTCGGGTTTAAGTTTGGACTTCCGACCGAAGCTGATCTGGTGTTCGATGTACGCTGCCTGCCGAACCCATATTATGTGGACGAACTGAAAAACCTGACGGGGCTCGATCAGCCCGTGCGGGATTATGTGCTGAAGTGGGATCAGACAAAGGGTTTTGTGACACGCTTCCTTGACATGATTGACTATATGCTTCCTTTGTACTGCGACGAAGGAAAAAGCCAGCTGCTTATCGCCGTGGGGTGCACCGGGGGACATCACCGTTCCGTCACGCTTGCACAGCTTTTATACGATCATCTGATTGAAAAAAATATGCGGACAACCGTACACCACCGCGACATTCACAAACAGTAACAGGAAACGGGGGCGAACGGAATGTCATTTTCGTCCGAGGTAAAATCGGAATTAAGCAGAATTGATCCACAGAACTCCTGCTGCAAAAAAGCGGAGTGTTACGGCCTCCTTCTGTTCAGCCGCAGCTTTTCCCAGACCGCGGTCAGCGTGAAAGCGGCTGACGGAGCAGCCGCGCACCGAATTGCGCAGTTGGTTGCCGAAACGACCGGCATGATCGTGGAAACCTCCCCTTATGCGCTTCGGCGCAGGGACAGCCGGAGCGCGTTTTTGGTTTCTGTCCCGGGGGAAGACCAGCGAAAGGCGGTGCTCGAGAGCTTTGGCCATACCGGACATGAGGTCAGCCTACGCATCAACCGCGCCGATCTGGAAAATGAATGCTGTGTTTCCGCGTTTCTTCGCGGTGCTTTTTTATCCTGCGGCACGGTAACGGATCCCCAGAAGGATTACCAGCTGGAGTTTGTCGTGCCGTATATGAATTTAGCGAGGGATCTGTCCGCACTGATCGGGGAAGTACTGGAGCTTGATCTGCAGCCGGGGCTGACGAATCGCCGCGGTTCTTATGTTGTATACATAAAAGGCGGCGAACGCGTTTCCGATTTCATTACGTACTTAGGCGCGGGCAATGCGGCAATGACGTTGATCCAGACGCAAATGCTGAAGGAAGTTCGCAATAATATCAACCGCAAAACGAATTTTGAAACGGCAAACCTCGGAAAAACCGCGCAGGCTTCCGCCGCGCAGATGCTCGCCATCGAAAAAATTCTGAATTTCGCGGGGGGCGTGTCCGTTTTGCCGGAAGAACTGCAGGAGCTTGCCATGCTGCGGTACCGAAACCCCGAATTGTCGCTGCGTGAACTGGGGGAGGAGCTTTCCGAACCGCTCAGTCGCTCGGGCGTCAACCACCGTTTGCAGCGCATTGTGGAACTGGCGGAAGAAATACTGTAATAGGAGTGGTCACAGTGGAATCATTGGACAGAGAGTTGACCCAATTACTGCTGGACAGCGGCGCGTCCCTTGTCGGCTTTGCCGATTTGACCCCTTTTGTGCAGAGCGGCATGCACCGTGGGGTATCCGTTGCAATTGCCGTTCCCGCGGACGTAATCCGCTCAATCAAAGCGGGCCCTACGCGCGAATATTTTGAAGCGTACCACAGTCTGAACGCGACATTGGATCATATTGTAACGCTGGGCGCGGAAAATCTCCGCTCAAAAGGTTATCGCGCGACCGCACAGACGACAGATACGGTTGTGGAATCGGAGGATTACCGTACGGCACTGCCGCATAAAACGGTGGCCACCCGTTCCGGCTTAGGGTGGATCGGCAAATGCGCGCTGCTTGTCACCGAGCAGTATGGTTCCGCCGTACGTCTCTCTTCAATCGTGACGGATGCCCCTCTGCAGTGCGGCAAGCCGGTTACGCAGTCACGCTGCGGCAATTGCATGGCATGCACGAACGCCTGCCCGGGAAAAGCGGTGTCCGGTGAGCTGTGGAGCCCGGAAAAGGATCGTGATGAATTTTTCCAACCGCTGAAATGTCGGCCCGCGGCACGAAAATTGGCGGCAGAAGCAATTCATGAGGAAATTACGCTGTGCGGGCAGTGTATTTATGTGTGCCCGCATACACAGCGGTATTTACGGACAGCGGCCGATATATAATTATATCAAGAAAAACAGAGGACAGGCTCTGTCGGCTTCTTCCAAACAGAGTTGGAAGCGGTCTTTCCCGTTTTTTTTGGTATCATTTAGGTTTAGGGGGTAATTTTGTTGCAGGTAAAATTTTATGACGAATATAAAAACATGGACGATTCTCTCCTGAGATTTTCGGTGATTGTTTCACGGTACCAGCATCAATGGGTGTTTTGTAAGCATAAGGAGAGAACTACATATGAAGTACCCGGCGGGCACCGTGAGCTGGGGGAAGATGTGCGTGCCGCCGCGGTTCGTGAGCTGTACGAGGAAACGGGAGCATCCCGGTTTGATATTTCACCGGTTTGTGTATACTCTGTAGTGAATGAGCGCTATCCGGAAGAGGAATCATTCGGAATGCTGTATTTTGCGGATATTTATTCTTTTCAGGAGCTGCCTGACGGCTCTGAAATGGAAAGCGTCGTTCTATTCCCGGAACTGCCGGGCAAACTGACATATCCCGATATACAGCCGGAACTGTACCGAAAAGTGAAATCTATGCTTGAAAGTCATTAAGAAAAAGGAGCGCGCCATGTTCGTACATCTTCATCTGCACAGTGAATACAGTCTGCTGGACGGTGCCTGCCGTATCAACCAGCTGGTTGATACGGCCGCCGCGCGGGGTGATACCGCCGTCGCGGTAACCGATCACGGGGTCATGTACGGCGCGGTGGACTTTTATAAGGCTGCAAAAAAACGCGGAATCAAACCGATTATCGGCTGTGAAGTGTATGTTGCGCAGCGAACCCGGTTTGACAAAGTGCACGAGCTCGACGCGGAACATCGCCACTTGGTGCTGCTGTGTGAAAACAACACCGGGTATCAGAACTTAATTGCCATGGTGTCAAAATCGTGGACTGAAGGTTTTTACAGCAAGCCCCGTGTCGATTTTGATTTACTCGAGCAGTACCACGAAGGGATTATTGCGCTTTCCGCCTGCCTTGCGGGTGAAATTCCGCGCGCGCTGACCGCGAACGACTATGGCGGGGCAAAAGAGGCCGCGCTGCGCTACAATCAGATTTTCGGTCAGGGCAATTTCTATTTGGAACTGCAGGATCACGGTATCCCGGAGCAGCGGCGCATTAATCCTTCTATGATCCGTCTGGCGAGGGAAACCGGAATCCCGCTCGTCGTGACGAACGACTGCCATTATATCAACCGTGAAGACAGTAAAATGCACCATATTCTACTCTGTATCCAAACAAATCATACCATTGAAGATAAAGACGGCATGGAGTTTGAAACAGATCAGTTCTATTATAAAACGGAAGAAGAAATGCGCGCACTGTTCCCCGACTGCCCTGAGGCAGCCGATAATACCGCGCTGATTGCACAGCGCTGCAATGTGGACTTTGAATTCGGCAATACAAAGCTGCCGCATTTTGATACGCCGAACGGGCAGGAGAACACCGCGTTCTTCCGTGACAAGTGCTATGAGGGACTGAAGCGGCATTACGGGGAAACGCCTGAGCCGTCGCTGACAGAACGGCTGGAATACGAACTGAATACCATTGAACAGATGGGGTACGTCAATTACTACCTGATTGTGTATGATTTTGTGAGGTACGCGAAAGAATCGGGAATTCCCGTCGGTCCCGGGCGCGGTTCCGGTGCGGGCAGTCTGGCGGCCTACTGCATTGGCATCACCGGTATCGATCCCATCAAGTACGATCTTCTGTTTGAGCGCTTCCTGAACCCGGAGCGCGTCAGCATGCCGGACTTTGACATTGACTTTTCCGACGAGCGGCGGCAGGAAATGATTGAGTACGTTGTTCGCAAGTACGGAGCCGACCATGTGGCACAGATTGTAACGTTTGGCACGATGGCGGCGCGCGGCTCCATTCGCGATGTGGGCAGGGCGATGGCGGTTCCGTATGCCGCAGTGGACTCCATTGCAAAGCTGGTACCCATGGAGCTGAATATTACGCTGGACAAGGCGCTGAAGGTTTCAGACGAGCTGCGGCAGCGCTACGATACCGATATGCAGGTTCATGAACTGATTGACATGGCACGCAAGGTGGAGGGTATGCCCCGCAACGCTTCCACACACGCCGCCGGCGTCGTGATTACCGACAAGCCCGTCGCCGAGTATGTACCGCTCGCCCGCAACAATGACGCGGTTGTAACGCAGTACACCATGACTACTTTGGAAGAACTCGGGCTTTTAAAGATGGACTTTCTCGGGCTGCGCAATCTTTCCGTGATCCGCGACGCACAGGACATGATCGCCGAAAAAGCAGCGGGCTTCAACATCGAAAATATCCCTCTGGACGACAGCCGGGTTTATAACACGCTCACGACCGGCGCAACGGACGGCGTGTTCCAGTTTGAATCGGCCGGAATGCGCAGCGTGATTATGCAGCTCAGGCCAGAGCATATGGAGGATTTGATTGCGGTCATTTCCCTTTACCGCCCCGGGCCGATGGAAAGCATTCCGCGGTACATTGAAAACCGCCATCACCCGGAAAAGGTAACCTACCGCCATCCGCTTCTCAAGCCGATTCTTGAAGTAACCTACGGCTGCATCGTTTATCAGGAGCAGGTCATGCAGATTTTCCGCAGCCTTGCAGGCTATTCGCTCGGCAGGGCGGATATTGTGCGCCGCGCCATGAGCAAAAAGAAAGCCGACGTTATGGAGCGGGAAAGCCGGATTTTTATTTATGGCCTGACAAATGAACAGGGCAAAGTTGAGGTGGACGGCTGTATCCGCCGAGGTGTGGACGAAGCCATCGCGAAGGCCATCTACGGTGAAATGGAAAGCTTCGCGTCCTACGCGTTCAATAAGTCCCATGCCGCCGCGTACGCGCTTCTCAGCTATGAAACGGCATGGCTGAAATGCTATTACCCGCGGGAGTACATGGCGGCGCTGATGACCAGCGTTCTCGACAATACAAATAAGCTGTCAACATATATTGCGGAGTGCATGCGGCTCGGAATCCGCGTTCTACCCCCGCACGTGAACGAAAGCGGGCTTGGTTTTACCGTTTCCGGCAAGGATATCCGTTTCGGACTGCTTGCGGTGCGCAATCTCGGAAAAGGCTTTATTCTGGACCTGCTCCGCGAACGGGAAGAAAACGGACTGTTTAGCTCATATTATAATTTCTGTAAACGCATGTTTGAGGAGCTGAACCGCCGTTCGCTGGAAAGCGTGGTCAAATGCGGCGCGCTCGACGCGCTGGGGCTGAACCGGCGGCAGATGCTGTCAAGCGTATCGGGGGTACTGGACTATCTCGACGCGGACAAGCGGCGCAACGTGGACGGTCAGATGGGCTTTTTTGACACAGCCGCCATACCGGAGGAACGGGAATATACCGTTGCCGATATGCCTGATTTAAGTTTGGGCGACCAGCTTCTGATGGAAAAGGAGGTAACCGGAATGTATCTTTCCGGTCACCCGATGGCAGAATATATTGACGCCTATGATGCGATCCATGCCAGCCGGACAGGCGAAATACTGGATGATGCGCGAGAGCAGGGTGGCCGCTTTCACGATGGAGACAGCGTGACCCTCTTGGGGATCGTTGCCGCGGTAAAAATGAAGGTCACCAAGAGCAACAGCACAATGGCGTTTGTTACACTGGAGGATATGTTCGGCGCGATGGAGGTTCTGGTGTTCCCGAAAATTCTGGCTCAATACGGCGAGTGGATTGCGGAAGGAAAAGTTGTCCGTATGTTCGGGAGAATCAGTATGCGCGAGGACGAAGACGCCAAACTGCTCTGCGAATCCGTATCGGCGCCGCCGGCTTTGAATCCCGGCAGTGTGGAGGAA
>JAEZGM010000037.1 GCA_023416955.1 Bacillota bacterium | reverse complement strand
GTCAACCACCACATAGGACGAATGAGCCTGTAAAAGCTGTGGGGTCAGCCAAAAGCGAGTTTTCCCGCTTCCGCTGGAGCCTATGATACAGCAGTTAAGGTTTCGGGCGTTGGCGGGATTGGCGGGTCGGGTATTCATGGTAAGAAGCTCTGTCCCGGTTAGTATCACGTTGTTGCTGAATTTTGGGTCGATAAAGGGCTTGATGTCCTTTGCCGTTCCCCACCGGGCCGAGCCATATTCCACATCCCTCCGAAACTTTTTTGCGTTTTTTACCTTATACCATACCACCAGCCGGAGTATGACCGCCCCGGCAAGGCCAATGAGCCAATCGGACAGCACAAAGCCCGGCGCAAATGAAGCAAACGCCGGGCTTATAGTCTTTATCATGCCAACCAGTTTATTTCCGAAGTCTGCACCTGCCGCAAGGCGGTAGGCTGTGCCGAGCTTCAGACAGAACCACAGCACCAACAGATAGGGAACATTGGGAATCACATATCTACGGATTTTATCGTTCATTCCGCACCACCTCCCGTTTTCGTTCCTTTTGTCGCGGTTTGGTGCGCTCCCTGTCGGCAAAGGCTTTTAACTGTTTCAGAATAGAGGGGTGGCGGCTCTTGCCCCGGTTCAGCACCAGCTTTGTATATTCGCCAAAACAGGCGGTAATAGCGTCAGCCTGCCCGGCCTTGAAGAATAACAAATATTTATCCGGCCCGGTTTTGTGAAAAGCATAATCTACATTGTACTTTCGGGCCACACGGTCAAAGAGCTTCGTATCCCCGGACAGGTCAAGACTGTTTGTAGAAACGCCGTGGTTCATCAACTTTTTTACGCTCTGTCTGCCCTGCGGGGTCTGCCGCTTCTGATGGCCCTTTTGTATCTGCCGGAGTGCTGCCGCCAGCACCTTTGCCAGCGTCCGGCCCGTCAGTTTTGTAGCATTGACAGATAGGGCAACCGTCCGGCGTTCAATATCTTCCTGCAAAAAATCAACCTCCTTTCCAGACTTCGGGCCAAGTTGACCCGAAGTTGACTACCGCTCCGCATTGGCAGGGCGGGGTCGCTGTGTGGTGGGAGCGTCCTTTTTCTCCTGTGCGATTTTTTCATTGTGGGTTGCAAGGGCTTCCCGGATAGAGGGCTTCTTCTCTGTCGCCCGTTCTTCCAATCGGGCCAGCGTATTCAAAGATTTTTCCACATGGCTTTTCATACTGGAAAAATGGGAACGCTCCGCACGGAATGGGGCGGATATGACTGCCGCCAGCTTACCGGGCTGTTTTGCTTCCTGTGCCGCTTCCATGCCAAGTATGGCCCGGCCCATGTTTTTCAAATGCCGCCCGGCCTGATGGTATTCCGTACTGATGGCTTCGATTTTGGCGATAGCCTTATCGTCATACTGAATATCCTTTGTGAGAATATCCCGCATGGATTCCAGAATGGGCCGCACCTTAAAGAACCGGGTCACGTTATCCAGAGCAGAAATGCCGCTTTCCTTAAATGTGGCAACGGCATTTTTGCAACCGTCTATGACGATCTGCTTTAGCTCGGCAAGCCGTTCCCGCAAGTCCAATACCTGCCCCTGCATAACAATGACCGCCTTTTGCAAAGCAGTCTTAACCGGGTGGTTTTGCTCCTGCGCTGTTTTTAACTCCTGCCGCATGGCGGCAAGCTCCTTTACAGCGGTGTCAAGCTGTTTTTCCATTGCTCCGACCTGATTCAGAACCGCAAGAAAATCCTTTGTGGACGGGGAATTGTTTTCCCGCAATATCGCCAAAAGCTCCTTAACGTGTTCATTTTCCAAAATCGGCTCGGCGGTAGTTTTCGTTTTTGCCATAGGCTTTAACCTCCTTTCACACTTCGGGCCAAGTTGGCCCGAAGTTGGTTATCGTTCCGCATTGGCGGGGTGGGGGCGCTCACGGGCGGCGGTGACGGTTTCGTTTATCATCTTCCCGTAGCTTTCCAGCGTTTTCTTGATGGATTTTTCCGGTT
Organism: Bacillota bacterium; assembly: GCA_023416955.1. Classification (GTDB taxonomy): domain Bacteria; phylum Bacillota; class Clostridia; order Oscillospirales; family Acutalibacteraceae; genus Caproiciproducens. The sequence continues at coordinate 25,232 of JAEZGM010000037.1, read as the reverse complement.
CGGGATAAGCAAAAATTCGGTATTCCTCCGGTAAATCGTCCCTGCCGCTGTAATACTCAGTGAAGCTGTCGCCTGTCCGTACCACATAGCCGCCATCGGTAAAACGCCCGTCGTCGTCCAAGTTCATATCCCGCCCATAGGCTTCATAATCAATATTGTTTTCCAAATGCTCCGGGATTTCCAGCGTACACATTTCCTCAACATAGTAGAGGCCTAAATCTTCCTCATTCTCAACCCCGGCGTAAAACTCAAAACAATCCAGATTTTGCGTAAGGTTAATTAGGGCGGGTACACTGTTGTACTCCCCGAAGTCCACGGCGGCAGAAAACTTTTCTAACTCCCATTCCTCCATATCGTCCAGCAGGGAAGCCAAGAAGTTCAACTCATCAATGCTTTCATATTCTCCTAAGCAGTCACGCAGACCGGGAATGTCGGTTTCATAATTAGTAATGAAAATTTCCTCATACCGCACACCGTCCACATGGATACGCTTCAAAAGAGCCTGCACTTCCTCGGTGGTGGCAGGGAGCTTTAAAGGCTCCCCGTCCAAATATCCCTCGTTATACCGTCCAAGATTGGTAACAAAGGCTTCAAGCATGGTCTTTTTCCTGTCCCTGCGTTTTCACGGTCAGAATCCCGTCCAGCGTGGTTGCCGTAATGTTCAGCCGTCCGGCAACGGCAATGTCGTTCTTTACGTCCTCGTCAATATCGCTTCCGCATACGACAAGCACGTGAGAGCGGCGCAGGAGATCCCGGCTCATATCAATGCCGCTTTTATGTTCCTCCGGGATTGCGTCATTGAGAAAAAGCGGAAGATACAGGGTCGGGCAAACCGGGGAAAATCCGGCTTCGTAAACTGCCCGGCAATACTGCGCCGCCTGTTTGGTGTCTGTATTGTGATTGCCGCACCATGCGGCAGTAATGTATGCTAAAGGTCGTTTCATATATAAAGCACCTCCGTTCTTGTTACGCTGAATGTGTCAACCTATCCCCCCGCCCTTTCCATTCATGGAAAGGGGGCAGCTCAAAGGAATATATATCCCTGTCGCTTGACTGCCTTAAAGCATAGCCGGGAGAAATCCGTCAAGAGCATAGCCGCCGTTGGCGGTGCTTCGCACTCTTGACTGATTTTCCCGGCTGTGCTACCTGGTATATGGCGACGGGGAATATATTATATCCTTAGAGCTTTGGGGTGCGGGGCAAAGCCCCGTAAAAGAAAACTTCGGGTCAACTTGGCCCGAAGTGCTTTATTTCTCCTGCTCGGCTTTCTTTTCCGGGGCCGAAATGTCTTTCAGCTTATCCTTGTTTTCCTCAAGCAGCTTCATAATGGTATCCTTCATTTCGCGGGGTGTTTTCTCCTTGCCGAAATACTGGGAAAGTTCCTGGCTTGAAATAATCACTTTGTCTGCCTCCTTTTTTTCTTCTAACATGATTCCGTCAATCACATCGGGATTTAACAGCTTCTTTTGGTCAAGGTCACGCATACGCTGTGCCTGTGAGAGTGAGGGTGCCGACTGCTGGCCCTCAATCGCGATAGCAATATACCGCTGATTTTTTGGCTTGATAAACGCAAGCTCCACCGCGGGAGTGAACGCGATTTTCTTTTCGTCCACCATTTTCATAAGGTCAGGAACCAGCTCATTGAGCTTGATATACCGCTGAACCTGCTTGACCGTCATTTTGTTGCGCTCGGCTACTACCTCATTGGAGCGTTGCCCGTTGCCGGTTCGTGCGCCCTGCTTCTTAATGGCTTCTAACTGCATTTGCAGAGCTTTGGCCCGTTCACTGGGCAGGATATTTTCACGCTGGTTGGTATTGTCCTCTACCATCTGCGTGATGGCCTGTTCGTCTGTCATGTTGCGGATAATACAGGGCATATCCGTAAATCCGGCTAATTCACTGGCTTTCTGGCGGCGGTGGCCGGATACGATTTCATAGCCGCCATCTTCACGGGGGCGCACAATGGCAGGCTGGGTAACGCCCTTGTCCTTGACGCTTTCCACCATAGCCGCCATTTCTTCATCATTGCGGACTTGAAACGGGTGATCTTTGAAAGCGAAAAGCTCGGAAAGATTGAGATAAACAATCTGTTCCTGTTCACCGGGGCGGGGTGCTTCCCGCGGTTCGGGCGTTAGTTCCGGGGCAGGGGGCGGCGTTTCCCGCTGTGCCTGTGCCTGTTCCGTAGCTTGCGGGGAATCAGAAGCACTGCCGCCAATTTCAGCGGCCTGTTTCGGTTTATCCGGCTTTTCCGGTTTTACGGCCTTTGGGGCTTTTTCCTGTTTGGCAGGGCGAGTAGGCTTTTTGTCCGCTTTTTCAGTGGTTTTTTGTAAGCGGGATTTGGGCTTGCTGTCAGCCGTTTTCGGCTCGTTTTCCTTTCCCTTATCCATACCGGGTTTCTCTGGCTCTGCATTTTTTTCGGTGTGTGCTGATTTTTCCACGTCCTTTTTTTCGGGGGCGGTCTGCTCCGCTTCCTTTACCGCCGCCTGTTTCCCGGAAACAATCTCATTGATTTTGTCAAAGGAAACCACCACATCACCAGGGGCGGGAATGTCAATGGAGGTAGGTACTTCCGGCCTGTCCTTATCAGATTCATGCAGGGCGGCTCCGTCCTCATGGGGAAGTGCCGCTGTTTCTTCGGCAGTCTTTTCCGGGGCAGGAGCTTCGCCGCTAATCTCCGGCATGGGTTTGGGAGTGCTTTTTTCTTCTGCTGTTGCTTCCTGTGCGGGGGCGGTTTTTACTTTCTCCGGCTTGTTTGGCTCATTTTTTGCCATGCGTTTTTCCTCCTTGTCTGTTTTATGGCATGAAAAAAGGGGCTTGATTTTTAGGTCAAGCCCCAACGGGATATTCGCAATCCCTCCTTTCGACTTCGGGCCAACTTGACCCGAAGTTCCGCTATCCAGATACAAAAATACCGCCCATCTTGTCCCATTGGGCGGTATCCTGTGTAATGTGATAGCTCATATTTTATTTTGGTATCTCCTTATCCCGCATAGAATAAGGGTTTTTGCAGTTTTCCTTAAATCACGGGGCCTGTTGAGCCGGTAGCTCCCGCAGCTCCTGTCGGACCTGTCGGGCCGGTTGGGCCGGTAGCTCCTGCAGCTCCCGTCGGGCCTGTTGGGCCTGTTGGGCCGGTTGGGCCGGTAGCTCCTGCAGCTCCTGTCGGACCTGTCGGACCGGTTGGGCCGGTAGCTCCTGCAGCTCCTGTCGGACCGGTTGGGCCTGTGGGACCTGTGGGGCAAATCGGGCAGCAGCAGTTACAGCAGCTGTTATTGAAACATGAGTTTCTATACATTCGCATCTCAGGGTTAAAATTATCGTCACAATTATTCATGCTATACACCTAGCTTTATAAATTTTTACTGCTGCTATAGAGTATGCCGATACATTTGGCAGAGTTACATATGATATTGCATGTGAAGTGTATCAGAACAAAAATGCTGCCTTTTACCTCTTACGCAGAGGATTGAAAACCCTTTATGGCTCTCTGTTATGTAAGAGAAAACTGTAAAATATGGATTTATTATTCATAACCAAATTTGCCTTGTGCATATAGATGCATGAGGTGATGACAGTGAAAGCAGCAAAAAAAACATCGATCATTCCGATTGCTGTTCTCATTATATGCTCGCTTGCTTTTTTATTGCTTTCCTATCTTTCCTACCATAAAATCGATAAAATGGCCTCAGCGCTGGCAGGAGAGCATATTCCAACCATTGTGATTGATCCGGGACATGGTGGGGAAGACGGTGGGGCAGCCGGAAATGGACAGCTGGAGAAAGACGTAAATCTGGATATTGCACTGCAGCTGCAGAAGCTACTCGAAACATCGGGATATTCCGTTGTAATGACGAGAGCAGAAGATACTTCAATTCCGGACGAAGGGTTAAATACGGTAAGAGAACGAAAATCAAGTGACCTGCACAATCGTCTGAAGGTGATTGAAGCGCAGGGAGACTGCATTTTTGTCAGTATTCATCAGAATCACTTCGAGCAAAGTCAATACAGTGGCGCTCAGATGTTCTATTCAACAAAAAACCCTGCCAGCAAGGATCTGGCAGAGAGCATGAAAACACGTATTGTAGCGCTTTTACAGCCTGAAAATAAAAGGGAAACAAAACCGGCTACCAGTTCCATTTATTTATTATGGAATGTGAAAGTTCCCGCTGTGCTGGTAGAATGCGGATTTCTTTCCAATCCTGCCGAAGCGGAAAAATTAAAGGACGCGACTTATCGGCAGCAAATGGCTTTCGCTGTTTATTGCGGGCTGCAGGACTATGTTCACGCATCCAATCAATAGTCTTGTATCCGCTTGGGAAACTGATATAATAGAATTTAATATTACAGGCAATTTATTAGACCTTGTTTATAAATTTTAAATTGATGGATTTTAGCTAAAATAGACAAGACTTTACATTTTATAAACAAGGCCTGGGATAAGAGGATTAAAATGGCTACAAAAGCAAAAACTGTCTATGTGTGTTCAGATTGCGGATTTGAATCAGCCAAATGGTACGGGAAATGCCCAAACTGTGGTCAGTGGAACACAATGAACGAGGAAATAAAGGCGGCGGCTCCGATCAAGTCGGGTGCGTCTAATTTGCTTCGAAGCACCGCCAGACCAGTCGCAATCAACGAGATTAGCACCACGGAGGAGGAACGGTATCACACCGGTCTTTCCGAGCTTGATAATGTACTGGGCGGCGGAATTGTCAAAGGCTCGCTGATTCTGATAAGCGGCGAACCGGGCATCGGTAAATCCACTATTTTGTTGCAGATTTGTGAGCGCCTTGGGAAAACGCTGAAAATTCTTTATGTATCGGGTGAAGAGTCCAGCCGGCAAATTAAACTGCGCGCGGAACGTCTGGGCGTCCAAAGTGAAAACCTGTTTATTTTAACCGAAACTGACATCCAATACGTGATTGAGCAGATACGCGCTGAGCAGCCCGATCTGGTTATGATTGATTCTATACAAACCATGAATTTTACCGACTTGAATTCCTCACCGGGAAGCGTCACTCAGGTGCGAGAGTGCACCAATGCTGTTATGCGGGCAATTAAGGAACTGGGGATACCAACAGTCCTTGTCGGGCATGTCAATAAAGACGGCGCGATCGCCGGCCCTAAGGTTTTGGAGCACATTGTTGACGCTGTTCTTTATTTTGAAGGCGACAGGCAGATGTCTTACCGGATTCTGCGCGCCGTAAAAAACCGCTACGGTTCCACCAATGAAATCGGCGTTTTCGATATGGGGGATAACGGCCTGCAGCAGGTGGACAATCCTTCTTTAGCGCTGCTGTCGGGCCGACCAAAGCATGTTTCAGGAACCTGTGTTACTTGTGTGATCGAGGGCTCCCGCCCGATTCTGGCCGAAATACAGGGCTTAGCCACTACAACGGGGTTCGGAAACCCGAGGAGAATGGCAACCGGTTTTGACTACAACCGCATGTCATTATTACTGGCGGTTCTGGAAAAACGCGCCGGTTATTACTTTTCAAATTTAGATGCCTATGTAAACGTAGTAGGCGGATTAAGGCTGGATGAACCGGCGACCGACTTAGCCGTGGCCATGTCGCTGGTATCCAGCCTGAAAGACAAGCCTATTAATGATGACACAATTGTATTCGGTGAAATCGGACTTGCGGGCGAAATCCGCTCTGTTTCACATATTGAGGCCAGAATTTCGGAAGCTGCTCGTCTTGGTTTTCAGAAGTGTGTCATACCGTACCACAATGTGAAGCAGTTAAGCACGAAGTTTAACGATGTTCAGCTGGTTGGAGTCAGAGATGTGCGAGAGGCATTTGGGGCTTCGGTTGATTAGGAGAAATGGGAATTCTCGATGTTACTTTAATACAGTGCACACAACCATCCCCTGTATAGTTTGTAATCGCAGAGGGCATTTCCAGACTGCAGTATCCCTCCTTTTGGTAAATACAGTCTATATCACATTGAATGATGCTCATATGTTATTCACCTCCATCCATATTCTTTTGAATCTTTTCATAAATTATTCAAGAAACATACGAAAACAAGACTTATATTTTCCCCTTGTCTCCATAAAATAAGCAGAGACGGGGGGACTGAAAATGAAAAAATTTGTAATGCTATGCAGCTTTACAGTTGCAGCAATTGCGGGAGTTGTGCTTTGGGGAGCAATCGCTAAAAATTCTATTGTTCAGGTAAGCACTGTAAAGGTAAATCCGATTACGGTCGAAAAATCGGTTATCTGCACCGGAAGGGTGGAACGTATTGCTACCACGAATGCATATTCCTCGGTAACCGGCGTAGTAAAAGATGTTTTTGTCAAAGCCGGCGACAAAGTGCGTAAAGGACAGACACTGGCTGAAGTAGAGACCGTGCGAACAGATTCGGTTCCTGAGACGAGCACTTCCAGCCTTCCCAGTGGAATTCCTGCGGAATACGAAGACTTTCTTAGTAGGTACGGAAATCAACTTTCTTCACAACAGAGTGAATCGGAAACACAAACTCAGAAAATTACAGCTCCGGTAAGCGGCGAAATCACCTCTGTTTCTGTTTCTGGACAAAATTACTTATCAGCTGGCGGCCTTGTTGCCGTGATTTCTGACAGCGGAGGTCTTCAGGTTCGGCTCTCCGTCAATGAATCGCAGATTTCTGATATTAAGGTTGGGCAAAAAGCAGAAATTAATGGCGTCGGCTTCAAGAATTCATCTTATACCGGTACGGTCAAAAGTATTTCTTCCGACGCAAAACAGGTTATCAACACGACAGGGCAGGAGACCGTTGTTGAAGTAGTCGTCAGCGTCAATGCAGCGGGAAGTGATATTAAGCCTGGTTATACAGCGAAGGTCAAAATTATTACCTCGCAAAATCCAAATGTTCTGATCGTGCCCTATGAAACTGTGCAGGCGGACAAGGATGGAAATGAATTCGTATACAAGTTGTCTGGAAATCAGGCTGTTAAAACGCCGATTGTTACCCGTGATGAATTTGACCGCGGATTTGAAGTGGCCAAAGGTCTGACCAAAAACGATGTCGTCATTGAGAATCCGGATAACCTTTCAAACGGTGCGAGGGTGATCCCGACCGAAAGTGCAGGGAGGAGCTCCGATGATTGATTACGTGAAATCCGCATTTAAAAATATCGGAAGAAAACGCTCCCGCACTGTTTTAACCGTACTGGGGATTACGATTGGAGTTGCCTCGGTCGTGCTGATCGGAAATATCAGCCAGTGTGGGTCAGATGTAATTAACAATGAACTTGACAGCCTCGGTTTGAGCGGACTCTCCATCGCCACCTCAGCGGAAGCAAGAAGCACACCGCTGGATGAGAATGATTTACAGATCGTGAAAAGCAGTGACCAGGTCGAGCAGGCCGCTCCCGTGCTGGTTCAGACTACAGATGTCTCCGTCAGAAAAATGAATACAAAAGCGGTTGTCTGGGGCGTTGACACAAACGCGAGCCAGATTATTTCAATCAATCTGTTATACGGGCGTATGTTTAACCAAATGGATGTCAACTCCCAATCAAACGTATGTTTAGTCGATGAAAATTTCTCAAAGAACGCATATTCCAGAAGCAATATTGTGGGAAAAAAGATCTCTATTTTATGCGGCGGCGTGATGGATGAGTTTAAAGTGATTGGAATTGTCAAAACCGGTACCGGTTTGCTTCAAAATATTATCGGCGATTATGTTCCTACATTTGTCTATGTTCCATACACAACCATTCAAGCTGCTGCGGGGCGCAAGGACTTTGATCAGATTGCGGTTAAAGTGAAAAAGAATGTGGACGTGGATAAAGTCGGAAAAGTCCTTATCACCGATCTGAATCGAAGCAATGGAACCACCGACGCATTCGTTTCAAACAATCTTGCGAGCCAGAAAGAGGGGCTGACCAACCTTCTGAACATTATCACCTTGATTCTTACCGCGGTAGGGGGGATTTCCTTGATTGTTGCCAGTTTAAGCATTATGACCGTTATGCTGGTTTCGGTTAATGAGCGAACAAGGGAAATCGGAATCAAAAAAGCGATTGGGGCAAAGCGCAGTTCGATTATGTTCGAATTCATGTTCGAGGCGATATTGATTTCAATTTTAGGCTGTGTGTCTGGACTGGCATTCGGCTATATCGTATCTTATGCAGGAGCTGCTTATTTTGGGGTAGCTTTGCGTATTCGGTCCGATATTATGCTGATTTCCGTTGTTTTTTCAACGGCCACGGGAACGATATTCGGCGTATATCCGGCTTATAAAGCCTCTTGCTTGAAACCGGTAGACGCGCTCAGGCAGGAGTAAGGGGAATCGTTATGAGCAGTTTTATTGCAAAACCTCATTTACCGCAAAAAAAGGTTACCTTGGCTGCCGTATCCGCGCTGTATCCCCATATTATTCATGCGCTGCGGGAACGGGGAACTGCGGTAGTTGAGGTAGCGCCAAACTCCGCGCTGACCGGGGCCGTTGCCAGCCACGCGGATATGCTGCTACACCATCTGGGCGGCAGGGAAGTCGTAGTTGCAAATGGGGAAGCCATACTGAAAAATGAGCTTGAAAAATATGGTTTTCATGTCATACCAGCGGGAAAACCATTATCAGCGCAATATCCGGATGATGTTGCGCTGAATGCGGCCCGTGTTGGAAAATATCTGTTTTGCCGAGAAAAAAGCCTGGAGGAACAGGTAGCGTACGGCTGCCAAGAACAGGCTGTGAAAATTATTTCGGTTCGGCAGGGGTACGCAAAATGCTCCACGGCGGTGATTGATAATGAGTCGATCATAACAGCGGATCCGTCCATTGCGAAAAGTGCGGCTGCGAGGGATCTTAACGTTCTACAGATTACACCCGGCTCTGTGAAACTGGATGGATTCCAGTACGGTTTCTTAGGCGGCGCCTGTGGACTCATCAGCAAGCACGAACTTGCTTTTACCGGAAAAATTTCAGAGCACCCGGATTATCAGGCGATTCAATTATTCTGCAGCCGCAGAGGAATTGAGTTGATTTCGTTGACGAATCAGCCGCTTATTGACGTCGGCAGCATCATTCCGTTGATGGAATCCGAGTGAGAACAGGGTCAATACATAAATTCATTCCATAAATTTTAAGTATATAATTATACAAAATAGAAATTTTGTATAATTAAGGTAGGAGTAAAAACAGTTTTAACCAACTAAAAAGCCATTGGAATTCATGGATTCCAATGGCTTGGTAATTGTAACTGTATAATTTACATCAACACATATTTGCAGACAAATCATTTATGAAGTATAATATTATAAACGATTTGCTTTATTGTTTCGCTTGAACCGAATCAGATTCCAGCTGCAATAAGAACTTTTTTACTTCTGGTCCGACTAAGCTAAACTTTCCAATGGCTCCGCTTTTTCTAATCACACGATGGCACGGTATTATAATCGGAACAGGATTTTGTCCGACTACCGTCGCGACTGCACGAACGCTTTTACAGCCAATCGCATTTGCGACATCGCTGTATGATACAGTTGTACCAAACGGGATTGACTGCAGATACTGCCAAACCGCAAGCTGCAGCTTAGAGCCGTGAAGCTGAACCGGAATATCAAACGCCTGCCGGCGGCCGTTCAGGTACTCCTGAAGCTGCCGTTTGGCGTTGGCACAAAGCAGGCAGTTAGAGTCCGAATTTTGATTATCAGACGCTGTTACAACGTTTAACGCAATGACAGCATCATTCTGACAAGTCAATTGCATAAGCCCTATTTGTGTAGAAAACGCGCTTTTGTGAAACTGTTCCACGAAGAATTCTCCTTATTATTATTTATTTTGGAGCTGAATAAAATATGAAACCGGAATTATTGGCGGAGGCTCCGCCGGTTATCAAAGACTTCTTGGGATATTTAGAGACCGTAAAAGGAAAATCGCCCAAGACCGTAGAAGAATATTATCTGGACTTGCGCACTTTTTTCCGCTATGTTAAACGGGATTTCGGCATGGCTCCCTCCGACGCGGATTTCGAGCAAATAGAAATATCCGATGTCGACCTCGAGCTGATTAAGAAAGTATCGCTTACACAGGTCTATGAATATATGAATTATTTGGGCTCTGTTCGCCATAACCAGGCTTCCACACGCTCCCGCAAGGTTTCAAGCCTGCGTACATTTTTTAAATACCTGACAAATAAAACGGGCAAATTGGCTGTGAACCCGGTGGAAGAACTGGAAACGCCGAAGCTGAAGCGCGCTCTTCCCCACTACCTGACGTTGGAACAGTGTCTGGAATTGCTTTCAAAAGTGGATGGACCGTTTAAAGAGCGTGATTATTGTATTTTGATTTTATTTCTGAATTGCGGCATGCGTCTTTCTGAACTGGTCGGCTTGGACATAAATGATATTCACTACGGAAAAAGTGAAGGGAATGCAACTCTTAAAATTATCGGAAAAGGCAATAAAGAACGCATCGTCTATTTGAACGATGCCTGTATTGACGCAATCAACCGTTACATTGCAGTGCGCCCCAAGGATGCTCTGGTGGATAAAAACGCACTGTTTATCAGCAAGCAGCATAAAAGAATCAGTCCGAAAACGGTTCAGTATATTGTAAAAAAATATCTGGCGGAGATTGACCTGAACGGACGGGGTTACTCCGTACATAAACTAAGGCATACAGCAGCTACGCTGATGTATCAGCACGGAAACGTGGATATCCGCGTTCTGAAGGATATTCTGGGCCACGAAAACTTGGGGACCACAGAAATATACACACACCTTTCAGATGAACAAATGGCCAACGCCGCTCAGGCAAATCCCCTGGCAAATGTAAAGCAAAGAGAGCCTGTCTCCTATCAATCAATTCCATCAAAAACAGAACAGAAAAAAGAGCCAAAATAAATCGGCTCTTTTTTTATTGCCTGCGATCAGTCGTGAAAATCAGGGGAATTGTCAGAATCGCCATCTCTTTCAGAAGCCTGATTTTTCAGATAAGGCTGAATCATGTTTTTATCTATTAATGGGTACACCGCAAAATTAACCAGGAACATGATAAAGGAGAACAGGATAAAGATAATCAAAATAATGCCAATAATGATGGTAAGCGGCGACAACTGCATCAGAACAAAAATTACAAAGCCAAGAACCGCCAAAATAACCGTAATTAAAAGATTGCGCCACAAACCTAAAATTGCAAAAATCAGGGCGTTTTTGTAAATATCCTTTAATTTCAAGTCAAATGTAATGATCATTACCGGGATATAGTACTGGGCGAAAATAAACAAGGCCGATAACGCAATACAAAGGGCCATCGGAATTACAAAAATACTATTCGAATTAGACATGTGTGAATAGTAGGTGACGGCAACATTCATAATCGCGTACACCGCATAGAAAACAACGCCATTAATCAGGAATGTCTTCCAGTTTTTCTGAATTGCCTCTGTAAAATCCGAGAGGACAAACGCATGTTCTTCCCGTACATAATTCCGCGTCACCATCGCCAGACCCGCAATAAACGGAAAAATCAGAACCAGCGGTATATTCACGAGAAAAGAATTGGAAGTAACTTTGCTGACAAAGTAGAGTAATATACCAATCACAACCAAAGGGATACAGAACAACAAATTCAGTTGTATCAGCTTCCAGAATTTTCTGAAAAATAGTTCAAAAAAACGAAAAAACGCTTTCTTTTTTGGCTCGTCCTTATTTACGCCAGGCCCCGGCCGATTATAGTTCATGTTAAAAAGACCCAATGCAAATTCACTCCTAACCTAATTTTGCGCGCGGATGACAGTTATTATAGACTTCTTTAAAGTGATCATTCAGCATATGGACATATACCTGTGTTGAGGAAATATCCGCATGCCCAAGCATCAGCTGAATATCCTTCAGCTCCGCCCCGTTTTCCAAGAGATGAAGTGCAAAAGAATGGCGCAGCGTATGCGGCGTTATCTCTTTTACAATACCGGCCTGTTCTGCGTATCCTTTTACGATTTTCCAAAATCCCTGCCGCGTCAGTCTGCGTCCATTCAGATTCGTAAATAAAGCATGTCCGCCATCGGGGGAAATAATCAGGCTTCTCGCTCTTAAAATATAATCTGAAATCATGGAAACCGCGGTTTGATACACAGGAATCATCCGCTCTGATTTTTCTGTTTTACAACGGAGCATTCCGGTATGTAAGTTAATGTCCTCCACATTCAAATCAATCAGTTCCGAAACCCTGATTCCTGTCGCATAGAGCAGTTCAAGCATCGCTTTGTCACGGCAGCCTTTCGGTTCCTTTATGTTTGGCTGAGCAAGCAGCAGCTCTATTTCCTTGCCGCTTAATATCTGTGGCATCTTCTTTTGCACTTTTTCCAGTTTGACCGTTTTTGCAGGATTGCTGTCCGTTTGGTTGCTGATAATCAGATACTGATAAAAACAACGAATGGATGCAATGTTACGGGTAATCGTGGAATTGGACTTTTTCATATTTGTCAGATGCTCGGCGTACTGTTTTAAAACCTGATTGTCAGCGTTTACAGGGCTGTCTAATCCCTCCTCAGCCAAAAAAAATAAAAAATGCTCAACGTCACGGGTGTAGGAATCCAGTGTATTGGCAGACACCGCTTTTGTATTGACCAAATACTGGCTGAATTCCTCACAAAAGTCCTTCATGTTAACTATCCCCTCTTTTAAAAGCCAAACAAACCGGCAAAGCAGGCTGACAAAAGCAAATCTACCAGCGCCGCAAAAAAAGCAAGCGCAAGAATAGTTCCGAACCTTGCCAAATATCGTTTCAGATTGCCTCGGCTGATCATGCCGCTTTGGGACGAGGCCCCTAAAACCGCCATCCGTTTGGAAAAGCGTGTCCCTTCCCTTGCCGCAAGAAGAATTGCAATACAGCAAAACAGCGCGCCGGGCAAAATGACAACCAGATTATATAAGACGCCTTGCCATTCATAAGCAGCATATAGATACCCAGAGGTCAAGCCCAGCCCAAATCCGCGAAAAAACACAATAACCGGCGTAATAAACATTCCCCACATGGAAAGTCCGCAAAGAAAACAACACAGAATAAACAGAAATGAGGATGCAAAAGAAGCGGAAAACACAGTAAAAAGCGGCTGAGCTGCACGGGCTTTATAATTGCTTACAAAGAGAAAATCCAGTTTATTGAGCCATGCAACATCCGCATTCCTGGCAAACAGCGTTCCGGTTACAATTCCGCCGATCAGAAACAGAGAAAAAAAGACCATCGCATCATTCTGCCGCAGCGTCTCTATGAAAAAGCGGAAACCGTTCAGCGGGCGGTTTTGTTTGCCAGGGCTTATCCGAATCATACTCACACATTCCTCCCTTACAGGGTACAAGGGTCTTGTTTTTAAAATCCAAAGTCAATTAGCATCTGCTAGATGAGAAGATTTTAAACCGTAATTGACTTTAATAAGACTTGATAAAATGTATGAGTAAAATTAAAATATTATGATTCACTTTTCGGAACAGCGGTATATTTTATCACGCAAAGCAAACAGAAAATAAAGGCTGCCGGATACTGTAAAATCCACAGCTATAGCAGCTGCAGAGCCGCATACAGTACGGTGAGCCCGTGCATACATAAACCGTTTAGATATATACTATAATACATTTCAATTGACATGGCAATACAAAAAGTTACAGGATTTTCATTTTTATACATAATGCCATAAATTATGTTAAATACATTATGTAACCATACAAATAATTATGTAAACTAAATTATGTAAACTAAATGTATAAACATACACGCGGTAGAACTACCGCGTGTATGAAGGCTATTCTTTTAGTCCGCAAGTGCGGCCTGAATCATGACAGCGCATTCGATCCGCTTCTTCTCCAGCATACAGGAAATCGGGTGCGGCTGAAGAATGTTCTTTTCATACTGCCAGTTATTTGCGTTGCATCCGCCGCTGCAGTAAAATTTTGCCCAGCAGTTTTTGCATTCCGGTTTCGAATAAATATTTGCCATAGCAAATTCGTGCTTTTCTTCCTGGTCAAAGGTACCGTCAAGCACGTTGCCCATTTTCTTACTATCATCGCCGACAAACTGATGGCATGGGAAAATATCACCTTCCGGTGTAATAGCAACATATTCATTGCCGCAGCTGCAGCCGCGCAGTCTTTTAATTGCACAAGGCCCCTGCTGTAAATCAAGCATGAAGTGGAAAAAGTTAAATGCTTTCCCCTGTTTTTTACGTTCTATGATTACGTTTGCCAGATGTTCGTATTCTTCGAATACACGCGGAAGATCCTCCATCTCAATCGAATAATCAAGATTCGGATCAGATACCACGGGTTCTACCGAAATCTGGTCAAAACCGAGGTCGGCCATATGCAGTACATCATTTGTAAAATCCAAATTATGCCTTGTAAAGGTCCCGCGGGCATAATAGTCCTTGTCGCCGCGTGTAGCCACAAGCTTTTGAAATTTCGGAACAACACTGTCGTAGCTTCCGCTGCCGTCCACACGGACACGAAGACGGTCGTGAACCTCTTTCCTGCCGTCCAATGAAAGCACGCAGTTGGACATTTCACGGTTTATGTAATCTATTTTATCATCTGTAAGCAGCAGCCCGTTCGTGGTAATTGTAAAGCGGAAGTTCTTATTGAATTCTTTCTCTTTGCTGCGGGCATAGTCTACAATCTGCTTTACCACTTCAAAGTTCATCAGCGGCTCTCCGCCAAAGAAATCCACTTCCAGATTGTGACGACCCTTTGAGTTTTCAATCAGAAAATCAATCGCCTTTTTCCCTACTTCAAACGGCATCAGCATTCTGCCCCGCCCAAAGTCTCCCTTTGACGCAAAGCAATATTCACAGCGCAGGTTACAGTCGTGGGCGATATTCAGACACAGGGATTTAATGGGAGCGTTTTTCATCATGCCGGCAAACTGCTCGTATTCATCGCTTGAGAATAAAAGTCCGCCATGATAAAGCTCTTTCAGCTCCTCATAAGCTTCACGAATCGTCTGCTCGCTGTATTTACCTTTTAATCCTATGAGCATCTCTTCCGGCATACAGTCCGGAACGCTGTCGTTTAAATAATCCAACATGTCATAGGGCGCCTCATCAAAAATATGAACCGCGCCGCTGTTCGTATCAAGAACAAGATGATAACCGTTCAGGAAATACTTGTGTATCATTCTTTACTCCTAAATTTCTCCGTTTACACAAAATTTAAGGGACAGAATTCTGTCCCTTAACTGACTGAATGAATTGAATGCCAATTATCTGTTTGCGTTTTCGCACTTCTGGTTGGCAACCGTGCAGGAAGTCTTGCAGGCAGACTGGCAGGAAGCCTGGCACTCGCCGCAGCCGCCTTTGACAGCACTCTCTTTTAAGTTCGCTTTATTCAGTGTCTTAATTTGTTTCATTGTTAAGCCTCCGTTTCAATGTCAACTTTTGTCACTTAGCTATTATAGCACACAGTTATTAAGAAGAAAAGGGGTTATTTTACTTTTGATTTTTTATTGACACCGATCAGACCGCCAATCGCCCCGGAAATGGCCATTACCAGCAGCCGCATGCCGGATTCCACTGAAACAGGTTCATGGGAAGACACCAGCCCCGCAAACAGAAACAGCAAAAAAAGCAATACTCCCGAAAGCAAGCCGTAAATCAAACCGCGTTTTTTAGAGATTTTCGACGAAACAAGTCCCGCCAAAAACGCGCTGAGCACGGAAACGCCGATCACCAGCGGCGATATAAAATCCTGTGGGACATTCCCTGCGGAAACAAAGGCCAAAGAAAAAACACCGAGAAGCGCCGCACAAAAAGCCGCGCCTACCACACATCCGATCACAATGGAGCGCAGCGCCCCAAAAACGGGATTTTCACTTAGCTGTTTTGTATTTTTCATAAATTAGCGCCCCCTCTGAAATCTAATAATAGATATTCAGAAGGAGCGCAAGATATACTATTTATTCTGCTTATTCCGCGTCATCATGAATGGTGTCGACACTGCCAACCGCCCATTTTTTAATTCTGAGCTTGGAACGGTCGGTACCTGTTTCAATAATCAGAGAATCCGTATCTTCTTTCATACCAACCACACGGCCGACAATACCGCCTATGGTTGTAATCTCGTCGCCGATCTGCACGCTTTTGCGCATTTGCTCCTCTTTTTTCTTTTTCTTCTGCTGCGGTCTGATAAGAAAAAAGTAGAGTGCGCCAAAAAGTGCTACATAAATAAGAATAATCGGCCACATACTCGCATCACTGCCTGTAGCGGCGGTTGATAAAGCGTAAAAATTCATTTCTAACCTGCACCTCCATTTAATGTTCTGATTATATCAATATTTTCCGCATCCTGCAAGCATTTTATATTCTTAGCCCAAGTTTGACATGATTCTCTTTATAAAAAGCAGGAAAACTGTTCAAATCCATCGCTTCGCGGATCCGTTCGAGAAGTGTATTATAAAAGTAGATATTATGCATGACGCAAAGACGCATAGCGAGCATTTCGCCGCTCTTGAACAAATGATGGATATATGCGCGGGTAAAGTTCCGGCAAACCGGGCAATCACAGGTTTCGTCAAGCGGCAGCTCGTCCAGTGTGTACTTGGCGTTAAACAGGTTACGGCAGCCATCCCAGGTAAATACGTGCCCGTGCCGCGCGTTGCGGGTTGGCATCACACAATCAAAAATATCGACGCCTCGTTTTACCGCTTCCAAAATATTGACCGGTGTTCCAACGCCCATCAGATAGCGCGGCTTGTCCTTTGGCACAAAGGGTTCCACCGCTTCAATAATGCGATACATGTCATCTGCGCTTTCCCCTACCGCAAGGCCGCCGATGGCGTAGCCGTCCAGATTCAGTTCGCGGATCTGCTTCATATTTTCAATGCGCAGGTCTTCAAAGGTACTGCCTTGGTTAATGCCCCAAAGCATTTGCTGCGGGTTAATCGTGTCCTCCAGACTGTTCAGGCGATCCATTTCAGCCTTACAGCGGTAAAGCCACCGAACAGTTCGCTGGCACGACTGTCTTGCGTAATCATATTCCGCCGGATTTTCCACACACTCGTCAAACGCCATCGCAATGGTAGAGCCAAGGTTGGACTGAATCCGCATGCTTTCCTCCGGGCCCATAAAGATTTTATGCCCGTCGATGTGGGACGCGAACGTGACGCCCTCTTCCTTAATGTTCCTCAGTTTCGCAAGCGAGAAAACCTGGAATCCGCCGCTGTCCGTCAGAATCGGTCCGTCCCAGCGGGTAAACTTGTGCACCCCGCCCAGCTTTCTTACGGTTTCATCGCCCGGTCTTAAATGGAGGTGGTAGGTGTTGCACAGCTGCACCTGACACTTCAATTCTTTTAAATCCAGCGCGGAAACGGCGCCCTTAATGGCACCCGCCGTCGCAACATTCATAAAAGCCGGCGTCTGAACGGTTCCGTGCGGTGTTGAGAATTCGCCGCGCCTGGCCGCGCCCTCTGTTTTTTTAAGCTGATACATTCAGTAGATTCCTTTCAATAAATGAACATCGCGTCGCCGAAGCTGAAAAAGCGATATTTCTCTTCCACAGCCACACGGTACGCGCTCATGGTATGCTCATATCCTGCAAGAGCCGAAACCAGCATGATGAGCGTGCTTTCCGGCAGATGAAAATTCGTAATTAATCCGTCCAGTACTTTATATTGATAACCCGGGTAGATGAAAATATCCGTCCAACCGGAGCTTTCCTTAATTCCGTTTTCCTTAGTTCCGACCGTTTCCAGCGTGCGGCAGCTGGTAGTGCCGACTGCTATGACACGCCCGCCGTTCTTCTTTGTTTCATTGATTGCATCCGCTGTTTTTTGCGGTAAATAATAATGTTCAGAGTGCATTTTATGTTCCGTTATTTTTTCCGCTGTAACAGGGCGGAATGTACCAAGCCCCACATGCAGCGTCACAAATTCCACTTTAACGCCCTTGGCCTTCGCTTTTTCCAGCAGCTCCGGCGTAAAGTGCAGTCCCGCTGTTGGCGCGGCGGCCGAGCCGATTTCTTTGGAGTAGACGGTCTGGTAGCGCTCGTTGTCCTCAAGATGCTCCGTAATATAATGCGGCAGCGGCATTTCCCCGATCTGATCCAGTATTTCGTAGAAATTGCCTTCATAGCTGAAACGGGCCAGCCGGTTACCCTCGTTTACAATTTCAAGGATCTCCGCTTTCAAAATGCCGTTCCCGAATATAAAACGCGTACCGGGCTTTGCCCTCTTTCCCGGCCCGCAGAGTACTTCCCAAACGTCGCCTTCATGATGGGTCAGAAGCAAAAACTCCACCTTGGCGCCGGTGTCTTCCTTAACGCCGTATAAGCGTGCGGGCAATACGCGTGAATCGTTCAGCACAAGGCAGTCACCGGGATTCAGCTCGTCCACAATATCGTAAAAATGTCGGTGGGAAAGCTCCCCCGTCTGCTTATTTAATGTCAGTAAACGGGAATGGTCACGCGGCTCCATCGGCGTTTGCGCAATCAATTCCTTCGGCAGGTTATAAGCAAAATCCTTTGTTTTCAGGTTTTTTAAATCCAGTTCCATTCTATTTTATCTCCTATTTTTCAAATACCAGAAATACATTATAAATAATTTGACAACCAATAGCAACCCATGTTATTATTATTCATGATTTAAAACGATTTTTTGCGATAGAGGCGCGGGTTTTATGAGTACCGGATTTTAGGCTGCCAAGGCCGGTGAGAATCCGAAAAAGGAAAAACCGCCGAAGAGGCTGCCCTGGCAGGCAGTTTTCTGGTTGCTTTGTGAACAACAATTCAACTGTCGTCATATGATTATGATGGAGTGCTATCAACCGACGCCGGCTTCTGATTCCGGTTTTTGGCGAACAGTTCTATTATATTTTGTTGACGACCGGTTTTCAACCGGTTTTTTTATTATCATTTTAAATTATAATATCTTTTGTTTTCCGTAACATATTATATATTATATCTCAGGAGGTCTAATTATGAAACAGTATCGTGTAGGAATTATCGGCGCAACAGGCATGGTCGGCCAAAGATTTGCAACGCTGCTCGAAAACCACCCGTGGTTTACAGTAACGGCACTGGCCGCAAGCACCCGTTCAGCCGGAAAAACATATGAGGAAGCTGTCGGAGACCACTGGCTTATGACCACTCCCATGCCGCAGAACATGGCTAAAATGGTGGTTTTTGACGCGGAAAAGGACGTTGAAAAGGTCGTTTCACTTGTGGACTTCGTTTTCTGCGCCGTTAACATGAAAAAAGAAGAAATCAAAGCGCTGGAGGAATTGTACGCCAAAGCAGAATGCCCGGTCATGTCAAACAACAGCGCACACCGCGGCACTCCGGACGTACCGATGATTATTCCTGAAATCAACGCCGGGCACGCGGCTGTCATTGATTCACAGCGGAAAAGACTGGGCACCAAACGCGGCTTTATTGCGGTGAAGTCCAATTGTTCCCTGCAGAGCTATGTGCCTGCCGTCAATCCGCTGCTCGACCTGAAGGTGACGAAAGTGCTCGCCTGTACTTATCAGGCAATTTCCGGCGCCGGAAAAACATTTGCCACATGGCCGGAAAGCGTGGATAATGTCATTCCGTTCATCGGCGGTGAAGAAGGCAAATCCGAAAATGAACCCATGAAAATATGGGGGCATGTGGAAAACGGCGAGATTGTCAACGCCACGACCCCCAGCATTACTTCCCAGTGCCTGCGTGTGCCGGTTTCCGACGGACACACCGCTGCGGTTTTCGTTTCTTATGAAAAGAAAGTAGAAATGGAAGAGATCATCTCCCGCTGGGAAAACTTCAAAGGTGTTCCGCAGGAGCTGCAGCTTCCCAGCGCACCAAAGCAATTCCTTCACTATTTCCGGGGGGAAGACCGCCCGCAGTCCCGGCTTGACCGCAATCTGGAAAACGGTATGGCGGTTTCTATCGGAAGGCTGCGTCCCGATACGCAGTATGACATCAAGTTTGTCTGTCTTTCACACAACACGCTGCGCGGTGCGGCAGGCGGCGCTGTCTTAATGGCGGAACTCTTATGCGCAAAGGGTTACCTAGGCCTTGATTAAATGCAAGTCTAGAGCGCGCATGCAAACTCCAAGGCTTGGACTGAGTTCATTTACAATTTTGGAGGTATTTCATAATGAAAAAGCTTGTTTTTACGGGATCCGGTGTCGCACTGGTTACTCCGATGAAACAGGACGGTTCAATTAATTACGATGTTTTGGGCGAGTTAATCGAATTTCATATTAAAAATGGTACGGATGCGATTGTAGCGTGCGGTACTACAGGGGAATCTTCCGTGCTGGATCACGAAGAGCATTGCAAAGAAATCCAGTTTGTGGTTGAGCATGTCAATAAACGGGTTCCGGTTATCGTCGGTTCCGGCAGCAATGACACCCGTTACGCGGTGGAGCTTTCAAAAACAGCACAGGAGCTCGGCGCCAATGCGCTGCTGATGGTTACTCCGTATTACAACAAAACCTCTCAGGCTGGACTGATTCGTCATTATAACTATGTGGCCGATCGTGTTGACACTCCGATCATCCTGTACAATGTGCCGTCCAGAACCGGCGTGAATATTAAGCCGGAAACGTATTACGAGCTTTCAAAGCACCCGAATATTGTGGCGACGAAAGAAGCAAACGGCGATGTATGCTCCGTTGCGCGCACCATGGCGCTTTGTGGAGACGATCTGGCTGTTTATTCGGGAGAAGACAGCCAAATGCTGCCTATTTTCGCACTCGGCGGTAAAGGAGTCATCTCTGTTTTGGCAAATGTGCTCCCGAAGGAGACACATCAGATTTACGCCGATTATGCTTCGGGCAATACGGAATCCAGCCGAAAAGCCTTCCTGCATTACATGGAACTGATAGATGCACTGTTCATGGACGTAAATCCGATCCCCGTGAAATCCGCAATGAATCTGATCGGTGTGGACTGCGGTGAATGCCGCCTTCCGCTTACCGGTATGAACGCCGAAGCGCTGGAGAAGCTCGCTTCCACGCTTCGTAAATACGAATTGATAAAATAAGCTTTTCCGGAGGGACGTTATAATGCTCAGGATTTTATTAAGCGGATGCAACGGAAAAATGGGCCGGGAGGTTACCGCTGCGGCAGCACAGAGCGAAGTATACACCGTAGTCGGCGGAATCGACCGCTATACGCAAATACAAAATGACTATCCGGTATTTTCCGATGCGTCCGAAGTAAATGAGAAAGCGGACGTTTTGATCGACTTTTCAAACCCCGCGCTTCTCCCCTCTTTGCTGGATTATGCAAAGTCCGCTAAAATACCGGCCGTGCTGTGCACAACAGGGTACGATAAACAGCAGGAAGAAATGATTCAACATGCGTCAGACGTAATCCCCATTTTCCACTCCGGCAATATGTCACTTGGAATCAACCTTTTGATTGAACTCTCCAAAACGGCGGCTAAGGTATTGGGAAACGCCTTCGATATTGAAATCATCGAAATGCACCATAATCAAAAAATTGACGCGCCCAGCGGCACAGCACTGATGATTGCAGATGAACTCTCTTCCGTGCGCGAAGAGGAGTCACGCTACACTTACGACCGTCACTCCCAGCGTAAAAAGCGTGATCCGGCCGAAATCGGAATTCATTCGGTACGCGCGGGCACTATCGTCGGAGAACATGAAGTGATTTTTGCTGGTTCGCACGAAGTAGTCACCCTGAAACACAGTGCACAGTCAAAAGAAATCTTCGCGAACGGCGCGCTGAATGCTGCCCGATTTCTTGTCGGGCAATCCGCAGGACTGTACGATATGTCTGATTTGTTAAAAAAACAGGAGGAGTAATAATGATTTCATCTCCGGCGATTACTACAACCAATGATATCACACTGATTACCCTGCAGAACTGCCCGGCGGATTTAAAATTTTTGGCCGGTGTGTTTCATGACATCGCGGAGTTCGGCGTGGATGTTGACATGATTTCTCAGGCACCTGCCAAAGGAGCCTTTACTTCCGTTTCTTTTACGATTTCAGATAACGATTTAGGAAAAATTTTAACCTTTACTTCTGAACTGCATGATAAATACCAGCTAAAAACAATTGTCAGCAGCGGAAACTGCAAGATATCAGTATATGACGCCGGAATGAAAAATTCGCCCGGCGTAGCGGCGGAGGTATTTCGTGCGGCGGCAATAGTAGAAACGGACATTCGGTTGATTACTACCTCGGAGGTGGATATTTCTCTTCTGGTAACGGCAGCTGACTTTAACGAAACGCTGCACGCGATTGAAAGTAGATTTCAATAACGGATTATATAAAAGCAAGTAGCTGTTTCACAATAAATATATGAACTCGAACAGATGATTGGTTGTTGGTCTAATGATGATCCGCAAGCAATCTTTCTGTAACAAGGGTGCTACAAAATGAATTTTTATTCTTTTTGCAGCACTTTTGTTTTATATGATAAAATAGGCCAATATCGGAAAAATATAAATCAGGAAGAATACGCCGGCAAACAGGATACTGAAAGCAATCTGCGCCGGAAATTCTAAAAACCGCAATTTACTGTACAAATTCTTCTTTAAGAAAATAAGGAAGCAGATCAGCAATAAACAGCCCACAGCTGTGACTCCTGCACCCATCTTAAATCCGGGCGGCGTATATTCTATTGTGATTTGGTTTTCCCCTTTCTCCAGCTTAACCGCAAGCATGGAGTCGAACATACGAACTGTACCCGAAGCTTTTCCGTTTACACGAACCGAATATCCGCTCTTCTCATAGCAGATCGGTATAAAAAGATAATCGTTTCCATCAGATGCGACTGCTGTTCCAACAATTTGATTTCCTTTTTGTTGAAGCTGCGCCGTATTGGCGGATTCAACCGCCTTTTGCAGAACGGACTGTCGCAGGCCAAAAACGCCGAATGAGCGGACACTGATGTCCTTCAGTATTTCCACGCGAACCGTAACCGTTTCGTGTGCAAACGAGCCTAGCTTCAGCAGCGCGTTGTTTCTCTGACTGGGGTAATTTGCCTGTATCAGTTTTCCGTTTACAGAAACGTTCGTACTGCCGTTTACGCCTTCAATCAAATTGTTTGACAGCTTATCAAAGCAGTCAAAATAAAGCGTTTCCGCCTCTGTGACCGGAATAGAGTAGATTAGCTCTCCTTTTGTGCCGTGATCCATCAAAGAAACAGAGGTTCGGTCATCTTCAGTATAACTGACATTTCCGAGACTTTTGGGTTCATAATTATGGAACAGCGTATCCACTGTACGGAAAACAGACTGGAACACAAACTGCTGAGTTCCGGCACGCGTGGTTTGCGGTAAATTTTTCATGGACTGAATATCTGTGCCGCTCATCACAATGCCGACCGGCATACTGAATGGATTCTTCCGAATCGCATATTGACCGTTGCGGTAAACGACTGTGTCTGTTTTTTCGGTTTCGTCGTCATTGATGATGCTGTATCGGTTGCCCAGAATGGCATCGGAAAACTCGGTGCCGCCGTTGGAGCTCACCTCCATCCAATAAGACGAGTAGCCCATTTTTTTCATAAAAAACAGATAATCCTGATTAGTCAGCGAGGAATAATGGTTTAGAGACGGATATCCAATCCCGCCGACAAGGTTCACGTCGAAATATTTGCTGTCCGTTTTCACGCGGTAAAAGCTTTCATCTGAAATTTTATCGGATAAATCGGTCACAGCAGCATGATTTTCCGCTTTATTGGCAGGAGATACCATGTAGACCGTCGTATTAAATACGCATTCAATCACCACGGCACAGCACAGCAAAACAGAACCCACTTTTCTTGCAGTGCTGCCGTAACGAGTAAGCCGCGCTGTCATGTAATACACAAAACCGACCGCCAAAGCGAAAATCAAAATCAGGAAAAAGCTCCGCTTATTGCTCCAGAGCGTTCTAGTATAAACCGTCAGTGCCTTATAATCTTTATCAATCAAGTTGATTGCCAAAGCCAGCACAGCGGCAACGCCAAAAATTGCAAAGAGCAGATGTAATTTTGGAAAGAGTGTTTTGTTTAGATTGAGGTAACCCCCATTTGTTTGATCCAAATACATCGCGTAATAAATAATCGCAAAGAAAATCGGAATATAGCCATAGCGAACCGGAAAAGCCTGATAACTTCCCGTGTGCCACATTTTGTTGAGGGGGTCTATGACCGTCGGAATCAGCATCAAGATCAGCACGAAAAAAACGAAGTTTTCTTCCCTGATTTTTTGATGCCGCTTTCTCAAATGCAGCACGATAACCGCCAGCAGCACGCCGGAGCATAAAAGCAGCGAGAGGGTTGTTTCCCATTGAGTAAAGAATCTTCCAGCTAGGATATTTGCCAGCAGATTTCCCGTTCGGGCCGAACCAAGATATTGCAGCAGGGACGGAAGCCATACGACTGCAGTGATCATCATGACCATCAGGGTGGAACAGCCAAGCAGCACCGTACTTTTTCCGCGGAGCTCCTTTGGTGCGCATAAAGCGATGTACAGCCCGAAAGACAGTACGATAAATATGCAAACCATATAGCTCAGGTAAAAGTTCACATACAGGATTGCGGACAGGGAAATAACGTATAATGTTACGCGATCCTCCCGCAGCAACATAATGAGCCCGATCAACAGTACCGGAAACAGATACATCACGTCCAGCCAAACCTGATTCTGGTAATAAAACATGGCGTAGCCGGAAAATCCGTACATCAGGGACAGCGAAAGGTTTTGCAGGAAATTCATGTGGTGAAACTGCCGCTTTAAAAATACGCTGGCGGTCAATCCGCAAACCATCATTTTGATTACTACGAACAGATTTACCAGGTGATAAATCTCCTGTTTGCTTACAAAGGCGACAAGAAATGAAAACGGACTTGAAATAAAAAACAAAAATACGCCCCAAAAGCTCATGCCGCCCGCGTTCTGAAGATTGAAAAACAGGTTTCCTTTTCCGGATAAAATATCTTTAAAATCCATCAGAAATGGAATGACCTGCTGATTCATATCGCACCACGCGATGGTATAATCACCGAATGGGTACAGCCCGTAGAATGAAAAGACAGGGAGCATGATGCAGAGCACCGCGGCGGGTGCAATCAGACAGGAAGCGTATTTCCTCACCAAATTCACCTCGAAAAGGTATCAATGAGGATATTGTTCCCATAAAATGGGAAAACACCCGTGCTGATTGAGTCAACACAGGTGTTTTTTCGATCTGCTTTAGCAGGTTCTCCAAACGTCTTGCCGTTTGGAGAACGAAAATCCACCCGCTACGCGGGTGAGATTAGAAGCTTAAGCAAAAAGCATCACCATTCTGATATAATGACGAGTGTTCAAGC
>JAEZGM010000020.1 GCA_023416955.1 Bacillota bacterium | reverse complement strand
CCATTCTGACACCCTTTCCGCCTGCCGCTTAACAGACAGATTTGAGTGTACCATATTCCTTTCCTTTCCGCTGCAAACCTACATTTTTTGACCGGCACTTTCTTTCATTTTATCACTGGCGCTGACATCCCGAACACTTTCCACCATCGCCCGCATTTCATCATCGTCCCGGACTTGGAACGGATGATTTTTGAAAGCGTGAAGCTCCGACAGATTGAGAAAAACGATCTGTTCCGTTTCGCCCTTGCGTGGAGGCTCTTTCGGCTCCTGCGGCGGTTCCGGCTCCGGGGCGGGGATTTCCTCTTTCGCCGGGGTCTTTTTCACAGAAGTAAGTTTTTGCTTTTCCGCGCGGGGATTGCGCTCCTTCTTGGGTTCTATCTCGGAAAGCGGTTTTTCCCATTCCTGCCGGGTATCCTTGGCCCCGCTCTCCGGTGCCTCCTGACGGGCGGCTTTGCCGCGCCGCGCCTGTTTTGCGGGGGCTTTGTCCGCTTCTGCTGGAGCTTCACCGACCGGCCTAGTTGTTAATTCTTCCGGTTTGTTTGGTTCATTTTTCGCCATACGGGTTTACCTCCTTTATCTTGAATGGCATGAAAAAAGGGTCTGATTTTTCAATCAGACCCGACGGGGATATTGCAATTCCTCCTTTCGACCCCGAGCCATTTTGGTCCGAAGTAATGGCTATAAAGCAGAGACTCCGCTCATAGTCCTTTTCGGGCGGAGTTTTGCATCAGCGCAATTTTTTTACAAATATTGGACACAAAAAGAAAACATTATGATATAATTGTTGAAAATGGAGTAAAGGAGGAACTATCCTTGCCTATAGAACTTATCCCAGCAGATATTCGGGAATCGTATGCGATATTTGAGTGGAACCATGCTATAGCAATTCTGGCTACTGATTTTCCTCAAGAATTTCAAGAAATATTACAAGTCCTAAGAGCCTTTCAGTTGACGAGGACAGATATTTTAACGCAAGGCGGACGTAAATCTCCTATTGCTGGAAAGTTGGACACACCTTTTTATAATATGGGATGGCAGGAAAAACAATTTAGCATCCACAATACTATAGACAATGCAGAAGTATTCATTCCGACACACAAGATTGACTGCTATAAAAATCGTATTGGTGTTGAAGTTGAGTGGAATAACAAAGACCCATTCTATGATCGCGATTTAAACAACTTTAGGCTGCTATTTGAACTTAACGCAGTAAGCGTTGGTGTTATTATAACCAGATGTGATGAATTGCAGAGGATATTTGATGATCTAGGTAAAGGGAGCTCTTATGGTGCATCCACAACTCACTGGTCAAAGTTAATGCCGCGTATTGAAGGCCGTGGTTCTGGTGGATGTCCCGTTTTAGCATTCGGTATATCCGACAGGTTGTATGTCGAGTAGAGTCATCTTTGATATGCAAGAATGAGCGCCTCAAAAACATTGATATCTTTCTTTTGAGTACGTCCCATCCTGCTATGAACGTGCGGGAATAGCTTTAGTGTTATCTGGTAGTCTGCCTCAATATGTATATGATCTAGATAAAAGCCGCTAATATCTAAAGTATTTTGACCAATATTAGCATTTTCAAGAACAAGTCCTTGGATTGCTTCTTCGATCTGATCATTATATTGTTGGCATTCTCGCTTTGGAACATTATTAAAAATGGAATAAGCGTCGACTAAAAGTTGAGGAAGCTCTATCATAGTGGTATCACTGTTGCTGTAGCTCAAAACGAGACCACATTGTTGTTCACGTAAATGTTCAAACATTATTGAAAATGCGGAACCAACTTTTGTAGCAATGCAAAAGGGTGATTGGTATCTATCGTCTCTGTATCTTCCTTCATACTTAATTGGAGGATAATCGTATAAAACAAATGTCTCTAAAATATGATAGAACCTAGAATAATGAACGAAGCAATAAGGGGGGTCAGCATATACTAACGTGTTTTCCGGCAATTGATCAATACACTCAATATAGTCCAATTTTGTGATGAAACTCTGTGGTGCATTTGTCAAGGTTGTACGGAGTTCTTCGTATTTGCGTCTAAAGAAACCGTCCATTGTTTTACGACGGTAAATCAAAATATCATTCATAGATGACTCGATTTGTGCTTTTCTAAACTGTGCATAATGCCCTGTACTTTGAGAGTTATAGGCCATGGCAAACATAGTGCAAGACAAGAGCAAATTATGATATTCAGGGATATCCTTATATCGATCAATCACACAGCGTAAGCTATCAATCCAAACGCATTGCTGAAATCCCCAGTAAGTCCCTGAATAATCTAATGTGAACAAATGATAATTACGAATATCTTCATTTTCATTTGTTTTTAAGGATTTAATAAAGGTTTTGCTTTGGAAAAGATCGCATTGTTTTTGTTCGACAGTGGAAAACCGTTCTAAGGTAAAGTCTTTACTATAATCAAATTTTTTCCATAAACTGGGGTATTCTCTTTTCCAGCTATCGACTATATGCTCGACTTCATCAATTATTTGGTCAATATCAGGATAAGTATTCCATTCATAATTACCCAAGTAAGTATGTGCTAAAACCTCAGAGTATGCTTGTATATCATTGGAATATATAGGGATATCGTTACTTCTTAATGCACTTGCTAATGTGCATGAGCCAGAAAACAAATCACAAACAGCTTGCCCTGGCCTATGGATAACGTTTAGCCCATCTAAGACAAATTCGATAATTTCGGACTTGGAACCCATATATTTAATCAAACTCGGATTGGTATCACTCATATTTAGCATATTTTCATTTTCCTTTCTAAAGAGACAAACTATATTATATCACATGGTAACCCAATTGTGAAATAAATCAAGTTTGTAGTTGAAGAGATCGGGTAGTTCAATGGGGAAATGTAAATACTGCTTGCAGATCGCCTGCAGACCATTGATATTAACGGGTTTCTCCAGATCCTATAATTACACTCCGACCAAAATTCGGGCAGTCAAATCTAACTGCCCGAATTCTTTATACACCTTGACATCTGATCTCTAATATGACAAAATATTCATAAATAATATTGATTAGAGGCTATTACAGTGGAGAAATATGATGGACCTGCATATAACGAGATGATGCCCCAACTTTTTCAAGCTATAAAGGAATTAGGCGGTTCTGGAACCGTTGATGAAATAGACCAAAAAACGATTAAATCACTTAATCTTCCTGAAGAAACGGCAAGCTTTCCACATAATGATAGTAATAAAACTGAAGCGGAATATCGTTTAGCTTGGACACGTACATATATGAAAAAAGTTGGGATATTAGAAAACTCCTCCCGTGGAGTATGGGCGCTCACAACTAAAGGCCGTGAATTACAAACTATCGATCCTAATGAAATTGTTGCACAGGTTCGTACAATGTCATTTCTTAAGTTAGATAAAACCGAAATGATAAAAGCTACTGATGATAGTCCTGAAAATGATGGTCTAGATACACCTGATGAAATACAAAGTTGGAGAGATAAACTCAGAAATGTACTTCAAAACTTATCTCCTGATGCTTTTGAACGTTTAACTCAGCGCATGTTGCGTGAATCAGGATTTGTTCAGGTTCAAGTAACCGGTAGAACTGGTGACGGTGGAATCGATGGAACCGGCATTATAAAATTCAATGGTATTATTAGTTTTCATATGCTTTTTCAATGCAAACGATATCAGGGAACTGTTTCCGCAGGTGAAATGCGGGATTTCAGAGGAGCTATGCAAGGTAGATCTGACAAGGGGCTTTTTATTACTACAGGGAAATTTACTTCCTCTGCAATACAAGAAGCTAATAGAGCTGGAACTGCTCCTATTGACTTAATTGATGGTGATGAATTAATTGACAAATTAAGAGAACTT
Organism: Bacillota bacterium; assembly: GCA_023416955.1. Classification (GTDB taxonomy): domain Bacteria; phylum Bacillota; class Clostridia; order Oscillospirales; family Acutalibacteraceae; genus Caproiciproducens. The sequence goes on along the minus strand of JAEZGM010000020.1, from coordinate 40,038 downwards.
CAATTAGGTGTTATGCCTGTTACAGATTATTCGATAGATGAGACTTGGTTTTCATCGCTATAATCAGGAGTAACATGTAAATACTACTTGCCGCCTGCCTTTAACCCTTGATATTACTCACTTTCTCCAAGTCCTATAATTTCACTCCGACCAGTTCGAATGACGGGATTTGAATTAGCCTTACTCATTTGTAACCATATAAAAACGCCACCCAATTGTTCCACTGGGTAGCGTTTTTAAGTAATATGCAGTCTGATTATACAAAATTGTAGGTTGGCAAATGATAAGCCTATAAGCCGCCTTTTTGTGGCTCATAATGATAATCCAATGTTCTCCGCCAAATATCAACAAATCCGCATTAGATAGCTATTTATAGGCTATGTGATGCGGGTTTGTTTTTATCTTAATATTGTAAAACATCTTTCATAAAACGTTTTTATTGCTACCCTTATTACCACTCCTGTTTTATTGGCTGCGGCTATTTTACCTTTCAATGGTAGACGGTTGTAATTATCAATCGCAATACTGTGCATGTCATCTTCGTTTTTCATAAGCAGGCAAAAGGACTGAACCCGTTCGGGTTCAGTCCTTTTGCTTTTGAAGCCTGCCTTTAAGATATTTACCATTCCGCGATGGAACCGTCCTCATGGCGCCATACAGGATTCTTCCATTTGTGGTCGTTATTTTCTGCTACAATGAACTCTTTGTTTACGGTAAGGCCAAGACCGGAGCCTTGAGGCAACTGCACATAGCCGTCTGTAAAATCAAAGACTTCTTTATTGATAATATAATCAAGTACGCTGTTGGTATCATTATAATGAATTCCCATGCTCTGCTCCTGAATAACTGCATTGTGGCAGGTGGCGTCCACCTGAAGACAGGCGGAAAGCGCGACCGGGCCGAGCGGGCAGTGGGGAGCCAGCGCAACATCATACGCTTCGGCCATGGAAGCTATTTTTTTGACTTCTGTAATACCGCCGGCGTGGGACAGATCAGGTTGAATAATATCGATACAGCCCAGTTGGAGAAGGCGTTTGAAATCCCAGCGCGAAAAAAGTCTTTCACCGGTTGCAATCGGAATATTGCTCACCCTGGCAACCTCTGTGAAAGCCTCCATATTATCGCAGAGAACGGGCTCCTCAATGAACATGGGGTCGAATTCTTCCAGCTTTTTAGCCAGAATTTTCGCCATGGGCTTATGAACGCGGCCATGAAAATCAATGGCTATTCCGAAATACTTTCCGGTAGCTTCGCGAATAGAGGCCACGCGCTCCAGTACGGCGTCAATTTTTTCATAGGTATCAATGTACTGAAGCTCTTCAGTGGCGTTCATCTTAATGGCCTGAAAGCCCTGCTGCTGCTTTTCCTTGGCCGCCTGTGCCACATGAGCCGGCCGGTCGCCGCCTACCCAGGAATAAACCTTCATTTTTGAGCGGCAGGCGCCGCCCATCAATTCATAAACAGGGGCGTTATAGTGTTTTCCCTTAATGTCCCACAGCGCTTGGTCAATTCCTGCAATCGCGCTCATCAAAATCGGGCCGCCGCGGTAAAAACCTGAACGGTACAGTGTGTTCCAGATATCTTCAATATGCAGCGGATCCTTTCCGATAATGTAGTCGGAAAGTTCTTCCACCGCTTTTTGAACCGTTGCGGCTCTTCCTTCCACCACGGGTTCGCCCCAGCCTGTAATGCCTGAATCAGTGAGAATTTCAACAAAACACCATCTGGGCCGAACAAGATAGGTTTCTACTCCGGTGATTTTCATAATAACAACATCTCCTATTGTAGCGTATGTAAATTAGAACACATCAGAATTTCTTGACCTTCTCGCAGAGGGACGCGATTCGCTGCGCCGCTTCGTCCCATTTTCCCTCTTGGAGCAGTGGGGATGGAATCAGATTGCTGCCGATGCCGACGCCGATGAATCCGTTTTCGAAATAAGATTCTGCGTTTTCGGGGCTGACTCCGCCGAACGCCACATAATTTGTCTGCGAAAACGGCCCTTTCAGACTTTTTGCATAGCCCATCGGCAAATCGCCTGCCGGAAACAGCTTTAAAGTGCTGTAGCCGTATTTCAGGCAAAGGGAAACGTCCGAAGGGGTCATGACGCCGGGCAGAAGCTGCAGCCGGTTTTTGCAGCAATACTGCAGAACGTCTTCGTCAGCGGAGGGGGAAAGCACAAACTGCGCGCCTGCGCAGAGTGCTTTTTCAGCCAGAATGGGAGTAATGGCAGTGCCCGCTCCCACAGTGAGCTTTCCCTCATACCGGCTGCAGATCCATTCAATCTGCTTCAGTGCGTTCTCGGAGTTCAAAGCGACTTCAAGCATGCGGATTCCTGCGTCGTAAATGCACTTTACATAGGAATCCAGAATTTCATTCGGTACATTGCGCAAAATCGCAATGATTTTATGAGCTCGTATCAATTCTTCCATAATAGCCTCCTTCAAATTTCAGCGGTACACAATGGAACGCTTGCTTAAATAATTCTGCATATCTTCCTTGGAAGGCAGTCCCTCAAAGTCACCAAGGGACTGTGTCGCCATACCGCCCATAATATTTCCCATTTCGCCGCAGGTCTCAACCGGGCGGCCATCCAAAATTCCGGAAATAAATCCCGCGTTGAAAGCGTCACCGGCACCGACAGGATCAATACTTTCACAATCCACCGGCGGACAATGGACAGGCTCGTGCCCGTCGGATACCCACGCGCCACGGGCGCCGTCCTTTACCGCGACGTATTTGGCTGCCCCAAATGCAAAAATGGTTCGAAAAATTTCATCGATATCCTCGCTTTGAAGCAGAATTTTTGCCTCACTTAGTCCCAAAAGAACAATGCCCGACTGTTTGAGAATTCTGAGTATTAAGTCTGTGTAGTCTGTTTTTCCCCACATCTTCAGACGAATATTGGGGTCAAAGCTGATGTCTACATGATGTTTTCGTGCATACTGAACAGTGGTTTCCACCGCCAGACGGCAATTTTCACTCAAAACCGGTGTAATACCGGTCAGGTGGAGGACTTCGGCGGAGGCGATATAATCCTCTTCAATATCGTCAGGGGAAAGATTGCATGCAGCGGAATTTTCCCTGTAATAGAAAATTTTTGTTTCTTTCAGGCTTTTGTCCTTAAACATGATGCCGCTGGGACGACTGTCATCAAATTTGACCTGAGATACATCTATGCCTTCGCCGCGGACCCGGTTCAGGATCAGATGACCGAATTCATCGTCACCCAACTTGCTGATCCAGCCGGCTGAATGCCCGAGCTTTCGTACGCCGATCGCCAGGTTGCTCTCCGCACCGGCAATTTTGGTTGTGTATTCCGTAACATATCGTAAGGGCTCTTTTGATGAAGGAACAAACCCAACCATTGTTTCCCCCATTGTAATTAACTGTGGCAAAAGATATTCACTCCTTTGCGTGTGGATTACCCACACGCATGCTTAATCAGAAAATAAAATAAGATACTATATGAATCAGGTGATTCCGGAAAAGTCTGCGTTCACCTGTGTAAGCCAGTATTCGATTTTTCGTTTGGCGTTGATCAGGAGATGTTTCTCCAACTCGTTTTTTTCCTCTTTATAACGGAAAGTCGGCATTGCAATACTGAGTGCGGCGATCACCTTATTGTTTTTTCGGATGGGGATTGCAATGCAGCGGATAAAATCATTGGATTCCTCCACTTCATAAGCTACCCCGTCCATGCGTACCTGTTCCAACTGCCGTTCCAGTTCATAAATATCTTTTACGGTGTGACTGGTCAGCTGTTTTAGGCCGTTAGGGTACAACTTCTTTAAATCATCAGCGCTGTAATCCACCAGAAGAGCTTTCCCTAAGCCGGTTCCGTAAGCCGGAATTCTTTTACCGACGGTGGATATCATGCGGATCGGTTCCAAAGAATCTGTTTTCTTAAGGTAAAGGACGTCACCCTCCACTAATGTGGCGAAATGACATGTTTCCATGCAGATATTTACGATATTCTGCATTTCTTCTTCAATTTGCTGCATGATATCAAAATGCTCCAAGAAGGAGTTCCCAATCTGAAAAGCGGACGATCCGATTGTGTATCTGGAGGTTAGCTTATCAAAAGATAAGAAGTTCCGTTCCTGAAGAGTATGGATAATGGGGAACATGCTGCTTTTCGGCACATTGAGGGCGGTGCAGATTCCAGTGAGTGTGTAGCCTTCCTTACTGGACGCTACCAATTCCAGTACATCCAGTACTCGCCCGGTTGATCGGTGCTCTTTTTTCGTTTCAGCTGTTTCTTCCATTTTTCTTCCTCCGATTTTATTGATCTTAGCTTTCCGGGAATGACTGCCTGTGAAAAACAAAGTGCAATTACACACAAAATAAGAATACAATTCTTTTATACGAACAATTAGAAGTGTATCATTCTGTTAGTTAATTGTCAAGGTCATCCTGTGCTTTTGAATTTATTTTTCCTATATGCTAATAAAATTAGAAAATTTGTTAGATTATAAATAAAAATAGCCTATAAATTCGTAATTTTTATATTTAGTACTTTACACTGCGGGAAGTTTGTGATAATATTCTGTTGTTCCGTTATGAATACTTAGTTCGTATATAAGAACTAATGAAACGGAAAGTATTTTTAGGAGGATTTATAATGAAGGGAAAACGTTGGTTAGCGGCAATACTGGCAGTCAGTATTTCAGCTAGTATGGCAATGAGCGGATGCTCAAGCAGCTCATCATCCGGCACTCAGTCAGATACGGGCAAAAGTACAAACAGTCCCGTCACGATTACGGTTTGGGCATGGGATGATAATTTTAACATTCCGATTATTAAAAAGGCCGGGGAATTGTATTCCAAGGAACACCCCAATGTAAAAATCAACGCCGTGAGCATGTCAAAGCAGGATGTTTATACCAAACTGCAGACCGGCCTTGCAGCAGGCGGAAAGAGCCTGCCGGATATCGTCCTTTGTGAAGACTACAGCATTGGCAGATACCTGAAAGCGTATTCAAGTTCCTTTGCGGATTTGTCTTCCGCGATAAACTATGATGATTTCCTTCCCTTTAAAAAGGCTGCTGTGACTTATAACGGCAAGCAATATGGTGTTCCGATGGATACCGGCCCGACCTCTTTGTTCTACCGTTTGGATTTGATTGAAAAAGCCGGATTTAAGGAATCGGACATGCAAAATATTACATGGGATCGCTTCATTGAAATAGGCAAGGCAGTTACGAAGGCGACCGGTGTAAAAATGTATACGCAGATATCATCGAATATTACGTCCGAAGTACGCTTCATGATGCAGTCTGCCGGTCAGTGGTATTTCGATAAAGACGGGAATATTAACCTAAAAAATAACGCGGCTGCAAAAGAAGCGCTCGAAACGATTAAGAAGATGCGCGATGCCGATATCGTTTTTCAGGCGGCCAGCGACGGCGACCGTGCCGGCTCCCTGAACAAAGGCGAAGCGGCTTCCATTGTAAATGGGCCGTGGTTTGTCGGAACCCTGAAAGCCGCAAAAGATCAGAGCGGAAAATGGAGAGTTGCTCCCACCCCGAAACTTTCCACAGCGGATTCCAAGAATGCGTCCAACGTGGGTGGTTCCAGCTGGTACGTAATGAACAAATCCGCAAACAAAGATACTGCAATCGATTTGCTGAAAACAGCGTTTGACGGCAACAACGATTTCTACAGCGACATTCTTGTGAACAACGGTGCTCTTTGCTCCTATACATCTGCCTTTAAAGGCGATGTCTTTAATAAAGAAGACGAATTCTTCGGCGGCCAGAAAATTAATTCCATGTTTGTTTCAACCCTGTACAGTGTTCAGGGCATCAATTACGGCGGCTATGTCAGCGAGGCCAATGATGCCGTTAACGCAGCCGCAGTCGGCTATTTTACCGGTTCTTCTACGATCGACAAAGCGCTTGACGACGCTGAGCAGCAGCTAAAAAATCAGATTCAGTAATTCAATTTTTATGATGGGAAAGGGAACGGCGCAAGCCCTTCCTTTTCTCTAAAATTAAACTGTTCGCGGTAATTGTTTTTTACCTTCAGACTGTTCCGTGGAACCGCTGATTAAAGCAATTCTGAAGTCACTCAGTCCAATATTTTCACGCCTTCAAATTGCTGTGATTTAATCATCGTTTACCCAGGCTGTATTGTAACTCAGCCTTTTATGATTGTTAATCGGACTGCAAATTCTTTATAAATACGAACTGAACGATTCTTAATATGGAAGTGAAATAGATGAAATCCCATTCTAAGCAAAAAGGGATCAGCTACAGCAAATACGGATGGATGTTTATCAGTGTTCCGGTTTTGTTTTTTCTGGTCTTTACGCTGTATCCCGCAATAGAATCCCTGAAAATGTCATTCCAGACGTTTTCTGACGGCGTCTATTATTTTTCCGGCTTTAATAATATCATCAAAATGTTCGGGGACAAGCTGTTTTTAAAAGCCCTGCTGAATACTTTCCTTTTTATGATTATTCAGATTCCGATCATGATGGTACTGGCATTGTTCTTGGCTACCTTGCTGAATTCGAAAGCACTTCGGCTGAGATCGTTTTTCCGAACCTCTATTTTTATTCCGTGCGTAACCTCACTGGTGGCGTATTCCCTGCTTTTTAAAATGCTTTTTGCCAATCAGGGTTTGATTAACCATGTGCTGGTTCAGACAGGAATGATGAAAAACGCGGTTCAGTGGCTGGACAATCCCTTTTGGGCGAGCGTTGTCATAATTATAGCGCTAACATGGCGCTGGACGGGCTATAACGTTATTTTCTACATTTCTGCCATGCAGAATATTCCGGAAGAAACGTACGAAGCCGCCCAGATCGACGGCGCGAATGCGTTTAAAACATTCTGGCATATTACTGTTCCTCAGCTGAAACCGATCATTTTGCTGACGATGATCATGTCGACAAACGGTACTCTCCAGCTGTTCGACGAGCCCATGAATATTACCGGGGGCGGCCCCGCGAATACGACAATGACCATATCCCAGTACATTTACAACCAGTCGTTTGTCTATTCCCCGAACTTCCCATACGCCGCAACACTTTCCTATGTGATTGTAATTATCATGGTTATTCTGGCGATTATTCAGTTTAAATTCGTGGGTGGTGATGAATGATGAAATCATTGGCGGTTTATAAAGCAAAGAGGGGAACGAAATCCGCAGTTATTTATATTTTTTTGATAATCGCGGCGGCTGTTTCGCTTTTTCCGTTTTTCTGGATGGCGGTCGGCGCAACAAACGACACCCTTGCCATTACATCAGGCAGCTTCCGTATTGGCGGTCAGTTTGCCGTTAACTGGGAAAAGCTGAAGGAACTGGCCGACGTTCTGCGTATTTTCTGGAACAGCTTGTTCATTACTGTTGTTACAACGGTTTTGTCTATTTTTTTCTGTGCCATGGCTGGTTTCGGATTTGAAAAATATACATTTAAAGCAAAGGAATTCATTTATTCCCTTTTTCTCTTATCTATGATGATCCCGTTTGCGGCGCAGATGATTCCTCTGTTCAAAATGATGAATCAGTTTGATCTGATGGATACTGCCGTCGCGGTCATTTTGCCTTCGGTTGCGCTGCCGTTCCTGATTTTCTTTTTCCGGCAGAGCTTCAAGTCATTCCCGACGGAACTGCTGGAAGCCGCCAGAATAGACGGCGCTAATGAGATCCGTATCTTCTTCCAGATGGTACTGCCGCCAATGAAGTCAACACTCGCCGCGGGCGCGATTTATGCGTTTATGAAGCAATGGAACAACTATCTTTGGCCTTTGATCGTCCTGCAGTCAAACGAGAATAAAACCCTTACACTGCTTCTGTCGTCGCTCGCGTCGGCCTATGTGGTGGACTATGGCCCGCTGATGCTGGCAATTGTCATTTCCACGCTGCCAATGATCGTCATTTTCCTGACGATGCAGAAACAGTTTGTTGCGGGTATTGTAGGAACATCGAAATAGGGAGGAGGATCACGGTGCGCGAATACAACATTGAAGTAAAAAATACAGATAAACCCATCTACCCCGGCGTTATCGATATGGGCGGCACAAGCAGTCAGGGGGAGCGCCTTGAAGTAGGAAATTATTATCTGACGCTCAACGGGTCTCCGCTCTTCGCGGCTTGCGGTGAAATGCATTTTTCCAGAGTAGAGGAATCGCGCTGGGAAGATGAGATTATAAAAATGAAGATGGGTGGAATCAATATTATTTCTACCTATATCTTCTGGATTCATCACGAGGAAGAGGAAGGAACGTTTGACTGGAGCGGCAACAAAAATCTGCGCAAATTTGTGGAGCTCTGCAAAAAGCAGGGTATGTATGTGATTCTGCGCATCGGGCCGTTCAACCACGGCGAAGTGCGAAACGGCGGATTCCCTGATTGGCTGTTCGGCCGGCCGTTTGACATTCGCTGCAATTCTCCGGAGTATCTGCGGTATACAAAACGGCTGTTCAGTCAGATCGGCCGACAGGTCGGGGGACTTTTGTTTAAGGACGGCGGCCCGGTGATCGGCGCGCAGCTGGAAAATGAACATGAGCACGCGTCGGCACCCTGGGAGATGACAACGGAAAACAGCGGGGAATGGACTCCCAGCGGCTACGACGGCGCCGAGCACATGACGGCACTGAAAAAGCTTGCCAAAGAGGCCGGTATTGACACGCCGCTTTATACGGCAACAGCTTGGGGCGGCGCGTGCGCACCGGTGGATCAGGTGCTGCCTTTGTGGGGAGGATACGCATTTCGGCCATGGATGTTCTACGGCGACTTGAAAGAGCACCCTGCTACGACGGAATACTTATTCGGAGATTTCCATAACAATGACGCGCCGGATTATTATAATTTTGACCCCAAGTATCACAAGGAGGACCTTCCGTTCGCCTGTTGTGAAATGGGCGGCGGAATGAGCGTGTTTTATAAGTACCGCTTCCAGCTACCGTATGAAAGTGTTGCCGCTATGGCGGAAGTAAAAACGGCCAGCGGCTGTAATTTCCTCGGGTATTATATGTATCACGGCGGTACAAATCCCACCGGGAAAACAGTGCCCTACCTTAATGAAAACGCGCTGCCGAAGTTCTCTTACGATTATCAGGCGGCAATCGGCGAATTCGGCCAACTCCGTGATTCTTACCGCCTGCTGAAGCTTCAGCATTTATTTTACAAGGATTTTGAAGAAACGTTCTGCAATACCAAAACGATTCTTCCCAAAGAGGCCGAAAACTTCGATCAGCACGATACTGAAACACTGCGTTATGCCGTGCGCATTGGGAAGGACAACAGAGGCTTCCTGTTTATCAATAATTATCAGGATCATGTGGATACACAGGATCAGCGAGGCTTTGCTGTTTCCGTACAGCTGCCCGGGGAGACCCTGCGGATTCCCGAGAAGGGCAGCCTTTCCCTCGCAAAGGACTGCAGTTGTATTCTGCCGTTCAACTTCCAGGCGGGCACAGTAACTTTAAAGAACGCGGCTGCGCAGCTGATTACAAAGATCAAGTCGGAAGAAGCGGACACTTATTTCTTCTTTGTACCGGATGGAATGAATGGTGAATTCCGCTTTTTGTCCGACGGAGTTTCTTCGGTGGAAGCGGAGCACGCCGAATGCCGCCAATTGGAAGACGGCGTTCTGGTAATACCGGAACAATCCCATAATGCGCTGATTCACCTTACCGGAAGCGATGGGTGCAAAATCCGTTTCTGTGTTCTTACGAAAGAGGAGAGCCTGAATTTCTGGAAATTTACGTTTGCCGGAAAAGACTATGCGGTGATTTCCAAAGCCGCCGTTCTCCCCAACGGCGATTCGCTCTATCTGGAATATGAGGGCGTGGAAACAGACGACCTCAAGGTTTTTCCGAACCCGCAGGCGGGCATTAAAATCGGAAACCGGGAGTATCAGACAGTTGGAAAAGACGCGCTGTTCAGATGCTATCACATCGAGGTGGGTAAGGAAGAGCTGAAAGTGAGTTATGCAGATGCCAGCAGCGATGTCAGTGAGACAGAATTGAAACGCCCGGTGGTCGGAAGTCCGATTACCTCGACAAAAGTCGTGAATGCACGCGCGACCCTTCAATTTGAGCCGGGTGATTTCGAAGGGCTGGAACAGGTGCTTCTGAATGTAGACTACGTCGGCGATATCGGCTATGCATTCATTGACGGGCGTATGATCCACGACAATTTCTGTAATGGGGCGCCATGGGAAATCGGACTGATGGAACATAAGGAAGATTTAATTCGGAATGGGATGTATCTCTATGTTTCTCCCAGCAAAAAAGGAAGCCAAATCAAAAGCGACTCCGCAATGGCAGCTCGGTTCGAGGTTGCGCAGGAGCAGACGGCCAGAATCAATTCCATTTGGGCGGTTCCGGTCTATAAGCTGAAAGCGGAGCTCTAAATGTGGGTTTGCGGCACTCGGTAAACGGCCGGCCGCACCGATTATAAATAGAAACGTGAAATGGCGGGGCACCCGGTACAGGGTACTCCGCCATTTGTGTTAAGCTTTTATCAGCTGCCTCAAGCTCATCTTTCCATGGCAAGTGGTTCTGCTTGCCAGTCATGTTTTGTGCTGTGCGTAACCGCCCATAGCCGAAATCAGTGGCGGATAGTAAAAATGACAGGAAAACAGCGGATTCTACCGCTGGTCGGTTGCCTTAATTCGCGCTATGGCTTACAATATCCGCAGGGGGTGCGTCTTATGTATGAAATTGACAATGAGAAATTCGGTGTGTTTTTAGTACTGCTACGAAAACAAAAAGGCTTTACACAGAAACAGCTGGCACAGAAACTATTTATTTCAGATAAGGCTGTCAGCAAATGGGAACGCGGATTAAGTATGCCGGATATTTCACTGTTTACTCCGCTTGCCGGTCTGCTTGGCGTGACAATCACGGAATTGCTGAGCGGACAGCGCATTGAGGAACCGGAAAGCCTGAACATACAAGAGGTTGAAAAATTGGTAACCGGAACGATTGAGATTTCCGAAAAGGAGAAGCAGCAGAGAAGGCGGCAGCGCAGACGGTACAGCCTTGGGTATTTTATCTGTGCGGCGGTTTCTGTCTTGGAATGTGCGCTGCTTTATGGGTTGGGGTACTCTTTGAATGAGTTATCCGAAAATATTTTTATTATTGAATTGCTTTTTCTTTTGTTTGGAGCTTGGTTATGTCTGTTTGCGAAGGAAACTCTGCCCGCCTATTATGATGAGAATAAAATCAGTTTTTACACTGACGGGGTATTTCGAATGAACATAGCCGGCGTTCATTTTAACAACAGCAACTGGCCCCATATCCTGCGCGTCGGCCGTTTGTGGATACTGGCGGTTCTTGTGCTGTTCCCGCTGCTTTACCTGGCTGTCAGCCACTTTTTTCCCGCTGTGTGGGCTGCGGGCAGGCTGTATTTCATTCTGCTCGCCAGCCTTGGCGTTTTTGTGCCGATGGTTTATGCGGGGAAGCGCTATGAATGAGTTTCAGCGGCTGGTTGTTTTGGAAACCCTGTTAGAGGGGCCATCACGGGAGCCGTGTCCAAGCATTTTAAAAAGTGTGCTTTATTTGTAAAACAGGGATTGCGCATCAGATTAACAGACCCACGAAATTGTATTCGATATGAATGCTCCGGATTTTATGACCGTTTTCGTCCGTCAGCTTATGCATGTTCCACATAGTCGATGAGCGGGAGCACCGTCGCTCGGCCAAGGCTGTTAACGGAAACACACTCTTTAATCAGCTTAATCTAAGCCTGTACGTCGTAACTTCACATAAACCATGAGATCACCTTGAAAAATGTTGACAATAAATCTCTCCATATATATACTGGTATTCGGAATCCAAACCGATGGGAGATTACCAATGTCTACAATCCGTTAATCAAAGGAATATGCCTTGTAAAACTCGCTGCGTGTCGCGCAGCTTGTTTGTGTTAGGCAATTTTATGGGTTAATGGATATTGCCGGATTTTTGGTTTGGATTCAAAGCCGTTATTGGCTGCAATTTTGAAAAACCGGAAAGCCGCGTTAGGGTATCTATACCTTGACGCGGCTTCTTTTTATGCGTAGGGGGAAAACTTATGAGAAATCTTCATGTTTACAGTCCGCCTTTTAGCTCCTTCCTGATTGAAACGCTCACTACAGGAAGGAAAATTATATTTGAAAAAAATAATATGGACGGCGCGTTATCTCAGTGCGCCGACAGCGGTTAGGTACTGCAAGCATTGCGGTGCCAGGACTACCTTTGCCTCCAGCGGCCTTTTTCGGGTGAATGCGCAACAGAAAGCTCTGGATGTCTGGCTGATCTTCAAATGCCAGAACTGCGATACGACATGGAATTGTACGATCATGTCCCGTGTTAATCCGCGTGCGCTGCCGCCTGATTTGCTTCAAGGATTTCACGCAAATGACGGAGAACTGGCAATACGCTATGCGACGGATGCGTCGCTGCTTAAAAAGAATGGTGCTGAACCGGGAATTCCGGAAATTGAAATTCCAGGCGAAAAGATTGATTTCACAGAGCCGGTTTGTGTCGAACTGACTGCCGAGTGGCCCGCCGAATACAAGGCGGCAACAGCTATTCGGGAAAAACTCGGTATTTCCCGAAGCCAACTTGACAGGTTATGCGAAGATGGAAGAATTCTTTGTACTTCGGGGCAAAACTTGAAAAAATGCAAACTTGCGGGCAAAATTGTCATTGAAATCCGATAGTCATTAGGAAAGCGCGGGGTGTAATTCACATCCCGTGCCTTTCAGCATTCGGCGCTGTGTACCGGGGCAGAGCGCGTCGCCGGTCTGAACCTTTCCCCACGGGGAATTTTCAGGGTTATTGAACACCTGAATCTCATTTGCAATACATAGTTAAGGCTGCCCTCGTTTATGGCAGTGCACATCCCGGGAGCATCTGCGATATGCAATATAACGATAACGCTTGCGTAAATCCTATTGAACCAAACCATTACGAATGTTATAATAAAAACAAACTTTGTTGGGAACTGCTGACTATTTATATAACTCGTCCAATTGATAAACTGAAATTTATGGAGAAATAATACTATGAAACCTATAGATTTAAAACAATTCGTGTGGATACGAAAGCCAAATGATTTTTCTATACAGAAAGACTTTGTTGAGATACATACCATTCCCAATACAGATCTGTGGCAGCGTACTTACTATGGCTTCCAGAATGACAATGCTCCCGTGTTGCAAATGGAAACGGAAGAACGATATTTTTCCTTTCTGGTAAAAACTTCTTTTGAAAGCAAACATCGTTTTGACCAGTGCGGTATAGTTCTGTACTTGGACAGTGAAAATTGGCTGAAAGCTTCCATTGAGTATGAAAATGAGAAGTATCAGCGTTTGGGCAGTGTTGTAACAAATCATGGGTATTCTGATTGGGCGACAACAGATATATCTTCCGAAATCAAGGAAATGTGGTACCGCTTGAGCCGCAGAGAAAGCGACTATTGCATTGAATGCAGTACAGATGGTGTTACGTTCAAGCAAATGCGTGTCTGCCACTTGTGGGATGGAGCTGGAAAGATTAGATTTGGCATCTATGCTTGCAGCCCGGAGGAATCATCGTTCAAGGCGTGTTTTAGCAATTTGATTCTCACTGAATGTCAATGGAAAGCTCATATCTAGCTTTCGGCTTATTGGTGGATTATGGACTATGCCTTGTTTAATAAATGCAAAGTCAGTCTATTTCGGTTAAAGTTACGTCCAGCCGCGTCAAAAATGCTCGCAATACGGAAAGTATTCCTGCGCTTTTTTCCTTGTCGGGCACAATTTCATCTCGAAAATCCGTCGGTTTTTAATTTTTAAACAGGGCCTAATACGAATCTTGGATTATTTATATAATTCACAGAAGGTCAATGAAATGAGTAAAGATTCATATAACGAGTTAATAAGGCTTTCGTGCACTTGCTGAATGACCGGCTGCTTCGATTTCAAATTGAAACTGTGAATGGCGGGATACCCGGTTTCGGATACCCGTCATCTGTATTTCACGCCAAAATTTCCACGAAAAATTACACCGCAAACAGAGAGGGCACAGATGATTTACGCTCTGCTTCAAATTGCGACAGGTTTCTACAATGTTTTGAACTTCAAATTATATTGACAATTTGCTGATTTTTTGATAAAATACAAAAGTTATGAAAATTGTTTTGAACTTCAAATTAAATATTGGAACCGCGATCTCTGCTTGGCACAGAACAAAATTGATTTGAAAGAACGCTTTGCATTTTTTTAGGAAAAAGGACAATACTGGAAATAAAACTTAAAATGAGGTACTTTGGGCCGATGGATGGCTGTGATTCAAGTTCAATTAGACTGCAACGCATACTTGTTTTTAAAACCATGTCATCTGGTTTATGACAGTTTGAAGGTTTTGTAATGTTGAAATTATATATGTATTATAGTATAATACAATAATCAAAACTAGTTCATTTGGTAATGATGAAACAGTATACTTGCTTCATATATGACCCAAATCAATTGTACTGATGCTTAGTCGGCGCAATTTGATTTGTGACTTTCTTTAGACTTGAATTTGCACAGGGAAAGACGGAGAAGAAAGGATTTTATCATGATAGAAACAATGCACGACACTGTTGGCGGCCTTTTGGACCGTGTCGCGGGCGAGTATCCCGACAGGGAAGCCGTAAAATATATTACCCAGCCTTACCGGCGAACATGGCGCGAATTCCGCGACGAATGCGACCGTGCCGCGAAGGGACTGCTTGCGATGGGAGTTCGGAAAGGCGATCATGTTGCAATCTGGGCAACCAATGTGCCGGAATGGCTCATTACCATGTTTGCCACGGCAAAAATCGGCGCTGTTCTGGTCACGGTCAATACAAGCTATAAAATCTATGAATTGGAATATTTGATGAAGCAGTCGGACTCGAAGGTTCTCATCTTTACCGACGGATATAAGGACTGCGATTATATTGAGATTATCAATCAGCTTTGTCCCGGCTTGAAAACCAGTAAACCGGGCGAGCTGAATGATCCTAACCTGCCGTTTCTGAAGTCGGTGGTCTATGTCGGGGAAAAAGAGGTTCCGGGTACCCTGCCGTTTGCAAATCTTTATCAGATGGGGGAAAGCATTGGCGACGGGGAATACAAAAAAGTACAGAAATCGCTCAATGAGCACGATATTATTAATATGCAGTATACTTCTGGGACAACGGGCTTTCCCAAAGGAGTTATGCTGACACATTTCAATATTGTCAATAACGGAAAAGCCATCGGCGATTGCATGCGGTTTACCAAAGACGACAAGCTGTGCATTTGCGTGCCGCTGTTCCACTGTTTCGGCTTGGTGCTTGGGGTCATGGCGTGCCTGACTCACGCGGCTTCCATGGTGCCGGTGGACTATTTCAGACCCATATGGGTCATGCAGGCGCTGGAGCAGGAGGAATGCACCGCGCTGCACGGGGTTCCGGCGATGTTCATTGCGGTGCTTGACCATAAAGAATTTCAAAATCATCATTTCCCGAAGCTGCGCACCGGCATTATGGCGGGTTCGCCGTGCCCCGAAAAGGTCATGCGCCAGGTGGTGGAGGAAATGGGCGCTACGGAAATTACCATCACCTACGGGGAAACGGAGGCTTCCCCGGCCTGTACCATGACCACGACGGACGATTCGCTGGAGCTTCGCGTCAGCACGGTGGGTAAAATGATGCCCGGGGTCGAGGCGAAGGTTGTGGATTTGATTACTGGGGAGACCTTGCCGCCCAATATGCCCGGTGAATTCTGTTCGCGCGGCTACAACACTATGAAGGGCTATTACAAGATGCCGGAGGAAACGCAGAAAGTCATTGACAAAGACGGCTGGCTGCACTCCGGCGATATTGCCGTCATGGATGAAAACGGGTATTTTCGTATTACGGGGAGAATCAAGGACATGATTATCCGCGGCGGTGAAAATATTTACCCGAAAGAAATCGAGGAATTCCTGTACAGGCACCCTGCCGTTAAAGACGTTCAGGTTGTCAGCGTTCCCGACAAACAGTACGGGGAGGAAATGGTTGCGTGCATTATATTGAAATCCGGAGCCGTGCTCACGGAAGATGAAGTGAGGGAATATGTGCGTTCCTACATGGCGCGTCACAAAGTCCCGAAATATGTGTGGTTTGTCGATGAATTCCCCGTAACCGCCAGCGGCAAAGTGCAGAAGTACAAGCTGCGCAAAGAGGCGGCGGAAGCGTTTCTGGGTCAAAGTGCAGTATCCGCGGGCAGCGGGTGCGGCGCCGCACGGGAGTAATTCAGAAAGAATAAGAAATGAAGCGTTTATCCCGGCTGAAAGGTACGTTTTTCTGCGGGGATGAACCGGATTACGGAGGCAGCAATGAGCTTTAAAATTATCGGTACAGGCAGCGCTCACCCGGCTATGGCTCAGACCAACGACGATTTGGCAAAATTTATGGATACATCGGATGAATGGATTTACACCCGCACGGGAATCAAGAGCCGCTATGTGTGTACGGACGAAACCATCACCGATGTAGCGGCCGAAGCGGGGCGCGCGGCGCTGGAAAACGCGGGAATCAGGCCCGACGAGCTGGACTATATTATCTGCACCACCATCCGGGGCGATTGCTTTACCCCGTCGCTGGCGTGTGTCATTCAAAAAAGGCTGGGGGCGCGCTGCCCCGCTTTTGACCTGAACGCGGCCTGCTCCGGTTTTATTTATGCGCTGGACGTTGCGGACGGATTTCTTGCGCGCGGACGCACTAAAAAAATCCTGATCGTGTCCTGTGAAAACATGTCCAAAATGCTGGACTGGAATGACCGCAGCACCTGCGTCCTGTTCGGTGACGGCGCCGGAGCCGTTGTTTTGGAGCAGGGGGACAACCTGCTTTCCCTGTACCTATCCGCACAGGGGGACGACGAAGTCATGTTTATCCCCAATGTCAGCGGAAACTCCCCGTTTAATAAAACGGAAAAGCCTGACTCGTACTTAACCATGCACGGGCAGGATGTTTATAAATTTGCGGTAAACGCCATGGAGCACGACCTGCGCAAAGTAATTGAAGACGCGGGACTGAAGCAGGACGAGGTTGACCATGTGCTTCCGCATCAGGCGAATATCCGGATTATCAATACCGCAAAGAAAAAGCTCGAAATTCCCGAAGACCGGTATCATACCAACATTGAGCGCTACGGGAATGTGTCGTCCGCGGCGATTCCGATTTTAATGGACGAACTGAACCGCGCAAACGCGTTCAAGAGCGGCGACATTCTGGCGCTGTCCGCATTCGGCGGCGGCCTTACGACAGGGGCCTGTGTGCTTCGCTGGGAATGAACCCTGATATTCAAATTTGGAAAAGAGGAAACGGAATGATAAAAACACCGATTTGCGATTTGCTCGGAATAGAATACCCCATTCTTCAGGGCGGCATGGCCTGGGTTGCGGACGCTTCCCTCGCTTCCGCGGTTTCCAACGCGGGCGGGCTGGGTATCATCGCCGGTATGAATTCCAACGGCGAACAGCTTCGTGCGGAAATCCGCAAGTGCAGGGAGCTGACGAACCGCCCGTTCGGCGTGAACGTTATGCTGATGAGCCCTTTTGTTGACGAGGTTGCGCGCACGGTTATTGAGGAGCATGTTCCGGTTATCACAACCGGCGCGGGGAATCCGGGTAAATATATGCCGGCGTGGCTTGAAGCCGGAATCAAAGTCGTTCCGGTGGTTGCTTCCACCGGCTTTGCAAAGCTTGTGGAAAAACGCGGTGCCTGTGCAGTCATAGCAGAAGGTGCGGAAAGCGGCGGTCACATCGGCGAGCTGAACACCATGGCGCTGGTGCCGCAGGTGTGCGACGCGGTAAGCATTCCGGTCATTGCGGCCGGCGGTATTGCCGACGGCAGAGGATTTTCGGCGGCAATGATGCTCGGCGCCGCCGGCGCACAGCTTGGCACGCGTTTTCTGGTTGCGAAAGAATGCACCATCAGTCAGGTATATAAGGATCGGGTTTTAAAAGCGAAGGACATTGATACGGTTGCAACCGGCCGGCGGCTCGGGCACCCGGTTCGCTCACTGAAATCTCCCTTTACGAAAGTATATATGCAAAAGGAACTCGACCCTGATATGAACGCGGAGGAGCTTGAAAAGCTCGGCGCGGGCGCGCTGCGGCTTGCCGCCCGCCAGGGCGACGAAGCCAACGGCTGCTTCCTTGCCGGTGAATGTGCGGGTCTTGTCCATAAGGAACAGACCGCAAAGGAAATTATTACGGAAATTATTTCGGAAGCGGAAACAATTTTAGGCGGTGCTTCAAAATGGGTAAAATAGCTTTTTTATTCAGCGGGCAGGGCGCGCAGTATACCGGCATGGGTAAAGAGCTTTATGAAAACAGTTCTGCCGCAAAAGCGGTGTTCGACGCCGCCGACAGGCTCCGCCCCGGAACAGCCGAACAGTGCTTTACGGCGGATAGAGATACGCTCAGCCTGACTCTCAACACGCAGCCCTGTGTTTACTGCGTTGATCTCGCCGCAGCAGAGGCGCTGCGCGCAGCCGGTATTGAACCGGACTGTACAGCGGGTTTTTCGCTCGGCGAAATTGCCGCGCTCACATTCAGCGGCGTATTTTCCGCTGACGACGGATTTTCGCTTGTGTGCAGGCGCGGCCAATACATGAATGATGCCGCACAGAATACAGACGGCGCTATGGCTGCCGTATTAAAGATGAAAAACGAGGAAGTCGAAGCACTTTGCGGCCGCTTTTCACAGGTATACCCTGTCAACTATAACTGTCCAGGTCAGGTAGCTGTTGCGGGCAGCAAAGAAAACCTATCAGCTTTTTCGCAGGCTGCTTCGGCAGAAGGGGCGCGTGTGGTTCCGCTTGCGGTCAGCGGCGCATTCCATTCCCCGCTGATGCAGGCTGCTGCGGAAAAGCTCGGGGAAGACCTGAAAACCGTTTCCGTACAGCCGCCACGCATTCCGGTGTACTCCAATCATACGGCGCGGCTTTATCCGGAAAATGCAGAGGAAATTCGCTCCAACATTGCCATGCAGGTCGCGCACCCGGTTCGCTGGCAGATGATTCTGGAAGCCATGGCGGCGGACGGAGTGGACACGTTTGTTGAGGTTGGCCCCGGAAAGACGCTGAGCGGCTTTGTCAAAAAAACCTTGAAGGAAGCCCGGATTTATCATGTGGAGGACGCGCAGTCGCTGAATGAAACGATTACCGCCCTGCAATCAATATAAAAGGGTTTGAAGGAGGAATTATTTTGCTGAATGGTCAGGTAGCGATCGTAACCGGCGCGTCACGCGGAATCGGGCGCGCAATTGCGTTAAAGCTGGCGGAGAACGGAGCGAATGTCGCCGTGGTGTACGAGGCCAACGAGCAGGCGGCGCAGGAGACCTGTACGCTCGCCGAAAGCTTTTCCGTAAAGGCAAAGGCTTACCGCTGTGACGTTTCCGGATTTGAAGCGACGGAACAGCTGGTCAAGGAAGTTATTGCTGATTTTGGGCAAATTGATATTCTGGTGAATAACGCCGGAATTACACGCGACGGACTGGTCCTCTCCATGAAGGAGCAGGAGTTCGACAGCGTGATTTCCACGAATTTAAAAGGCGCTTTTAATATGATTAAGCACTGCTATACGCCCTTTATGAGGAAACGTCACGGCAGGATTATCAATATCAGCTCCGTTGTGGGCATTATGGGGAACGCAGGCCAGGCAAACTACGCCGCCGCAAAGGCCGGTATCATCGGTCTGACCAAGACGGTAGCCAAGGAACTCGCGGGGCGCGGTGTGACCTGCAACGCCATTGCGCCGGGCTATATCGACACCGACATGACAAAGGTGCTGAACCAGAAAGCACAGGAAGCGATGCTTTCCGCTGTGCCGATGAAACGTGCCGGAACACCGGAAGACGTGGCCGATCTCGCGCTTTTCCTCGCGGGCGACGGGGCAAAATACATTACAGGAGAAGTGATCCGCGTTGACGGCGGGTTGTGCATTTGATTTCATAATGAAGCCAGTCCATAAGGAGGAATAATATGAACAGAGTAGTGATTACCGGACTGGGGGCTGTGACTCCCGTCGGAAACGATGTGAGCTCTTTTTGGGAAAATCTGCTGAACGGAAAAAACGGAATCGGCGAGATTACCCGATTTGACACTTCCGACTGCAAGGTAAAAATTGCGGCGGAGCTCAAGGACTTCCACCCGGTGGATTACATGGAAAAGTCCATGGTGAGAAAAAGCGATCTGTACGCCCAGTACGCGATGGCTGCGGCGGTGCAGGCAATGGATGACAGCGGGATTGACGGAAAAATCGATCCGGAGCGCCTTGGAGTCTACATCGGTTCCGGCATCGGCGGCATGCAGACCTTTATTGACGAGTGCGCCGTCCTTCAAAAAAGCGGGCCGGGCCGCATTTCGCCTTATTTTATCCCGAAGCTGATCTCGAATATCGCGGCGGGCAATGTCGCAATCCGTTTTAATGCGCAGGGCCCCTCCATGTCGGTTGTCACCGCCTGTGCGACTTCCGCAAATGCAATCGGCGAGGCGTACCGCGCGATTCAGCAAGGGTATGCTGACGCGATGATTTCCGGCGGTTCCGAGGCGACCATCAACCCGCTGGCAATCGGCGGGTTTGCCAACTGCATGGCGCTTTCTACCTCAAACGACCCGAATACCTCCTCTCTTCCTTTTGATAAACGCAGGGACGGATTTGTGATGGGCGAAGGCGGTGCTGTGCTGATATTGGAAGAATATGAGCATGCCGTGAACCGCGGCGCTAAAATCTACGCCGAAATCTGCGGCTACGGCAACACCAATGACGCGTACCATATGACGGCACCCCAGCCGGAAGCAATCGGTGCGACCAAGGCGATTCAGATTGCCGTACGGGAATCCGGTATGGCTCAGGACGCGAGACTGTATATCAATGCGCACGGAACCGGTACGCCGCTGAACGATAAGACCGAAACTCTGGCCTTTAAGAATGTGCTCGGCGAACAGGCATACCACGCGCTCATCAGTTCCACGAAGTCCATGACCGGGCATATGCTCGGCGCGACCGGCGCGGCAGAGGCCATTGTCAGCGTACTTGCGCTGCAAAACGGCAAGGTACCGCCGACCATTAACCTTCAGGAACCGGACCCGGAGTGTGACCTTGATTATGTCCCGAATACGGCGCGCGCGGCGGAGCTTGACTATGCCATTTCTACGAACCTTGGGTTCGGTGGCCACAATGCGTGCCTTGTTTTCAAAAAAGCGCTTTAACGCTGAGTTTAGAGGTGTGAGACATGAATATAGAAGAAGTACGTACCCTGATGCAGATGATGCAGGAGGGAGGACTGAGTTATATTGAAGTGGAAGACGGCGACAAGAAAATCCGGCTTGAAAAGCAGGCGGCTTTCAGCGGCACCGCTTCCGCTCAGAATGCCGTCCCGGCGGTGATCCCCTCCGCGGTGCAGGCCTGTACGTCTGCCGCTCAGGGAACCCAGCAGGAATATAAAGAAGTCAAAAGCCCGATGGTGGGTGTGTTTTACGCTTCCCCTTCACCGGAAAGCGCACCGTTTGTACAGGTGGGCGCTCAGATCGGCAAAGGCGACGTGCTGTGCGTAATCGAAGCAATGAAGCTTTTGAACGAGCTGAACGCGGAGTTCGGCGGCGAGGTCGTCGAGGTCTGCGCGCAGAACGGGCAGGTTGTGGAATATGGGCAAACATTGTTCCGCCTACGCTGAGAAAAACAAGTCCTAGGAAACGGAGATAAATAATTTATGAATAGGGAAGAACTGAAGGAAATCCTGCCCCACCGCGAACCGATGCTGCTCGTTGACGAAGCGGAACTGAAAGACGAAAACCTGGCGGTCGGCAAATACACCGTAAAGGGTGACGAATGGTTCTTGCAGGGGCATTTTCCGCAGAATCCGATTGTTCCCGGTGTCATTCAGTGTGAAATGCTGGGGCAGACTTCCAGCGTACTGCTTGCGAATCAGGTTCGCGGCAATCTGCCTCTTTTTACCGGGCTGGAAAAGGTACGGTTTAAAAAGCAGGTGGTTCCCGGCGATACGCTTCAAATGGAGTGCAGTCTTTTGAAAAGCCGCCCTCCCTTTTATTTCATCAAGGCAAAGGGATTTGTTGACGGAAAACTGGCGGTCAGCGCGGAGCTTTCCTTTGCGGTTGTACCAAAGCAGTAAGGAAGGGTGAGAACCTTGTTTTCTAAAATACTGATTGCAAACCGCGGCGAAATTGCGGTGCGTGTTATCCGCGCGTGCAAAGAAATGGGAATTTCCACCGTTGCCGTGTTTTCCGAAGCGGATCGGGAGGCCCTTCATGTCAGCCTTGCGGATGAAAGCGTCTGCATCGGCCCGGCGCCGGTGCAGGAAAGCTACCTGAATATGCCGGCGATTCTCTCGGCCGCTTTGGCAACGGGAGCGCAGGCCATTCACCCTGGGTACGGGCTTTTGTCTGAAAACGCAAAATTTGC
The DNA here is from genome assembly GCA_023416955.1 of Bacillota bacterium. Classification (GTDB taxonomy): domain Bacteria; phylum Bacillota; class Clostridia; order Oscillospirales; family Acutalibacteraceae; genus Caproiciproducens. The sequence continues at coordinate 17,632 of JAEZGM010000020.1, read as the reverse complement.
CGAGCTTTGTGCGAAATGTCACCTCGCGTTTATTGGCCCCCCGGCAGGGGTCATCGCCGCGATGGGCGACAAGGATATGGCGCGTAAGACCATGCGTGCCGCCGGTGTCCCGGTAATACCCGGCGGAGATATGATCACCGACGCGAATCAGGCGAAGACACAGGCCGACCAAATCGGCTATCCGCTGCTCATTAAAGCACGGAGCGGCGGCGGCGGGCGCGGAATCCGTCAGGTGAACAGTTCGGAAGAATTTGAAACTGAGTTCCGGCTCGCCTCCTCCGAAGCGGAGAAAGCGTTCGGCGACGGGGCGGTTTATCTGGAAAAATATATCAACCCCGCAAAACATATTGAAGTGCAGATTCTGTGCGACTATCAGGGGAAAACCGTCGTCTTGGGCGAGCGGGAATGCTCCATACAGCGCAAGCACCAGAAGCTGATAGAGGAAAGCCCTTCGGTTTCCATCAGCGACGAAGTGCGCGCGCAGATGACGGAGGTTGCCGTACGCGCGGCAAAAGCGGCGCATTATATCAATGCGGGTACCATTGAATTCCTGCTGGATTCCGAACAGCACTTTTATTTCATGGAGATGAATACCCGTGTGCAGGTCGAGCACCCCGTAACGGAAATGGTTACGGATATTGATATTGTAAAATGGCAGCTGCGGATTGCCGCGGGCGTGCCCCTTTCCTTTGAGCAGAAGGATGTTTCCGTCAAAGGGCACGCGATTGAGTGCCGTATCAATTCGGAAAATCCCGCCCAGCATTTCCGTCCCAGCAGCGGGAGAATCAATATTCTGCATATCCCGGGTGGCCCATGGGTGCGTTTTGACACAGCCCTCTATCAGGATTATACGGTTCCGCCGTTCTATGACTCTTTAATCGGCAAGCTGGTTGTCCATGCACAGACCCGTGAGGAAGCGATTCGGAAGATGAAAGCCGCCCTCTGCGAACTGGTGATCGAGGGCGTGGACAACAACGCTGAAATGCATCAGGCCATACTGAGCAGTTCTAAGTTTCAGTCCGGAAAGTATGATACCGGTTTTCTGGAACAGCTTGAAAAGGAGGGCGGCATATGCTGACGAAAAATTTATTCAGGCAGCCGAAGAATTCGCTTGAATCTTACGACAGATATGTAAAGAAGCCGTCCCCCGATGCGCCGGATCAGATGTGTATCGCCTGCCCGGAATGCAAATCCATCTTATTAACCGAAGATCTGAACGATCATTCTCATGTCTGCCCGAAATGCGGCTACCACTTTCGTGTTAATGCTCGCCAGCGGATCGACATGGTTGCCGATACAGGCAGTTTTGAAGAAATGGACACGCAGCTGCGCAGCACCAATGTTCTTGAATTTCCGAATTACGAGAAAAAGCTTTGGCATGCGCATCTGGATAGTGCGGAGAACGAGGCGGTTGTCTGCGGAAAAGCGGAAATTGAGGGAATCCCCTGCTGCCTGTTTGTCATGGAGCCCTATTTCATGATGGGCAGCATGGGCGCCGTGGTAGGGGAAAAAATCACCCGTTTATTCGAGTACGCCACGGAGCATGGGCTGCCCGTCGTCGGCTATACGGTTTCGGGCGGCGCCAGAATGCAGGAGGGAATCGTTTCCCTGATGCAGATGGCAAAGACGAGCGGCGCGGTCAAGCGGCACAGTGACAGCGGGAATTTGTACGTTGCGGTGCTGACCGACCCGACTACGGGCGGCGTAACGGCGAGCTTTGCGATGGAAGCGGACGTAATCCTGTCCGAGCCGAAGGCATTGATCGGGTTTGCCGGCCCGCGCGTGATTGAGCAGACGATTCGCCAAAAGCTGCCTGTCGGGTTTCAGCGTGCGGAATTCCTGTATGAAAAAGGCTTTCTGGACGACATTGTGGAGCGTCCGAAGCAAAAAGCCTATCTTGCACAGCTGCTCTCACTGCACGGAAAGGAGCGGGTATGATGGACGCATATGACAGAGTGACCGCCGCCCGCGCGAAAGACAGGGCGACAGGAAGCTATTATATCAATTCGGTTTTTGACGGTTTCATGGAAATGCACGGTGACCGCAGATACGGCGACGACAAGGCCGTTGTGACCGGTATTGCCCGTCTGTGCGGAATGCCGGTCACTGTGGTGGCGCATGAACGCGGAACCACAACCAAAGATAAAATTGCGCGCAATTTCGGTTCGGCTCATCCGGAGGGCTATCGCAAAGCGCTGCGGCAGATGAAGCTGGCGGAAAAATTCCACCGCCCGGTAATCTGCTTTGTTGACACAACCGGCGCCTACTGCGGTATCGGCGCGGAGGAACGCGGGCAGGGCGAAGCGATTGCGGAAAATATCATGGAAATGATGACGCTGAAAACGCCGATCATCACCGTGTTTATTGGCGAAGGCGGCAGCGGGGGAGCCCTTGCGTTCGCGGCTGCGGACGAAATCTGGATGCTGGAAAACGCGGTCTATTCCGTGATTTCACCGGAGGGCTGTGCGAGCATCCTCTGGAAAGATGAATCCAAGGCGCGGGAAGCGGCGCAGTGTCTGAAAATGACCGCGCAGGATCTGCTTGATCTGGACGTGATTGAACGAATTATTCCTGAGGAAGATTCCGACGCGGCTTTGATTGCGGAAAAGCTAAAAACCCAGCTTTACGAGACAATTTTGCAGAAAAAACAGATTGAACCGGAAGAGCTGCTGCAAAAACGGTACGAACGTTTCCGCAAGTTCGGCGCGCAGGAGTAATATGCGCCGGACGAAAAAGTATGATGGAATAAGCCTGCGTCGCCCCGTGTCAAAGGGCATCGCAGGCTTATTTGCTAAACAAAATTGAGAGAGCGAAAGAAGTCGGAATTACCGGTTGACACCGTACGCAAAGCGTGTTAAAATGAAAAAATTCCATGAGGGAGTAATTGGCGCGTATCGCGCGGCAAGTCAACATACTGATTGTTCGCAATCTGGCTTGTCTTAATTAATGAGACTCATGTATGGCTGACGGCTGTACATGACTTTTTTTATGTTTGTTAAAAAGTGGGTACTGCTGAAACGGCTGCCCACTTTTTTTATTTTTGGAGGAAGTCAAAATGAAACTGTACGAATTGGTACTGCTGGCACTGGGTTTATCCATGGATGCCTTTGCTGTGGCGCTTTGCAAAGGGTTGGAGATGAAAAAGATCAATTACCGCAACGGCGCGATTACAGCTTTTTCTTTTGGCCTTTTTCAGGCGGGCATGCCGCTCTTAGGCTGGCTTCTCGGGAAGCAATTCGCGCGGTATATTACAAATGTGGATCATTGGATTGCGTTCGTGCTGCTGGCTTTCATCGGGGGGAATATGCTGAAAGAAGCGTTCGGAAGGGACGATGACTGCCACTGCAAAAATTACGACAAAATTGATTGGAAAGAACTGATGATGCTTTCTGTGGCAACCAGCATCGACGCGCTGGCTGTTGGCGTAACATTTGCCTTTTTGCAGGTAGCCATTGCTCCCTCGGTTACATTAATCGGTGTGATTACGTTTGTCCTTTCCTTTGCCGGTGTGCTCCTCGGCAATCGGTTCGGTATGCGCTACAAAAAGAAGGCACAGATCGCAGGAGGCGTAATCTTAATTTTAATGGGTTTGAAAATACTGATCGAGCATTTGATGGGCGGCTGAGAAAATCTGCCTGCCGATTGCGGATAGATTGAACTTCTGATTTCAAAGTGTTATATTAAGGATAACCATTATGAATATGCTGGAGATGTTGAAATGAAAACGGTGGAATTCATTCCCAATGAGAACAGTAACGCCAAATTGTTTGGATATTTACACGAAAGTAACGAAGAGCAGCCGAACCGCCTTTCACGCCCCTGCGTGATGGTGTGCCCCGGCGGCGGGTATGAAATGCTTTCTGAAAGGGAATCAGATGCACCCGCGTTTGCTTTTTACGCAAAAGGATATCACGTTTTTGTCCTATACTATTCAATCAAGGAAGAGGCAGCGGGCATGACGCCGCTGATTGAAATCTCGAAATCCGTCATGTTGATCCGCCGGCATGCCGAGGAATGGGGCATTATCCCGGATCAGATCGCAGTGTGCGGTTTTTCCGCGGGCGGTCATCTCGCGGGTTCGCTCGGGACTTTGTGGAATCACCCGAAGCTTCTGGAAAAGCTGGACACCCAAAACGGCCTGAACCGGCCGAATGCCCAGATACTGTGTTACCCGGTTATTTCCGGCGGAATTTACGCGCACAGGGGCTCTTTTGAACAGCTGACCGGGGGGGAGTACGACGAGGAGAGCATTGCATTCTATTCTCTGGAAAATCACGTAAGCGGCTCCACTCCGCCGACCTTCCTGTGGCACGCGGTGGATGACGATATTGTTCCGGTTGAAAATGCGCTGATGTATGCCGCGGCGCTGCAAAGAAACAAAGTACCGTTTGAATGCCATCTTTACCCGAACGGCGGGCACGGCCTGTCCATGAGCAACGTGGAAGTAAACCGTAGCAACGGACACTGCGCAACATGGTTTCCGCTTTGCGCGCAGTGGCTGGGTGAACTGTTCCAATTTGAATATTAATGAAGAAGCAAAAGCCTCCTGTGAAATAAAGCGGAAGCCTTTTGCTTCTTTTTGTGGTTAAATGAATGTGGTACGCCCGCGCGATACTAGCGGGGCAACTTTTCGCATAAGATAAAGTACGGCTCTGCCGCGGAACGGAAACTATTCTTTGAAAGAGGGAATTGACGATGCTTGACAGCAGCGATATAGAATTTCTATTGGGTTCGCTTCAGATTCTGCGCCCGCTGGAGGAAACGGATCTGCGGCTGATTGCCGATTCGGCTTACAGCATGACCTACAGGCAGGGAGAAATCATCGTCAATTCCAAGAAAGAATGCAACGGGCCGATTCTTGTAAAGAGCGGTCAGCTGAGGGCGTTCTTCGAGGCGGAGGACGGCAAAGAGCTGACGCTTTACCGCCTGCTTTCCAGGGATGCGTGCATTTTGACCGCGTCCTGCATCCTCAAAAATATTTCATTTAATGTTATGCTCGAAGTTGAAAAAGATTCGGTGGTTTATTTTATTCCGCCGCGGCTGTGGAGCCGGATTTCCGACCGATACCCCTCGGTCAGAGAATTTTCATCGGAGCTTGTTTATGAGCGGTTTTCAGAGGTCATGTGGATAATGGAGCAGATGGTTTCCAAAAATATGGGGCAGCGGGTGGCGTCATTTCTGATGGAGCAGTATGTTTTGGAGGAATCCGAAACGCTGCAGATTACCCATGAAACCATTGCAAGAAACCTCGGCACCGCAAGGGAAGTCGTTAGCCGTATTCTGAAATATCTGGAGAATGACGGGCTGCTCAGACTTTCACGCGGCCAGATCACTCTGAGCGACATTCCCCGGCTGCGACAGATGTGCCGGTAACAGCGGCCGGAACCTGTGCCGTCGCCAGCATACGCAGAAGGTCGTCTTTGGAGGTCACACCCGATTTGCGAACCAGCGTCTTGCCACCTTTCAGCACCATCAGTGTCGGAATCGTCATGACGGAAAACTGTAGTGCAAGCTCAGGGTTTTCGTCCACGTTCAGCTTGGCAATAACGGCACTTTCCTCAAGTTCGTTGCCCAGCTCCTCAATAATGGGGGATTGCATACGGCACGGGCCGCACCAGGACGCCCAAAAATCCAGTAATACCGGCTTTTCGGAATTCAATATTGCTTCTTCGAAATTGGCATTGTTCACATGTAATACTGACATTGTAATCACCTATCCTGATTTATTAAAGTCAATTACGTTCAAAACCTTTGCCTTTAGCGATGGTAATTGACTTTTTATCAGTATATTCAATTGCGCTTTTTTCTTCTGTAACATTGTCACAGGAAAGGGAATTTTAAAAGGGGATCGGTGTGCTTCTCAGACCATGTAATTGCGCGAACAGCGCCAAGTAGGGGGTACATAGGTTTTCCTTTTAAAGACATACTATGTAAAGAGGAATATAGTCTTCATTTGAAAACAGAACCAATCTCCATTTTCTTGGATGTTTTATAAAGTGAACTGACTATAAAGAAAAGCGGAGGAGAGCCGTACTATGGCTGCATATAACCACCTGAAAGATGAAAAATCCCCCTATCTGCTCCAGCATGCTCAAAACCCTGTGGACTGGTACCCGTGGGGCGAGGAAGCATTTGCGAAAGCCAAGAAGGAGGACAAGCCCGTGTTTCTCAGCATCGGGTACTCGACCTGTCACTGGTGCCATGTAATGGCCCACGAAAGCTTTGAGGATCAGGAAGTTGCCCGGTTGCTGAACAGCGGTTTTATTTCAATCAAAGTCGACCGGGAAGAGCGCCCCGATATCGACGCCGTTTACATGGCGGTGTGTCAGGCACTGACGGGCAGCGGCGGCTGGCCGCTGACAATCCTGATGACGCCGGATAGAAAACCTTTTTACGCGGGAACTTATTTTCCCAAGGCTTCACGGTATGCCATGCCCGGGCTGACGGATTTACTGGAAAGCATTGCCGATCAATGGGAAAATAACCGGGAGGAACTCATCAACTCCGGTGAACAGATTGCCGGCGCGGTTGCGGGCCGAAAGGAACGGAACCGCGCGGTACAACCAAAAAAAGAACAGTTTCGCCGTGCAGCCGTGCAGTTTGCGCAAAGATATGATGAAACGTACGGCGGCTTCGGCAGAAGCCCGAAGTTCCCGTCATCGCACAATTTGATGTTCCTGCTCCGAACATATGAAGCGGAAGGCAGCGAACAGGCGCTGGAAATGACTGAAACAACGCTACGGCAAATGTACCGCGGTGGCATTTTCGACCATGTCGGTTTTGGCTTTTCTCGTTACTCCACCGATGAAAAATGGCTTGTTCCCCATTTTGAAAAAATGCTGTACGATAACGCCCTGCTTGCCATGGCATATACGGAGGCGTATCAGGCGACCGGAAACGGCCTTTACCGTTCCGTTTGCGAGAAAATACTGCGGTACATTACGAGGGAAATGACCGACCTGAGCGGCGGCTTCTACAGCGCGCAGGACGCGGACAGCGACGGGGAGGAAGGGAAATACTACCTGATTTCGCCAGAGGAAATACTCCGCCTGCTGGGCGAGGACGACGGGCAGTACTTTAACCAGTATTTTGATATTACAAGCCGCGGTAATTTCGAAGGGAAAAACATCCCAAATCTAATAGGAAACTCGGATTATGCAAAACCTGACACGCGCATTGAAGCGATGCTGCCAAAGGTGTACGAATACCGGCTGGGACGAACGGCGCTTCATAAGGACGATAAGGTTCTTACCGCGTGGAACGGGCTGATGATTGCCGCGTTTGCCAAAGCCTATCGTGTTTTCGGCGAGCCGGGATATCTTGCGGCGGCGCAAAGGGCAATGGCGTTTGTTACGGAAAACCTGATCAGCGGCAATCATCTTTCCGTGCGCTGGCGCGACGGAAACGCCGCCGGGGTGGGAAATCTGGAGGATTATTCGTTCACCGTCTGGGCACTGCTGGAGCTTTACGCGGCGGACTACAATCCGAAGTATCTGGAACTTGCGCTGAAACTCAACCAAACCATGCTTTCGGAATTTCTGGACGAAGAGAACGGCGGATTTTTCCTTTCGGCAAAAAGCGCGGAACAACTGATTTTTCGCCCGAAAGAGGTGTATGACGGCGCGATTCCATCCGGGAATTCCGTGGCGGGCTACTGCCTGCGGCAGCTGGCGGAGCTGACCGGAAGCACTGATTTGGAGAAAGCCGCCGACCGTCAGCTGAAATTTCTTGCCGGAGTGGTCAGTTCCTATGAATCTGAATACGCGTTTGCCCTGATTGCGCAGATGTCTGCGCTGTACCCTGCGATGGAGCTGGTTGCGCTGGTCGAAAATGATGCGGATTTGGAGGGGCTGCGGCAGCTACTGCGGGAAAGGTTTCTGCCGAATTTGACGGTGCTGGTCATCAGTCCGCAGTGGAAAGAACAAATGCACACGCTGGCCGGGTTCACAAAAGAGTACGCCCTGAAAGACAACAAGAGCACCTATTATGTATGCCGTAACCACGCGTGCATGCAGCCGGTAACGGATTTACCCGCGCTTCGTAAAATACTATTTGAATGAAATAAAGCGCGCCCACAGCCTGTAATTGCAGGTCGCGGGCGCGCTTTTTAGTTTACGCTGTTATTTTAAATGAGATACTCGCACATTCTGTACGGAATGGAGTCAATCGCGTCCGGGCAAAGGGAATACTGCACGTATTTTCCGCTTCTCGATTTTTCGACAATACCGGCTTCAGTCAGCAGCTTCAGGTGCTTGGAAACGCCCGCCTCCGACATGCCCAGTTCGGCCGCGAGGCTTTGCGTGCAGGCTGGGCGGTTCGAAACCGCGCGGATAATGCGCACCCTGTTTTCATCGCCGACCGCTTTCAGAATCGCCATCAGGTCGGAAGGAACCTGCTGCGCGCGATTCTCCACCAAAACAGCGCGGTACACATAAAGCGTGCCAGGAGCCTCCCCCAGCATTAAATGGGGGCTGTAGAATGTGCTGGCGGAAATATAAATCTGCCTGATTTCTGACTTCTTAAATACATGAACCTTGCTTTTCACAAATTGAATTTCCGATTCCTGCGCGTGCAGGCGCTCATGCAGGGTATTCAAGTAAGGGAACAGCCCCATGCCGCGGCATTTCTCTAAATCCTGCGTCAAAATACGGATGATCAGCGGCTGGAGCAGCGCAATCTCTTTGCAGAAAAATAATTCATAAAAGCTGCGGAGCGCGGCTAAGATACGCTTTCGCTGGCTCACGGTGATTTTTTTACCGTAGGACTGAAACAGGGCGTTCCAGCGCGCGGGGGAAAGCCCCTCCAAATAAAGCAGTGTATTGGGAATATCCTGTTCGCGCACTGCCGTATCCTGCTCGAAATCCGCGATCACCAGCCATTCGTTTGTCAGATCGGACAGTGAACGAATCTCTTTTAATAAACCGGTTCCGATTCGTGCAGAAAGATTTTCCGCCCACACGCTCCTGTTGAAATGGTGCACCGGGTTGGCGGCAACATGCAGCGCCGCCGCCATTTCGCAAAAGGGGCAGAATGAAAAAATCCCCTGTATTTTATCCTCGTAGCAAATCCCTATCTGCATCGCATAGCACCGTTTCCTCCAAAATTGAGCAGCCTGCTATCATGGTTCGATAGCCAGTTCACTTTAGAAAACATCCAAGAAAATGGAGATTGGTTCTGTTTTCAAATGAACTAACTATATTATACCGCCGTTTTTGGGGGAAAGAAAGCGGTTCAATAAAATTGGAGGTTTCCGGTTTCCCGGTTGCGTTTTTCCGCACAGCGCAGAACGATGGCGGTGATGACAAGCATGGCCAGCATCGAGAGCAGAAATTCAAAGATTTTCCAGCCGTTCACACTACTGCCAAGGAAAATCGACCGAATGATATAAATGCAGTAAGTACACGGAAAAACGCTTGAAACGACCTGCGCCCACAGCGGAAACGCCTCTGTCGGAATTTTTACGCCGGAGAAAAAGTTCATCGGTTCATCGCAGAGTGTGAACAGGAAATTCGAGTCGCGCGTCACAATGAAAAGGGAAGTCATGAATCCGCCCCAGATCGTGGACGCAATCAGCAGAATCACGAACCCGAACAGAATGGAAAGAACCATCTTTACCGAAACCGCAGAGTTGAAAAAAATGATAATGATAGAGAAGCAGGCGAACATCCACACGTTGTGAATAAAGCCGCCCAGCGAACGCCCGTACATCATCGCCATACGGTTGGCTGGGGTGAGAAACGCGATTTCCAGCGTTCCGTTCTCCCGCTCGTGCTCAATCTGCCACGCTCCCTGTACCATTGCCCAAAAGCAGTTATACCCCAATGAACCGGTTACAAGGAAGGTAATAAATCTCCTTGTATCCTCCAGATGATAGGGGATGAGCACCGACACGTCAAAAGAGGAGTAGGTGAAGTACGTTGTGAAAAAGGTCAGCACGGGCCAAAGAAGCAGTGAAAAATAGTTTGACCATGAATTAAAATAGTTCTTTCTCTGCTTGCGTACTTCGCCGAAGCAAACGGTTAAAAAATCATGCATGGCGATCCTCCCCTTTGATTGCGGCAACGAGGGAGTCCTCCAGACTTGGCTCGCTGGCAACAATCTGCGTCAGCTTCCGCCGATGCCTTTGTGCCAGGCTCATGACCGCTTCCATGATATCTATTTTCGAAATGATTTCAAGCTCGTTCTGCTCGGGATTCCGTTCGGCGCTTAAGACGTCCGCCAGCGCGCTTAACTCGTCAAACAGAGTTTCGTCATAGCTGTCGAAATAGAAGTTCGTTTTGTAAGCGGCCGCGTACCGCTTTTTAATTTCTTTGGGCGTGCCCTGCGCAATGGTTTCGCCGTGGTCAATAATATAGATGTAATCACAAAGTTCGTCTGCCTCGGTAATATAGTGTGTTGTCAACAGAATCCCTTTGTTCTGTTCGACCGCCAGCTTTTTGATATAGCTGCGAAGCTCCTTCGCAATGATTACGTCCAGACCCAGAGTCGGTTCGTCGAGAAATATGTATTTCGGATCATTAATTAGTCCCCGTGCAATCTGGAGCCGCTGCTTCATTCCCTTGGAGTATTTTTCAACGGGGATATCCGCGCTTTCGCTGAGCTGTACAACCTCAAGGCAGTGGTCAATCCGCCCTTTCAGCTCGTTCCGGGGAATTCCGTAAAGGCTGCCGAAGTAGTCCAGATTTTCACGCGCGGTCAGCCGCCAGTAAATATTGCGCTCGCCGCCCGTAATCAAGTTGATGACTTTTTTCACGGCGAACGGGTCGCGCACCGCGTCGATGCCGTCCACGTCAATACGGCCCGAGGTAGGCGAAATCATGGTGGTCAGCATCTTGATGGTGGTGGTTTTACCGGCGCCGTTTATTCCGAGCAGGCCGATAATTTCACCGGGCTTAATCTGCATATTAATGTTTTTAACCGCTTCTTTTTGCTCTTTTACACCTTTGCTCCAGAAATGTTTTTTGTTTTTTATCGTAAATGTTTTGCTGATGTTTTCCGCCTGAATCAAAAGAATCCCTCCATATTATTACTATTAACTACGCATATACCTGCTCAATTAGTTTTTTCTCAATCTTTTTAAACCAGAAATACCCCGCCGCTATATAAATCGTGCTTAGAACAACAACCTGAATCAGCAGCGGAAAATTACCGGCAACGCTTTGCCCGCCCAACACGCAGTTGCGGAACAGCTTCAGTCCGGGGGTCAGTGGCAGAATTTGGGCGAGCACCTGCAGCCCTTTGGGCAGGTACTCGGTCGGAAAGTAAACGCCACAAATCAGATTCATCACCGCGAAGAACGTGTTCTGCGTAATATAGGTATCGCGGGTGAATACCATAATCGAAGAAACCAGAACCGCAATGGAAAAACAGGCGATTGATAAAAACAACACGAAAAACACGGTCAGTATGACCATCTTCAAAGAAAGGCGTGCCCCCAGAATCATTCCGGCAATCAGCACCACGCTGAATTCGATAATAGATCTTCCCAGCTGCTCGACATAGCACCCTGAAAAATAGCCCATGCGCGACGCCGGGGAAAGCAGGAAGGTGTCGAGCGTTCCCTCCCGAATCTCGCTGATCATGCACCGCCCCACGTTCATCAGAGTCGCGAAAGCGATGACGGAGCTGCTCTGCCCCAAAACAACATAGGTCATATAGTCCGAAGTGCCCGCGTAACGTGTGAAGCTGCCGGTAACCTGCCCTTTAAATAAAAAATAAAAGATGAAGGCCGGAAAGCAGACGTCAATGATTCCCCCAAAGATTCGCGACAGCATAAATGAATACGGGTATGCCCGCCTGTGAGTAATCCGGTTTTTGAAATAGGTTGCTCTTGCCACTGCAAGCATGGTATCGACTTCCTTTCGATTTACTTTTTAGCGAATCGATTTGTAAATCCGCAAAAGTGTATGCAGTATAATGACTGAAACGGGGTTTGTCAAGATAATATTATTTCGCAGTTATCAAAATCGATATTTTTATCAGAATCATAAATAAATGGAAAATAGTCCTTTATATTGACTGTTTAGAAATATGATTGTTTTATTGCATGTAATATATCATTTGGAGATGATTATATGCACAAACAGAAAATAAAAGCATTTTTTTGTTTTCTTTTCATTGTCGCAATAAGTATATTGCCGGGTATGATCAATCAACAGACGGCAAAGACCGCCGCTCCCGCTTCCGCTGTGGGTGCGGAATTGCCCGGATACCAAATAATCGGTAAAAAGCAAATACAGGATGATGCTAAACAGCTTGTGTCCCTTCTGGAATCCACCCACCCCGCGTTTTCCTTGGGGGATATACCGAAGGGATACTCCGCGGCAAAAGAACAATTTTTAACGGCTGCTGACAAAGAAATGACAGTCGATGATTTTAGGTGGCTTTCAAGGGAATACTTGGCTTCAATGGGAGACGGTCACACGGCAATCTGGCAAAATTTCGAGAATGATTCATTCCTAAACATATTCTGGGTGGTGAACGGCGACCATCTTGATTTGACCGATCAGCAGGGGAACTGCTTGCAGCAGGAGGTTATAGCAATCGGTGGGGTGGGGGTTCAGACAATATTTCAAACGGTAAACCGTTATTTTTCGGCTGAAAACAGCGCGGGCTTATACTGGAATGGAACCTTATATTCTGGCTTTACGCCTATTCTGAGTCGATCAGGGGTAGATTGCAGCAAGGGTTCGGTTGTTCTGACAATAAAGTCCGGTACGCAAACAGTCAAAAAGCGCGTCGGTTTTATAGATCAAAATCCTAACAGTCGGAATGGAAGAAGCGGGGTGGTGTCCACCTCCGTTATTGGGGACATTTTTTATATCGATTTTAATGAGTGTAAGACTGGGCTTGAAATAGACAAAGCCGCTATTCGGCTGAGCGAAGCGATTGCAAAAGGGTTCACTAAGGTTATTGTGGATGTGAGTGACAATTCGGGCGGAGATTCTAGTACAGGACAGCAGTTGCTGGCAATGATGGCTATGCGTCCGCCAAGTTATGGCGTATACACGCGTTTTTCTCATTTGTATAGCGAAGCAAAAAAAGGTCTTGTACAGGAAAAAGAGGGTGCCGCATATGTAGAATCCAAACCCAACTTAAGTACAGCAGTCAGAAATAAAAAGATTTCATTGGTGGTATTAACGAACGAAGGGACTTTCAGTTCAGCGACCCAACTGGCCGTTTGGGTGCAGGACGGTAAGCTGGGAACCGTGATTGGCACCCCCAGCGCCAACAGCCCGAACTGCTACGGAGATTACGCGAGTTTTCAGCTGAACAATACAGGGATCTCCGGGCAGGCTTCATGCAAAAGATGGCTGCGCCCAGACGAAACAGCGAACCCCAAAGCGCTGATTCCGGATATACCGACACCGTACAATGTTGACAGTCTGAAAGTGGCTATCCGTTATTTAGATGATAAAGCGTAAGCTGTTTCATACACACTCTATCATTCTATTAGTATCAGGTATGGTGAAGCATTTTATCGGCGTGATAAACAGAAAACAGGGCGCAGCGGCTTTGTAAATATGCAAAAACAGAGAAGATGCAGGAAAACGAAAATGCGCTTGCAATTAAAACCTGAATATACTAAAATAATAAAGAATTAACGCGGCTTTTTGCATATTGATTTAAGGAGATGCTCATATTGGAATTCCAGTCTATGTCTGCCTCGGAATTGACGGCAAAGAAGGAAGAATTGGAAGAACGGTACAATGCGTTTAAGGCACAGGGGTTAAAGCTGAATATGGCGCGCGGAAAGCCTTCGGTTGAACAGCTTGACCTTTCTATGAAAATGTTGGATCTGGTGGATTCCAAAACCGATGTAAAGGCTTCCACAGGCGACGACTGCCGCAATTATGGTTTGCCGGAAGGCCTGCCCGAGGTGCGCGCGCTGATGGGCGAATTGATGGGGTTGGAAGCGGAAAATGTGCTTGCGGGCGGAAATTCCAGTCTGAATATGATGTTCGACACGGTTTCCTGTGGCATGACCCACGGCTTTTCCGGTTGTGAACCGTGGGGAAGGCAGGGCGCGGTGAAATTCCTTTGCCCGTCGCCCGGATACGACCGCCATTTCGCTGTGACGGAATACTTTGGTTTCGAGCTCATAACTGTGCCGCTGCTCTCCACCGGCCCCGATATGGACGCAGTAGAGCGCCTTATTTCCACCGACGCGAGCATTAAAGGAATTTGGTGCGTGCCGAAATACGCAAACCCGACCGGAATTACCTATTCTGACGAAACCGTTCGCCGCTTCGCCGCTTTGAAGCCGGCGGCGCCCGACTTCCGGATTTTCTGGGATAATGCGTACTGTGTGCATGACCTGAACGATACGCCGGATTCTTTGCTGAACCTGTGGGAGGAATGCAAAAAGAACGGGACGGAAGATCTTCCGCTTTTCTTCGCCTCCACCAGCAAAATAACATTCCCCGGCGCGGGTGTTGCCGCGCTCGGCGCAAGCAAAAGCAATCTTGCCGTACTCAGCAGACGCTATTCCTTCCAGACCATCGGGCCGGATAAGTTGAACCATCTTCGCCACCTGCTTTTCTTAAAGAACGCGGACGGCGTGAAAGAACAGATGCGGCTCCACCGCGCGATTCTGGAGCCGAAATTCAAGCTGGTGGCACAGACGCTGGAAACGGAACTCGGCGGAAAAGGAGTCGCTTCGTGGACGAATCCGAACGGCGGCTACTTTGTCAGTGTAGACGTCATGGACGGCTGCGCGGCACGGGTGGTTTCCCTCTGCAAGCAGGCCGGCGTTGTTTTGACGGGAGCGGGCGCGTCGTTCCCCTACGGCAAAGATCCTGACGACCGCAATATCCGTGTGGCGCCGACTTATCCGCCGCTCGGAGAACTGAAACAGGCCATGGAATTGTTCTGCATTTGCGTGCAGCTTGCCGCCGCGGAAAAACTCCTGACTGCTTAATCGTACATTTGCAAAAAAAGAGGGTGAATCCTCTTTTTTTTTGCCAACTTGCACCATTATATTTCTAAATGAATTGACTTTTTCGGGTAATGACAATATAATAAATCATGTTACGTCTGCGATCATTCACAGATAGAATTCATATTGGGGGATATACGCATGAAGCGAGTTCCAAAAGCGGTTTTTTTCATCGTTGCCCTCCTCATACTGGTTTTGACCTATACTGCAACTTTCGGTGTGAAAGGGCACAATGGGGACAATACGATCACCTACATAAAGGGTGCCAGTGATATCAGATGGGGAATCGACATTAACGGCGGTGTTGAAGCGACATTCAGCCCTGAGACCAAGGTTAAAGCAACCAAAGACCAGATCGACTCGGCAAAATCTATTATTGAGATGCGCTTAACAGCAAGCCATATCACAGATTACGAACTGTACAGCGATTATAACAATGATCGCATTATTGTACGCTTCCCGTGGAAAAACGGCGAAAAAACATTCGACCCTGAAAGCGCGATTCAGGAATTGTCTGCAACAGCAATGCTGACCTTCCGCGAAGGTGGGGAATATACCACGACCGAGACCGGTTCTGATGGACAACCTGTTTACAAAACGCCTAAAGGGGTCACAGCTACCAACATCATTCTTCAGGGCAGCGATATCAAAAGTGCCAAAGCAGGAATGATTCAGGATCAGACAACCGGAAAGTACAACTATGAGGTCGGTCTGGAGTTGAACGACAGCGGCACGAAGAAGTTTGCTGATGCAACTCAAAAGCTGCAAAACCAGGTGATTTCCATCTGGATGGATGACGTCAGGATTTCGGCGCCGAATGTGGGCGCTGTGATTACGGACGGTAAGGCCTCCATCAGCGGTAATTTTACAGCAGCTGAAGCATCCTCTTTGGCAAATAAAATTAACGCCGGTGCTCTTCCGTTTAAACTGACAACAACGAACTTCAGCACCATCAGCCCCCAGTTGGGTTCGTCTTCTCTGCATGCTATGACAGTAGCGGGCATTATCGCCTTTATACTGATCAGCTTGTTTATGATTCTCGTATTCCGGATTCCGGGCGTGGTGGCTGTGATTGCGCTGCTCGGGCAGACCGCCTTGTCTTTTGCGGCTGTTTCGGGGTACTTCCCGTTCGTCAACAGCTTTACAATGACGCTGCCGGGCATCGCCGGTATCATTCTTTCCATCGGTATGGGTGTTGACGCAAATATTATTACGGCCTCCCGTATCAAAGAAGAGTTATGGGCGGGCAAAACGCTTGACGGCGCTATTCAGAAGGGCGACGACAACAGCTTCTGGGCCATTTTTGACGGAAATATCACCGTCATCATTGTGGCGCTGATTTTGATGGGCGTATTCGGTCCCACCAACATACTGTCGTGGATTTTTGGACCTTCGACAACCGGTTCCATTTACTCTTTCGGCTACACGCTGCTGATCGGTATTGTCGGTAACTTTGTCTTTGGCGTGACGGCTACCCGTCTGATGACGAAATCCCTTTCCGGGTTTAAGTTTGCACGCAACAAATGGCTGTTTGGAGGTGCAAAAGCATGAAAACCTTTCGTATTCGGTTTTATGAGAACAGAAAAATCTATTTTGGTATTTCAATTGGCCTGATGCTGATCGGATTGATTTTCAACGTAATTTTCGGGACACAGCTGGACATCCAGTTTACCGGTGGCGCTGTGATTAAGTATTCTTATTCGGGTACGATTCAGCAAGAAGATGTGGAGAAAATCGTACAGGATACTGTGAAAAGAGACGTATCGGTTCGTATACTGGAAAATGTGAAATCAGCGGATGGTTCTTCTGCTAAGAATAATGTATCCATTTCATTTGCGGGTACAAATTCAATTTCAGTGAATGACCAGCAGGCTATTGCAAAGGCTTTGGGTGAAAAGTATCCGAGTGCCGGTTTTACCGCGTCTGAGTCCAGTTCGGTGAACCCCACTATGGGTCGGCAGACTTTGTATAAATGTCTTACAGCTGTTTTGCTTGCGTTTGTCCTGTTGATTATTTATGTTGCACTGCGCTTTAAGAAAATCGGAGGTGCGACTGCAGGTGTTACCGCAGTTATTGCCTTGCTGCACGATGTGGCAATGGTTTACTTCGCATTCGTGATTTTCCGCTTCCCGCTGAACGACAACTTTATTGCGGTCGTTCTGACAATTTTGGGTTACTCTTTGAATGATACGATCATTATCTATGACCGTGTCAGAGAGAATCGCAGACTTTTAGGCCCCAAAACGCCGTATTCCAACTTGATGAATACCAGTATTAATCAGACGCTTACGCGCTCGCTTTATACGGCAGGCTGTACGTTTTCGGCGATTGCAATCGTATTTATAGTCGGTCAGGTCTTTGGGCTGACCAGTATCGTTACCTTCGCTTTACCGATGATGATAGGCGTTATAACAGGTTGCTATTCCTCTATCTGCATTGCCGGCCCGCTTTATGTTATGTGGGAAAACCACAAGATGGCGAAAAAAGCGGCTGAGAAATAAATTTTCCGCAGATAAAATATTTGCCAACATTGAAATATCCGGATTTGCCTCGGGCGAATCCGGATATTTTTGTATCTGCTTTAGCAGGTTCTCCAAACGTCTTGCCGTTTGGAGAACGAAAATCCACCCGCTACGCGGGTGAGATTAGAAGCTTAAGCAAAAAGCATCACCATTCTGATATAATGACGAGTGT
>JAEZGM010000024.1 GCA_023416955.1 Bacillota bacterium | reverse complement strand
GCGTTCAGCGAATATGCAAACCCAAAAGTAAAATATGAATAATTTGCTCTTTCCTTATGTAAATCCTGTTCCGGAAAAGGGGTCGAAGAGAAATGAACCGCAAAAAGGAAATCGCCTTTCTCTGCCTGTTGCTGTTTGTCGCCATGTTCCTGATTCCGTTCCTCGCCATGGGAAGGTCCCTGCCGGGGAACCGGAGCTCGGGCGCGCCTTCCTCCGCCGGGTCCTCCGGGCCGAAGGCGCAGAGCGGGTCCTCGTTCAAAATACTGGACACGTCGCAGAACCGCGTGCTTACGGTAGACGACCGCGATTTTCTCTGCGGCACAGTCGGCACGGAAATGTCCCCGGAGGCCGGCCAGGAGGCACTGAAGGCCCAGGCCGTCGCGGCCTACACCTATTACAGCAGACTGCGCGCGCAGCAGCGGGCAAAGCCCTCCTCTTCCCTGAACGGGGCTGATTTTTCCGCCGACACGAAGAACTGGCAATGCTATGTCACGAAAGAACAGATGCAGGAAAAGTGGAAGGACAGCTTCGACAAGTATTATTCCAGCCTGACTTCGGCGGTGGACGCGGTCTTCGGGCAGGTCCTGAAATACGACGGCGAGCTGATCGACGCCACCTACTTTGCGATCTCTTCGGGGAATACGGAGGCTTCCGAGGACGTCTGGGGCGGCAAATACCCCTATCTCGTCTCGGTAGCGAGCCCGGGCGACATTTTCGCGGGAGGATACCAGACCGAAGCGACCCTTACGGCGGACCAGTTTAAAGCCGCCGTTTTGAAAGCGGCCCCGAAAGCGGACTTCAGCGCCGGAACCGACAAGTGGGTGGGCGCCGCCGAGCATTCGTCGGCGGGAGCAGTCAAGACCATTGTGATCGGCGGCCAGAAGCTGACCGGGAACCAGGCGAGAAGCGCCTTCGGGCTGAGGTCCGCCAACTTCACGGTGAGCTGCGCGGACGGAAAGTTCACCTTCCATGTGAAGGGCTACGGCCACGGAGTCGGCATGAGCCAGATCGGGGCCGAGTACATGGCCTCGGAGGGGTCCGATTACCATCAGATCCTGAGCTGGTATTACCCGGGGACCAGCCTTGTGAAGCTATGAAAAGAGCGGGGCTTTCCCCCGCTCTTTCTAACCGCCCAGATAGGCTTTCTTCACCTTTTCATTGTTCGCGAGCTCGTCGGCTTCCCCCTGCATCACGACGGAGCCGGTCTCCAGAACATAGGCCCTGTTCGCCGTTTCGAGGGCCTTTTTTGCGTTCTGCTCCACAAGCAGCACGGTCATGCCGGACTGGTTCACCGATTTGATGATATGGAAGATCTCGTTCACGAGAAGCGGCGAAAGCCCCATGGAGGGCTCGTCCAGAAGAAGCATCCGCGGGTTGCTCATCAGCGCCCTGCCGATCGCCAGCATCTGCTGCTCCCCGCCGCTCAGGGGGCCGGCCAGCTGCTTCCGGCGCTCCTTCAGCCTCGGCAGGCGCTCGAACACCCGCCCGAAATCCTGTTCTATTTTATCCCTGTCCTTCCGGATGAACGCGCCCATTTCCAGATTCTCCTGCACCGTCATCCGCGCGAAGATCCTTCTGCCCTCCGGCACCTGCGAAAGGCCAAGCCGTATGATCTGATGCGCGTCCGTGGCGCGCAGGTCGCTCCCGCAGAAGGAGATTTCCCCGGCTTTCGGCCTGATCAGGCCGGAGATGCAGTGCAGCGTCGTCGTCTTTCCTGCGCCGTTCGCGCCGATCAGCGTGACGATCTCCCCTTCCTTCACTTCGAAGGAGATCCCTTTGATGGCGTGGATCGCGCCGTAATATACGTCGAGGTCCTTTACGGAAAGCATGGTCCCCATTTCACTCACCCCCAAGATAGGCCGCGATCACTTTAGGGTCGCTGCGCACTTCGTCCGCGTTCCCCTCCGCGATGATCCTTCCGTAGTCCAGTACGACGATGTGCTCGCAGATGCCCATGACGAAGTTCATGTCGTGCTCGATGAGCAGGACGGAGACCTTGAAACGGTCGCGGATCAGCTTGATCGTCTGCATCAGTTCCTTCGTTTCCGTGGGGTTCATGCCTGCGGCGGGTTCGTCCAGAAGAAGGACCTTCGGCTCCGTAGCAAGCGCGCGCGCGATCTCCAGCTTGCGCTGCCTGCCGTAGGGCAGATTCTTCGCGAGGTCCTGCGCGCAGGCTTCGAGGCCGAACACCTTTAGAAGCTCCCGGGCCTTTTCGGAGACCCTGCGCTCCTCCTTCCGGCTCGCGGGGAGCCGGAAGATACCGGAGAACACAGAATAATGCATCAGGCTGTTCATGGCGATCTTCACGTTGTCGATCACGGAAAGATCCTTGAACAGGCGGATATTCTGGAAAGTCCGGGCGATCCCGTTGCGCGTGATCTGGTAGGTCTTCTTCCCCACGATGTTTTCGCCCTCAAGCTCGATAACGCCCTGCGAAGGGACGTAAACGTTCGTAAGAAGGTTGAAAACGGTCGTCTTCCCGGCGCCGTTCGGGCCGATCAGCCCGATGATCTCCCCTTCGCCGATGGTGAAATGGATATCGTCGAGCGCCCGGAGTCCCCCGAAGGATATGCCGAGGTTCCTTGTTTCAAGCACGGACATCGCTTACTCCCCCTTTCCGCTTTCCGCCGCGCGTTCGCGGCGCTTCCCCCGCAGAAGCCGGGAAAGGCCGGCAAGGGAAAACTCGCGCTCGCCCATCAGCCCCGAGGGCCTGAACAGCATCACGATGATCAGGATAATGGAATATACGAGCATCCTGTAGCTGGAAAAATCGCGCAGGAACTCCGGCAGGATGGTCAGCACGGTCGCCGAGACGACGGAGCCGGTGATGGAGCCCATGCCGCCGAGAACCACCATGACGAGAAGCTCCGTCGAATAGTTGAAGTCGAATTTGGCAGGGTTCAGGACGCTGATGTAATGAGCGTAAAGGCCGCCCGCGATGCCCGCGATGAAGGCGGAAAGCACGAAGGCGAGCAGCTTGTAATAAGTCGTGTTGATGCCCGAGGCCTCGGCGGCGATCTCATCCTCCCGGATGGCAAGCACGGCGCGCCCATGGCGGGAATGGATGAACGAATAGATCACGAACACCGCGAGGACGGCGATGAAGAACGCCCAGGTGAAGTAGACCCACGACTGGCGCGAGACCACCGTGGTGACGCTCAGGCCGCGGGCTCCCCCTGTGAAAGGCATCGCGAGGATCAGGACGCGGATGATCTCGCCGAAGCCCAGCGTGATGATCGCAAGATAATCTCCGCGCAGCCGCAGGGCGGGGACGCCGATCAGAACGCCGAACAGCGCGGCGATCAGGCCTCCGACGATCAGGCCGAGCGGAAAGGACGCGGCGACGGGCAGCCCGGAATACATGGTGAACAGCGCGGCCGAATACGCGCCGACCGACATGAATCCCGCGTGCCCCAGGACAAGCTGCCCCAGAAAGCCGCTGACGAGATTGAGGCTGACGGTAAGGATGATGTTGATGCAGATCATGATCAGGATCCCGCCGTAGTACCGGTTGATGACCTTTCCGGCCATCAGGCCCGCGAGGATCCCGTAAAGCGCAAGAACAGAGACCGCGCCGGTGACTGCGGACATTCGTCTTTTCTTTTCCTTATCCGTCCGCCCCCTAAACC
This sequence comes from Bacillota bacterium, assembly GCA_023416955.1. Lineage (GTDB taxonomy): Bacteria > Bacillota > Clostridia > Oscillospirales > Acutalibacteraceae > Caproiciproducens. The sequence continues at coordinate 934 of JAEZGM010000024.1, read as the reverse complement.
TTTTCCCTGACGTTGCGGCCGAACAGACCGGCCGGTTTGAACAGCAGTACGACGATCAGGATGCCGAACACAACCGCGTCGGTGACCTGCGAACCGCCCGCCGCCTTCGTCAGGCTTTCGGCTATCCCGATGAGGAACCCTCCCAGCATCGCCCCGGGTATGCTCCCGATGCCGCCGAGCACGGCCGCGACAAAGGCTTTCAGGCCCAGCATGTTGCCCATATACGGATTGATCAGCGGGTAAGCGCCGCAGTAGAGCACGGCGCCCACGGCCGCAAGCCCGGAGCCGACGGCGAAGGTGAACGCGATCACCGTATTCGTATTGATGCCCATCAGTTTAGCCGCGCCGGCATCCTCGCTGGTCGCGCGCATCGCCTTGCCCATCCTGCTCTTGCTCACGAGGAGCTGAAGCAGCACCATCAGAACGACGGCTGTCGCAAGCGTGACGGCGGTGACGGAGCCGACCTGAAGCCCGCCGAGATCAAGCGGTTTTCCGGGGAACAGGCTGGGCATCGACTTCGCAGAAGAAGTAAAGATGAGCTGAGAAAGATTTTCAAGGAAGATGCTGACGCCGATGGCGGTGATGAGAAGGGATATGCGCGGAGCATTCATCCTGAGGAGCCTGTTGTACGCAAGCTTTTCGATCAGCACTCCCGCAAACGCGCAGAACGCGACGGACCCGATGACTGCCGCCCAGAGAGGAGCGCCGGCCACGACCAGTACGAGATAGGTCACGTAAGCGCCGACCATGATGATATCGCCGTGCGCGAAATTGATCAGCTGAACGATGCCGTACACCATGCTGTACCCGAGCGCCACAAGGGCGTATATGCTGCCGATGCCCAGACCGTTTATGATCTGCGATAAAAAATCCATTCCAGCACCTTCCTGTGATTCTTTTCTTCCATATCCGTTCCCGGTTTTCCCTATGTATC
>JAEZGM010000032.1 GCA_023416955.1 Bacillota bacterium | reverse complement strand
CTCGTCCTTACCAAGGACGTGCTCTGCCAACTGAGCCATAGCAGCAAATGGCGACTCGGATCGGGATCGAACCGACGACCTCTAGCGTGACAGGCTAGCGTTCTAACCAGCTGAACTACCGAGCCATTTGACTGACAACGTGATTTATTATACTGAATATGCTGCCTTTTGTCAACATTTCAAGGTAAAATATTTTTTATTATATAATTTTGCAAAGATGCTCTCTGATCCGCTCCCGAAATGTGTCGAAATGACCAAAGGAATGCGCGGGCGACTTTGTGCAATAATATAGTTACTTGAGTTACGTCAAAAAATATTTTGACTCTCGCATTCTTTTGTCGGCACGAAAATGAAATTGGGAGAGATATCAATGAAAAAGCCTGAAAAGGGACTGAGCGCCGGCCGCCTTACCATGATGGCACTGGGAAGCGTAATCGGCGGTTCTTTTTTTCTCGGGTCTTCAGTCGGGATACACGCGGCAGGCCCCGCTGTGCTTCTGTCGTTTGTTTTGGGCGGCGTATTGGCTTATTTTATTTTGTATGCCTTGTCTGAAATGACGGTCGCAAACCCGGACTCCGGCTCGTTCCGTACATTTGCAGCGCAAAGTCTGGGGCAGGGCTCAGGGTTTGTTGTCGGCTGGGTATATTGGACGGGCATGGTACTCGCCATGTCCAGTGAAGCAACCGCCGTTTCCATACTGCTGCGCGAATGGTTTCCGGATTTTCCGCTGTTCCTCATGGGGAGTTTGATTATTATCGGCGTAACACTGATGAACCTGTTGGGAGCCGACCGGCTGAGCAAGCTGGAAAGCGGGCTGGCGGCGGTCAAACTGCTCGCTTTAATTTCCTTTATTGTGATCGGCGTGCTTCTTATTATCGGCCTTCTGCCCAGTCACAGACTCATTGGCATGGGTGAATTGAAGCACGAGGCCTTTTTTCCCTCGGGAATGAAGGGTGTGGCAGGCAGCATGCTGATTGTCATGCTGGCTTACTCCGGCTTTGAAATTATCGGGCTGGCGGCCTCTGAAACGGAAAACCCCAAAAAGACAGTACCCCGCGCGATCAATTCTACGATTCTGTCTCTCGTCGGCCTTTATATTGTTACCGCAGCCGTACTGCTTCCGCTTGTTCCCACAGCAGAGGTCAATGAAAACGCCAGCCCGATGGTGGCGGCACTGAACCGGTACGGCATGAGTTGGGCGGGCACCGCGCTGAACGTTGTGTTGATTACCGCCATCCTGTCCACCATGCTGGCCTCTATGTTCGGGCAGGGCAGAATGATGCGTTCCCTTGCAGACGAGGGACTCGCGCCCATTTGGCTAAAGGATAAAACCGACGTCCCCTACCGAGGCATTCTTTCAACCGGCGCCGCAATGCTTCTGGGTCTATCCTTCGGGCAGTTGTTCCCGAAAATATACCTCTTTCTCGTCAGTGCGGGCGGCTTTTCCATTTTGTTCACCTATGCGATGATTATGGCTACACATATCCGTTTCCGAAAATGCAACGGCTGTCCGCCGGACGGTAAGTGCCAGATGTGGGGATTCCCCTATACCTCGCTGATTGTTCTGGTTTCCATTATTCTGATTATGATCAGCATGCCGTTCGTACCGGGGCAGGAATCCGGCTTGATTGCCGGCATTTCGATTGTCTTGTTTTTTACCCTCTGTTACTTCGCCGTCCGCCATTTCAGGCGCAAGCGAACCAAAGAGAATAAAAGCTCTCTGAATACGGACCCCAACTGAAAATTGCTGTGGAGAATAGTCCATTCGAATATTGACAAGCCTCCTTTTCCGGTCATATTATAGAACATCAAACTACAAAGGGGGATCTCATATGTATCGTTCTTGGACCACATGGAGTTCATACACCCGCCGGGAATGCTGGCAAAGCTGCCGAAACGGGCGCTGCCGCAGCTGCAGAAGCTGCCGGAGCTGCCGCAGTTGCAGGAGCTGCCGCTAGGCCGTAAGTAAACGATGATTAAGCCGCAGCAATTCAAAGCCATAAAAGCACTGGACAAAGCGGCTGCGGATTTACTCTGATCATCGGTTACTTAATAACTGATTGAAAGGAAACGGAGCGGGCGCTCTTGTGGCCGGCCGCTCCGTTTACAATTTACAGCAATATCTTCATTTGTCTGAACTTCTGCAGTAAATCAGGCAATAGCGAGGTTTCTCTTCTTCGAAAATCCAGTAGCGCAGAACATCGTCCAGCACAATTCCAAGAGCGGACAGGAAAAACCAGGCGATGCTGGAGTACAGGCTGATCTGCCCCATAAAATTCATAGGAGAGCCCGAGTAGTCCCAGACGTTCCATCCCAAACGAACATTTACGAACAGTCCGACAACAAGCTCCAGCAGAGTAACAGCCGCCGCACCCAGCAGCATTTGCAGCGGCAGGGGCGTTTCCCACGGAAGAAAGCGGTTAATCCCACCCAGCAGCAGAAAACATAGCCCGCCAAGCACGAACATGCTCCAGTGCGAATAACCGCGAAATCCGATTTCGATGAACTGATAAAGCAGCCCGCCGACTGCGAATAAAAACGCATCTTTCAAAAGCAGATTCTTGATCTTCATTATAATCCCCCATTGCACGACGTATTCGGAGCCCCGCATTTTCCGTATGGCTATACATATGCAAAGAGAGTGCTGCAAAATGAATTCTCATCCATCTTGCAGCACTCTCTTTGCAGGTTTCCATATCGTACGGCAGCGTATTTTTACTTTTTCAGTGTATTATTTAGGTAAACGATGATTAAGTCGCCAGACAGCAATTCGAAGCCGCGAAAATACTGGACTGAGCGGCTTCAGAATTGCTTTAATCAGGGGTTACTTGGGAACTCTGAATATGTACGGCGTGTTGTCCACCGTATCGTCCAGAACTCTGAATTCATAGCCCTCTTTTTTCAAGGTTTCAATCATTTTAGGAACTTCCGCAAGCGTATTCTTCTTCACATTGGTATTGTGGCAAAGGATTACGGACTGTGTATGGGCATGCACACCGTTAACGACATTGCTGTATATTTTCGCCGCACTGGTTCCGGTTACCGCGTCATCGGAGCTGACATTCCAGTCATAATATGTGTAGCCGCGCCGGTTCATTTCCGTGATGATTGCCCTTGCGGTGGCCTTATTATAACTGTTTACACTGCCGCCCGCAAAGCGGTAAATGTGAGTATCAACCCCGGTTGTTTTCAGAATCAAATCATGCATTTTCGCGAAGTCGTCCAGAAAGACGGCTGGATTCTGATAGATCTGATGAAGATTATGCGTGTAAGAATGTACGCCTATGCCGTGGCCACGGTCTACTATCGCTTTCATCGCTTGTAAATCAGCCGCATCCGTTTTGCCAACCAGAAAGAAAGTCGCTTTCACATTGTACTTATCCAATACATCCAGCAGAGGGATCGTTAGGTTGGAAGGGCCGTCGTCAAAGGTAAGGTAAACCACTTTTTCTTTTGACGCTGCGGCGGTCTCCGATTTCTGTGCATACAGATTGGGATACATTGCCTGATAAACCGCCGGATCCATCGGAGGGACTGAAGAAGCAGAAGAGGCCGGCACTGAAGAATTGCCTGCACTTGACGGCTTTCCCGCGGCGGAGGATGCCGGTTTCGAAGCGGACTTCCCGGAAGAAGGTGCCGCCAATGAACTTGCGGAAGAAGAATCGGCGGAAGTGCCCGGCAGCGAGGAAGCGGGAACCGAGGCGGCCGACGTTTCAATCGTCGGCTGTGAATGACTTCCCTCCTGCCTTGACAGGGAAAAGGCGGAAATCTTATTTGTCATCTCAAATATTCCCGCTCCAACAGCAACAAGCAGCAGAACTGCCGCTGTGACCATAAAAAATCTTCTGATATTTCTTTTCTTTATTTTTTTTCTCTTTTCGTTCAAAGTACTCATATTCACTCTGCTTTCATCAAAAAATGCGCTGATTTTCTCTACATTCTCATTATATACACTTGGCGTGAAAATAACAGTTAAAGTATTGTAATCATAGTTTCAATTATCCCGGTAATTGTAAATTTTGCGATCAATAATTTATATATAGAATTATTTTTAATACTTATTTATATAAAATACATAAAAATTCTCTAAATATGCTCCTGATCTACCGACAAATACAAGTAATATACCAAAATCATTCCATAAAAGAGCCGAATTTTTTATTATTCAAAAAATTCATATTTTTAATTTGAAAAAGCAATAATTTTTGCAGACGCAGGCGAACTGTTTCGGAAACAAAAAAGCCGCAGCACAAAGCTGCGGCTCAAGTATTCAAACCTGCAAATTTTTATTTGCCAAGTACGTTTTTCACCATTTCCACAATATTGGCCGCGTTCAGCCCAAACTCATCCAGCAGTTCGTTTGCCGGGCCGGAGTGACCGAAAACGTCGTTCATACCGATTTTTTTAACCGGAACCGGATATTCTTCGGAGAGCACCCCGCACACCGCGTCGCCAAGGCCGCCGATAACGTTATGCTCTTCCACCGTGACAATCCGCCCGGTTTCCTTTGCCGCCTTGACCACCAGTTCACGGTCAATCGGCTTAATCGTATGAATATTGATCAAACGTGCGTCAATACCCTGATCGGCCAGTGTTTTCACAGCTTCCAGCGCACGGGATACCATCAGCCCGGTCGCGATGATCGTAATATCATGACCGTCACGCAGCGTAATGCCCTTGCCAAGCTCGAACTGATAATCATCCGAATTGTTAAAGCTCTCCACAGCAAGGCGGCCAAGACGGATATAAACCGGGCCGTAATACTCTGCCGCGGCACGAACAGCCGCTTTCATCTCGTAGTGATCGGACGGATTGAGCACGACCATGCCCGGGATCGTACGCATCAGAGCAATATCCTCGTTGCACTGGTGGGTTGCTCCGTCTTCACCGACGGAAATACCGGCATGAGAACCGACAATCTTTACATTCAAATGCGGGTAACCGACGGAATTGCGCACCTGCTCGAAAGCGCGTCCGGCGGAAAACATTGCGAACGAAGTCGCGAACGGAATTTTGCCGCAAGTTGCAAGACCGGCGGCGACGCCGACCATGTTGCACTCGGAAATACCGCAGTCAATAAAACGCTCCGGGCTGGCTTTTTTGAAAATACCGGTTTTTGTCGCGGCAGCTAAATCTGCGTCAAGAACGACAATCTGGGGATATTCGCCGGAAAGCTCAGCCAAAGTCTCGCCGTAGCTTTCTCTTGTTGCCTTTTTCACCATTTCAGCCATTTATTCCGCCTCCAATCCGGCCAGAACCTTGTTTAAGTCCGCCATTGCAACTTCATACTGCTCTTTATTCGGGGCGGCACCGTGCCAGCCAACCTGATTTTCCATAAAGGACACGTCCTTGCCCTTAATCGTCTTTGCAATGATGGCGCTCGGTTTGCCCTTTACGGTCTTAGCGTGCGCAAACGCAGCCTCAATCTGATTAAAATCATGGCCGTCAATCACCTGTACGTCAAAGCCGAACGCACGGTATTTTTCGTCGATCGGCTCCGGCCCGCCTACTTCACAGACGGGACCGTCAATCTGAAGGCCGTTGTTGTCAACAATCAGGCACAGATTGTCCAGTTTATGGTGCGCCGCAAACATGGCGGCCTCCCACGCCTGACCTTCCTCAATTTCGCCGTCGCCCAGCATGGAATACACGCGGTATTCCTTTCCGTCCAGCTTTGCGGCAAGCGCCATTCCACACGCGGCGGACACACCCTGCCCCAGTGAGCCGGTTGTCATATCAATACCGGGAGTACCTTTCATATCCGGATGCCCCTGCAGCATTGCACCGATATGGCGCAGCTTTTTCAGCTCGTCCATCGGGAAATATTCCTTCAGTGCCAGCGCCGCATAAAGGCCCGGCGCGCAGTGCCCTTTGGAAAGCACAAAACGGTCTCTGTTTTCGTCCTTCGGATTTTTGGAATCTACATTCATCTCCCTGAAATAAAGGTAGGTGAATAAATCCGCCGCGGACAGCGACCCGCCCGGATGGCCGGACTTCGCATGATATACGCCTTCAATTGCGCCCATTCTGACCTTAGTGGCCAGAATCTGCAATTCTTTTTTCTGTGTTCTGTCCATGCTAACCTCCTAAAAACTCCTGATGCCAAGTCTTATTTGTAAATCTATGAATTTTATAAATAAGACCTGAATTTACTGCTATATTATACATCGGCGGGCGTTGTTATTCAATAGATCGTTCCTGTTGATTTTACGCCTCTTCCAACGCGGCAAACTGGCTGTTATAAAGATTTGCGTAAAAACCATTCTTTTCAAGAAGCTGCCCGTGCGCGCCCTGTTCGATGATCTGCCCGTGGTTCATAACCAGAATGAGGTCGGCTTCCCGAATGGTTGACAGGCGGTGCGCCACGATAAAGCTTGTGCGCCCATGCATCATTTCGTCAAACGCCTTTTGAATTTTGATTTCCGTTCTGGTATCGATTGAGCTTGTCGCTTCGTCCAGAATCAAAATCGGCGGGTCAACCAGCATCACGCGCGCAATACAGAGAAGCTGGCGCTGCCCCTGGGAAAGGTTTCCGCCGTCTTCGGCAATCATGGTGGAGTATCCGTCAGGCAGGCGCATAATAAACGAATGAGCGTGCGCCGACTTGGCGGCGGCTATGATTTCCTCTTCCGTCACGCCCGCACGGCCATAGACAATATTCTCACGCACCGTACCGGTGAACAACCAGGTATCCTGAAGCACCATGCCAAAAGCAGTGCGCAGGCTGCTTCGCGTAATATGGTTTACAGGGACACCGTCAATGCGAATCGTGCCGCAGTCGGCGTCGTAAAAACGCATCAGCAAATTAATAATCGTCGTTTTTCCGCAGCCCGTCGGGCCGACAATCGCAATGCGCTCGCCCTTGCGCGCGGAAATATTCATGTTCTGAATTAACTTTACTTCCGGCTTGTAAGAGAAATACAGGTTTTCAACAGTAACGTTTCCTTCACAGTCTTTCAACACCCGGGCATCCGGCTCGTCGGGCAGCTCCTCGTCCGCGTCCAAAAAAGTGAAGAGCCGCTGTGCGGAAGCAAACGCCGTCTGAATTTGCGGGATCACGCCCGTAACTTCATTAAAAGGCTTGGTGTATTGGTTGGCGTAGGCCAGAAAACTGGTAATCTGACCTACGGTCAAAGGGGCCGGCCGACCGGTCACCGCACACACGGAACCGAAAATGGCCACAGCTGCGTAAACAAGCCCGTTCACGAAACGGGTGCTGGGGTTTGAAAGAGAGGAATAAAACTGTGCCTTTACCCCGGACTCATAAAGGCGCTGGTTCATTTCGCCGAACTGCTCCTGCGCGCGGCTTTCGTAGTGGAACGTCTTTACGATTTTCTGGCCGGAAAGCATTTCCTCCACATAGCCGCTCAACTCGCCTTGCGTCGCCTGCTGCCGCGAAAACTGACTGTGTGATATTTTCGAGATAAACGCGGCGACAAACAGAGAAAGCGGCGTAACAAACACGACGACTAGCGTAATAACCGGGCTAATGGTCAGCATGAATATCAGCGTGCCGACAATGGTAACGACTCCGGTGAAAACCTGCGTCAGCCCCTGAAGAAGACCGTCGGAAACCTGATCCACATCGTTGACAATCCGGCTGATGATGTCGCCGTGCGCGTGACCGTCGATGTATTTTAACGGGAGTTTATTGATCTTTTCATACGCCTGGATACGCATATCGCGCACCGTCCGATAAGTGGCCTTATTGGTACAGTAAGTCATAATCCACTGAAATACCGCGCTCAGCAGGATGGTACACCCAAGCGTTACGAGAATCGGCACCATGCCCGCAAAGTCAACGTTTCCTTTTCCGACCACATGGTCGACGGCACGCCCGATCAGAATGGGGCCGTATAACGTCAGTGAGATATTGATGACCGCACTGACCAGTGCGCCGATTAAATACAGGCTGTACGGTCTGGTGTACTGCATCAAACGCTTCAATACCGATGTTTTCATTTCTTGTTCACCTCGTCCTGACTGAGCTGCGACAGGCAGATTTCGCGGTACACCGTGCTGTTTTCAAGCAGCTCCTCGTGTGTGCCGGCCGCGGCAATCTGACCGTCGTCCATGACGAGGATTTTATCCGCACGCCGCACCGCGCTGACACGCTGGGATACAATCAGTACCGTCATACCCGTCGTTTCGGAGCGAATCGCTTTGCGCAGCGCGGCGTCGGTCGCAAAATCCAGCGCGCTGGCGCTGTCGTCCAGAATCAGAATCTGCGGCCGTGAAACCAACGCCCGTGCAATGGTAAGGCGCTGCTTCTGCCCGCCCGAAAAGTTCTTTCCGCCCTGATTCACCGGGCTTTCCAGTCCTTCCGGCAGCGCGGAAACAAAATCATAGGCCTGCGCGATTTTCAGCGCGTGCTCCAGCTGCTCCTGTGTTGCGTTTTCGTCCGACCAGCGCAGGTTACCGGCAATCGTACCGGTAAAGAGCGTCGCTTCCTGCGGAACCATCCCCACTTCCCCGCGCAGCTGCGCGAACGGATATTTCCGTACGTCCACGCCGTCAATCAGAATCGCACCCTCATTCACATCATAAAAGCGTGAAATTAAATTTACTAAAGTGGATTTTCCCGAGCCCGTACCTCCGATGATTCCCACCGTTTCGCCGGGCATGACGCGCAAGTTGATGCCGCGCAGGGTGTAACGCTCTTCATCGGTCACGTTGTAGGAAAAGCCCACGTTTTCAAACTCAATTTTGGACGAGCCCGGCACCGGAACAACCGGCTCGCTGCTCATTTCCCGAACGGACGGAACTGTTTCCAGCACCTCGTTGACACGCGATGCCGAAGCCGAAGCCTTTGTGAATAACACCACAAGGTTGGCTACAACAATCAGTGCCAGAAGAGTCTGCGTCATGTAGTTTACAAACGCAATCACCTCGCCCTGCGTCATGGCGCCGGAACCGACACGGAAGCCGCCAAACCATATGATAGCAACGATGGCGAAGTTCATAATGGTGTAGGTCAGCGGATTTAAAAGAGCCGAAAGCTTCCCGACCCGAATTGCCGTATCCGCCTGATCTTCCGCGGCGGCGTTAAAGCGCTGCTGCTCGTTTTCCTGTTTTGAAAAAGCGCGGATGACCCGCACACCGCTTAGGCCTTCCCGGGAAACAAGAGAAATTCTGTCCAGCTTTTGCTGCATGACCCGAAAGAACGGAACAGAGCGGCTCATAATAGCGTAAAGCACCAAAGCAATGAGCGGGGTCGCGATTAAAAAGATAATTGCCAGCTTAAAGTTCACAATCATCGCCATGACCATAGCACCGATTGCGAGAAACGGCGCGCGGATAACCAGGCGGATCAGCATGGCGACGGCGGTCTGCAGCTGGTTCACATCGTTCGTAATACGCGTAATCAGCGACGGCGTACCGAAGCGGTCAATTTCCGCATGGGAAAACGTATTGATATGCCGGTACATTTCGTTGCGCAGCACGGTTCCGAAGCCCTGTGAAGCGATGGAAGCGAACTTCTGGCAAATCAGCGCACTGCAAAGACCCACAGCGCCCAGCAGCACCAGAATGCCGCCCATGTGCCAAATATAGTTTATATCCCCTTCGCGCACGCCGTCATCAATCATTTTTGCCGTAATAATCGGAACGATCAATTCAAAAATAGCTTCGATCAGTTTGAAGATCGGCCCGACAATGACCTGAAACTTATAATCCTTCAGGTAGCGAACAAGTTTCCTCATTTTCTTATCAATCCCTTGTTAAAACATCATTTTACCGTTATGATTATAGCACGGACCAACCTATATGAATAATATTGATTTTATCTATTTCCCATACTCAAACGATATAGCAGAAAACCACTGTTTGAAAGACAAATCTTTTATAGTCAGTTCACTTTAGAAAACATCCAAAAAAATGGAGATTGGTTCTGTTTTCAAATGAACTGACTATATGCTGAAAAAAGGACGGTCGCCAATATGGATCTGAAACAACTGGAATATTTCATTGCCATCGCGGAGCAGGGAAGCATCAGCGCGGCGGCGAAAAAGCTGCATATCTCCCAGCCTCCGCTCAGCCATCAGCTGAAGCTGCTGGAGGAAGAAGTGGGAAAGCAGCTTGTGGAGCGCGGGGCGCGCCGCGTTCGGCTGACGGACGCCGGCGTCCTGCTTTACCGCCGTGCAAGCACCCTGCTCGATTTGGCTGACACTACCCTGCGCGAGCTGGACGATTTCGGCACCAAGCCAAGCGGCACGCTTCGCCTCGGCACAACGTCGTCCTCCGGCCCGGCGCTGCTTGAAGCCCGCATGAAGTCCTACGCCGCGGCTTACCCCGGAGTGCGTTTTGAAATCAGTGAGGGAAATACCTTCCACCTGATCGACCTTCTGGCGGCGGGCGAAATTGAGGTTGCTGTCGTACGCACCCCGTTTCATGCCGAAAACACCGAACAGCGTTCCCTTGCGAGCGAGCCGATGATCGCCGCGGGGAGTGCAGAATTTCTTTCCGGTTTCAGTGGTGAAGGCATCGGGTTGAAAGACCTTGCGGGTATGCCGCTCATTCTTTACCGCCGCTTTGAAAAGCTGATCGTGACGGCCTGTAAGTCCACCGGATTTAAGCCAAACGTTTTCTGCCTGAACGACGACGCGCGTACTTCCCTGATGTGGGCAAACGCCGGGCTGGGCGTTGCGGTTGTTCCCCGCTCCATGCTGCACTACGCGGAAGGAATCTGTAAAACCATAGAGGAGCCGGAAATTGAGAGTCGCGTCACCGCCATCTGGCGCAGTGACCGTTACCTTTCCGCCGCAGCAAAAAGTTTTTTGGAAATGTTTCAGAATGATTCTTCGGATTCTATTCCCTGAAACTGCCTCCCGCTATCGTTTTTGGGGCAGGATCACTTTGTTTTCTGTCTGCCATTTCGAAGAATATCCGGATCAGACCGCGTCATTTAACAGAACCATATGAATATGGTCTTCCCAATTTCCGTTGATTTTCAAATACCGGCGCGAAATTCCCTCATTTACAAACCCCAGCTTCTCGGTGACGCGCAGGGAACGCGCGTTTTTCGGCATAATATTGGCTTCAATCCGGTGCAGCCCGTATTCGCCGAAAATGATTTCAACGCCCTTTCGCAGTGCTTCCGTCATATAGCCCCGATTAATGCTCTGACCGTCCATCCCGTAACCGAGAAGACAGGACCAGAACGCGCCACGGGAAATATTGGTGAACGAAAAAGATCCGATGGCTTTCTCCGGATTTTCCTTTTCGAACAGCCAGAAACGCAGTGCGTCACCTCTTTTGATTTGAGCCAGTTGGTTTTCAAGCTGATTTTCCTGATACTCAAGCGTGTAGAACTCCGGCTGCCTGACCGGCTCCCATTCTTCCAGAAACTCCTTGTTTCTTTTGTAATAATCTAAAATATACGCCGCTGAATTCTGATCCGGCGCTTTCAGCAGCAGCCGTTCCGTTTCATAAGTATTCATCATAAGATCCTCCGTTATTAAAAAAATTTTAAGGCATCAAAAGGGTGCCTCAAAACGAATGAAACTTCATCCGTTTTGAGGCACCCTTTTCGCGCTGAACTGATTTTACTGCCGCTTAAACGCGGATTTCGGCATTCCGCAGATTGGGCACACCCAATCGTCCGGAAGATCTTCAAACGCTACATCAGGGTCATTGTGAACATAACCGCATACGGTACAAATCCAGCTTTGCCCGCCGATGCCATCGCCTTCCGCCTGCTGCTTCTGATAAGTAGGCGCATTTTTCGGCGCTTTTCCCTTGATGACCTTGTGGTAATAATCATAAGTCATCGGGGCGCGGCTGGCGCTGTCGCTGCCGGCAAGAATTTCAGCAATAAAAATCGTATGGGTAGGCGTTTCCGTGCTGCTTACCACTTTGCAGAGAAACCAGCAGCAGATGTTTTCCTGAATGACCGGCACGCCCTCCGCCAGAATTTTATGACGCACGTTCGCCAGCTTATCATTATCCTTGCCGGAAGTAAATCCAAGCGCGCCGATCACCGCGCCGGAGGTCTCCTCTGAAAAAACGGAGACAGTAAACAGACCGTTCTTTGAAATGCACTCATGGCTGTAATTGTCGTGGTTCATGGTGACGGCAATCCGGTTCGGCGAATTCGTTACCTGTGTTACCGTATTGACAATGCAGGCGGAGGGTTTGTTATTTTCGTCCTTCACACCGATGGCATACATTCCATAAGTTAAGCTGAATAAAATTTCGTCTTTCATGGTAAACTCCCCCATAGCTATTTTTATTGATTATGCGAGCGAATAGGATCATGACCGATTCGTATTTTATCCGTTCCGGCCTTTAATTCTGTTCCAGTATTCGCGGTATGCCTGCTCGTTTTTATTCTGCCCGTATTCATAATAATGCGCGTCTTTCAGCACATCGGGAAGATACTGCTGTTCCACCCAGCGGTTCGGGTAATCGTGCGGGTATTCGTAAAACTGCCCTTTACGGTCATTGTCCGCCCCGTCGTAGTGCTTATTCTGAAGTTGACGCGGAATACTGCCGATTTTGCCCGCTTCCACATCGGCCATCGCGGCGTTGATCGCATTGTGCGCGGAATTGGATTTCGGCGCGCTGCACACCAGGATCACCGCGTCCGCAAGCGGGAGCCGCGCTTCCGGCAGACCGACCTGCATTGCCGCGTCGACCGCCGCCTTCACAATCGGGATGATCATCGGGTAGGCAAGCCCCACGTCCTCGCAGGCGCATACCATCAGTCTGCGGCAGGCAGAAGGCAGATCGCCCGCCGCAAGCAGGCGGGCGAGGTAATGAATCGCCGCGTCGGGGTCGGAACCGCGCATGGATTTCTGAAACGCGGAAACAATGTCGTAATGCTCGTCGTCCGCGCGGTCATAGCGCAGGCCGCTGCGCTGGGTGAGCTCCCGCGCGCGCTCCAGCGTAACACGGCACACGTTCTCCTCGTAATCGCCGGAAAGGACACAGAGCTCCACCGCGTTCATCGACTTGCGCACATCGCCGCCGCACGCCGTCGCGATGTGTTCCGCCACGCCCGGTTCCGCTTCAACCGAAATATCCTGTTCCTCTTCCAGAAAATGAAATGCGCGTTCCACGGCGGGAACAATATCCTCTTTTTCCACCGGCTTGAACTCAAACACGGTGGAACGGCTTAAAATCGCGTTGTACACATAAAAATACGGGTTTTCTGTCGTGGAGGCAATCAGCGTGATCTGCCCGTTTTCAATAAACTCCAGCAGCGTTTGCTGCTGCTTTTTATTGAAATACTGGATTTCATCCAGGTACAGCAGAATTCCGTTCGGCGCCTCCAGCGTATCCAGCCGGGCGACGACGTCGCGGATATCCGCCGTGGAAGCGGTCGTTCCGTTCAGTTTGCACAGGCTGCGCTTCGTCTGCTTCGCAATAATGGAAGCCAAGGTTGTTTTGCCCACGCCGGAGGGACCGTAAAATACCATATTGGGAATCTCACCCGACTCAATGATACGGCGGAGCGCTTTCCCCTCGCCCAAAAGATGGGGCTGACCGACAATATCGTCTAGCGACTGGGGGCGCAGCCTGTCCGCCAAAGGTGCCGCCATTGAGATTCCTCCTCTCTGCGGGAATTGTTAAAAGGGCAGGTCGTCCTCATCCGTGTACTGTAAATCATCTTCCCCGGAAGAATCCAGGTCCCGTATACCTGTGTTTTTAACAGTCACGTTCACGCCTTTTTTAATCGGGGCAAGTAGAAAACCCAACACGGTGCCAAGCAGGAGCATAACACTGCTTAACAGAATCACAGTACTTTTTTTCACGACTGACCATCCTTTCCAATTATAACTGTTTCTTCCGTTTTCATTTTTCTGAAATTTCATCATACCACAGGGGGCGGTTTTATTCAATACAGCTCAAGCGTATAAATGCTTATACCCACCATGTTTTTTACTTGAAAATTACGCGTAAAGCGGATATCGGTCACAAATGCCCTTCACCATTGCACGGATCTTTTCTTCGTTCGGCGCAAAGTCCTGAACCGCAAGGCTGATGCATTGCGCAACAATGTCCATGTCGTCCGTATTCAGGCCGCGGGTTGTAATCGCCGGCGTGCCCAGGCGCAAGCCGCTGGTAACAAACGGGCTGCGCTGTTCGCCCGGAACCGTGTTTTTATTTGCGGTGATGTTGACAGTGTCAAGCCGCTGTTCCAGTTCCTTTCCGGTCAGTTCCAACCCGCTCAGGTCAACCAGCATCAAGTGGTTGTCCGTTCCGTTCGAAACCAGCTTCACACCGCGCTTTATCAATTCGTTGGCAAGCGCGGCGGCGTTGGCCACTATTTTATGCCCGTATTCCTTGAATTCAGGTTTCAGTGCTTCTCCGAAGCAGACCGCCTTTCCCGCGATGACGTGCATGAGCGGGCCGCCCTGTGTGCCCGGAAAAACCGCCTTGTCAATTGCCTTTGCATATTCTTCGCGGCAGAGTATCAGACCGCCGCGGGGGCCGCGCAGCGTTTTATGTGTGGTAGAGGTTACTACGTCCGCCCACTGCACCGGGTTTGGGTGATCCCCGGCGGCAACAAGTCCCGCAATGTGCGCCATGTCCACCATCAGGTACGCGCCGCAGGCGTCGCAGACCTCACGGAATTTTTTAAAATCAATGATTCTGGAATACGCGCTCGCGCCCGCGACAATCAGCTTCGGCTTCACCTTCATCGCCGTCTCATACAGCGACTCATAATCGATGCACCCGGTTTTCGGATCAACCCCATAGGATACAAAATGATAATACTTGCCCGACATATTCACCGGGGAGCCGTGCGTCAGGTGGCCACCCTCGGCAAGATTCATGCCCATGACGGTGTCGCCCGGATTCAGCAGCGCGAAATACACGGCGAAATTCGCCTGTGCGCCGGAATGCGGCTGAACGTTCGCGTGCTCGGCATGAAACAGTTCGCAGGCGCGGTCACGAGCCAGATTTTCAACCACGTCCACATACTGGCATCCGCCGTAATAGCGTTTTCCCGGGTAGCCCTCGGCATATTTATTGGTAAGGATACTGCCCATGGCAGCCATCACCGCGGGGGAAACCAGATTTTCCGACGCAATCATTTCCAGATTGGATTGCTGGCGTTTCAGTTCGTCGTTCATTGCCGCGCCGAGCGCGGGGTCGGACCGGGTCACAAACCCGATGGTATCCATCATATCATTGTACATAGTTTCAGTTCCTTTCCCTATTCCGGTTTTTTCGCCTATTATAGTCAGTTCACTTTAGAAAACATCCAAGAAAAATTGGTTTTGTTTTCAAATTAACTGACTATATTGTATCGTGCGGCTATTTTTGTATCATTATACACTTTATCCATTTAAATAACAAATGTGTGAATCAAATACAGAATCAGCAGATGCACGGGATAAAACGCGTAGAAAAAATACTTCCAGCTGTATTTTCCCTTCTGTCCGTTATAAAGCAGAATCGGAACAACGGAAGCAATCGCAAAAATCTCGAGCGGGCTTCTGATGAGGCTGAATACGATTACCAGCAGCGAAAACGCCGCGGCACCCCAGACGCGGTAATTGCGGAAGCAGTAAAAAATGATGATTGCCGCAACGCCGAACCAGCCGTAATCCGTATGCATGACCTCGGCGAGCAGAACCATGGCCGCTGCCAGTAAAACCGTGACCGGCGCGTTGCGCTGCAGGTAGTTGTGCAAGAAGTAAATAGCAGTCAAACCCAGAAACAGTGTGAAAAAGATGCTTTGACTCCGCGGGTAAAACACAGTAGAATGAAAAGCCAAATCGAATGGTATCTCCGAAATCAGCGCGAACAGAAAAAGCCTTCCTAGATACTTCTTCACATTGGAAGTGTGCACAAGGCCGTCACTGATCAGGTAAGCAAAAATTGGGAACGACAGCCTGCCGATGATGCGCAGGGGGATCACAGTGGGAAAAAGCACCGCGCCGATATGGTCAATCAGCATTGTGACAATTGCGAGAACTTTGAGTTGAAATCTGCTCATGAGTAAATCCTTTCCTGCGTTTCAACCGCGCAGCGCCCCGTTTTTTGAGCACCGGCTTGTCCAATATTTGCTGCAATTACCATAATCATATGCAATATTATGCGTATTGTCAACTTGTAGTTTTTACGCGGATGATATATGATAAATAAGTATCATAAATTGTATTCCCGGAGGGATTTATATGACAAAAAAACAACGTGCCGCTTTGGCGGTGGAAGCTTTAAAAAAAGAATACCCGGACGCGCTCTGCTCCCTGACATACACGAAACCGCTCGAGCTGCTGATTGCGACCCGGCTTTCAGCGCAGTGCACCGATGCACGCGTCAATATGGTAACGCCTGCGCTTTTTGCGCGTTTCCCCACACTGGATGATTTTATCGCCGGAACTGTGGAGGAAATCGAACAATATGTCCGTACTTGCGGACTGTACAAGACAAAGGCACGGGACATTCACGCGATGTGCGTAAAACTGAAGGAGGATTACGGCGGCATTGTCCCCGACAGTATTGAGGAGCTGGTCAAGCTGCCGGGTGTCGGCAGGAAAACCGCGAATCTGGTGGCGGGTGACATCTACCATAAACCGGCTGTCGTAACGGACACACACTGCATCCGTATCTGCGGCAGACTGGGCATCAGCGAGGGTAAGGAACCCTTCAAAGTGGAAAAGCAGCTGCGCGCGGTGCTGTCCATGGATGAATCAAACAACTTCTGCCACCGTCTGGTTTTGCATGGGCGCGCGGTCTGCACCGCGCGAAGCCCGAAATGCGAGCTTTGCTGCATGAAGGATTTCTGTAAATACGGCATAGAGCAAGGCAAAAAGCCGAAATAACCCGATTAACCGGGCTGTAAAATGTGGGGTTATGCAATGAATAATAGAGAGAAGCTGATTGCTTTCTTTGAAGCGGAAAATAACAGAGACTGGGAAAAATACCGTCAATTTCTTCATCCCGATGTGAAATGGGTACTGCATTCAAAAAAGGCACACACGGTTTGCGGTATCAATGCTTACGTATCCGAGATGAACGCGGCTTATTCAGACAACGGCACTACATTTGTATGTGAAGGCCTGTACCCGAGCATCGCAGAAAATCGTATTGTTACCATCTTGGTAAACAGCCTGAATGAGCGATCCTGTGATATTTTTGATTTTAAAGACGGGCTTATTTATGAGGAGCACGAGTTTATTCTGGCATAGCTGCCTATGGATGCTGCAGAAGATAAATTGTAATTTACACCAACAAAAAAGATAAGGAGAAACGCACCATGTTGCCATATCAATTTGATACCCAGCTGCTCATTGAAGGGCACGGCCTTTCAGAAGATGCAATCAACGAATATATCGCGAATAATATAGAAGGTGACTGCCTGATTGCCGTTGGCGATGAAGATTTGATCAAAATCCATTTCCACACCAACACACCGTGGAAAGTGCTGGAATACGGCGCTTCTTTGGGGGATATTTTTGACGTTGTAGTGGAAAACATGGAGCGTCAGGAAAACGGCCTGCGGGGCTGAACAGTTCGCTCAACAGGAAAAACAGGCATATTTCAGGCAACAATACGGAAAGCGGGGCATTCTGCATGGAACTATGGGATATCTACGATCAGGACAGAATCAAAACCGGGCGCACCATCGAACGCGGAAACGTTTTCACAAAAGGAGAATATCATTTAGTCATACATGTCTGTATTTTTAATTCAGAAGGCAAAATGCTGATTCAGCAACGGCAGCCCTGGAAGCATGGCTGGCCCGGCATGTGGGACATTACCGTGGGCGGAAGCGCGCTGGCCGGCGAAAACAGCCAAGCCGCCGCTCAGCGCGAGGTTTCCGAAGAAATCGGCGTCCAGTTGGACTTGTCAGGCCAAAGACCGCATTTTACTTTCAACTTTGAACGCGGATTTGACGACTACTACTTTGTGAAACGCGACCTGGATTTACAGAACTTATCCCTTCAGTACGAAGAAGTACAGGCAGTAAAGTGGGCAGGCAAAGAGGAAATCTTTCACCTGCTCGATGACGGGGAATTTATTCCCTACCACCGCAGCTTAATCGAACTGTTTTTTGAATCAAGGAACAGCTTCACGGGCGCGCACAAGCATACCAGCTGAAACCCATTAACAAGCTGTCATCAACGAAACAGAACAGGCACCGCAGGATAATGGCACCATTATTTTGCGGTGCCTTATTTTATTCCATGAGTATCACCAAAAGAGTCAGTCCCCTAAAACGTCTGAATCCGGATTTTTAAAAATATTTTCTTGTAAAAATCCAGAGCGTATGTTATACTTGATGTAGAACGTATGTTCTGAAACAACAGGAGGTCTCCAGCATGACAGACAATCAGTTCCACTACCCGGAGGAAGAGTTTTTTATGGAAAAGGCGGCGGAAGAAATCGCAGAAAGTATTGCCCCCTGCGGGTTTATCTGCGGCATGTGCTACGACATGGTCAGCCGCAGCTGCCCCGGCTGTCAAAAGGAAGACGAAATCTGCCCGGTCCGCCTATGCTGCGAGAAGCACGCGGTCAGAGGCTGCTGGGCTTGCCCAGACTTTCCCTGCTGTGAGTGCAATTTCCGGGGCGTGCGGATTCGTGCTTTCCTTCGGTGCGCAAAAGAAGAGGGAACGCAGGCGCTCGCGGGGTATTTGCTGCGCTGTCAGCGCCAGTGATAAAATGAAAGAAAGTGCCGGTCAAAAAATGTAGGTTTGCAGCGGAAAGGAAAGGAATATGGTACACTCAAATCTGTCTGTTAAGCGGCAGGCGGAAAGGGTGTCAGAATG
>JAEZGM010000031.1 GCA_023416955.1 Bacillota bacterium | reverse complement strand
CTAATATACCAGCATAGAATAGTGCAATCGAGTGAATATGCTAAGAGTTTGGATAGAAAAACCGGAATAAAAACTTACATATATGGGTTTTATTCCGTTGTTTTTCTTTTTACAAACAAGACCTAGGTCACTTCAGAAAACATCCAAGAAAATGGGGATTGGCTCTGTTTTCAAATTAGCTGACTATATACTAATTCAGTCGGCTGCGCTTGTGTTCCGGCGCAGTCTGAAATATCCGACGAGTTCCTTTAGCAGCTGTGCCTGATTAAACAGTTCCGCACTCGCAGCGGCGCTCTCCTCCGCTGTTGCGGAGTTATTCTGCACAACCGCGGAAATCTGGTCAAAGCCAACGGTCACCTGCTCAATAGCCTGCGCTTGTTCCTGTGAGGACTCCGATATTTCATTCACGGATTTTGTGTTGGAGTGCACATTTTCCACAACCGTTAACAGGACTCTCTCTGTTTCATCTGCGATTGCCACGCCATTTTGTACATTCTTTAAAGCATTCTCAATCAGTACTTCTGAACTTTTCGAGGCTTCCGCGCTTTTTGCCGCCAGGTTTCTGACTTCATCGGCCACAACGGAGAACCCTTTCCCGGCGCTGCCCGCGCGCGCCGCCTCGACTGCCGCGTTCAGCGCAAGAATATTGGTCTGAAACGCAATATCCTCTATGGTCTTATTAATTTTCGCGATTTCGCTTGAGCTGGTGCTGATTTGTTTCATCGCGTCCATCAGCCGCTCCATTTTATCCTTGCTTTCGGTCAGGTATTCGCCCACTGAATTCGCTTCTTTGCTGGCGGCGGAAGCGTTCTGCGCGCTGTTATCCACACGTTTTGAAATATCCGCAACTGTTGCCGACAGTTCTTCCAGGGCGGCCGCTTGTTCCACCGAACCCTGTGACAGTGCGTGCGCACCATCGGACACCTGATCTGCCCCCGCCGAGACCTGTTCGGCTGAGTCGTTGATCTGCAGAAGCGTTGCGTTGATTTTCGCGAGCGAGGCTTCAATATTTTTGCCAAGCGGAGCGAAGCTGCCTTTGAAATCAACCTCTGTGCCGACGTTCAGATTTCCGCCGCTCATCTCATTCAGGATACGCCCGATTTCATTAATATAGCCCTGAAGCGTATGAATTGTCCTGCGCATACTGGCGGATAATGATCCCAGCTCATCTTTGGAGTCATAATTGATGGAAATATTCAAATTTCCGTCAGCAAGCTCCTGCGCTGCATTCTCTATTTCCTTAATGGGGCGCGTAAGGGCTCGTGTAATATAAATGCAAAATACAATCATCAGAATAAAGCCCGTCAATGTAACGGCGATCAAAAGCCAAAACGCGCTGTTTGTGGCCGCTTTTCCTTCTTCATACCGCTGCGTTGCACGGTCGGCGGCTTCCTGACCGATTTGATTCAGTTCCGCACGGGCTTCTACCGATAAAGGTGCATAATCCTGATTAAACACCTGCATTGCTTCTTCCTTTTGGCCCTGTGCAATCAGGCCGGTAATCTGCTCATAATAGGGTTTTGCCTTTTCAATCAGCGACTGAACTTTGTTGATGGCAGTCTGATCGCCCAAGTATTTGTCATGCAGGGTAGGGAGGTCTTTGTTGATTTCCGCCCAATCGGCCGCAGCAGCGTCAAGGTAGCTTTTCGACTTCGCCGCATCTTCTACCTGCGCGGCCCAAAGCAGATTTTTCGCCTCGCTTTGCAGCGACATACGCACGTCCAGTTCGGTGCTGACAAACTGATACGATTTTTCATAAAACTGGGACAGGTTATTGTCGACCCGGATCACACTTGAAATTCCCAATATTCCCGATATCAGGAAGAAAACCAGCAAAACTCCAAACGCAGCAATTAATTTTTTACCGACCTTTAAATTTTTCAAAGCCCACACCTCAGTTAACATATTTTCGATTCGTAAATTACTGTAAAATAATACTATTTAAATGGCTTATTATTGATATTAAAAAGAATTTAAATAACAATTATTATTACTAATTTTATTATCGTATGATTTTTAAAAACAATTACCATAAAGTCCATTAGTCTTTACATCTTTTAACAGATATTTTTGTTGATATAGTCAGTTCATTTGAAAACAGAACCAATCTCCATTTTCTTGGATGCTTTCTAAAGTGAACTGACTATAGTGACAGCTTTTAGCTTCAGAGGCGGCATATCCGCTTTGAGCGGTAGTACTGCGGCGCGTATCCGCATATATATAGGTCGGTGATTGATTTATGCGAACGCAGTATTTCGGGATTTTTCCGATGGACAGCAGGAAGGTAAAAAGAATTTCCCACTTTTTCCTGCTGGGTATTATTCTGGTTCTCGCACTGGTAATCCTCTGGGCAGCGCACCACGGCAGTGAAGTTTCCCGCCCGCATCGGACTGAGATTTCCGTTCAGTGGAACGACCCGACCGCTAAAAATAATACCGACCTAGTAAAATATGCGCAGAACGCGCTGGACAGCGGCTGGGGGTATGTTTACGGTACCTATGGGCAAGTTCTGAAGCCGGAGCTCCTCAACTCCTGCGCGGAAAAATACCCGAGCCAGATTGAGCCCTTTCTGGCCTTTACAAAAAGCAACTGGATGAACGGCAGGGTAACGGACTGCGCCGGACTGATCAAGGGGTACGGCTGGTTGGACCCCCGGACGGAAGAAATCAGCTACCTGACAAACGGCATGCCGGACCTGAGCGCAAACGGCATGGAGCAAGCCGCCACGGAAAAGGGCAAGATTTCTTCAATACCCGAAATTGCCGGGCTGGCCGTGTGGATGGACGGGCATATCGGTGTTTATATTGGAAACGGCAGCGTCATTGAAGCGTCGTCAGCAAAGAAGGGCGTCGTAAAAACGAAGCTGCAGGGCCGCGGCTGGCTGGAGTGGATGAAAATTCCCTCTATCCGCTATGATACATAAAAAGGTGCCTTGCAAAATGAAATTCTTTTCATTTTGCAAGGCACCTTTTGCCGGACTGTATATTTATTCATTGTGCGGCAGCTTTCCATGCGTACCTGTATTCACAGTGGTCTGGTGGATTCCCGCACAACCAGCTCCGCGGGGAACAGTTTGCTCGTCTGCGTTGTCTTTTTCCGAATCAGGTCGAACAGGATGCGAATACTTTCCTGTGCGATCTGCTCTACCGGCTGACGGATTGTCGTGATAGAGGGATTGTAATAATAGGAAATATCCAGTCCGTCGAAACCCGCTACGGAATAATCCCCCGGCACACTTTTGCCGGCTTCCACAATCGCCCTGCACGCACCGACAGCCATGCTGTCGGAAACCGCGTAAATCGCGGTAAAGTCCTCACCGGATTCAAGCAGTTCCTTTGTGACGACGTAGCCGTTCTCCATGGTGTAGGTTTCAATATTCTCTTTCATACAGCGGACAAGATTTTCATTTAGCGGAATCCCATGATCCGCAAGCGCCTTTTTGTACCCCTGATAGCGCAGCTTTCCAATACTTTCGTCTTCCATGGAAGCGGATAGAATCGCGATTTTGCGATGACCGATACTGCACAGATAATCAACCATTTTATAGCTTTCCAAAAAGTCATCTACCGAAACCGAGGAATAGTTCTTCAGGTCAAACTCCTGCGTCATACCGATGGTACAAAGCACAAACGGTACAGTGAGCTGCTCCAGTTTTTCCTTTGAGTGCGAAAAATATCCACCCAGAAAAATGATGCCGCGCAGTCGTTTTTCTTTTTCCAGTTCAATTGCAATGTCAATTTCATCCTGATTCTCTTCCACGCGCTGAAGGATATAAGAATACTTCTGGCGTGTGGTTTCCTGTTCAAACACCTGCAGCATACGGCTGAAGAACGGATTGGTAATACCTTTGATCAGCACCGCAATTGTTCTGGAGGCAGACCGCTTCAGATTCCTCGCACTGTTGTTCGGCACATAATGATTCTCTTTGATAACCTTCATGATCATTGCCTTGGTTTCTTCATTGATGTCCGGGTGATTATTAATCGCCCTCGAAACGGTCGTAACGCCTACTCCGCACATTCTGGCAATGTCTTTTATGGTGATAGTTTCCATGCCCTCTCCTTTACCCGCCCCAGAGCTACGCAGGCATTCAAGCAGTATAATTACAATATAACAGTAAATATAACATAAAATTTAAAAAAAGCAAGCCAAATCCAATTACTAAACCGCTTCCCCATCAAAATTCAGTCAACTTTTCTGTAACATAAGGCAAAACCTTATTTGTTTCTGCCGTACAGCGTATTCATTCTCTTGATTTTTCCAAGCAGTTCATCCGTCAATTCACCGTCAAGAAGGCGCCATTTCCAGTTGTTCCCCAAGGTGGACGGCGTGTTGATTCTGGCTTCTGAGCCAAGTCCGAGATAATCCTGTACCGGAATGACCGCAAGGCTTGCCACACTGCTTAGCGCCAGGCGGACAAAGTCCCAGTGAATATCGGCAGGATCCGTTTTTTCGTTGCCGATGTATTCGACGCAAAGCTGCCGGTCTGCATCCGGGATGACTTCATACCAGCCCTGCAGGGTATCATTGTCATGCGTGCCGGTGTATACGACACAGTCTTCATTATAATTATGAGGCATATAGTCGCTTTCTTCCCGGGAATCAAACGCAAATTCCAACACCTTCATGCCGGGGTAGCCGGCTTTTCTGACGAGCCGGCGCACGCTGTCAGTCACATACCCCAAATCCTCCGCGATGATATCCACATTCCCGAGCTGACTGTTGATTTGACGAAACAGGCTGATACCCGGGCCCTTCCTCCACTGACCGTGTTCCGCCGTAGGGTGGCCGAACGGTATGGAGTAGTATTCGTCGAATCCGCGGAAGTGGTCGATACGCACAACATCATACAGCTGAAAACAATAGGCCATGCGCTGCACCCACCACGCGTATTCCGTTTTTTTATGGTACGGCCAGTTATACAGCGGATTGCCCCAAAGCTGACCTGTCGGCGAGAACGCATCCGGCGGGCAGCCGGACACGGCAACCGGGTTGTTTCGCTCGTCAAACTGAAACAGTTCCGGGTGGGACCATGTGTCGGCGCTGTCGAACGCAACATAAATCGGAATATCGCCGATGAATCGAATTCCTTTTTTATTTGCGTACGTTTTCAGCTTTTGCCATTGTTTTGAAAAAGTGTACTGCTGAAATTCATAAAATCCAATTTCGCCGCGCAACTCTTTGCGGTAGCGCTGCAGCGCATCCGGCCGGCGCAGGCGGATATCCTCGTCCCATAGGTTCCAGCTGATTTCACCGAAGGTCTTTTTGACCGCCATATAAAGCGCGTAATCTTCCAGCCAAGCCGAATTGGCCTTTTTGTATCGCCGAAAGTCCTTCTTTTCACCGATGTTGCTTCTGTCATAAGCTTTTCTCAAAAGCTGAAAGCGTCCCAGATATAGCTTTTCATAATCAATGGAGCGCGGATCATCCCCGAAATCGACCGCCTTGCACTCCGCGTCCGTCAAAAGCCCTTCCTGCACCAGACTTTCTAAATCGATAAAGTAAGGGTTCCCAGCAAAAGCTGAAAAGGGCTGATAGGGGGAATCCCCGTATCCTGTGGGCCCCAAAGGCAGAATCTGCCAGTACTTCTGCCCCGCCTGCTTCAAGTTGTCTACAAACAAATAGGCCTCTTTGGATAAACTCCCAATCCCATATTGGGACGGCAGGCTGAAAATGGGCATCAGTATCCCGCTTTCCCGCATTGTCCTCACTTCTTTCCCTCATCGTGTTTCTATGTAATGCTGAATCTGTAATGGTTTCGGTACAACGTCGTTATCCTTTTACAGCGCCGGCAACAACGCCTTTAATAATGTATTTCTGGCAGGACAAATAGAAAATGACAACGGGTACAATCGCAAGGACAAGCATTGCCATCATAGCACCCATGTCGCGGCTGCCATAGCCGCCCTGCAGATACTGCACGGCAATCGGAATTGTTCTGTATTTGCTGCCGATGACAAGATTCGGCAGCAGATAGTCGTTCCAAACCCACATAGTATTTAAAATTGCAACGGTAATCGCGGTAGGCTTTAAAATTGGAAATACGACTTTAAAGAAAGTCTGAATGGGGCTGCAGCCGTCAATGGTCGCCGCTTCCTCAATTTCCAAAGGAATGCTCTTTACGAAACCGCTGAACATGAACACGGAAAGGCCCGCGCCAAAGCCGAGGTAAATGAACAAAATACCGACTGCGTTATCCAGATGCAGCATATTGGCCATTTTGGACATCGTGAACATGACCATTTGGAACGGAACAATCATGGAAAACACAAACAGGTAATACAGGGTTGAGGTATAAGAGGATTTCACCCTTGTAATATACCACGCGGTCATAGCGGTAAAGAGTACAATCACCGCAACGGAACCAACCGTAATAAAGAGAGAGTACCCGAACGCCGAGATGAAGCCGGTTTTCTCAATGCCGGTTAAATAGTTCTTAATTCCGACGAATGTCTGACTGCTAGGCAGTTCAAACGGCGTGTCTGAAATGGAAAATCTACCCTTGACAGAATTCATCAGTACGAGGAAAATCGGGGCCAGAAATATGCAGGACAGAATCACCAGTAAGAGGAAGATCAGATTCCCACTGAAACGTTTTTCTGCTTTCATCAGTTCTCAACCTCCTTGCTTCTGGTGGCACGGAGCTGAATCAGCGCAATCAGCGCAACCACAACAAAGAATACCACAGCTTTAGCCTGACCTACGCCTTCAAACCCAGTACGTCCATAGAACGTGTTGTAAATATCCAGAGCAAGCATGGCGGATTCCTTTCCGGGAGCACCGGCGGTCAGCGCAAGGTTCTGATCAAAGAGCTTAAAGGAGTTTGTCAGCGTTAAAAATGTACAAATGGTAACGGATGGCATTACCATGGGAATTTTTACATTTGTCAAAACCTGCCACGGCGTCGCTCCGTCTATTTCAGCGGCTTCAATAAGTTCCGGCGGAATATTCTGAATCCCGGCTATGTAAATAATCATCATATAGCCGACCATTTGCCAGTTCATCAGAATGACCAGGCCCCAGAAACCGTACGTGGCGCTGAAAGTAAGATCTACTCCGAAATTATAGAGAATCCCGTTAAAGATCAGCTGCCAGATATAACCCAGCACAATACCGCCGATCAGGTTCGGCATGAAAAATATGGTGCGGAAAACGTTCGTGCCGCGAATTTTTCGGGTGAGCAGCAGGGCGAGCATAAATGCAATCACGTTGATCATCACAACGGAAACCACAGTAAACTTTACAGTGAAGCCCAGTGCGTTTAAAAAATCGTGATCTTCCGTAAACGCACGCACATAATTGCTGAAGCCTACCCAATGCGCGTCGTTCACTGTGGTAAACGAAGTGAACGAAAGGTAAATCCCTAAAATAAACGGGATTAAAAATGCGATGGCAAACGCGAGCACCGTGGGCAAAGTAAAAAATGCGGCGTACTTTTTCAGCGTTTTTTGCATATCGGTATTCCCCCTACTCTCATTAAAAAATAGTGAGTGAGTCTTTCAAACTGCACTCACTATTTTACGCTGTTCAAATCAACTGGGCCTCATAAGCGAGGCCGTAGTATCATTCAATTTATTTATTGCTTTCTGCTTTCCACTGATTTACAACAAGAGTCTTCACGTCATTCCACTGTTTGGTGCCCTGTGCGTACTGGAGCAGCGCCGCACCGAAATTATCCTTAAAAGTTTGGCTCGGGAATACGGTGAAGTTCCACGGAACATTTGTCAGGCTGGAATCGCTCATATAGCGAAGTACTTCCTTTGCAAGTGGATCGGAAGGCTTTTCGTTGTCTTTGAATGTGTCGAACGGAGCAATGAATTTCAGGTCGTTCGTAACGAAAGCCTTACCCTTTTCGCTGCTGTACAGCCAGTAGATGAAGTCGGCAGCCAGTTTCTGCTGATCGGCGGGAGCTTTCTTATTGATTGCGAAGAAGTTTTCCGTACCAACGGCAATGGACTGTTTCTCTTCATCCTTCAGGCCTGTGTAAATCGGCAGGAACTTAACGTCGCTTTCTTTCACAACGTTGCCGTCAACACCGGAAATCTGACCCCATGCCCAGTTGCCGTTCTGTACCATTGCGGACTGGCCGAGCGCAAATTCCGCCATGGAATCGTCAACGCTCTTGCTGCCGAGCTGCTTCGGGCTGGTAACGGAGTTGTTCAGATAGAGGTCGAAAATATTTTTGAAGTTGTCGGCGTACTGGAATTTAATTTCCTTTGTCGCATCGCTCTTCAGATCGATCTTGTTATCTTTGAATTCAGCGTTAATCGGAATATTTGCAAGGTGAGTCTGCCAGCGCCAGTCTTCACCGGGTTTCAGCGAAGTGGAGGAGAACACGCCCTTGATGCCGAGCTGTGACTTTTTAGCGGTCATATCTTCAACAACCTCTTTGAACTTTGCAAAGTTGTTGATGTCTTTCATGGAAGTGGCCTTCGCGCCGCTTGTGGCAAAATACTTTGTCATAACCGCATCATTGTAAATAATGCCGTAACCTTCCACAACATACGGAATGCCGTAAACGCCGTCACCGTCGGTGACAGCCATGGTCTTATCGGTCAGGTGTTTATAAATTTCGGTGTCTTTCAGGTCAGCGCAATAGTCCTTCCATGTGGCGTAACCTTTCGGCCCGTTGATCTGGAACAGAACCGGAGCATCCGACTTTGCGATTTCGGATTTCAGTGTTTGCTCGTAAGTACCGGAAGCGGCTGTAACGACTTTAAGCGTAACGCCCGTTTCAGCCTTATATTCGTCGCCGATTTTCTTGTAAACGTCAGCAATTTCCGGCTTGAAATTCAGGTAGTAAATTTCTCCGCCTGAAGTCGGAGCCGTGGAAGACGCTGCCGCGGAAGATGCTTCTCCGGACGACGCCGCTGCGGAAGAAGTCGCGGAATTGCCGCTGCAACCGGCAAGACTGGCCACCATAGTTGCCGCCAAAGTAAATGCCAAGAAACTTTTTAACCTTTTCATACTGCTTCCTTCTTTCCAATATTCGGATCTCATATTGAAAACGTTCCCTCATCCAAAATTCCTTTGGTATCGTTATCGGAAACCTTATCGGTAACGTTTTCATGATCTGGCATTATAATAGCATATTGCACAAAGAGTTGCAAGAGGATATTGAAGAAATCTTAGTTATTCCTACATAATGTATATATAAATCTTTGTAATTTAGTGAATATTAAATAATTTTTTATTCTAATAAGCTATTTACATCCTGGTTTTTTCGACAATTTACTAAAATAGCAAGATTTTTTATTTGGTACACCCTGTCTCTATCCACACAATCTCAGACAATTCTTTTTGAATTCGAGCAGCGGATTGGAACATTACTATTCTTTCTTTTTAGGGTGCGCATTATTCAGCCACGGTGCAAAAATAGCGCCAAGTTGAACCAGCGCAACAGCCGCCAGCAGAACTACTACATAACCGGGCATCTGATTGCCCACAATATAGACATTGCGATTGCCGCTCACCGCCGCATTCGACGGTGCGAAAGCCGGTGCTGCCTGTGGTGTAATTTGATGTTCCGGTACGACTGCGCCTCCCGCCGAAGCGGAAATACTTTTTGTTGCTCCGTCGCCTGCGGCAGCGCTGTTTCCCCCTTTGCCCGATTGGGCCGTGGATTTTACCGCACCCGCCGTCGTGGTTTTGGTGCCGGTTTCAGCGGAATCGGTGCCGGTAACCGTATCCTCTTGCGCTTCCTGACGGTGAACAGTCACCGCATACTGCGTTTTCGATTTTTTATCCGCTGAAGTCACAGTGATTAGAATTGCCGTATCACTGCCTGCTTTTCCAAGTGTCTTGCGGTTAATTTTCACGCTTCCACCGCTGCCCGCGGCAGCCTCAAATTCCACTGTTTTCACATCTTCCGGTACAGTCATTTCATATTCCAGCACATCGGCGGAAAATTCGGGCGTAAGTCGCCCCGTCAGCGGCACGAGCGATGTCAAATACGCCGTCGAAGGCGCTGTCAGCCCGGGGTCAATATTCAGCGTAAGGTCGTCATCATAGTTCAGGTTCAGCTGTTTCGCCTCAAAATTGCAAACCTGATCAATGTGCACGCCGATTGCCGTCTGCTTCTTCGGCACATCACTGCGCACCCGGAACACAAACGAAATTATATTGCCGGACAGAGTCGGCGCCGCCTTTTGGTCCACGTTGCAGACGTACACGCTTACGATCGGGTTGCTGTCGCTGTTCGTCATCATCGTACCCGTTTTTATTTGGGAGGAAGTTTCCGTTCGGACGAACGTAAGCAACTCGTCGTCATAATCTATTTTCATACGGAAACCCGCGGCGGTGTCGGGCATTTGGTTTGCGTTAATTTTTATCTTCACCAGTCCATCCGGCGCGGCGGTAACGGCATCCAGCTGAAATGTGAAGTACGGCGCGGTGTCGGCATAAGCGAAAGCGGGGCTTGTCCATAAAAGCATTGCAAAGCAAAACAGCGACGCGAAAAGCTTTTTCCCCATTCCTGATCCTCCCAACATTTTAAAAAAATCAGCTTCGTCCAATTGGCAAAGCTGATTTTTTAACACTGTGTATTTTAATATGCAGTAACGGTCTGGCCAACCCGGTCACCGTGCGTATCGCGATTGCGCTTTTTGCGCAGAACCTGAAGACGGAAGCGATTATAACGCTGAATTATAGCAAAGGGAAGATTCCCCAAAAGGATCAAGAAAGAAAACACAAATCCTACAAGGACCGGATTGATCAGTATAATCACCACCGCACAAATACAATTTTTCTTGTGCATCCATTCGCCGCGGCAAGTTTCTAAAATAAAATCGTCAATATAGTCGACGGAAAGATCTGAAAGATGTTCTTTTGAAAATCCGTCTTTGCCGATGTGCTGAGGGACACGGTCCTTCCAAAGCTGAATCTTCAGCTTTTCCCTGTACCAGCGGCCGCCGCGCTCCCAATCCTTCGCCATATAGCGTTCCTTCGCAGGGTCAAACTTTGCACTCGGCAATTTTAAACATGCGAAAAAAACGATCAGGTGCCATAAGGCAACGATCACTAAGTTCCATAAAAACATATCGATAAATGATTGATTTCTTAACATTCGCAATCACTCCCTAGAAAAAAACTATCGTTATTATTTGATCATTATGTTAAGATATTAATATATTATAATACAAATAAAAGGAGCGTGCAAGATGAAAGCTTTATTTATCGGCGGAACGGGCACCATCAGCTCCGCCGTATCGGCTCTGGCCATACAAAACGGCATTGAAGTCACACTTTTGAACCGGGGGAATCACCCCGAGCGGCTGCCGCAGGGCGCGGAACTGCTGAATGCGGATATTTCCGACGAAGAAGCGGTTCTGGGAGCACTTGGCGACAGGACTTTCGATGTAGTCGCCGACTTTATCGCGTTCACTCCCGAGCAAGCGGAACGCGACATCCGGCTCTTCTCCGGCAAAACCGGGCAATACATTTTTATCAGTTCCGCTTCCGCTTACCAAAAACCGGCAGCGAATTTCCGCATTACGGAAAGCACGCCGCTTTGCAATCCTTATTGGCGGTATTCACGGGATAAAATTGCCTGCGAAGAAATTTTAATGAAAGCATACCGCACGGGGACTTTTCCGGTTACGATTGTGCGGCCGAGCCACACCTACGGTGAAACCGGCGTTCCTGTGGCAATTCACGGAAAAGGCGGCAGTTGGCAGGTACTGGAACGCATTCGCAGCGGCAAACCGGTCATTGTACACGGTGACGGGCTTTCCCTTTGGACCTTCACGCACAATACCGACTTTGCCAAAGCGTTTGTCGGATTGATGGACAACCCGCACGCAATCGGGGAAGCGGTGCATATTACAAGCGACGAGGTCATTACATGGAACGCGGCCTACGCCGCCATTGGCAAGTCGATCGGAACGGAGCCGCATCTGGTTCATATTCCCTCCGAATTTCTGGCTGCGTTTAATCCCGAACTGCTTGGCAGCCTGCTGGGCGACAAAGCGAATTCCGTCGTGTTTGACAATTCGAAGATCAAAACGCTGGTACCCGGATTCCACGCGCAGGTACGTTTTGACCAGGGCGTAAAACGTTCCGTCGATTATGTACTGAGTCACCCCGAATGCCAGAAGGCCGACCCGGAATTTGACGCATGGTGCGACCGGGTCATTTCCGCCTATTTTTCGGGTATGCTGAAACGATAAAACCGCCGGAGAATTCCGTTCAAAACAGAATACACTGAAAACACATCAAATTATTTCAGTCAAAAAAGGACGGCCCGACGACCGTCCTTTTTCATGTGTATCAGTTAAATGTATAGAGCGATTTGTACGGATTTTTGGAATTCGGAGTCAAAACGAAAAACTGCTTGGAAAGCACCTCATCTTTGCTGACGCCGAAGGTTTCGCAAAAATCATTCAGATAGCCGTCAATTGCGGCCATATCCTCCGCAGAAGCGACTTTGGCCTCGACCTGTTTGGGCAGATCGTGCGGAAGCGCTTCCCCGCGCAGGTAAACTTTGCCGCCGTGCATGCCGGTGCCGCACATATTTCCAACGGGAATTTTCTTCTCAGAGTTCAGGCCCAGGACTATGATCGTGCCGCCCGCCTGGTACTCGCCCAGAAAGCTGCCCGCTTCTCCGCCGATCATCAGCAGCGGCTGCTGGGTTTTATAGGCTTTCATATGGATGCCCGCGCGGTACCCGGCGTTTCCTTTCACAAGGATTCTTCCTCCGCGCATCGCGTAGCCGGTTGCGTCACCGCTGGAACCGTGAATGACAATTTCGCCGTCATTCATGGTGTCGCCTGTCGCGTCCTGCGCATTGCCGTTTACCGTAATTTTACCGCCGTTTAGGTAGCAGCCAAGGTCGTTACCCGGTACGCCGTGAATCGTCACCTGCTTTTCGCCCATGCCCGCACCGATATAGCGCTGACCGTCACAGCCCTGAATGGTAATCGTATTCTCTGTTGCGGTACGCACTTCATCATTTAAATCCTTGAAATACTTTCCGTCCGCATTGATCATCATGCTTTTGCACCTCCCAGCTTTACGGCCCGTTCCGGCGCGGCAAACGCCATCAGCTGCGGCCTTTCGCGAATCAGCTCAAAGTCCACGGTATCGAGCGGCGTCTGCTCCCGTATCAGCGAAGTATAAATACCCGCCCGTGAAATTTCTCCGATTAATATAAAGCCCTTCAGAACATTATCCTTTGTAATCAGCTTCTTATAGGAATGATCTCCCCGCGTAATATAGGCTTCTCCGCTGTAACTGCCGGCCGTTATAATGTGAAGCCCGAAAAAGCCGATTGCGTTCATCGGAATGGCTTTGTCGTAGCGCTTCTCGCCTCCCGCCATATTCACGCCCGCCGTTTCACCCTGCATATAGGCGTTCGGCCAAAGCGCAAGAACGCGCGACTGGTTGTCGGTAATATCATGGCTTTCGCTGCAGTCGCCCGCGGCGTAAACGTCATTCAGATTCGTCCGGCAATGTTCGTCCGACAAAATCCCCTTATTGACTGTGCAGCCGATTGCAGAAGCAAGCGCAGTGTTCGGTCGGACGCCTACGGCAAGTACCAGAATGTCGAACGGAACCGTTTCCCCGGTTTTGAGCGTAGCCGTGCAGCCGTCAAACTGAGCCACGCTGTTGCCCAATACAAATTCAACGCCGTGCTGCTCTATGTGTTCCTGCATCATAGCGGAACCCGTTTCATCAAGAATACTGGGCAGGATTCTTGGCGCCAGATCCACCACGGTGATTTTCCCGACCTTATTGTGGATTCCCTCCGCGCATTTCAGGCCGATCAGTCCGGCACCCACAATCAGCACACGGCTATCAGGTTTTATGGCTGCATTGAGCGCCTGTGCGTCGGCCAGCTTCATGAAACTGAACTTCTGCGGTACGATATCAAGCCCTGCCATCGGCGGAACAAACGGAGACGAACCTGTTGCGAATAACAGTTTATCGAAGGGTATGTAGCTTCCGTCGCCGAGCAGTACCTGCTTCGCTTCATAATCCACTTTTTCCGCGGTGACGCCAAGAAGCGCCGTCACCTTGTTCTTTTGATAAAAATCATCCGGACGGTACTTCATACGCTGCTCGTCCGTCTTACCGTAAATGAGGTAGGAAATGAGCGGACGGGAGTACACATGATACGGTTCGTCGGAAATAACCGTAATGCTCCCCTGCGCGTCAACCGAACGGATGCCTTCCACACAGCCGACCGCGGCGGCAGAATTGCCGATGATCACGTAATTCATTTCGTTCACCTCTCCTCAAACACAATCGCATGGTTCGGGCAGCCCTTTACACAAGCCGGTTCCCCCGCAGAATTGTTCGTACAAAGCTCGCACTTCTGTATGACGCTGCCGTCCGGCCCCGGCATGACCGCGCCGTAGGGGCAGACAAGAATACAGGTGTAACAGCCGACGCATTTTTCCTGATCCACATGGATTACGCCGTCCTCTATGCTGAGCGCGCCGGTAATACAACTCTTCACACACAGCGGCTCCGCACAGTGCCGGCAGTTGACGGCAAAGCACACGCCCTGCCCCTCTTCAATCTGAATGCGAGGGTGAATCGGCATATCTTTCAGCGCCTTGACCATATCGTCGCTCCCGGAGTTGGCGAACGCGCAGTTGTACTCGCAAAGATGACAGCCCAGACACCATTTCTCATTGACATATACACGTTTCATCGCTTATTCCCCCGCATGTTTGATGCCCAAAATTTCGAGCTCTTTTTCATTCAGGCCGATGCCGCGCAGCATCAGTCGGTTGCCCTTGAGCGCCTCGATGGAATTGATGCCCATGCCGCCCATCATTTCCATAATTTCATGCTGCCACGCGGAAACGAGGTTCACGAGACGCTGCGCGCCGATGTCGGGGTTCAGCCGCTTGACAAGGTCGGGGCGCTGGGTCGCAATGCCCCAATTGCACTTTCCGGCCTGACAGGTACGGCACAGGTGGCAGCCGAGCGCCAGCAGCGCCGAGGTACCGATGTAGACCGCGTCCGCACCAAGCGCAATCGCTTTGACAATATCCGCGGAATTGCGGATGCTGCCGCCGACCACAATGGAAACGTTGTTGCGGATTTTCTCCTGACGGAGACGTTCGTCTACGGCGGCAAGCGCAAGCTCAATCGGAATGCCAACATTGTCACGGATTCGGGTCGGCGCCGCGCCGGTGCCGCCGCGATAACCGTCGATGGCAATGATATCGGCTCCGCTGCGGGCAATGCCGCTGGCGATTGCCGCCACATTATGCACGGCGGCAATTTTCACAATGACCGGCTTCTGGTAGTTGGTCGCTTCTTTTAAGGAATAGACCAACTGCCGCAGATCCTCAATGGAGTAAATATCATGATGCGGCGCGGGGGAAATCGCGTCCGAGCCCTCGGGAATCATGCGCGTACGGGAAACATCGCCCACAATTTTTGCACCGGGAAGGTGCCCGCCGATGCCCGGCTTCGCGCCCTGGCCGATTTTAATTTCTATGGCCGCACCCGCGTCCAGATAATCCTTATGTACGCCGAACCGGCCGGATGCAACCTGAACAATGGTATTCGGGCCGTATTTGTAAAAGTCCTCGTGCAGGCCACCCTCACCGGTATTGTAGTAAATACCCAGCTCCGTTGCCGCGCGGGCAAGACTTTCATGCGCGTTGTAGCTGATGGAGCCGTAGCTCATCGCCGAAAACATGATCGGCACGGAAAGCTCGAGGTTAGGGGGAAGGTTGTCGATTTTCAGACTGCCGTCCGGGTTCCTCTCAAGCCCGTCGGGGCGCTTACCCAGAAATGTGCGGGTTTCCATCGGTTCGCGAAGCGGGTCAATGGACGGATTTGTCACCTGTGACGCGTTGATCAGTATTTTATCCCAATAAATCGGGTACGGCTTCGGGTTACCCATGGAAGAGAGCAGCATTCCGCCCGTTCCGGCCTGACGGTAAACCTCGGTAATGGTATCGTTCGTCCAGTTTGCATTCGTTTTAAAGGTATGATCGGTTTTGACAATTTTCAGCGCGTGCGTGGGGCACAGGCTGACGCAGCGGTGGCAGTTGACGCATTCGCTGTCGTCCGCGCGCATGGTCTTGGTATCCGGGTCATAGGAATGGACTTCATTCGCGCACTGGCGCTCACACACGCGGCAGGCAATGCAGCGCTGCGGATTGCGGATTACTTCGTACTCCGGATAGATATAATCGATTCCCATTACACATTCACCCCCTCGTTGAGTGTCACAATCACCGGTTCTCCGCCCTTTGGCGCCCAAATTCTGTCGAAGTTGGGTTCAATAACCTGAATAGCGCATTCTTCGCTCGCCACATAGAACATATCGCCCTTTTCCGCGGCCACCATGGAGCGCAGCTTTAATCGGTCGTTCAGCGCCATCATTCCGCCGCTGAAACCGAGCAGAATCGAAAACGGGCCGGTAATCAAAAGACTGGAAAATACGTTGCGCAGATAGGTCAGCTTTTTCTGCTGCTCGGCGGGCAGTGCGTCAATTTCGCTCCAGAACGGCGCGGCGATGACCTGTGCAACCTCTTCCATACTGAGGTGCTGCTTGCGGTTCAGAAAATCAATAATATAGGTAATCACTTCCGTGTCGGTCAGCAGCGTACATTTATAGCCGAACATTTCAATGAAACGGCGGTTCGCGTCATAGGACGAAATCTCGCCGTTATGTACTATGGAATAATCCAGCATAGCAAACGGGTGCGCGCCGCCCCACCAGCCGGGCGTGTTGGTCGGGTACCGGCCGTGCGCCGTCCAGCAGTAGCCTTCATAATTTTCAAGGCAGTAATACCGGCCCACGTCCTCCGGGAAGCCGACCGCCTTAAACACACCCATGTTTTTGCCGCTGGAAAATACATACGCGCCGCGAATCTCTGTATTGACCTTCACGACAAAGCGCGCGACAAACTCTTTTTCATCCAGCCGGGTGTCTTTCAACAGCTTTTCAAAAGGCAATCCAAAGTAGCGCCAAATTGCAGGCTCATCCGTAATTTCCGGCATTTCCCGGGTGGGAATCTTTTCCGCAATGGTTACGTCAAAATTGGCCATAATGACTTTTTCACATTCCTCTTTTGCACGCACGCTGTCGTAGAAAACATGGAACGCAAAAGCGTCCTTGCTGCGGGGGTAAATCCCGTAAGCGGCAAAGCCGCCTCCCAACCCGTTGCTGCGGTCATGCATCGTGGATATGGAGCGAATAATTGCTTCGCCGTTCATCTTTTTCCCGCTGCGGGAAAAAATCCCGGATATGGCGCAGCCTGAAGGAATTCTTACTTCTCCTTCTTTTTGCATAAAAAATCGACCTCCCTGCAATGATTGCGATTATGCGCACCCTTATAAATGGAACGCGCACATTTGCGACTGCTTCGGAATACTTTTAATATAAAGTAATTTAAAATAATAACTTAATAATAAAAGTCCGCGTTCTTATATATTATATTTTTTTAACTGTTGTGTCAATAGTTTTGATTTGCCAATTTGCATAATTTCAAGTCATAAATTGCAAAATCGTAAAATTCATAGATATAAACAAAATTATATTATTTTAAAGAGATTTTGCATGAGATATTATAATCTCTTGCAAAAAAATAAGTTTTTGACGTTTTTTTATTGACTTTTAATTGGTCGGGACATATAATCAATAGCATAGCAGCAAGGGTGCTGTAGGGGTTTGCCCTATAGCGCCTTTTTTTATTAGCCACATTTTATATAGGGAGTGAAATTTCATGAGTAATGTTCCTGAAATTTTCGGCAGCATGGTATTCAACGACACCGTTATGAAAGAAAGGCTGCCCAAAGAGACTTACAAAGCGTTGAAGAAGACCAGAGAACAAGGCAAGCCGCTTGCGCCTGAAGTTGCAAACGTCGTAGCCAACGCCATGAAAGCATGGGCGATTGAAAAGGGCGCAACGCACTTCACCCACTGGTTCCAGCCGATGACCGGCATTACGGCTGAAAAGCACGACAGCTTTATTTCCCCTATCGACAACGGAAAAGTACTCATGGAGTTTTCCGGCAAAGAGCTGATTAAAGGCGAGCCGGATGCTTCCAGCTTCCCTTCCGGCGGACTGCGCGCAACATTTGAAGCCAGAGGCTACACCGCGTGGGACCCGACAAGCGACGCTTTTGTAAAAGACGGCTCCCTGTGCATTCCGACCGCGTTCTGCTCTTACGGCGGAGAAGCGCTCGACAAGAAAACCCCGCTGCTGCGTTCCATGGAAGCCATCAATGAGCAGGCAGTCCGTGTGCTGAAGCTGTTCGGCAATACCACGGCGCACCGTATTATTACCACGGTCGGTCCCGAGCAGGAGTATTTCCTTGTTGACAGGGAAAAATATGGAAAGAGAAAAGATCTGGTCTATACCGGCAGAACTCTGTTCGGCGCGAAGCCCCCGAAAGGTCAGGAACTGGAAGATCATTATTTCGGCGTGATTAAGCCCCGCGTTTCCGCTTATATGAAGGATCTGAACGAAGAACTGTGGAAACTCGGCATTCTCGCCAAAACTGAGCATAACGAAGTTGCTCCCTCCCAGCATGAGCTTGCCCCTATTTTCAACTCCAGCAACGTGGCGACCGACCACAACCAGCTGACAATGGAGCTGATGAAGAAAGTCGCGACACGGCACGGTTTGACCTGCCTGCTGCATGAAAAGCCGTTTGCAGGCGTTAACGGCAGCGGCAAACACAATAACTGGAGCATTTCAACCGACACCGGAGTAAACCTTTTGGAGCCCGGTGATTCCCCGCGCGAAAACGCACAGTTCCTGCTCTTCCTTTCCGCGATTATCAAAGCGGTCGACGAGCACCAGGACTTGCTCCGTGTTTCCGTCGCAAGCGCGGGCAACGACCACCGTCTTGGCGCGAACGAAGCGCCTCCGGCAATCGTTTCCATCTTTGTCGGCGAGGAGCTCGAAGCGGTTCTCGAGTCCATTGAAAACGACAGCTCCTACAGCCAGAAGGATAAAACCTTCATGAAGATCGGCGTCGACGTTCTTCCGGCATTCCCGAAAGACACCACCGACAGAAACCGTACTTCCCCGTTTGCTTTCACCGGCAACAAATTCGAGTTCCGTATGCTCGGTTCCAGCCTGTCTATCGCGTGCCCGAATCAGATTCTGAACACCATCGTGGCAGAGTCTCTGTGTGAATTTGCCGATGAACTGGAAAAAGCCGACGACTTCACCGACGCGCTGAACAAGTTGGTTCGCAAGACAATCAAGGAACATAAGCGTATCATCTTCAACGGCAATAACTACTCCGACGAGTGGGTTGTTGAGGCTGAGAAACGCGGACTGCTGAATTTGCGTTCCACTCCGGATGCACTCCCCTATTATGTCTCCGACAAAAATGTGGCAATGTTCGAGAAATTCGGCGTACTCTCCGCAACGGAAGTACATTCCCGTTATGAAATTCAGCTTGAAAATTACAGCAAGCAGGTACACATCGAAGCACTGACCATGGTTGACATGATTAAGAAGGACATTATCCCGGCTACCTGCTCCTATATTAAAGATCTGAGCAAGGAAGCACTCAACAAGAAAGAATTGAACGCCGGCATCAGCTGCGAGCTGGAAGAAACCCTGCTGAAGAAGCTTTCTTCCCTTTCCGCCGAACTATACAATAAGATGGAGAGCCTTGAAGAAAGTGTTTCCGGGAAACACGAATTTGAGGATGCGCTTGCCGAAGCGAAATACTTCCGCGAGACTGTATTCGCCGCAATGGAAGATACCCGCGTAACCGCGGACGAAATTGAGAGCCTTGTGGGCGAAAAATACTGGCCGTACCCGACTTACGGGGAACTTCTTTTCAGCGTTGTTTGAAAACAACAGATTGGCCGCCTAATCTCCCCAATATAAAATGTTTATGATGCACAAAGACGTGTATTCTGATTTTTCAGAGTACACGTCCTTTTTTATTGAAGTCAGTTAACTTTAGAAAACATCCAAGAAAATGGTGATTGGTTTTGTTTTCAAATTAAATGACTATATTATGTATTGGATTCCCTACAGATATGAAAGCATGAAACCGTAAATCTTTTATTAATTCGAGTACAAGATCTTTACATATCTTCCTATATAAAGAAGACGGTCTGACCATGCTGGCAGGCCGTTTTCTTTTACTTCCCGTGCCCACTTGACAAGTACCCCGAATTAGTCAATAATATGATAGAAAAACCGGATTTACCCGGCTGAAATAAAATATTGATATACGGAGTAACACGCTGTAAAAGCGAATTTTAGGGAATGCGGTGAAAATCCGCAACAGCCCCCGCTACTGTAAGAGGGACTTTGGCGCGCCGAACACGGTCACTGGCTTTGCCGGGAAGGCCGCGCGCTGAAGGATGATCTCAAGTCAGGAAACCTGCCGTATATCCTGTTTTAAAATTAATCGGAGGGATTAAGATGAAGACGAAAAAAATCACAGCACTGCTGTGTACGCTTACACTGGCTCTCAGTGCGGTCACAAGCGCATTTGCAGCGGAAAGCAACACGGACTGGGGTCAGTTTTTGGGCTCGCCTGTCGCGGCGGGTATTACGACGGCAAAAATTCCGACTTCGCCCGACATAGCAGCCGAATCCTGGTCGGAAAAATACACAATAACCAGTGAATACAACGGCGCGAAATTTGAAAACAACGCCTGCGGTACCCCGATTACCATCGGGGATTTCCTGTACTTTACCGTCGCGGACGGCCGGCTGCTGAAGCTGGACGCAAAAACAGGCAAGGTCGCTGCCAGCGCCGCTGTTTCCGGCATTCCGGCTTATTTTTCACAGATCGCTTCCGGCGACGGCAAAATTTATGTGCCGCAGCAGACTGCCTCGGGCGTGACGGTTTCCGCCTTTAGCACCGATACGCTTGCCGCTGTTTGGACAAGCGACGTTGTTTCTTCCGGCGACTCCGCACAGCAGATTGCGTCGCCCATCACCTATTATGACCATCATATTTATTTTGGAACCTATACGCAGGATATGACGACGTATGCGTTTACATCCGGTGTTTACGCAAGCGTTGACACAAATACAGGCCATATTGCATGGCAGCAGGCGAACACGGCAGCCGGTTATTACTGGAACGGCGGAGCCGTACTCGGCTCCGCGATTGCCGTGGCGGATACCAGCGGCAATCTTTCCACCTACAACCTCACAACCGGTGAAAAAGGTAGCACTGTTTCCGTCGGCGGCCCCGTCAGCTCTACGGTTACCTATGCGAACGGGCGCATCTATGCTTCTGTAAAGAGCGGTACGGTGTATTCCGTGCAGGCGGATGCTTCCGGCATAATCGCGGAAACCACAGCTAAAAAGTCGGCGGTGCTTGGTAACAATATTACTTCCAGCCCCGTCGTTTATAACGGCAGGCTGTATGTGGCGGGCGGCGGATACGGTGCGAAAACCCCGTTTTCCGTACTGAATGCTTCCACGCTGGAAACCGTTTACCAGATCAGCGGCATTCATTCCCAGTCTTCCCCTCTGGTGACAACAGCTTATGCCAAGGAGCAGAACGGCACTGTTTATATTTATGTTGCCAGTTACGGCACGGCGAATCAGGACGGCACCTTTTCCAAGGATTCCTCCAACGTTTATGTGATTGAGGATAAACCGAGTCAGACGAAGGCTTCCTATAAAACCCTGTTTACGCCTGATATTGCGCAGTCCAGCACACAGAGCCTGACCCCGTCACGCGACGGCATGCTGTTTTATTTCAACGACAGCGGAACCATGTACGCGATTAATGACAGCGGTATGATGCATACTTTGGATGATAAAGCGTCCGGAACGAACGACACTAAGGCTCCACTGAATTCCCCAAAAACCGGAGAATTCCCGGTCGCTTCCGGTGCGGTTGTCTTTATTTTGAGCGGCGCGGCTGTGGTGCTGCTCCGCAGAAAAGCGAAGGGCGATCGGTAACGGGCATCAGGTAATTTGCGCAACACTCCGCCGCTTTCCACAGGACAATCTATTTTTGTTGAAAAGTCCAAAGGGCAGGTGTGCACACCTGCCCTTTCTTTGAAATCAGTTCAATTTATAAATGTTTAAAACAGAAATCATCGCCGCTCTTTCTTGTTTATGGCGAATGATTTTGGAGAATAGAATGAAATTAAAGCTGCTTGCGCTGTTATGCGCTTTCTGCCTGCTCGCCGGATGCAAAATTGAAACACCCGCCCAGCACAATCAATCCGAATCAAACTCCGTCCCTTCTTCTGCGCTCAGCTCCGAAGCTGTTTCATCAGGGGCGGGTACTTCCGTCCCGCCGGTAAGCCAGGCGGAGCCATCGTCTTCGGCTTCTTCTTCCGCTTCGCCGGAGTCAGCGCCGGGCTCCGCCAAAGTAGCCTCCACCGCGCCGCAAAAAGCGGTCTCTTCCAAGCCGCCCGTCAAACCACAAAGCGCCGCTCCTCCTTCCTCTGCTGTAAAGGAAAGCAGCTGTACAATCTCAATTTCCGCCTCCGATATCTGGAAAAACAAGGAGCGTTTCAGTGCGGATGAGCTCAGCATCGTTCCTAAGGATGGGATACTCTTATCCGACAGTAAAATGGAGATCAAAAACGGTGAAACCGTGTATAACGTGCTGCTGCGCGCGACCAAGGCGAACAGTATTTTAATGGAGCACGTCACGACGGCCTTCCAATCGGAGTATATCAGAAGCATCGCCAATATTAAGGAAAAGCAGTTCGGCAAAATGAGCGGTTGGACGTACCTCGTAAACGGGAAGCAGCCACCGGTTGCGTGCAGCGATTACAAGCTAAGCGCCGGTGACAAAATCCAGTGGATTTATTTCTGCGGGGACTCCCAATGAAGCCGATCATGAAGCATTTCGCCGGACTGCATCCCGCTGTGCAGTTTCTCTACTTTACATCTGTGATTTTGTTTTCCATGTTTCTGATGCACCCCGCGTTTCTGCTGATTTCGCTGTTTTGCGGATTTATTTGCTCCGCTCTGCTGAACCCGGGAAAAACAGCGGGCTTCGCCCTGAAGGTGCTGCTGCCGCTGATCGTAGCCATGACTGTTATAAATCCGCTGATCAACCACTCCGGGGCTACGGCTCTGTTATATATTAATGATAATCCCATCACGCTGGAGGCCGTTGTTTACGGCGCGGCGGCGGCGCTGATGTTTGCTTCGGTGCTGCTGTGGTTTTCGTGCAGCAATACGGTGATGACTTCGGACAAGGTAATTGAACTTTTCGGCGGAATTCTGCCTTCACTCTCCCTTTTGTTCAGCATGGTGCTGCGCTTTGTGCCCCGCTTCAAGGCGCAGGCCGCTGTCATTGCCAACGCGCAAAAGGGGATCGGGCGCGGCGCTGACAGCGGGAATATCCTGACGCGCGCGAAAAACGGCATGAAGATTCTTTCCATGCTCACCACATGGGCGCTGGAAAACGGGGTAATTACCGCCGATTCCATGCACGCAAGGGGCTACGGCCTGCCGAAGCGGAGCAGCTTTCAACGCCATCATTTCGACAATCGGGATAAAATATTCATATTATTACTTTTTGTACTAATAATCGCTATATTCTGGGGAATTCATCTTGGTGAAATGAAGGTTCGATATTATCCGACCATCTTCGTCCAGTCCGTTACACCGTCAGCCGCGGGTTTTTACGCGCTGTATTTTTTGCTTTGCGCCTTCCCTGTTTGGGTGGGCGCGGCGGAGGAGGTAACATATCATGCCGGTCTTTGAGCTTACCGATTACTGCTTTACTTATCCGGATATGCCTTCCCCCGCTCTGGAAAATATATCACTTACTGTTGGGGAGGGTGAATTTGTGCTGCTGTGCGGCGCTTCCGGCTGCGGAAAAACGACGCTGCTGCGCCAACTGAAACCGGCGCTGGCTCCAAGGGGCAGGCGCTCCGGCACTATCCTGTTTCATGGAACACCGCTTCGCGGGGTTAACCCGCACACACAGGCGGCGCAAATCGGCTTTGTTATGCAGTCGCCCGACGCGCAGATCGTAACGGATAAGGTCTGGCACGAGCTTGCGTTCGGGCTAGAAAACCTTGGAGCGGATAGCCATACCATTCGCCTGCGCACCGCCGAAATGGCAAGCTTTTTCGGGATTGAGGACTGGTTTGAGAAAGACGTTTCCACCCTTTCCGGCGGACAGAAGCAGCTTCTGAATCTGGCCTCCGTCATGGCAATGCAGCCGGGCGTGCTGCTGCTGGACGAGCCGACTTCCCAGCTTGACCCCATTGCCGCCGCCGATTTTCTCGCGGCTGTAAAAAAGATCAATTCGGAGCTTGGTGTCGCCGTGCTGATGATTGAACACCGCCTACAGGACGTTTTTCCGCTCGCTGACCGCGTTGCAGTGATGGAAAACGGTAAAATCATTCTTGACGCGCCGCCGCGGGAGGCTGGCGCGAAGCTGATTGCCGCCGATCACCCGATGGCACAGGCTCTTCCCGCGCCATTGAAGATTTTGCACGCGGTGCAAAGCGGAACCGCTTTACCTCTTACGGTGCGCGAAGGCAGGCAGAAAATTTCCTTCCTGCTGCAAAATCATCCCATCCGTATCACAGCGCTTCCACAGGAAGTCCCCGCACACAGTCGAGAAAACGCCGTGTCGCTGAAAAGCTGTTGGCTTTCCTATGAAAAAAGCGGGCCTGACGTCATTCAGAACCTTACGCTGGAGGTTCCGAAAAGCAGTTTTTTCTGCATTTTAGGCGGCAACGGAACGGGGAAAACGACAGCGCTGAACCTGATTGCCGGAATCACAAAGCTCTATCGCGGGAAGCGAAAAATAAACGGAACTCTTGCAATGCTGCCGCA
Organism: Bacillota bacterium; assembly: GCA_023416955.1. Classification (GTDB taxonomy): domain Bacteria; phylum Bacillota; class Clostridia; order Oscillospirales; family Acutalibacteraceae; genus Caproiciproducens. The sequence goes on along the minus strand of JAEZGM010000031.1, from coordinate 226,826 downwards.
AAACCCGCAGTCACTCTTTCTGATGGACACGGTGCGCGCCGATCTGCTGGAGGTTCTGGAAGGGATTCCCGCCGCTGAAAAACAGCGCCGAGCGGAGGAAATGGCAGAACTTGTACGGATTACGCCCTTGCTTGACCGCCACCCCTATGACTTGAGCGGCGGCGAACAGCAGCGTGCCGCTCTTGCGAAGGTGCTGCTCACAGAACCGGATATTCTGCTGCTGGACGAGCCGACTAAGGGACTCGACTCCTTCTTCAAAATTGAGTTTGGAGATATTTTGAAAAAATTAATCCGGAACGGAAAAACCGTTATCATGGTATCGCACGATATCGAGTTTTGCGCGCAATACGCGGACTTCTGCGCGCTTTTTTTCAACGGTGCCGTGATTACACAGGGAGATACACGCGCGTTCTTTGCCGGAAACAGCTTTTACACCACCGCCGCGAACCGCATGACGCGGGGGCTGTTCACCAATGCCATAACAGATGAGGACGTGATTGCGCTTTGCAAAAAGAATCTGGAATTCGACTGACGCGGCGCGACGTACTCGCCGCCGTGCTGCTGCTTGCCGCCGTGCTGCTGCTTGCCGCCGTGCCCTGCATCATTCTTTACGGCATCTATGGGCTGGGTGACCGAAAATACTTGCTAACCAGCCTGCTGATGATTCTTTGCTCCATGCTGGCGTTCACTTACACGCTGGAGCGCAGGAAGCCGCGGGCGCGCGAGCTGGTGACGATTGCCGTAATGACTGCCATTGCCGTTGCGGGAAGAGCCGCCTTTTACGCGATTCCGCAATTTAAGCCGGTTGCCGCCATCGTGATTATTTCCGGCGTATGCCTCGGCCCGCAGAGCGGTTTTCTGGTGGGCGCGCTCGCCGCATTTGTTTCCAATTTCTTTTTTGGGCAGGGCCCGAATACGCCGTTTCAGATGTTCGGCTTCGGGATTATCGGCTTGCTGGCCGGCTTTTTGTTTTCCCGCAGTCCATGGAAGCGGAACCGCGTTCCATGGAGGCAGAACCGCGTTGTGCTTTGCACTTACGGCGGACTGTCCACCCTGATTCTCTATGGCGGAACCGTGAACCTTGGTTCCTTGCTGATTACCGGGCTGCCCTTCACATGGCCCTCATACCTTGCCTTCTGCGCAGCGGGGCTTCCTTTTGACCTGATTCACGCGGCGGCAAGCGTTGTGTTTCTTTTTTTTCTGTCTCACCCAATGATGAAGAAGCTGGAACGCATGAAAACAAAATACGGTATTTTAGACAAAGAGGGTGACTGGTAACAGTCACCCTCCTTTTTAACTTTCAACTTGTAAATCCATCATTGTTCGGCAATGTTTCGACTTTTCCGGGGAAATATGCAAATCTACCGCTGCCGGTTCGACCGAATACCGGATTATTCATATCAGTTTATACTATTTGTATTGATCCAAATATAGGATACCGTCGAATTTCCTATCAGATATGCGTAAATTACGGAAATTTTCCGTATAGTATAAAAACAGCCTGCGCCCCGTTAAGGGCACAGGCTGTTTCTAACTTTATCAGCAATTATGATTGATATGGCAACGCACTTCGCAGACTTTCTATTGAACTGATTCTCCAGTGCGTTGACTATATAACCGGCAGGCGACAAAATGCCCGGGCGAAACCTCACGCAAAACCGGATTTTCCGCATCGCAGCCGTCAAACGCCTTAAAGCAGCGGGAACAGAACCGGCAGCCGTCCGGCGGATTAATCGGGCTTGGCACGTCGCCGGAAAGAATGATGCGCTGCTTATGGTTCGCGGGGTCAACCGACGGAATCGCCGAAAGCAGCGCCTGTGTGTAGGGGTGCAGCGGATTTGCGTAAAGCTCCTGCTTGGGTGCAATTTCAACCAGCTTGCCCAGATACATGACGCCCACGCGGTCGCTGATATGCTTCACGACATTCAGTCCGTGCGCAATAAACAAATAGGTCAGTCCGAATTCATCCTTCAAATCATCGAGCAGGTTCAGCACCTGTGCCTGAATGGAAACGTCGAGCGCGGAAACAGGCTCGTCACACACAATCAGTTTGGGCTGCACAGCAAGCGCGCGCGCAATGCCGACGCGCTGACGCTGCCCGCCGGAAAATTCATGCGGGTAGCGGTTGCGCTGATGATTTGCGAGCCCGACGCAGTTCAGCAGATAGGTCACTCGCTTTTCAATTTCATTCTTCGGCAGAAGATGGTTAATTTTAATCGGCTCCGCGATGATATCGCCAATCGTCATTCTGGGATTGAGCGAGGCATACGGATCCTGAAAAATCAGCTGAATATCCTTACAGTATTCGCGGCGCTTTGCCGCCGACAGAGCCGTTAAATCCGTACCGTCATAAATAATCTGCCCCTTGGTGGGTGTGTAGAGGTTCACAAGCATTTTTCCGATAGTCGTCTTTCCACAGCCGGATTCACCCACAAGACCGAACGCTTCCCCCTTGTGAATGGAAAACGAAACATCGTCCACCGCTTTCAGTACCGATGTCGGCCGACCCAGAAAGTCGTGCTCCAGTGTAAAGTATTTCGCAAGATTTTTAATCTCGATTAAAGTTTCACTCATTCCTCCGTGCCCCCTTCCTCATTCTCGTACAGGAAGCAGCGCACCTTGCGGCCGTTCTTCTCCAGAAGCTGCGGCATTTCCGTACGGCAGCGTTCCATGCAGCGGTCGCACCGGTCGGAAAACGGGCAGCCTTCCGGCATATGAAGCGGATCTGGCACCATTCCCTTGATCATATAAAGCGGCTCGCTGCTCTCGTCCTCCAAACGGGGGATTGAGCGCAGAAGACCGAGTGTATAAGGATGCAGCGGCTCCGCGAAGAGGTCGGCCACTTTTGCTTCCTCCACAATCTGCCCGCAGTACATTACGATGACACGGTCGGCCGCTTCCGATACCACGCCAAGGTCATGGGTAATCAGCAGCACCGCCATATTGAATTTCTCACGCATATGATACAGCAGGTCGAGAATCTGCGCCTGAATGGTAACGTCCAGCGCGGTGGTCGGTTCGTCGGCAATCAGCAGTTCCGGGCGACAGGCAAGCGCCATGGCGATCATGACCCTTTGCCGCATACCACCACTCATCTGGTGCGGGTAATCGTTGGCGCGTTCCTTTGCCGACGGAATTCCTACCATTTCCAGCATATGTATCGTGCGTGCAAGCGCTTCTTTTTTGGAAAGCTTCATGTGTGTCATAATACTTTCCGTAATTTGATCCTTCACCCGGTAAACAGGGTTGAGCGAGGTCATCGGCTCCTGAAAAATCATGGAAATCTGGTCGCCGCGTACAGACTGCATCTGCTTTTTACTCTTTTTCAGCAGATCCTCGTCTTTAAATAAAATCTCACCGCCCGTGACTCTTCCTGGCTCCTGAATCAGCCCCATCACCGAAAGCGATGTGACGCTTTTTCCGGAACCGGATTCACCCACGATCGCCAAAATCTCACCTTTATCAATCGAAAAGCTGACGTCGTTCACCGCTGCGAACGTGCCGCGCTTCAGCTGAAATTCCGTCCTTAAATGATTTACTTCAAGCAACATTCCGTTTCACCGCCTTAATTCTTTCTGGACTTCGGGTCAAGCGCGTCGCGCAGTCCGTCGCCCAGAAGATTGAACGCAAGCACCGTCAGCGTGATTGCAATACCGGGGAAAATCAGCGTGTATGGTGCGGTGAAAATAAATCCCCTTGCGCGGCCCAGCATATCGCCCCACTCCGCCTGCGGCGGCTGTACGCCCAGCCCTAAAAACCCCAGAGCGGCAGTGTCGAGCACGGCAGTAGAAATGCCCAGTGTTCCCCTAACCACAATGGAGGAAAGTACATTCGGAAGAATATGTTTAAAAATGATGCGTCCGCTTTTATTTCCGATGACACGCGCGGCCTGCACATAATCGTTTTCTTTTGCAGAAAGAATGTTTCCGCGCACAATGCGCGCGTATTCCGGTATGGAAACAAGCCCGATGGCGATAACCGCTTTATCAATTCCCTTACCCAACGCCGCCATAAACGCAATGGCGAGAAGAATGGACGGGATTGCCAGCATCATGTCCATAAAACGCATGATCACCGTATCCGCAATACCGCCGCAGTAACCGGCAATGGAGCCCAGTACCACACCGATAGTCAGTGAAATAGCCACTGCGCTCAGGCCGACAGTCAGTGAAATCCGCGTTCCTGAAATAATACGGCTGAAAATGTCGCGCCCAAGCTGATCCGTACCGAACCAGTGTGCGGCGCTTGGCCACTGAAAGCTTTGACCCATATTGGACTGGTCGGGGTCATAGGGCATCACCAACGGGCCGATCAGGGCCACGAGGATCAGAAACAGTATGATAACAAGTCCGCCAATCGCCGCTTTATTTTCCCGCAGAGATTCCCACATTTCCTTTATCTGAGATTCCGGCTTTTCGACGGCGGCAATATCCTGTGATAAAACCTCAGCCGATGCATTTTCTTTCATAACAGGCTATGCCTCCTTCTTTGAAAATTTAATGCGGGGGTCAATAAACGCATATACGATGTCAACAATCAGGTTAATGACGACGAAAACCGCGGCAATCAGCAAAACGACACCCTGGACCACCGGAAAGTCGGATTTCAGAATACACTGTACGGTGTAATTGCCGATACCCGGCCAGGAAAACACCGTTTCAGTCAGAACAGCGCCGCCGAGCAGCGAGCCCAGCTGCAGGCCGATGACCGTCGTAACCGGAATCATGGCGTTGCGCAGCGCATGGTGCGTAATGACCTTATGCTCTGCAATTCCTTTTGCGCGGGCTGTGCGGGTGTAATCCTGATCAAGCGTGTCCAGCATACTGGAACGCGTCATGCGGGTAATAATCGCCATGGAGTACATACCCAATGCGAGCGCCGGAAGAATCAGATGCTTCAGCGCGTCCACAAAGGCTTCCATATCTCCCATCCACAGCGTGTCAATCAGGTACAGCCCCGTTCCGCCGGAGGGCTGCAGCAGCGGATTGATTCTGTTTCCGGAAGGAAGGATATGCCATGTTCCCGCGAACAGGATGATGAGCAGAATGCCCAACCAGAAAATTGGCATGGAAACGCCGATCAGCGCGAGCACCATTCCCAAATGATCCAGAAACGAATTTTTTTTCACGGCGGAGATCACGCCGATAATAATCCCGAATATGGAAGCGACTAAGATGGACGCAAGCGCCAGTTCAATCGTAGCCGGAAAGCGCGAGAATATTTCCTGTGTAACAGGGGTTTTCGTGTAGTAAGAAGTGCCCAGATCACCGGTCAGAACGCCTTTTAAGTAATGGACAAACTGCAGATAAATCGGCTCATTCAGTCCGTTCGCCTCGCGCCACTGCTCCGCCGCTTCAACGGTTGCGTGCTGACCCAGCACAATGGGGGCGGGATCGGGGGAAAAAACCCTCATAATTAAAAACACAATAATGGAAACTCCGAGCAGTACCGGAATCAGCATTAAAATGCGTTTTACAATATACTTTAACATGATAGCTGATTAACGCTCCATTCCTCGAAAAATGAGTATTGCCGGAAGTCGAAACAACTTCCGGCAGTTTATCATACTTTAGCCAGACGAATCCTGTTCACGCGTCAGCTCTTCGACACACCGACCAGCGGCACAGCACCGGTCATGTGATAATAGAAGCCCTGCACATTGCTGCGGTAGCCGCAAAGGGTTTTCGCGTGGGAAATCGGGAGCCACACCGCGTTTTGCGCGGCAAGCTTCTCAAGCTGGGTGTAAATCGCGTTGCGGTCTGTGCCGGCCGGAGTCGCGACACCCTTGGCGATCAGCGCATTGTACTCTGAATTGTTGAAATGTGCCACATTCTGGGTCGGATCCTGAATGGACATCAGCGTCATGAAGTTATCCGGGTCGCCGTTATCGCCGTTCCAGCCATAGAAGCAGATATCGTAATCGCCGGTTTTCACCTTCTGTTTGTAAGTCGTCCAGTCAAACGCGTCAATCGAAGCCGTAACACCGACTGCTTTGAAATAACCCTGAATTGCTTCGGCAAGCGCCTGGCCGTTTGCGGTATTGTACGGTCTCGGGTTGGAATAGGTAATAATGTGCAGCTTGGTTACGCCGGCGGATGCAAGCGCTGCTTTCGCGGCGGCCGCATCAAAGCTTACCTGCTGAATGCTTTTATCAAAGCCTTCCATAAAGGTCGGCAGCACGGAGGTTGCGGGTTCCGCGTAACCCTGATACAGGCTCTTGACCAGTTCTGGAACATTGATCGCCTGCGAAAGAGCCGTACGGACTTTCACATCGTTCAACGGTTTCTTTGTGGTGTTGTACGCCATGTAGTTTACGTTCATGCCCGGCGCTTCGTAAATCTTATTTCCCGCGCCCTCGATCTGGCTGACAACAGTTGCGTCGATGCCGTCAATCATATCCGCTTCGCCGTTGTTCAACGCAACCACTCTGGCGGAGTTGTCAGTAATGAATTTGAAGATTACGTTCTGGGTTTTGGCCTTATCGCCCCAATAGCTGTCATTGCGTTTCAGAACAACATTCTGGCCTTTTGTCCAGCTGACAAAGGTGTAGGGGCCGGTACCGACCGGATGCTCGTTCACGTTGTTGTTATTGTCTTTAAGCGCCTTCGGGCTAACCATCGGCGCGCCGAGGCTCATGGCAAGGTTGTTGAGGAACGGCGTGCAGGGCTCTTTCATATTGATTTTTACGGTGTTCTCGTCAACGACCTGAACATCCTTCACAGAGCCGAAAACAAAGCTGGCGTAAGACATTTCTTCTGTCGCCTTCGGCGGCAGCTGCCGGTCGATATTAAATTTAACCGCATCCGCGTTAAAGTCGGTGCCGTCCTGGAACTTCACACCTTTTCTGAGATGGAAGGTATATGTAAGACCGTCTGTGCTGACGTCCCAGCTTTCCGCAAGGCAGGGCTCCACTTTCGTGGAATCTTTGTTGTACTGCAGCAGGCCTTCATAAATATTGCCGGTAATCTTCGCGGATTCGCCGTCATCTACCAATGCGGGGTCAAGTCCTCTGGGGTCGGCGCCCTGCGCATAAATCAGCGTATCCTGTTCCTTGCTTTTTGACGCAGTATCCTGACTAGCGCTGCCTGAAGCCGCCGAACCGGCAGAAGATGCTTCCGCGCCGTTTCTGGTAGGGGCAGAACAGGCGGTTAAGCTGGCGCATACCATCACGGCAGCCACCGCAAGTGACAGGGCACTTTTGATTTTTTTCATAAAAATCCTCTTTTCCATATTTTTCATGGGGTTGCTGCATCGATGTTGTGCTTAAAAGCTTTAACTCGATAAAACAAAAGGATAAAAAGGGTGGCGCTAACTTTCTAGGTAAACGATGATTAAGTCGTCAGACAGCAATTCGAAGCCGCGAAAATGCTGAACTGAACGGCTTCAGAATTGCTTTAATCAGCGGTTACCTAATTCAGCGCCATTACTTGAAAACAAAATTATTCTAGCACGTTATTTGCAAGTTTTCAATAGCAATTATTCATGTTTGCGCTTTTTAAATCCTGGAAATTTGCAATAATTACACAAAAACCAGCAGAAACGAACCATGCAAGGTTTATTCCTGCATGCTTCATTCTGCTGGTTACATGGTCACAGCCAGTTCATTTATGTTGATTGCTATTTCCGCTTTTTCGCGGTAAAGGCATCGGCAGTCAATTTTAAAACGGTCACTGCCCGCAACATAGCCGGGGAAAATTCGAAGTCTGCTCTGCCCGCGTAATGCTCCATCATACACGCCAGCGCTTCCGTTTTCTCCTGCGGGTCTTCCAAAAATACAATGGCTCCGCTGCCCATCACACTTTCATAATTCATGGACCAGTCGCAGCCCATCTTTCCCTGCACCAGCTGATGCCCACAGTCCATTTCAAAGAACGCGTTTGCGTTTTGACGGATGATGTCCAGCTTTTTCCCTTCACCCGCACAGTGGAAATACAATGTGAGCGATTCCCCGTCAAGCCGATAACCGAAGTTCATCGGCACCACATAGGGCATTTCGTCGCTGCACAGACCCAATCTGCACACATCGCAATTCTGTACAATCTTCTCAATCTCGGCCAAATCGGTAACCTGTCTGTCCGCTCTTCTCATAAAATGCAATTCCCTCCGCTATAATTTCATTCCGTATTTTTCCGGTCGGTTATTCCGTCACTTCGCCATACAGCGAAGCAAACGGATGATCATGGCAATCCTGCAACAGGCTGCGGTAAAAGGCCAGCATCTCTTTTACGGTGCCTAAGCCATGTTTTACCTCATACTGTTGATAACAGTCCGGGCAATTCGTAAGTTCCCAGATCCCTTTTTCCAGCTTCGCAGCCATTGAAGAAGCAAGGCCAACGCTCTCCTCATTCACAAAGGACAGGCCGCTGCTCGCTTCGACCAGGTCGCGGTTTTCCCACGGGATTGTATGTGGTTCGCCCATGGAGACGAACTCTTTTCCCGGCAATTCCATACGCAATTCTATAGAATAATTCAAATCAGATTCTCCGATCTGAAGGGGTCAGCACTGTATATCTTCATCTTGACATTGTATATGCACCGCAGTTGACATCAGGAAATATTTCATCCCCAATTTTAAAGATAGTAAGAATCGAATCCATTCATTAGACGCTCAGGCCCGCTTAAAATTAAGAGGCCTCGGCTTCCTGAAACAACAAATCGAATTCCGGCATAGCCCTTCCTAAAGCAAAAAATATATCATTTGCTGTGTATTGAAATAAAAGCGCACCGTTAAGGTATGTAACCGCTGATTAAAGCAATTCCGAAGCTATTCAGTCCAATATTTTGCGGTCCGAATTACTGCGGCTGAATCATCGTTTACTTAAAAATAGATTATATAGTAGTCATCGGCTAATTTCAAGGAGTATAGTCAGTTAACTTTAGAAAACATCCAGAAAAATGGAGATTGGTTCTGTTTTCAAATGAACTGACTATATTCAGAGGAAGTGCCGGCTGTTTCGTTCTGTCAGGGCGTACTATAGTGCTTTAAATACTTTTCCGCGGAACGACTCATCTCCAACGAAAAATCGGACATATATTTTCTTTCACAGAACCCGTGAATACTCTCCCTCGTACCGGTTTCAGAATACATGTCAAGCAATTCAGCCGGCGGCATCCTGCGGTAGACATTTGTATGAACAATATGGCTTTTGTCAAACCGAACCGGTTTTTTTCGCTCGAGCTGCTGCTGTGTCGGGTAGCCATAGACCAGCATCGCGGCGGGAACCGTGTATTCCGGCAGCGCGAGCAGTTCGCTCACAGATTCACAGTTCTCAATAATATCCCCAATATAGCAGGAACCGAGCCCAAGCGAGTGAGCTGCGGTAACGGTATTCTGCGCGGCGATCAGGGCATCGGCACAGGAAAGCAGCAGGTCGCCGTACCCGGGTTTCCGGGGCCGTTCACCCGCGGCAACGAATGTGTCGTACCAGCGCTGATAGTCCGCCAAAAACACCAAAACAACCGGTGCTTTGGCTATAAACGGCTGATTGTCGCAAAGGACAGCGAGCTGCTGCTTGATTTCTTCATCTGTGACGTCAATAATGGTATAAAGCATCATATTTCCGGCAGTCGGCGCCTCAAAGGCCGACGCAATCAGCTCGTCTTTTACAGCCTGCGGAACCGGTTTCTCTTCAAACACCCGCGCCGATTTTCGCTCCCGAAGCTGCTTTATTACTTCATTCATGGAAAATCCCCCTGCCTGCAATATTTTTATATGCCGCGCCGCCCAACCTTACTGCTTCGACTTTCGCTTCCAGTCATCCAGCTGCCTTTGCAGCTCCAACCGCACATCGTCAATCCCGGCGGACTTTAATTCCGACAGGAACTTAGGCAGCTGCACGTTCGGGTCAACGCTTCCGGTCATCAGCCCTGGGTAGTACTTTGACCACACCTGCATGATTGCCGCGACCTTATCCTGCATTTTTGACGTATCCGCTGTGAAGCCCAAAATCTCTGATTTAACCGCTCCGCGGTTAAACTCCCGGTATTTATCCCATTTATCTATCGGCTCACCCGCCACAGTATTTAGAATAAACCAGTTCCCCTGTGTATACTGCACACCGGAGTAACGGCTGCTGGTTCTTACAACCTGATTGTTCTGATCCAGCCGATAATGGGTTCCTTCAATACCGTAATTGATCAGGTTGCGCACCTCCGGGTCTGTGTTGAGCAAATTCAGGAACTGAACGCACTCTTTCGGATACTTGGTGCGCACGTTCACGGTCATAATACCGCCGCGTGTGGATTCGGAAGTTACGGTGGCTTTTGACACCTGCTGCGCGACCAAACGGTAGCCGCGATCAGACGACCAGCTGATATCGGAATACGGGCCGCCGCCCGCCTCCTTCCAAAAGACCTTTGCCCCGCGTTCCAGGCTGCTGCTGCTTCTCAGCGCTGCGTCCTCGTTAATATATCCCGACTGGTAATAGCCGCGCAGCGTGGCAAGTGTCCGCCGCGCCAAATCCGTATCAAAAATATTAACAACCCTTGCCGAAGGGTCACCAGACCGAACCATCAGCGGAATCTCTTTGGTAATGAGATATTCGTAACCATCCAGAGAAAAAAAGTTATTGGCGTTTTTGTCGAGCTCCATGGGCTGCCAATCTGGCTCTTCCTTTTTGATTTTCGCCAAAAGCGGCTCGAGGGATTCGAGTGTTTGGTATTTGTCAATTTGAATATGATATTTATCGACCAGCTCCTGCGGGTACATCCACCACTCAGGCACCGCAATTTCCTTGTTGGTAGGCACACCGTATATCCTGCCGTTGATTTTTACGCCCTCCCAGAAAAGGGGATCTATCATACTGTACATCGCTTTTCCGTCTTTTTGCAGATAATCGGTCAGGTCGAGCCACACGCCCTTCCCGGCGTTTCCGGCGTAATTACCCTGGTCAAGCTCGCTCGCAAACATAATATCATAGTTTGCCCCGCTGTTAATCAACGCAGACATTCTGGTACCGTAATCGCTCCACGCAATTTTCTTGTATTGCACGGTAATCCCTATTTTTTTCAGCAGCAGCTTGTTGAGCTCGTCGTTCACCGCCTGTAAATCCGGGTCGGGATTTCCGATGGTGTAATAGATCAGCTGTACCGGGCTGGATTGGGACGCAGAGGAAGCCTGCACCGTGCCGCCGGAGGGCGTACCGTTTTTCGCACCGCAGCCGGAAACCGAGAAAGCAAGCAGAACCGCCGCCAGCGCAAGACTTATGATTTGTTTCAGTTTCATAATGAATCTCCCGTTTTCACGCAAAAGCATGGTTGAACCGCATTCACGGCCTGCGCAGATCAGTCGGCGACTGATTGAAAAAGCTTCGGAAATGCGCATAAAAATAGTTGCTGTTTTCGTAACCCACCCGTTTTGCAATAAAATAGATTTTGTCGTCCGTTGATTCAATCAGTTTTTTGGCCTGCAGCATTCGGTAAGCCATTAAATACTCAGAGAATTTCAAACGTGTTTCCTTCAAAAAAATATGCCCCAGATAGTTGCTGTTCATCTTGAACTTTTCCGCGATAACGCTCAGGTTCAGGTTGCCGCCGTATTCCGCCTTTACAATCAGCAGCACTTTACAGGTCAGATTGGAAAGCGTGGTGTACGGCATTCCCAGAACGGGGTCAATATCCTCTTCCTCGGACACCGGCGCGATGATGGTTCCGTGAAAATCCTCCGTGATTACTTTTTCGACCGCACGGCGCAGTTCATTCCGGTCGACCGGCTTCATCAGGTAGTCCTTTGCACCGGCGTGGATTGCACGGCGCGCAAATTCAAATTCATCATAGCCGCTGATCATGATATACTTTGTGGGTACTTCCAAGGTATTTAGCTTCTCAATCAGCTCGTAACCGCGCTGGTCACCGATACACACGTCAAAAATACCGATATGGGGCTGGAACTCCATTGTCTTTTCAATTGCTTCGCTGCCGTTCGTCGCCGTTACAATCCGGTCGACGCCATAGGATTCCCAGTCCAGCATACGTCTGATTCCTTCGATAATCTGAGGCTCGTCGTCCACGATCATCAGTCGGTACATTCCCCGCCCTCCTTTCCGATCCGTACTGAAACCGTAACTCCGGCTTCCGTATTGTTGAAAATTTTCATCGTGAGCCGGTTGTTGTAGAAGTACCGCAGTCTGGTACAGACATTGATCAATCCGATGCTTCCCCCCGGATCCTCCGTGCCATCAAGAAGACGGTGGTTAAGCTCCGCCAGCTTATCCGGTTCAATGTTTTGTCCGTTGTCAGATACTTCAATGACATACGCGGCGGCTTCCACTTTTCCGCGGACGATCAGGAGGTTAAATTCACAGCTCTTATCGTACCCGTGTACAAAAAAGTTTTCACAGAGCGGCTGCAGCCAAAGCTTTACGGTTTTCAGCGCCCGGATTTCCTCCGGAACGTCAATCTGGTAATAGAATGAACCCGCAAACTTGAATTCCATAATTTTCAGGTAACGGGATAATATTTCAAGCTCCTGCTCAATGGCGATAACATCCTCGCGTTTTACCACGTCGCGAAACATTGCGCCGAGATTGGCAATGGCATCCGCAACCTGATCGTCGCGGTTCACCAGTGCGCATGAGCGGATAATTTCAAGCGTATTATACAAAAAATGCGGATTAACCTGCCGCTGCAGCATCTTCATTTCCGTATTTTTTTGTTCCAGCTTCAGCTTATACTCCGTTTCAATATAACTGTTCAGCTGCGTGTACATGTCGTTCAGCTCCTGCGCAATCATGTACAGCTCATCGTCGCGGCGGCCCAGTTTCATCCTGTGGAAATTCCCCTTTTTCGCTTCGCCGATTGTATCCAACATCCGGCTCAGATACCGGGCGTCCCTTGTCATATACGCCGCGATTACAACGGTCATTACGGTAAAAATGAAGAAGATTCCCGCGATAATCAGAATAAAAAGCGATTGATTGTTTTCAACAATTTCCCATGTACCGATTGTCGATACATATTTGTATCCATGCGTCTTGGAATCAAACACGCTGTAATACAGTGTGTTGAACAGCCCGTTGTGAAGCCGCCCGCGCGAGGTTCCCGAAGTGCGGTAAATCTGCTCAAAGTTATCCTTGCGCCCCGCGTCCGGTTTTGCCGGATAATACAGCGCGCTTTTCTCGCTCATAACCGCTATTTTGCCAATGCCGCTGTCGGCAGAATCTTTGACTGCTTTCTCGGCATTAATCACAAAGCGGATTTCACCCAGCGGCTGGGCAACTTTCTGCGGATTCATCAGTTCCCTGGTATAAATGTAGCCGAAGCCAATGTCGTTATCCGATAGTACGGAGCTGCCACGGGGCAGTCGAAAACGCAGCGCGGTTCCCTGATTTTCCATAAAATACATCAGGTTGAGCGATGACGAGGACTGAAAAGCGGTTTCCTTCACCGCGTACTGGTTATTGGCGACAAACTGCTGAAGATCATCCAAAAAAGAATCCTGCTCCGCGTCCTGACTGTCAAGCCGCAGTGTCAGGTAGGTTTCCGCATCATTTCCGAAAAAGCGGAGGAAATCCCGGAGCAGCGCCTTATTGGAATAGAGGTACAGAACATAGTTGTCAATTTTGCTTTCTGTCAGGTCAAGGCTGGATTCAATCCGGTTAAAGGTGTTTAGCGCTGCCGTATCGTTCTTCTGCACCTGGTCGTTGATCACCATGCCGCAAAGCCAGTACCCCAGCACGATGCAGATGATCAGCAGAGAGGAAATAGAGATGATAAAATTATTGCGGTAAACTTTGATTTTCAAAAAATGCACGCTTCACCCCTCCCGTTTCTCCCGTATTATGATCCCTTTTCCACAGTTCGGAAATGGGCTCAATCCCTAGGGTTAAGACTATTTATCAATCCCATGGTCTCAATCCGGTAGGTTTGAGACTATTAAATCATAACCTTATTTAAAATTTGCGCTGACACAGCAGCAGCGGAAGAAGCGCCGCTCGGCAAATTTTCCAATGGCTTAAACTGTGGTTTGAGACTATTATATCACATTGCAGTGCAAAACAAAAACGGTTCAATACGCGCCTTCTCTGCACGCGCCTTCTCTGCAAAATCAACGATGTGCGCTATTTATTTTTCAAGAATAAGCTGTGCTTCCCACAGGCGTTTTCCGCCGTCCTCCAGCACCAGCTGTACGGCGCCGGGTTCCGCCGCGAACCGCATTTGATCATTCCAGATTGCCAGTTCCTCTTCCCCAATCCGGAATGTGAACTCAGCGGTTTCGCCGGGCTGAAGGAAGCGCTTTCCAAACGCCTTCAGCTCTTTTCGCCTGCGTACAACAGAGCCCGTCAGCCCGTGGATATAGAGTGACGGCACCGTCCAACCCGCACGCGCGCCCGTGTTCCGTATTCTGAAAGCGACGGTGACAGGGTTGTTCTTCAATGTATCGACCTGAATTGCGTCTGATGAAAGAGAAACATTCTCACAGGCAAAGTCCGTATAGGAAAGTCCGTCGCCAAAGGCATACAGTGGCGTGTCGGGTAAATCGTGGTATCCCATCGCGTGGTAGGAGTCACGCGGATTATAATAAACAGGCAGCTGCCCGCTGGCGCGCGGCATGGAAACCGGAAGCCGCCCCGCAGGTTCCGAAGTCCCGAATAAAATCTGCGCGATTGCGCGCCCGCCCATCGGCCCCGGATAGAACGCTGTGAGGAACGCGCTGCTGCCCTGTGCGATTTCCGGCACCGCGTAAGGGCGCCCGCCGATGAGCACAGTAACGATCGGTTTACCGAGCGCGGAGAGCCGCGAGAAAAGCTCTTCCTGCCGGCCGCAAAGCCGCAGATCGGCGCAGTCCACACCCTCCCCGCAGTCCATTTGCAGCGGGCCGTCCACCAGAGCGGCGCCGTTTATATCGAAATTGGCAGACGAAAACCGGCTGGAGGAGCCGCCCGGAACAAAGACCACCAAATCACTTTGCACGGCCAAAGAAACCGCTGCTTCCAACTCCGCGTCGCTTCCGTCAAACAGGCCGCATCCGCGCGCGTACCGCACCTGCCCCCCGGCAAGTTCTTCCAGACCTTGCAGCACGGTAACGGCATCCTGCGCGGGCACAGGCGGGCTGTAATCACCGATTTGTGCGTACCGGTCGTCGGCATTCGGCCCGATTACCGCGATACGCGCATACCGCCTTGGATTCAGCGGCAGCAGCGCATTCTCGTTTTTTAGCAGAACCACGCCCTGACGCGCCAGCTCCAGCGACTGCGGATACGCCGTGTAGGTAAATTCTTCGGTTTCGGCGCTTTCGTCCAGATAGGGGTGTTCAAACAGGCCGCGCGCAAACTTCAGCTTCAACACGCGCAGCACCGCTTCGTCCACCCGCTCTTCCGATACATATCCGCTTTGCACTGCCTCTTCCAGATGAGAGAAGCCCATATCCCACAGGCTTACGTCCACACCGGAACGCAGCGCAAGCGCGCCGGACTTCACCGTGTCGCCGGTTACAACGTCAAGTCGATCAACCGCTGTACCGTCCGCCATCACAATTCCGTCAAAACCCAGCTCCTCACGGAGGATTCCGTTCAGCAGTCCCGGATTCGCGTGGCAGGGCACGCCGTCGATTTCGTTGTACGCCGCCATGATTCCCGCAACGCCCGCCCGGCAGCAGGCAGCGGCGGACGGAACATGAATTTCGCGCAGCTCGCGCGGGCCGATGGAAGCGGCGCTCGCGTTAACGCCCCCTTTGCCTTCGCCCTGTGCGCAGAAATGCTTCGCCACAGCCGACACGCCGTTTTCCTGACAGCCGTGCACCGCCGATTCCGCCATGCGCGCGCTTAAAAACGGGTCTTCACCGTAACACTCCTCGCTGCGCCCCCAGCGCGGGTCGCGCAGAACGTCCAGCACCGAAATCAGCGCAAGGTCAACGCCCACCCCGTTCATTTGCCGGGCACAAACAGAAAACGCGTCTTTCAGCAAATCGGGGTTCCACGTTGCGCCGATACACAGATTCACCGGAAGCAGGTACCCCCCGACCGCCTGGTGCCCGTGCGGGCATTCGCTGCTCATCAGAACCGGAATTTTTAACCGGGAATGCTTGAGTACGCTGCGCTGCACCGCGTTGTAGGCACGGCGCGCCAAACGCGGCGGGATTCCTGTTTTTTCATCGCGCTTTGACCAAGGATCCGCGCGGTACAGTCCGTACAGCACCCCAATGCCGCCATAGCGCGCCGCCTCCTCTTCCAGCTCGGCGGACGGAATGATTTCCTCCCCGCGCCGTTCATAGCCCGTGAAGCCGTAAAGGCGCTGGTTTAGCTGACCGACTTTTTCCCGAAGCGTCATCCGGCTCAGCAGGTCTTTCGCACGCTCCTCCGGCGTTAATTCAACGTTTTGATAAGCTTCCAATCTCCACATTCCTTTCTAAAAATCCCGCACCCTTCTTTTCAAGGGCGCGGGATTCGGCAAAGCATTTACTGTGCAAATAAATCAATGATACTCCGGTCAGTCATCACCATTAGAATTCAACCAGAAATGTCTTAATTTCATAAGGCTGAATCGTAAAGCTGAAACGGTTTCCTTCGCAGTGAACCGCTTCGGTCACATTCTCCAGAAGATCGCATTCGGTTACGCTGCTTGGTTTTTTGCTTAGCGTAACCGTCGCCGCCGTGCGCGCGTTGCGGTTTTCATAAACGCGCAGGATCACCCCTTCGCCGTTTTCCGCCTTTTTCACGGTTTCCAGCACCACGTTATCATGGTCAACCGAAGCAAAGGAGAAAGATTCCCCGGCAGCGCCGCCCTGCACCACAACTGCGGGCTGGTTCAGGCAAAAGGCTGCCTGCGGCACGTCGGACTGCTTCCACGCACCGGCATGGGGGTAGAGCGAATAGGTGAACCAATGCTCTTCCTGGTCAGTGGTTGCATTCGGCTCAATGCCGGATTTGATCAGCGTCAGGTCAATTTCGCCCTCGTGCGCGGAGTGCCCGTACTTGCAGTCGTTCATCAGCGCCACCCCGTAGCCGCCTTCCGAAACGTCCGCCCACTTATGACCGCAGCTTTCAAAGCGCGCCATATCCCAACTGGTATTCGTGTGGGTTTTTCTTGTGACATTTCCAAACTGAATGTCAAAAGAAGCTTCGTCCGTATGAACGTCGCACGGGAACAATACTTTCAGCAAGTGCTGGTTTTCGTGCCAGTCCACATAGGTGACGAAATCAATCCGGCGGGAATCCGCGTAAAAATGGATGGACTGGCGGATCAGGGACTGGGAGTAAGGACGCTCGATTTCAAGCACCGCTTCGACCGGGCCGTTTTCAACCCAGCGCATAACGGTCTTTTCGTTAACATCCCAGTACTTCTCTTGATAGAAAACATCAATGTCCCAGTTGTCGTAGTAGATCGGCTTGTCCTCGAACACACGCAGCTGATTCAGGCTGCGTCCCTGCTGCGCGATTTCACGGGCATTTTCCTTGTCAAACAGGGAAGCGATGTTTCCGTTTTCATCAAAGCGAATGCGGTAGAACGGTGTTTCCACGCCATTTTCCGTGATGGTGAACGGCGAAGCGGCTTCGGGCGCGTCCACTGCCTGAAAAGACTTCCAACCCTTGGAAGGGATTCCACGCAGATAAACTACCGCGCCGTCTTCCGTCTGCTGAACGGGGTAAACCGCGCCGGTTTCGTCCGCAAGCGCTTTCGCGCCGCAGCTGCCAAGGCTGACCACGTCGTCACGGGTAAAGCCCAGCGTATTGTAAACAGTCACCGCGTCGCCCTTTTTGGTCAGCGCGGCTTTCCGCTCCTCGATCAGACTGCCGCACTGCTCGCTCAATTGCTCATATTCCTTTTTGGTAACCTCGTAAACCTCGTGAATGGAGGAGCCGGGCAGAATGTCGTGGAATTGGTTCAGCAGAACCGTTTTCCACATACCCTCCAGTTCTTCTGCCGGGTACGCAACGCCGTAATCCCGCGCAAGCACGGAAAAAAGCTCAAGGTCCATCAGCATCAGCTCGCTCTTGCGGTTTGCGCGTTTGTTGCGCGCCATGGAAGTGTAAGTACCGCGGTGGTACTCGAAATAGAATTCTCCCGTCCAAGTGGATAGGCGCTTGCTGTCTTTCACGCGCTCTTCCAGCTCTTCAAAGTAACGCCCCGAAAACTCCTGGCGCACCTTGGGAATGCCGCGCACGCCCTTTTCCATGCGGCGTCCGGTTTCCAGCATCGTGCGGGTGGGTCCGCCGCCGCCGTCGCCGTAACCGTAGGAAATCAGGATGTCGTTATTCATTTCTTTATTCTGATAACGCTCCCAGCCGCCCATGATCGCGTCCGGGTGCAGCATACCGTTGTAGGTGGTGAAGAATTTTTCGGTGCTTTGCCCCACCCCCAGTGTGGAAATAAAATGCGTCAGCACCTTTGAGCCGTCGATTCCTTCCCAAAGAAGCGTGTCGTTCGGCACCTTGTTGAACTGGTTCCAGGAAAGTTTTGTGGTCATGAAATAGTCAATACCGGATTTTTTCATAATCTGCGGCAGCGCGCCGGAGTAACCAAATACGTCCGGCAGCCAGAGGACGCGGTTGTCAACGCCGAACTCTTCTTTAAAGAACCGCTTGCCGTACATGAACTGGCGCACCAGCGATTCGCCGGAAGTCAGGTTGCAGTCCGCTTCCAGCCACATACCGCCCTCCGGCTCCCAACGGCCTTCTTGAATGCGTTCCTTAATCTTCGCGTAAAGCTCAGGGTAACGTTCCTTTACAAACGTGTAAAGCTGCGGCTGGCTGGACATGAATTTATACTCCGGATATTCGTCCATAAGCTTTAGAACGGTTGCAAAGCTGCGCGCAACTTTTTCACGCGTCTGCTCGACCGTCCACCACCAGGCCACGTCGATGTGGGTATGGCCGATGCAGGTCGCGACAACATCATCCCAGCCGGCCATATCGGTATACAGCTTCTGGCCGATGTAGGCGCGCGCTGCTTCCACAGACTCATAAAATGCCTTGGAGTAAATCTGGCGCAGGTCGAGAAGATTGATCGTGTCATTCAAAACTGTTTCGATGTCGATGCGGATTTTATCTTTCGGATCCATTCTGTCGAATGCCCAAAGCGGAATCTGCAGGTCGTAATAAAGTCCGCGCACGGACTCGTTGATTTCCGCGATTTCACCCAGCAGCTGAAACTCCGTATGAAGCGTGCCGGTGTAGGACTGCAGGTCAAGGCGGTAGGTTTTACCGGCTTCTGCCGACCCGGTCAGCAGCACCTCGCGGTGGTTCATATCAAGCCCCTGCGTCATGTTGCCGTCCACAAAAAGCAGGAACTGCGGGTTTTTGCCGTCGTCCCACTCATCAATTTGAGTGCGTACAAGCATCCACAGCGGCTTGCCCGCTTGCGATTCGGGCACGGTGTAATCCGCACGGAACCAGTAGTGCTCGTCCGGACCGTACCAGTGCATGGTGCGGCTGTCAAAGCTCTGCCACGGTTCGGCTGCGGCGTCCGCGTCCGCCGGACGCAGGAAGTTGCCTTTTTTCATTTGCCAGTCAGAAAGCTCCGTATGCCATACTTTTTCGAATTTCTTCATCTGCGCGCAGATTACTTCCGCTCGCTCTTTCGCAAATATCATGATTTTCCCCCTTGTAGGTTAGTCCAGCGGATTTTCTTTCATATAATTCAGCAGTGTATCCACCGTGGTGAAGGCAAGGCCGGTTACGGTGTCGGCACAGCCGTAGTAAACCGCAATTCTTCCTGTGGCTGTATCCGCGAGCGCCGCACATGGAAACGTAACATTCGGCACATCTCCGACGCATTCATACAGCTCCTGCGGCCCGAGGATGTAATTGCGTGAACGCGCCTTTACCTTCCAGGGCTCGTCGCTGTCC
Organism: Bacillota bacterium; assembly: GCA_023416955.1. Lineage (GTDB taxonomy): Bacteria > Bacillota > Clostridia > Oscillospirales > Acutalibacteraceae > Caproiciproducens. Next base: position 207,042 of record JAEZGM010000031.1, on the reverse strand, counting down.
AGAAGTGCGCAGCCTATGCGATATACAAAACCGTTGCAGGTGTTGATAACACCGTGGTAAATCAGCAACCAGCCCTCGTCGGTTTCAATCGGAATCGGGCCCGGGCCGATTTTTTTGCTCTGCCATGCGGACGCGTCGCCGTCGATTGTACCCATCACCCAGCGGTGCTTGCCCCAATAAGTCAAATCGGGGCTCTGGCTGCAGAAAATGTCGCCGAACGGGGTATGACCGGTGTCACTCGGGCGGCTGAGCATTGCGTATACACCGTTGATTTTGCGCGGGAACAGCACGCCGTTGCGGTTGTAGGGCAGGAATGCATTTTCAAGCTGATAGAACGTCTTGAAATCAAAGGTGTAACCAACGCCGATCGTCGGCCCGTGGTAACCGTTGCACCATGTAATGTAGTAACGATCCTCAATAAAGCAGACGCGCGGATCATAGCGGTATTCCCTGCGGGTAATTTCCGGGTCGCCCTCGAAATGAATCGGCTCGTGTTCAATCGTCCAGTTTATGCCGTCGGGGCTGAATCCTGCAAACAGATCCATGCTGACCGAGCGGCTGTCGCAGCGGAACAGGCCGGCAAATCCAGGCCCGAACGGCACAACCGCGCTGTTGAACACGCTGTTGGACGACGGAATCGCATTGCGCGGAATAATCGGGTTCGCTGTATAACGCCAGACCGGCTCCCGGCAATCTGCCGGCTTTTCCTGCCAGGGAATATTCTTCAGTTCTTTACCAAGGATTTTACTCATAGTGTCAACCTCATTCTATACTCTGAAATATGCGGCGGCGGATTTTCGCCGTCTGCCAATAGTTAATTTCTCAAATCCGTCGGGGAACAGTGATAATACTCATGAAACTGTGTGTAAAAATGGTTGGGGTTTGAAAATCCGCCAACGCAGGCAATATAGGAAATTTTATCGTCTGTATTAATAATCATATCTTTCACGCGGATCATACGGTAAGCGAGCAGATAGCGGGAAAACTTCATATCGGTTTCCTTCAGGAAAATCTGCCCCAGATAGGTGCTGTTCATTTTAAATCTTTGGGCGATGGATTTCAGGCTGATATCCTGCCCGTATTCCTCCTGAACAAGCATCAGAATCCGGGAAGTCAGGTTTGAAAACGAATCACGGCTTACATGCAGCACCGGGTCAATATCCGGTACTTCACCATCCGTATTTTCCAGCGTTCCGTGCAAATCGTTCACAATAATATCTTCAATCGCCGCGCGGAGCTTTTCACGCTCAATCGGCTTCATAAGATAGTCCTTTGCTCCGCAGCGTATCGCCTGCTGCGCATACTCAAACCGGCTGTACCCGCTCATCATAATGTACTTCGTCTTTAAATTCAACACATTCAGTTGATTGATGATTTCATAGCCGAATTTTTCCCCGATACAAACATCGAACAGACCGATATCGGGGTTAAATTCCACGGCTTTGTCAATTGCCTCATGGAAAGTCAGCGCTGTTTCAATCTGCTCTACCCCGTAAGATTTCCAGTCAAGCATATATTTTACGCCCTCTAAAATCTGGGGCTCGTCGTCCACAATCAGCAGTTTGTACATTTGCTTCCCCTCCTGCATCGGTGTACCGCCCGTGCTGCCGGACGGTCACCCCGCATTTACTGCAAGAAAACCCGAACAGCAGGTTGTCTGTGTTCAGGTTTTCATAGAAGTCTTCAAAAGACTTTAGGTCCTTAGGAACTTTAGATTCTTAGGCCTTTGGGTCCTTATTTTTTAAATGTTGTGTCAATCTGGGACTGCATCTCTGTAATGATCTTATCCATACCGGATGCTTTCAACTCTGCAACCAGCTTCGGCACAGTTGTTTCAGGATCAGAAGCACCGTTCAGCAGTTCAAAACGGTATTTGTCCCATGCTGCCTGGCAGTTGGCAATTTCAGTAGCCAGCTTGGTGGTATCAGGGGTAAAGCCGAGGCAAACAGAACCCTTTGCCTTGTTGTTCAGGCTCTTAACCTGATCCCACTGGTCGGCAGGGGAGCCTTCCTGTGTGGACATATCAAAGAAAGAACCGATTGCATAGTTGCCAATACCCCAGGTGTCGGTCAGACGCTTAACAACCTTGTCGCTGGTGTACTTAAAGTCAGTGCCTTCCACGCCATAAGCCAACATGTCACGCAGTTTTTGGTCAGTATTGACCAGCTGCAGGAACTTCAGCGCTTCAACTTTGTGGTCGGAGTTTGCGGAGATTGCGTTCAGTGAACCCTGAATGGTGCTGTTGCTGTACAGCGGCTGAGAAACCTGAACAGTGTCATACTTGGCAACGCCCTGGTCTGCCGCCCAGCCGATTTCAGCGCCCGGGAAGCCCTGAGCGGAGAAAAAGATCTTATTCTTGGGGGAGTCCTTCAGTGTAGGTGCATCGGGGTTGATAACGCCTTCTTTATACCATTTGTTGATCATCTTCAGCTTTGCCATAATGTCAGGCTGCTCAAGAGTATCGACAACCTTACGGCTCTGGTCGGTAACTTTTACGCCCAGGAATTTAAAGCCAAGAGTCAGATCATCGTAATCATTGAAAGTATCCGGGAATCCGTCGTCCTGTTTCTGAATCATCGGATAAACAGATTTGCCTTCGCCCTTTTTGATTGTGGTCACGGCCTTGTCAAGATCGTCCATGGTCTTGATACTCGCCACATCAAGATTGTACTTCTTCACATAGGTATCATCAAATACCCAGTACTGAGTTTGGGAAGAATCCTTGTAGGTCGGAACGGAATAGATTTTGCCGTTGACTTTCGCGCCGTCCCAAACCAAGCCGGGAATCATTTTGTACAGGTCGGGAGTTTCCTTCTGAACCAAATCAGTAAGGTCGGCAAACGCGCCCTGCTGAACCTGTCTGTTGTACTTGGTGAAGTTAGTAAACATGATATCAAACTTTTCGCCGGTGTTGACAATCTGGTTTACTTTCTGGTCCCAGTCGCCCCAGCCTGCTACTTTAATATCAACCTTCACGCCGATTTTATCCGCAGTATAGGCGTTGATTTTATCAAGACCAGCCTGAAGATTTTCAGGCTGGTTTCCGATCAGCCACCATGTCAGTGTCGGAATATCGCCGCTTTTAGCGGAAGACTGTGATGCGCTTTGTGAAGCAGCGCTGCTCGCGCCGCCGTTTCCGCAGCCGGCAGCCGTGGTTCCCATAAGGGCCACTGCGCACAGAAGCGAAACAACTTTCTTCATTTTCAAATCAATTCCTCCTTTTATTTTAGGCCGATTACCGGCCGGGGGTACTTTGTCAGCCTTTGACGGCGCCAACCGTCAAACCGGAAATGAAATACCGCTGGAAGAATGGGTAAGCACAGGCAATCGGAATAACGATAATCGTCGCAATCGCCATGCGCGCGCCTTCCTTCGGCATGCTGCGCGCAAGCTCCGCAGAGCTTACACCCATGGTTGCCGCGTTGCGGGAAAGATAATCCACGTTATCCATAATCTTTGTCAGCAGCGCCTGAAGCGAATTCAGCTTTGTGTCGTCGATATAGAGCATCGCCTGGAACCAGTCGTTCCAATAGCTGAACGAAAGGAATAATCCAATGGTAGCAAGAACCGGCAATGAAATCGGCAGCACGATGCTGAAAAAGATGCGCAGCTGCGAAGCGCCGTCTATTTTGGCAGACTCCACAAGGGAATCCGGAACTGTTGTTCTGAAAAAGGTCTTGCAGATAATTACATTGAAAGAAGATACCGCAAGGGGCAGAATGTAGGCCCACACGTTGTCTTTCAGCCCCAGCAGATTAGCGTTGACATAATAGCTGGAAACCATACCGCCGTTAAATACCATCGGGATAAACACGACCCAGGTTAAAAAGCCTTTCAGTTTGTACTGGGGTCTTGAAAGCACATATCCCATTGATGTTGTGAGCAATACACCGATTACGGTTCCTACGATTGTCACAAAGAGTGAAATGCCCAATGCACGGGTAATAACGCTTCCCTGTTTTGCAAGGAATGTGTACGATTCAATAGAAAAAACTTTCGGAATCAGTGTGTAGCCGAAATTTTCAATTGCCTTTTCCGAATTCAGTGAAATGGAAACAACGAACAGTACAGGGACCACACAAATCAATGAAAGGATGATGAAAGCAACATTTAAAATAACATTGGTTGAATTATGAACGCGGTTAAACTTATCAAGACCGTCTATATATTTTTTCTTCGCCACAAAACTGCCTCCTTATATCATAGCGCTGTCCGGATCAATGCGGCGGACAACCGCGTTGGCGACAAGAATCGTAACACAGCCCATGAAGGACTGGAAGAATGCCGCAGCCGAAGCCATCCCGGTAGTTGCGCTTTTCAGCATCTTATACACCATGACATCAATCGTATAAGTCACCGTGTGCAAGGAGTTGGAATCATGGGGAACCTGATAGAACAGGCCGAAGTCCGAGTAGAAAATTCGTCCAACCGCCATGATGAACATAATGACAATAACTGTTTTCATCATTGGCAGCGTAATGTACCGAACCTGCTGCCACTTGGTGGCGCCGTCGATCACAGCCGCCTCATAGTAAGTCGAGTCAATACCGGTGATGGTCGCGAGGTAAACCACCATTCCGTATCCAAGGCCCTTCCACAGATTCAGAAAGATCAGCAGCCACGGCCACGGTTCCTTCACCATATACCAGTTTACCGCTTCTCCGCCTTTTGCTGTGATAAGGTTATTTACCAAACCTTTGTCAAAGCTGAGGAAGCCCCAGGCAACAGCCGCAACAACGACCCAGGAGAGGAAGTACGGCATAAACATTGCCGTCTGGTAAACCTTCGCCAAGCGCTTGCTGTGAAGCTGCCCGACCAGCAAAGCCAGTGTTACCGGAACTACAATTCCCAGAATAATAAAGATAATATTGTAACCGAGCGTATTTCTCAGTACAATCCACGCATCCTGACTGGTAAACATAAAACGGAAATTCTCAAATCCGGACCAGTTGCTGCTGATCACGCTCTGAATAAAATTTCCGCTGATTCGGAAATCTTTGAATGCAATGATAATTCCGAACATCGGTAAAAAAGAAAAGAGTATATACCAGATAATTGTTGGACCCGCCAACATCGTTAATTCCGTATCATCACGGGTCCATCGCTTTTTCCTTACCACCCGTGCGGCCTTTTCCGGCTTCTTCGTAGACATATTGCTCATCCTTCCCATCAGTACCGACATGGCATAATCGTTTTCTGTTGTTTATTATATCTATAAAATGATTTACTAAACCAGACAAAAAACGAAATACTATAGTCAAAAAACTTTAGATTATAAGAATGGTTCTCAAAATTTTGCCCATAAAATGCTGTTTTTTCTGTAATTCATGGCAATGATCTAATGTTTTAGTGATACGAACTGTATAATTTTCTGTGGATTTTTCCTGCAGATATCTCTATAATACAAAAAGATACTATAGTCAGTTCATTTGAAAGCAGAACCAATCTCTATTTTCTTGGATATTTTCTAAAGTGAGCTGACTATATAAACAGTACAATTGAAAGGAAGAAGCATATATGTCAAACTGGACATATGAAGGGGATCTGGAAGAACTCTCCTCGGGAATTTCACTGCTGGATACGGACCCGGCGTTTCGAAAATGTGAAAACGTTTTCCACGTTTTTGCCGAAAAAAGTGGAGAACCCGGCCTGAGCGTTTCAGCCTCCGACAGCCGGGCTGAAATCCGGTATCACGAAAAAACAGACTTTTTTAGGGCGTTGTCACTGCTGGTGCAGCATGGGCAGGAGCCCGGATTTTCCATCAAAGAAGCGCCCTGCTTTACTATGACCGGCGTTATGCTTGACTGTTCGCGCAACGCAGTCCCCACTATTGAAAGCCTTAAGAGCCTGCTCCGAAAAATGGCGCTGATGGGGCTGAATATGGGTATGCTGTATACCGAAGACACTTATGAGGTCAAAAGCAGACCGTATTTTGGCTATATGCGCGGGCGCTATTCCTTCGAAGAACTGAAGGAGCTGGACGATTACGCGGACGCGCTCGGAGTTGAGCTGATTCCATGCATTCAGACGCTGGCTCACCTGGAGCGGGCGTTGCAGTGGCCGGCAATGGAGTCCCTGCGCGACAGCGAACGCAGCCTTATGGTCGGTGAAGATTCTACCTATGCGTTCATTGAAGAAATGATTGCATCCGCCAGCGCCCCGTTCCGCTCCAAACGCATTCACATCGGTATGGACGAGGCATGGGAACTGGGGCTTGGCCGCTATCTGAACAAATATGGCTACCGCTCCTGCGGCAAATTGATTGCCGAGCATCTAAAGCGCGTAAAGCCTATTTTAGACAAATACGGTCTGCACGCGATGATGTGGAGTGACATGCATTTTGTGGCCGCCTCCCCCACACGCGACCTGTATGATACCAACAGCGTCTTTACCGACGAGATCCTTGCCGGCGCGCCGGAGGATATTGACCTTGCGTACTGGGATTATTACCACGAGACGGAAGCGCATTATGAAAAGCTGTTGAAAATGCATCAGAAATTCCGTGCGAAAACCGTTTTTACCGGCGGTATCTGGACTTGGATCGGCCCTGCGGCCGATTACCGCAAGACCATCCTGACAACCGTTCCGGCGCTCACGCAATGCCGGGAGCTGGGAATCTGCGAAGTTATTGCAAGCGCGTGGGGCGACGACGGCGGCGAAGCAAACATGCTGAGCATTTCATTGGGAATGCAGATTTTTGCGGAATTCCGCTACTCGGGCAAATACGACGAAGCCGCAGTGTTGGGGCGCTTTAAGGCCTGCTGTGATACGGACGGACAGGCTTTTCTGGACCTTTCCCTTTTCAATGATGTGCCCGGCGTAAAAATTCAGCCGGAAAGCACAGTGACACCGGCTAAAACGCTACTGTTTGAGGATCCTCTTGAGCCGCTCTTTGAGGAAGATTTCCGCGGCATTCCGTGTGCGGAGCACTATCGCGCACTGGCAGAAAAATTCGCCCAATACGCACAAGCGCAGGGTGAATACAGCTTATTATTCCGTTTTTACGCCGAATATGCAAAAACGATCTATCAGAAATGCCTCTGGCATGACAGCGCAGCCCCCTGCATTCGCAGCGGTGACCGCGCGGGAGCTGCCGCTCTGATCAAAACTGCTGATGAATGTATTGCGGCAATCCGCGCGCTGAAAAATGTCTGGGCGGAACTTTGGTACTCCACAAACAAGCCGTACGGCTTTGAAGTGATCGACCTGCGTCTGAGCGGATTACTCGGCAGGTTTGAAACCGCGAAGGAGCGCATCGGCCGCTTTGCCGACGGAACTCTAGACGATATCCCCGAGCTTTCCACACCGAAGCTTCCTTATCTGCGCGAAGAAAACGGTACCTTCCGCTGTATGAATGCCTGGGGTTCCATCGCCACCGTGTGCCGGATTGTAGGCTGAAAACAGGGGATACAGTCCCTTTTATTGTACATCGGGTCGCGCTTTTTCAGCGCGGCCCGTTTTTTTATAGAAACATCCGCTCCGCTGTGATACAATAAAGGCAAAAAATAAACTTACACAGAATTGGTTGTGAAACAGAAGGGAAAAACTTATGACCGGACAAAAACCCATTATCGCTTTTATGTATGATTTTGACAGAACGCTGTGTACAAAAGATATGCAGGAATATACTTTTATTCCCCATCTCGGCATGAGCGCGGAATCCTTCTGGGCACAGTCCAACGCGATGGCAAAGGAACAGAAAATGGACAGCATCCTTGCCTATATGTATTTGATGATTAAAAAATCCAGCGCGCGAAATTTGCCCATCCGCCGAACCGACTTTGTCGGCATGGGAAGGGATATCGAATTTTTCCCTGGCGTTCCCGAATGGTTTCAGCGCCTGAACCAATACGGCAAAGGCCACGGGGTCCGGATTGAGCATTATATTATTTCATCCGGGCTGAAGGAAATTATAGAAGGGTCAAAAATCAAAGACGAATTTAAAGAGATTTATGCCTGTGAATTTCACTATGACGCAAACGGAGCCGCGGACTGGCCGCTTCTTTCCGTCAACTACACCGGAAAAACTCAGTTCCTTTTTCGCATTAATAAGGGCGTTCTGGATATTTCGGACGACGACACCCTAAATCAATATATTCCCGAGGATAAAAGGCGGGTTCCGTTCCGAAATATGGTGTATATCGGGGACGGTCTGACCGACGTGCCCTGCATGAAGCTGGTAAAAACGCACGGGGGGCAATCCATCGCGGTGTATCAGGAGGGCAAAAAAGAGCTTGCAAGAGACCTGCTGACGCACGGCCGCGTCAATTTCATCGCCCCGGCCGATTACAGCGACGACACCGAACTCGACAGCATTGCAAAACAAATCATCGACCAGATGGCCGCGACAAACCGGCTGACAGAATTGCGAAAAAAACAGAACACTTTCTTTACCCGATGAAAATCAAGGCTGAAATTTCCCGTTGATCATTACCAAACAAATATATATTTTTATAATAAAAGATCTGTAAGTATATGTAAAAATTTACCGAATCGTTTTGGTTATAATGACAAATTGGTTAACTTGAATAAAAAAACTTTATTTTTTCAAAAATAAGTGATATAATCACCTTGAAATAGAAAATTAATACAAAATCTCATTTGCGTTATTTATCAAAAAATGTAATGCAAAATATTTTATTCTAAAATTACTTAAACGATAAGGTAGGCAATGATTGGTTGAAAGGTAAGCGATAAAGGCTTGCCAGACAATAAAATTAAGTTTATTTATCTAAGGAGGAAAAGTTGTGAAAAGGATACCAAAGATTCTGGCGATACTCTTGGCAGTTTCCATGTTCGCGAGCATGTCTGTGGGTTGCGGCTCAAACTCGACCGCAAGTTCCGGGTCAAACGGCGCCGCCTCCGCACTCAGCTCATCGGAAGACAGTACCGCGGGCAACAACGAGAAAGTCACCATCACTTATGCTCAGTGGGGCAACGACACCGAGACAAAAGCGACACAGGCTGTTGCCGACAAGTTCAATGCTTCTCAGGATCATATTAAAGTCGAAGTCATGCAGATTGACCATGAGAGCTACATAACCAAACTGAACGCCATGGCTACCGCGGGTCAGTTGCCGGATACCGGTATTATGAGTGAAGCCGGCGTTCTTACCTTCGCAAACAACGGCGTATTGTACGATATCTCTCAAATGTACAATACCAGCGAAGCAAAGCCGCTCGACAGCCTGACTTTCAAGCACGACGGCACTCCCGTCGCATACTCCGCCGCGAATGAAGTTTTAAATATGTGGTATAACATTGACCTGCTGAACGAGGTCTGCAAAAAGCAAGGACTTGACGTGAAAGCCTTTACTCCCCCCGCCAACGCCGACAAGGCGTGGACTTGGGACGAATTTGTGAAGGTAGCAAAAACACTGACACTGGACACGAAAGGCAGAAACGCCAACGATCCCAATTTTGACCCGAAAAACATCGCTGTTTACGGCTGCTCTGTCAACACGCTTCCTTGGCAGATGGAGGTCTGGGCGCTGTCCAACGGCGGCGGATACTATTCTGCAGACGGCAGCAAATGCACCATTAATGAGGACGCTGCGGCTCAGGCCATTCAGGCGGTGGCGGACTTATATCTGGTTGATCACTGCGCGCCCCAGCCCAGCTCATCCAGCACGGCGCTCAGCACAACTCTCGGCACGCAAAAAATTGTTATGGCAACCGATGGTGCTTGGAATGTAGGCACTTTCCTTGGCCCTGACGCTAAATTCAAATACGGCGTGGGTGTTCTGCCCTATTTCAAGGATAAGGTCACCATCTGTACAGGCGGCCCGAATGTGGTTTTCGCTACCACCAAACACCCGAAAGAGGCTATGGAATGGCTGAAATGGTATTCACAGGAAGAAAATTCCTGGGATTTGATCAAAGCCGGAACATGGATGCCGATTCTGGATTCATGGTATACCGACTCCGCAAAAACAGATAAATGGATTAACAATCCGAATTATCCCGACCACGATATGTATAAGAGTGCCGTAGTGGATTACGCGCGCAATGATGCGAAATCCAGCTCATGGTACTATGTCAGCGGAACCGATGTATTTAACACCACGCTGGATACCGTACTTTCTCACGTCTGGACGGGCGACATGAAGGCGAAAGACGCGCTTAATAAATACTATCCCGATTTAAACGAAGCACTTGAAAGCGGTAAAAAGTAGTAATGTCTACTAAATGCAAATAATATCTTAACTAAATTAAGCGTATGACAGCACTTGGCCATACCGGGGTGCCTCCTTCTAAAAGGTTGGCATCCCGATACGGTTTTTCGGGAAGGGGGCCAAATTGTGGTCAAAATGAAACAAAGCGGCACAGAAGCGGTATTACCGCCCAGCATCACAGTAAAAAACAAAGCAGAAAAAGCGACAAGCGGAAGAGCCAGACAAAAAAAAGAGTCCAGAACAGCATACCTCTGTCTAATTCCCGTATTTCTGGGGCTTTCAATTATCAGCTATGTCCCCACGATTTCAGTTTTCATCTTAAGCTTGTTCGATTGGAACGGCCTGACCGCGCCCAAATTTGTGGGTCTCGCCAACTTTATAAAAATATTTACCCGTGATATGTATTTTTATGACTCTCTGCGTGTTACGATCGTATATTCGATTATAGCCGTACTGTCGTCACTCGCCTATTCGCTCTTTATTGCGCTGCTGCTAAACCGGAAAATACCCACGCGTCCGTTTTGGCGCGCTATCTTTTTTATCCCGTATATGCTTCCCGCCGTGGGCGTATTTACCTCCTGGCGCTGGCTGTATGAGGTGAACTACGGCCTGATCAATTACGCCTTGCGTCTTATGGGGATGCAGCCGCAGCAATTTCTGCAAAGTCCGGATCAAGTACTCCCCTCACTCGCGGTAATCGCTGTTTGGTGTAGCGGCAACCTAATTGTCATTTTCCTTGCCGGTCTTCAAAACGTTCCGCGTACATATCTGGAAGCGGCACAAATTGACGGCGCGAATTCCTGGAAGTGCTTCTGGCACATTACGATTCCAAGCATTTCGCCCATCATCTTTTATAACGTATTAATGGCGCTTATCAGCAATCTGCAGGTAATCAATCCGGCGCTCGCAATCACTAACGGCGGGCCGCAGAACGGTTCTATGTTCATGTCCTACATCATTTATCTCAATGCATTCCAGAAAAACAAAATCGGCTACGGATGCGCCTACGCTGCCGTATTCTTTGTATTAGTGGGCATCGCGACGATGATTCTGTTTAAAACAAATAAATCACAGTTCTTCGGGGAAGGTGGCAACGACTGATGGAACAAATCAAACAAACTCAACCACGCAGCCTGCTGGCAAGCAAAAAACGTTCCTCCCAACTTGCCAATTTATTTTCACTGATCGTAATTGCCTTTTCGGCAGCGCTTGCATTGCTGCCGTTGTACTGGGTTTTCCGCTCATCGGTGATCAGCAATGGTGAACTATACGCCTATCCGCCTAAATTTTTACCGCAGGAATGGTTGTGGTCAAACTACTCCCGTACTCTGGAATCGTTTAAATATTGGACATATTTAAAAAATACATTTACAATCATTATTCCATCCGTGGTAGCGGGTACAGTCACCTGCATTTTCAGCGCTTATCCCTTTGCCAGACTGAAATTCAAAGGGAAGAAGCTGCTTTTCACATTATGCGTCGGTACGATACTGCTGCCGGGAATGGTCACATTTATTCCTCTGTATATTTTTTGGACGCGCGGGTTAGGGCTTAATAATACATATTGGCCGCTGATTCTGCCATTCTTTACAGGCGGCGGATTCTTTAATATCTTTCTCCTGAAGCAGTTCATGGGAAGCGTTCCCAAGGAGCTGGACGAGGCGGCGGAAATTGACGGTGCCTCCCATATGCGTATTTTATGGTCCATTCTGGTACCGTCCATAAGGCCTGCGATCGCAGTCGTCATTATGCTGTTGTTTATTCAGCAGTGGAACGACCTGCTGCAACAGATGATTTACATCAACACTATGGATAATTATACCTTTGCTATCGGTCTTACCACCTTTACAGGCGCATTTGGCACCAAATGGAACTATGCCATGGCGGCAACGTGTATGACCATTGTACCCGGCATTATCGTTTATTTACTGGGCCAACGTAGTTTCGTCGAGGGCATTGTTCTGACCGGTATGAAAAGTTAGTGCAGAGCATACACCAAGGACAATAGCATATCTAAACGGATTCTATAATCTGTGAAATGAAAAAACCCGCTGAATCAGCGGGTTTTCTGCATAATTGGTGCGACCAGACCTGTAAGCCGAGTTCTGTCGTGAACAGCCATCTATCTTGGCCGGATGTTGCCATACCGGCTCAGTGCCACCTTCTCGGAACGCGCCGGGCAGGCGCATCATGTTCCTCTGCGGTGTTGCTCCGAATAGGGTTTGCAGAGCCGCGCGGTTCCCCGCGCGCTGGTGAGCTCTTACCTCGCCTTTCCACCCTTACCGTTTCCGGCGGTATATCTCTGTTGCACTTTCCCTGGGGTCACCCCCGGCGGCCGTTAGCCGTTATTCTGCCCTGTGGAGCTCGGACTTTCCTCGGGCACGCCCTTTCGAGCTGTGTCCGCAGCTGTTCAGTCTGCTCGCGAATTCTATTTTAACCGCTTTTCCCCGATCTGTCAATCACACAGAGCACAAACACGAATGACAATTATTAGGTCTTGTTTTAAAAATTCAAAATTTTATTAGTTCCAACTAAAAATACGACTGGCCTCGTCAGATGCAATTTCAGCTTTTATATATAAGACCCGCTTAATAGGAATAATCGGAAATGAGGCGATTCTTTTCATTCCACAGCCGCTGTGACAGATCCACATAATACTGATGCGGGTTTTCAAATCGCTTAACCTCATCCCAGAGCGTCTCCACCTGTTCCAAGCAGTAATTTCTGATGTCGTCCAATTCGTGCTCCTGCCCAATATACTGACCGTTCTCAAATATTTTTTCACGCAGCGGAACAGCACGGAAATTCGTCAGCTTTTTGCGCTTCCAAATATGCTCGGGGTCAAAAATTTCGTAGGGCCTTGTGTCGTCAATGACCTCATCATGCATCGCAATAACGTCCGCAATCGCCTTCCCGCTCTCGCTGTCAAAAAGCCTCCACGGTTTTTTGAAGCAAGGAGTCGTAATTTTTGAAACATTTTCGCTGATTTTAATTTTGGGCGTAATTTTACCGCTTCCGTCCTCAACTGCGCTGAGCTTGTACACCCCGCCAAAAACAGGTTCGCTGGAGGAAGTAATCAGCCTTTCGCCGACGCCGAATGTGTCGACGCGTGCACCTTGTATCAGCATATCCCGTATAATATACTCATCAAGCGAGTTAGAAGCACAGATTTTACAGTCAGGAAACCCTGCTTCGTCGAGCATTTTCCTTGCTTTTTGGGAAAGATAGGTAATATCGCCACTATCGATGCGGATTCCTGCGGGGCGATGACCATTCGGAAGCAGTTCTTCGTTAAACACGCGGATCGCATTGGGCACGCCGGATTTCAGCACATTGTAGGTGTCGACCAAAAGCGTACAGTTCGTGGGATATTCCTTTGCGTAGGCGCGGAAGGCCTCCAGCTCATTGTCGAAAAGCTGCACCCAGCTGTGCGCCATAGTACCAAGAGCGGGCACACCGTAATCACGGTCGGAAATCGTACAGGCCGTGCCGACACATCCGCCAATGTAGGCAGCCCTGGCACCGTAAATAGCGCCGTCGGCGCCCTGTGCCCGGCGGGAGCCGAACTCCATAACGGCTCTTCCCTGTGCCGCACGCACAATGCGGTTGGCTTTTGTAGCAATCAGGCTTTGATGGTTGATACACAGCAGTACCATTGTCTCGACAAACTGTGCCTGAATCACCGGGCCACGCACTGTAACAATCGGTTCACCCGGAAAAATGGGTGTTCCTTCAGGTACGGCCCAGACATCACAGGAAAAGCGGAAATTTTTCAGATACTGTATAAACTCCTCGCGAAACAGCTTACATCCGCGGAGATACTCAATGTCATCGTCGGTAAATTCCAAATTTTTCAGATAATCCACAAGCTGCTGCACGCCGGCCATAACCGCATAGCCGCCTTCGTCCGGAATATGTCGAAAAAACATATCGAAATACACAATTTTATCACGGTAGCCGTTTGCAAAATAACCGTTCGCCATTGTTATTTCATAAAAATCGGTCAGCATCGTCAAATTCGGTTTTGTTCCGTTTTTTTCCTTCATCATTACCCACTCCAATAATTGTTTGAATTGTTTGGCTCTTGGCAGTAACTACAAGTCTATTGCCTGTCATATTATAGAACAGCACAAAATATCCTGCATATTATCTGCTGAAAAAGATTAGGTTACAGGAATATTATAACAAGTTTATGGAAAAATAACAAATAAAATGGACTCACATTAGTAACGATTATACAACGTTGGGTTTATTTGAAAAATCGAAATGAAAAAATTTCACTCTTTTATTGTATTTTTCACAAAAAGATATTATACTATATCACGATGAGACAATAAATTCTGAAGAAAATTCCGACATACTGCAATTATGTCGAAATTTTTGTAAGAAAAGATGATTGGTAGAAACTATGTACCAAATATGTTACTTGGGAGATGAATTCAATGAGATTACGCAAACAGGCACTTGGTACCCGCAATTTGGTCGGAGCGCGTGTTGAGATGGCGCGCAAGAATCAGGGAATGAAGCAAAAAGAGCTTTTAGCGCAGCTGCAGGTCAACGGGGTTGACATGAACGCCTCGGGCTTGTCCAAATTAGAAGGTCAAATTCGTTATGTAACTGATTTTGAACTTTCTGCTTTGGCCAATATATTAAATGTTTCTGTTGATTGGCTGTTAGGAAGAGAAAAATAAGCATTAACTCCGTGTTCCCGACGCTTCGTTTACCGCGAAGCGTCTTTTTTATGCTTTATTTTTTTACGGTTATACTTTATAATAGACAATAATACGCTTATATCATACAAAATACAAGGAGGATTCAAATTGATGGAACGGCAGCAGCTTACCCGCTTGAAGCCGCTGGTTATTTTTTTCGTCGCCTTCACTGTGGGATTCCTTTTCTTTGCCGCCACACTGAAATACACTTTCCCGTTCCTTGCAGGATTTTTACTCGCACTGACGGTGCAGCCACTGATACGGACAATGAAGAACCGCCTCCATTTCAGGCCGTGGATTGCGTCGTCCTTGTCCACACTGCTCGTTTTCGCAGTTCTGTTTGGTCTGATTTTTCTGCTAGGCTATTGGCTGGTACTGGAAATCAATAATCTGATCGACTATATGGCTAAACTTTCGAGCAGCGGATTTGGAGATTTGACCGCGCCAATTAATTCGATTTTTAACCAAATAGGGGATTATTTAAGCAAAATAGATGCCAGCTTCATTGAAAAAAACCGTGAACAGCTTATGAGCGCGGTACAGTCCGGGGCGAGTATTGCCACCAAAATACTGGGTGGCACTTTAAAATTTCTGACTTCGCTTCCTATGGTCTTTACCCTGTTAATCGTAATGATTTTCTCTACTTATTTCTTCTCCAAGGACATGTCGGTAATTAAAAGGTATGTCGTCGCTTATTTGCCGGACAAAGCTGCAGCCGGCCTGAGAACCGCCTCAAAGCACGGTGTGAACATGAGCGGCCGTTATGTGCTTTCTTACCTGTTGGTTTACTTCATTACATTTTTGGAGACCCTCATTGTCTTTTTTGCGCTGGGCGTTCCTTATCCGCTGGTACTGAGTATCATAACCGGAGTCGCCGACATTCTTCCCGTTCTCGGTCCCGGCACAATTTACATTCCCCTTGCGGTGATTTACCTGTTTACCGGCGATGTTTTCAAGGCGGTGGCGCTGCTGGTGTGCTGGCTGCTGATTACAGCATTGCGGCAGGTAATCGAACCGAAGCTCGTCTCCTCTTCCATTAACATTCATCCGCTGTATATGCTGGCGGCAATTTATTTCGCGATTGTTGCGGGGAATTTCTGGGTGCTGATTTACTTTTCCATGCTGGCGCTTCTGTACCAGATTTTATCCCAGTCAGGCTTGCTCCCCAAACTGTTTGAAAATACAAAAGCGCCGGAGGCACCTCCTCAGGAAAAGCCGTAGTTATTTGCAGGGGCTGTTGCATAATGAATAAATGATACCAACCATGCCGGAAAAGTCTAATCACGACCCACAAGAAATTTTTCCGTAAAGAAGGTGTTGCAAAATGAATTTTCATTCATTTTGCAACACCTTCTTTTTTATTTTTTGCCGATTGACATGAGCGATATATTCTGCTATATTATCTGTATTAATCATAATAATACAGTACAAACAGGAAGGAGGATTCTATTGTTCACACTGGATTACAAAAGCAGGCTGCCGATTTATGAGCAGCTGTATCAATCTGTCACGCAAATGGCAGCAGTGGGCGCGTTTGACCCGGGGGAACCTCTTCCCAGTGTGAGGGCTCTTGCGCTGGAGTTGGGCGTAAACCCAAACACCGTGCAAAAGGCATATCAGATGTTGGAGCGGGACGAAATCATCCACTCGGTACCGGGCAAGGGCTCATTTATTTTAGACAGCAATTCCGCCGTCAAACGGCAGCGGGAAATTGCTTTTAAGAAACTGGAGGAGGCAGCCAAGAGCGCCGCAGGCTGTGGTGTCAGCGAAGCTGAATTTGTAGAAAAGGTACATCAATATTATCTTTCGGGAGGAGTGGAAAAGCATGATTGAGGCAAAAACTCTCACAAAGCGGTTTGATACAAAAGTAGCGTTGGACGGAATTTCCTTCCGCGTCGGTTCCGGTTCGCTATTCGGACTGATCGGTTCGAACGGTGCGGGAAAATCGACGTTTATGCGCACGCTTGCCGGAATTTTCAAGCCGGACGGCGGTGAGGTGCTGGTGGACGGAGCGGCGCCGTTTGAAAACTCATCGGTAAAATCCAGATTATTTTTTATCCCGGACTATCCGTACTTTATTGCGCAGGCAACACTGGCGGAAATGGCGGATTTTTACTCTAAAATTTATCCAAACTGGAGCAGTAAACGCTATCAGGAATTTTCGAATCTGTTTCCCATAGGCAAGAAAGAAAAAATCAATAACATGTCAAAAGGAATGCAGCGCCAGGCGGCTTTGGTTCTGGCTCTTTCCACGCAGCCCGACTACCTGCTGATGGACGAAATCTTTGACGGGCTTGACCCGGTCATGCGCCAACTGTTGAAACGCATTGTTTCCAATGAGGTTTCGGAGCGCGGCATGACCGTGCTGATTGCTTCCCATAATCTTCGTGAGCTGGAGGATTTCTGCGACCATATCGGATTTCTGCACAAAGGCGGCGTGATTCTGGAGCGTGATCTGGACGAACTGAAGCTCGGCATCAACAAAGTACAGGCCGTTCTGAAGCCGATGCCGGAAATGAGCGCCTTTGCGCCGCTGGATATTGTAAAGGCGGAACAGCGCGGCTCACTGATTAATCTTGTAGTGCGCGGTTCCAAGGAAGGAATCATGGAAAAAATCAATTCCATGGACCCTGTTTTCTCCGAAATTCTCCCCCTGACGCTGGAGGAAGTTTTTATCAGTGAAATGGAGGTGGCCGGTTATGACATCGAAAACATCCTCAAATAACCGCCTGGCGGAATTTTGCAGCGTATACCGCTGGTCTTTAAAGAAAAACCGCGGCATGGGCGCGCTGCTGACGGTACTGCTGTTCCTGTCGCTGCCGCTGATTCCCCTGCTGTCGCTACAGCAGAAAGCGGAAGAATGGGCAAAATACCCTGATATAGATAAAACTCATCTAAGCCGGGAGCTTTACTTATCCCGGTACATGGACTCGTTTTTGCACTCGACTTCTTTCCTTGTGATTTGCATTATTCTTCTTTTCGCTATTATTCTGTGTGTACTTCTGTTCAACTATATGCACGGCAAAAGAAGCGTGGATTTGTTTCACGCGCTCCCCGTCGGGCGCACTCCGATGCTTTTGGGCCGCTGGTGCGCCGGTCTGACTATTTTATACATTCCGCTGGTCTTGAATACCGCTATTTTAGAAATTATACGGCTAGCCTGGGGCATTTCCTATATGAACGGTTCCCCGTCTATATGGACGCAAATGTTCATTGTTATTCTGATGGGCACGGCGGCGTTTACCTTCAGTATGTTCATGGCTGTTTGCAGCGGAACTACATTGGATACGGTGCTTTCCATTCTGGGCGTAAACGCGGGCTACCCGATTTTAATCCTGTGCGGGGTCACTGTTATGAATTTAACCCTACCCGGTTTTGACTTCAACTGGAGAAACGGGCTTACCCTTATCACAGCCCTCGCTCCGTTCCCTGCGGCGGTGGTTGCATTTACCGGCAGCCGCAGCACCGGGTTCCTTGTTTGGTGGATTGTCATGACAATCCTGATCCTGGCGGGTTCGGTGGTGCTTTACCGGAAACGAAAGAGCGAATGCGCGGAAAATAATTTCGCGTTTCCAATCCCCAAAATCATAATCCGGTTTATTTTAACCGCGGTCGGCGGAATTGGCCTGGGGCTTTTCCTCAATACCAATATTCGCGGCGGCTTCTTCATTGGGCTGGCGGCAGGTTCCGCTCTTGTTCATGTCATTGTGGAAGCAATTTATTCACGCGGCTTCGCTCACATAAAGAAAAGCTTCAAATGGTACGGCACCTTTGCGGCCGCATTCGCGGTGTTTTACGGTATCGTAGCTACGGGAGGCTTAGGTTACGATACCCGCATTCCCAACGCGGCAGATGTTGCAAGCGTTACAATTGACTCCGGATACAGTTTCGTGGACGGCAGCGGCTGTACCGTAATTTATGATGAAAACGGAAACTCTCCTAAGCAGATAAAACCTGTTGTATTCAATCAAGCAGGCATACAGGCTGCCATTGATATGCAGAAAACGTTCATTGATTCTTACCGCACCGGTGCTTACCCCTACCGTATCGGTAATTCTGTCGGCTCATCCATTCCCCTGACCTATCACTTGAAAAACGGAAAGGTAATCTCACGCACTTACAACCTTTTCGACGGTGATGGCTCAGCAGATTGGGATAAGTTCAGTGCAATACAAAAAAAGGTTACCGAAAATCCGGAGTTCGCGAAGGGAACCGACATGATTTTTCATGTTGGCGCAGCCGACGTAAAAAGTGTGGATGTCGGTCAGGGCAACGGAGAAAATCAAATGTCCTATGTGCCTAATGAAGATGTGAAGCAAAAGCTGTTGGACGCCATACAGCAGGATATTCTGAACCATAAATCCGACCAAGGAAATAACACGCACATCACGGTTCAGGTCAATTTTAAAGATTCACTGACCCCCAGGGACGAATTCGTGAAATATCAGCTGCCGTCCGGTCAGACAAAATTTCGTCTCAACGGCGGAGGAAGATACTCTGTACATGACAAAAATTCCGAAACCTACCGTCTGGCCCAACAAATGGGCTGGATTTCGTAAAACGCAAATATACGCGCAAACCAATAAACAAAGAGGGCGGCTGATTTCAGCCGCCCTCTTTGTTATGATTTGGTAATATAGCCAGTTCATTTGAAAACAGAACTAATCTCCATTTTCTTGGATGTTTTCTAAAGTGAACTGACTATACTATTTTATTGCGGAAACAAGCTCGCGCGCATATGCTTTCATTGCCGCAAAATCGCTTTCATCCGGCATAAAGTTCACTTTCATGCCTTCGCCGATAAACTTGTACTTCAAATGCTCCAAACGCGATTGCAGCATCGGAACCGCTTCCCCGCTCCAGCCATAGGAACCAAACGCCCCCGCGGGCTTCTGCTTGGTATTGATGGCGTCGATGCTGGCAAGCACGTCCCAAATGATTTTGGGCGCGTCACGGTTAATGGTGCAGGAGCCCATCAAAAGCGCGTCCGCCTCATTGGCAAGCGCCGCGACTTCCTCAAACGGTGCGAACACAACGTTAATCATGCGCACATCCAGACCGGTATCTTCTTTCAGTTCGTCATAAGCGGCCTGCGCCAGCTTTGTGGTGCAGCCGTATGCGGAAGCAAATAAAATAGCGATAATTGGTTTTTCGTGCACTGTAGGCGCACTCCACTCACGGTAAAGCGCCATTGCCTCCTGAATAAATTCCGTCAGCATGGGGCCGTGGCTGGTACAGACTAATTCCAGCGGCAAATCTTTCAGCTTGTCCAGACCGGCAAGCACATAGGGCTTAAACGGCGCAAAAATGCAGTCGTAATAGTGCCGGAACTGCTCGCGGAATTTATCCTGATATTTCACTCCGGTATCAAGCATGGTCGGCTCACAGAAATGTGTGCCCAAAAAGTCGCAGGTAAACGCGATTTTATTTTCGGGCATCCATGTAAACATGGAATCCG
This sequence comes from Bacillota bacterium, assembly GCA_023416955.1. Classification (GTDB taxonomy): domain Bacteria; phylum Bacillota; class Clostridia; order Oscillospirales; family Acutalibacteraceae; genus Caproiciproducens. Next base: position 186,697 of record JAEZGM010000031.1, on the reverse strand, counting down.
GCCAATGAAGCAGCGGGGCAATCAGAAATTCCAGTTCGCCGCTGCCGTAATTCAGCTTATCGCCCTGCTTGACTACCACGCAGTCAAACTCCCGATTGGTGATGGCAGAAAGATATTTCTTCGCGGCCATTGTGCAGTAAACCGTAATGTTGGGGTTCAATGCCAGCAATTTTGCCACACTGCCCGAGTGATCGGGCTCTGTGTGGTTCATAATCAGGCAGTCTATTTTGGAAACATCAACAACACTTTGAATGTTGTCAAGATACTCCCCGAAGTAAGGCTCATGCACCGTGTCCACTAAGATGTTTTTTTCACCGGTAATCAGGTAAGCATTATAGCTCGTACCGTACTCCGCCCACATGATAATATCAAATACACGGAGCGAAGGATTCAAAACGCCCACTGAATACACGTTCTCTTTAATTTGAAACGCACTCATGAAAAAACTTCCTTTGTATGCAAATTACTCTGCTGAAAACATGTCTTTGCCAACGCCGCAGAGGGGGCAAACCCAATCGTCAGGAAGATCTTCAAATGCTGTTCCGGGTGCAATACCGCTGTCAGGATCGCCCACTGCAGGATCGTAAACGTAACCACAAGCGTCACAAATATATTTCTTCATTTAACATACACTCCTTATAATATTATTTATTTCCAGTATAAATTAGTGAAAACATTTTGTCAATCAATATTATGATCTACCCGTTGATCTTGTACAACTTCGGCAAGGTTGGACGGAAAAACAGAACAGCGGCGCAGTTTCTGCGCGAATTGAAGCGCTTCGTCCAAGTTGGTACAAAGAATTTGACCAGCTTTTTCAATGCAGGTTTCGGTAATCTGTACCCCGTAGCCGCGGTTGCTGTCGCCAATGACATAATAAGTCAAGCGCTTTCCCTGAAGTTGAACGTGCCCGACCAGCTTCCTCATGTTATCGCCCCTCTGTGTGAAAATTTACCACTCTCGTTTGTTATAATCATAATGCATAATTATGGAATTTTCAAGATTCATTCCATATCTACAATATACAAATTTGCTTTTGCGCTATATATTTGTATAAACTGTTAATATGCGCACAGATATAGTAATCATACACATTAACTAATTTCTTATAAGGATTTTTGAGCACCATTCAGGCTCATTATTAGATAAATTGTCCTATTATTCACAAGTTCATATCACATTAAAAAAATAACACCAATATTTTCGCAGCATAGGGAATATATTTATAACAATCCGAAAGTCAGCCAATCATAGGTGTGGTTTCTTCCCCTGCTATTTCGAAGCAAAAGGACGAACGTAGAACCATCCCTTTTTCGGGTAATCGCTGATTAAAGCAATTCTGAAGTCACTCAATCCAGTATTTTCTCGGCTTTGAATTGCTGTGGCTGAATCATCGTTTACCTGGGATCGCTGACACTCAAAACAAGGGGTTGATAAATGTGGATTGGCAAAGTCTGTCGAAAAGCGAGTGTGAAAAAAGGCTGAATACGAATTTGAAAGCAGGCCTGTCCGGGCAGGAGGTAGCCAGACGTAAAAAGGAATACGGCCCCAATGCACTGGCTCAAGCAAAGAAAAAAAGCCTTCTCCTCCGTTTTTTCGCACAGTTTTCAGACTTTATGATTATCATATTGCTGATTGCTGCCGCAATTTCGTTTATTACCTCCTACATTCAGCACAACAGCGACTACATTGATTCCATTATCATTTTAGTTATCGTTATTTTGAACGCAATCATCGGGCTTATTCAGGAAAGCCGCGCGGAGAAAGCCATCGAAGCGCTGCAAAAGCTTTCAAGCCCCAAAGCACAGGTGCTCCGCAGCGGCAAGATCAAGGAAATCGACGCAAGTGACATTGTGCCGGGCGACATGGTAATACTGGAAACCGGCGATCTTGTCCCCGCAGACATCCGCCTGACGGAAGCGGTGAATATGAAAACCGACGAGAGTGCGCTGACCGGAGAAAGTTTGGCAGCGAGCAAAAAAGCGGACGTTGTCTGCCCCGCCGCAACCCCGCTCGGTGACCAGCACAATATGGTGTTCTCGACCAGCTCCGTTCTGTCGGGTCACGGCGCGGGTATTGCAGTCGCAACGGGAATGGACACGCAGGTTGGTAAAATCGCGCATATGATTACCAACCAGCAGCCACCTCAGACGCCGCTGCAAAAAAAGCTGGCACAAACAGGGCGCTGGCTTGGCATTGGCGCGCTCATCATTTGCGGCATCATTTTTATTATGGGTTTGTTCCAGCATGTTGAACCGCTCGACATGTTCCTGATTTCCATCAGCCTGGCTGTGGCGGCAATTCCGGAGGGACTGCCCGCAGTTGTGACGATCGTGCTGGCAATCGGCATGCGCCGTATGGCTGCGAAAAGAGGCATTGTAAGGCGTATTCCCGCAGTGGAAACGCTCGGCAGCGCCAGCGTGATCTGCTCCGATAAAACCGGAACCCTGACACAGAACCGCATGACTGTTATGGAATTGCAGAATTCAGGCGGCAAAATCGTTCTTCATTCCCCGGAAGGACAAAATTTGCTGAGTCTTGCCACGCTGTGCAGCAATTGTACCATCAGCGGCGGCAAAGCGCACGGCGACCCAACTGAGGCTGCCATCGTCACCGCCTGTACAGAAAACAAATCGCTACTTGAATCCAAATACCCCCGAATTATGGAGATTCCGTTTACTTCCGAACGGAAGATGATGACCACCGTACATAAGCTGGAAGACGGAAAATACCGGGTCATTTCAAAAGGTGCGCCTGATGTGCTATTTACACACTGCACCCAGGGCGCGCCCCGCCAGAACGAGGAGATGGCCGCCCGCGCGCTGCGCGTCATCGGCGTTGCTTATCGCGACATCGACTTCAAGCCGGTTGAAGGCCAGAATGTTGAATCAGAACTGCGCTTCTGCGGCTTGATCGGCATGATTGACCCGCCGCGGCCGCAGGCGAAGTCCGCGGTTACACTGTGCAAAAAAGCAGGGATTCGGCCCGTCATGATTACCGGCGACCACGCGGCCACCGCGGCTGCAATCGCAGGGCAGCTCGGTATTTTGGAAAACGGAAGTCAGGTAATGACGGGCGCCGAGTTGAACCATACCACTCAAACCGAACTGGAACGGAATATTTACCGCTATTCTGTTTTCGCGCGTGTTTCACCTGAACACAAAGTACGGATTGTGCAGGCGTTTCAGTCCCACGGTGAAATCGTCGCTATGACGGGTGACGGCGTAAACGACGCGCCCGCGCTGCGCACAGCCGACATCGGCTGCGCCATGGGGATGTCCGGTACGGATGTGGCTAAAGCCGCTTCCGATATGATTCTGGCTGACGATAATTTTGCCACAATTGTGACCGCTGTGCGCGAAGGCCGCGGCATTTATGAAAATATTAAAAAAACCGTTCATTTTTTACTTAGCTGCAATATCGGTGAAATCCTGACGATCTTTGTCGGTTTTCTGCTGCGGCTTCCCAGTCCGCTGCTGGCGATTCAGCTTCTTTGGGTCAATCTGGTTACGGATTCACTCCCAGCGCTCGCTCTGGGTGTGGAACCGATTCCGGAAGACATTATGGAAAGAAAGCCCGTAAAACCGAATGAAAGCATTTTCAGCGGAGGACTGGGCTATAACATTATTGTAGAGGGCTGTCTGATCGGTGCGCTGTCCCTGCTGGCGTACAGCATCGGCCGAACTCACTTTGACGCGGATCCTGCCGTGCCGCTGGTTGGTCGTACCATGGCATTTGCCGTTTTGAGCCTTTCACAGGTAGTCCATACCTTCAATATGCGCTCCCCACACTCTGTTTTTAAAGCGGGGCTTTTCGCAAATCCCAAGCTCGTACTCGCCTCGCTGGTATGTATTTTTCTGCAGGTTTCCGTCATTGTATTTCGTCCTCTGTCCGTCATATTTAAGACAGCCATGCTCACGGGCCCGCAATGGCTGGCCGTTGCAGGCTTGTCCCTTGTTCCCCTCATCGTGGTGGAAATTGAAAAGGCTGTTTCAGGGCTCTTAAAAAGGTAAATCACCCGAGTGCGAATTTGAGGCGCTCCGTTCTGAAACGGAGCGCCTCTTTATTTTTTAGTCAGTTAACCTTAGAAAACATCCAAGAAAATGGAGATTGGTCCTGTTTTCAAGTTAATTGACTATTATTCTCATGAAAGGAGGAGGAAGTAGTTTACATTAATAGTCTTTCTTACGGCTGCACAGAAGCCGGTCAATAATATCGTCAAGAATACGGAGATCTCTGTTATTCAGGTCGTCAAGTAGGCAAAGAATCTTTTTCAAGGCTCTTGCGCTCTCGCTGTCGCAATCGTCTTTCTTTTCGCATTCGTCTTTCTTGTCATGCTCTTTCTCTTTGCACTTGTCGTGGTCCTTGTCGTGGTCCTTGTCGTGATCCTTGTCGCGATCCTTGTCGTCCCAGTCGCAACATCTATTATCTTCTCTTTCAAATTTATTGTTATATTTTCCGCCGTCATACTGGAAGAAATCCCGAGCACTCTGATAATTGTCATGTTCATCAGAACAACGATACAAACCCATGGTGTCACCTCCTTTTATCAGGCTGCTATATCATATGCCGCTGAAATCTGCTAGGTCAATCTGAGTGTTTGGAATACGAATCTGCAAATATCGCGCCCGTAGCCGCCTGTTTTCATCAAAATCCTATGTTTTTCCCGTTTTTCTTCGCTGGACAAAAAAGGATTTTTATATGATTATTTCTTCGGTTTGCCTATGCTTGAAATACATTGCACTCTCTGATGGCAGTCTATCCGAGCTGAAACGGGTCTCAAAGTACCGTTTATTTCATCAATTTCCGTAAAGACTACAAGCGGAGGTGAATCGTATGACAGAACCTTACCGTAATTTAAGCAGTTTAATTGAGGAAAATAATGAGGCCGGGCGTTATTACGCATCTCTGCCAAGCGCCGTTAAAGATACTGTCTGGAACAGTGCCGAGCATATTTACTCCTTTGAAGAGCTTCGGAAATGCGTGGAAAACAGTTTACAATAAAACGAATTATACGGATACAAAGCGAGCCGCTTCGTATCCGTATTTTTATGAAACCTTGCCGCACGGTGCAAATCATATTTTCAATCGGAAAGGAATAACACGTTCATAATTCATCCGCATAATATGTGATTGAGGTAATCACTACCAATGCACATGAAAGGAGAAACACAATGGAAGCTACAATGAAGATGGACGATCAGGGCTGTACGCTGAACCCGACACCGCTTCCCGCAATGCCGGTAGTAGCAATGGCTTATGTTCCATTTCAACAGTTTAATACAACTTATTCTCCGGAAAAAGGTTTAGAAGTAGGAACATTATTTCCGGAGCTTGACAAACCGTTTTTGGGAGGTGGCTCCAAATGAGTGAACAGGAAAGATTACAGCGCCGCATTTCCGCATATCAGTTTGCGGTGTGGGAATTGCACGTTTACCTTGACACTCATCCCGGTGACTGCAAAGCTGCACAGAAGCATGAAGAAACCCAGAAAATGCTTGCGGAAGCCGTTGCACAGTATGTAGCCGCTTACGGTCCATTAAACGAAACACCTCGTGAGGCAAGCCGCTGGGCTTGGATCGCCGATCCATGGCCATGGGATTTAAATGAGGAGGCGAACAAATAATGTGGAGTTATCAAAAACGTTTACAGTACCCCATCAACATTAAAAATCCAAACCCCAGACTTGCACAAATGATTATTGCTCAGTATGGCGGTCCTGACGGCGAGCTTGGCGCGTCGCTGCGCTATTTGAGCCAGCGTTACAGCATGCCGTACCCGGAGTTGAAAGCCATGCTGACAGATATAGGGACGGAGGAGCTTGCACATTTTGAGATGATTGCGGCGATTGTTCACCAACTGACACTGAATCTCACCCCTGAACAAATCAAAGCAAGCGGATTTGACTCATATTTCGTCAACCATACGACCGGAATCTATCCGTCAGACTCAAGCGGATTCCCCTTCACTGCTGCCTCAATGCAGGTAAAAGGAGATCCCATTACAGATATCCACGAGGACTTGGCGGCCGATGGGGCGATTTTGTAAAGACTACATTCATCGTTGAAGAGAAAAAAATACAAAACATATCGGTAAGGACAAGCCTATTATTTTGATGCTATCTTTATGGATTTACCTTTGAAGCAATAAAAAATGTTTATTTTTAACAAATTGCATGCTACAATACTTTTATAGAATTCTAATAGAACATAAATTGGGAGACGTTTACATGAAAAAGGCTAGGATTTCGTATATTATCATCGGTATAGTGATATTTGTAATTATCTGTAGTGTTAGCACCTATGCAATAAAAAACCGCCCTCAACCTAAATCGGTTGCGGCAATAACAAGTTCAAATACATCTTCATCTACAACCAGTTCAGAAACCGTGTCATCTTCTGTAAGCTCACAAACTACCTCAAGTAAATTAACAGGCACAGACCCAACTGAAGCCACTTTAAGGCAAAGACTAAAAGATTCTGGATTACCACAAGAACAAATTGACCAGTCAGTCAAAGAATTATACAATGATGGAACGCTGAAGAATCAAACACCAGCGAAACCATCCACCTCAAGCAACACAACGAATAGCAAGCCATCCAATGGAACAACGAGTAATAAACCATCAAATAGCAAACCATCGAGTGGTACAAACTCGTCTAACCCATCAACAAACAACGGTAAGGACAACACTGGAGACCAAGGCACTGGAGTTTATGCAGGTCCAAGCAATCCATTAGGCGGTGGGCATGCAGAGGTAACTCACATTGCACCTGGAACCGGCTCATCGCCTGTAGGCCCAGTTGAAGGACATTATCTTCACTAATCAAACATTAAATAATAAGGCCTGTTCATAAAAAGAGCAGGTCTTCAATTTATTTAAAGACTTTACAAACTGGCCCGTGTTACAGATAGCACGGGTCTATTTTTATATTCAGTCCACGAAAGTCACTGTCAGATACTTCCCCGGTGCGGAGCGATTCGGCCTATGCGGCCGCGGAGCATATTCAGAGACTTCGCAGATTACGTTTTTCTCGTCGAGACCCCGGCGGGCGAGGATTTAGGCTCTGTATCGCTTAATGATTTAGCGCCTCTTTTCAGCATTATCAACAAAAATTGTTTTAATGTTTGGGAATTCTCCTATATTGACAGACAAATTAATGGACGTTGTATTTTTTACAAACTACATTGACGTTTTTTTGATACTCATTCATGCAAAGTTTCATGTCTTATTCTAATAACCTGATTTGCTATAATTATAATATAAATAATTATTGTTGGGGGAGTAAAAAATGCAAACAGTCAATGATATCAAAACTAACATTAAAGTGAATTATATGATTCTGGAACATGTTTTAAGAGTTATGAAATATTATCAATTGGTATGCGACGAATATGATTTTCTTACTGAAATTTTCAGGCGAGCAAGAGAAGGATGTATTGATTCGGCGGAAGATATTAAAGGAACTGTTATTAGTACCGTCACCAGTTTAACCGGATTAAAAGAAACCTACTGGGAAGGTAGCAAAAGAATGTCTCTTGGTATTCGATGCACTTGTCCAAACTTGCAATATGATGATTTTACAATAGATAACATACATCTTGAAAATGATACTCCTTTTATGGTAAATCGATTAATAAACAACGAAGACGTAATTCTTCAGCAATACTCTAATTGGGGAACAGGGTACAAAGAATTGTTAGACAATCCTTTGCACATAGATCACGATGAATTAGTTAAGCTGGTTTGTAAAAATGAAGATATAACAGACGAAGATAAAGTTGATGAAGTAAGTAAATTATACAGCCTAAATGGGTTGTTATCTGTGATACTACTCAATATGTCTGATAGCGAAATTCCAGCCAGTGACAGAATTTATTTAAAAAATAACGTAAGTATTTATCATAAGTTGAAATGGGAATTATTTATTAAAAGTTCGAATAAACAAACAAGCATTTCTTATTGTCCAAAATATTTAGAAATTAGAAAAGGATGTGTACAAACATTAATTAAAAAATTAAATAAACTTTACGATTTCCCAAAATATTGAAAGGAATGCAAAACATCGTTTGAATTTTTTTATAGGCATGTCTCATTTGGCAATGAGGCATGTCTATTTTTGTACCTAAAATGCATAAACCAAGATTATGAGATGATATGCACATAGGTTGAACTACAGCCTACTAGAAGCTGGATTACCAGTATAAAAGGAGGGTAAGTGAAATGGCACATTTAAGCGACTGGGAGAAAATCTACAACGAAATCCATTTGGATTCCTACATGGAAGGATTTTACGCTGGATACAAACACTGCATGGAAGAAAATGATCTTGGACGTTTTTCTTTAGAACCCCATTCCTATGACCGGTACAAGCCGGGAGATTTTGACAATGACACCGATGATTCTTGACGAATTGTAGAACAAGCACTGAGGTGGCGCGGCTCTCTCATACGGGGCCGTGCTATCTCAAAAATAAAAGGAGAAAAAAAAACATGGCACTTTCAGTACAGCAAACACTCGAGCAGCTTTTCCCGCCCAATGGGGTTGGATTGCTCAGGGGTGTAAAATCCAACCGCATTTATGTTGACGGAAAGCCAACAGATCAAGTTGAACCCGGCTATAGGGCTGTGGTCGTCTCGATGCCTGATTTTGAGCCTATCACAATCAAGGTAACCTCTGGAGAATCACCGATTACTCAGGAAGAGATTACCTCACGGAATCTGTCTGGGCAACTCATCTTTGTATCCTTCAAAGAACTGGATGCAAAATTATGGCAAGATTGGAAAACGAAGGAACTGAGGGTTACAGCGCGGGCTTCAGAGATGATTATAAGGAAGGGGGTGCGGGTTGATGGGTAAGCGATCGGGGGCCGGAGAAATCCGACCCATCACCGGCGAACAGGAAGCCGTTATTTGCCGACTCTTGATTCAAGCTCTGCGGCGTTCAAACCGGCAGCTGCCATGGATAAAAGTTCCATGGCAGACGCGAATAATGCAACCAATGAGGGAACGTAACAATCAGCCTGGGATTGAGTTTCTAAAACTGCGAATTAATAAGAGAAAAACAGCCAACATGAGTATTCTTGATGATGGTGTGCTTTCCTACATACGTATTTGTTTACAGAGAAACATAAACGAATTAATCCTTTCAGAACGGACTATTCCCAATTACGACAACGAGTTTTCGGTTATAACGATTGATGATATTCAGGATAAGGGTGCATTCTTGTTACTGACCGTTCTGTGGGTCGATACACCGGAAACTCACGACTATTTACTTCACAAACTTCTTGAATGGAGGGATTGAGATGACTGTATACGACTATTTGTCATTCGCACTGAATATCGCTCTCGCTGCCTACTTACTCTTTTTGTGTACATTTTGTGCATTGCTTGTCTTTCTTTACTTTCAAGGTAAAAGGGAAATTCACTCACAGAACAAATGGATTCAGGCCGCTATAAGGTTCTATTTTGACATAACAAAGTATATTTGGAAATCCGGCGAAGTTAGCACGATTAGAATCTTTCGTGTTTGCAGTTTGATGTTTGTTGTCTGTATTGGAATTGGCTTATTTGCTCCTATGGCGATAGTAATCGCAGTTGTGTACTTTGTTCACAAGTATGTTCACAAGTATATGCATTCTTCAACTACATCTGAAAAAAATACAACGTTATTTCAACAGGACTTTGACGCTATCGTTTTGGGGATGTTTCAGGCTATCCGGGAATTAAAATCGCGGTTGCCTATGCTCAACCCTCCAATTGATGTGAGCGATTTACAGCCCCAACAAATCGCAAAGAGCGGATTTGTTTTTACTCGTGTTAGGTACTATAAAATCAATAAAAATCCTTTTGACTGTGAAACTCTGGAAATAATACGACTTCATCTACAAACTCGGCTTGATAATCTTGTTTCTACGGGGCAAATATACACAACCACCGGAAATTGGTTATATATTGACAATGTCATAGACTGTGGCATGTTTGTCAATGTAGATGTCTTATTCATCAATTCTCCATCAGCATATCAATATCGTGCTGAACATTCAATAGACATCGTAACTGATTCTGAAATATCCGAACCTGATACCAGTGATGAGGACTTTTGACATGGAAAAGCTCAAGCTTGTATTTGATAGGGACTTGCTTTCTGATGGAATCCGGCATTATATCAGTATTGACATGGAAAAAAATCATCATTGGATTCTAGCCGGGCCTACTGGTTCGGGGAAAACAAGTTTGTTGTTACTGTTGATGGGTAAATTATCTCGAATTGCACCAACGGGCAAAGTTTACATCTTGGATTTCAAAGGGAGCGATGAACTTCGTTTTCTAAAAAACATTCCATTTGCACGTTATTATAGTCATCTGGACTGTACTAACGGTCTAAAAGTAATCAATGATGAATTCGAGGCAAGGTTACAGGGTTCACAAGATAGAACCCCTATTTTTGTCTGCTTCGATGAATATGGGCCATACATTAATTACTTAACGGTTCTGGATAAGAAATCAGCTGAAGCACAGAGAATAATTCTCAGTAATCTGCTATTCTTATCCAGAACGTTGAACTTCTTTTGCATTCTTAGTACCCAAAGACCTGATTCTGGCCTGTTTCAAAGCGGTGCAAGAGAGCAATGTACTGGCGCAATAGGCCTAGGTGCGCTTTCTCTAGAATCTCGCAAAATGCTTTTTGGAGAATATGATACAGACTTGATTGAACCATGCGGAACTGGTTGCGGTTATTTGGCTATGCAAGGATTCAGCAAAATTCGGCCTATCACAGTACCCAATATATCTAAAATGGACAAGCTCGAAAAGGCGATTGCTGCGGCAGTTACTCGGTAATTGCTTTCAGCCGGAGTGAGCGCAAGGACGGCGTGCAGAATGCAAAAGCCGGACTTGCCTGCTCTGCTCCGGGAGACTAAAGGCAGTATTACCTTTAGGCGACTTCAATCGCTTGTCGCTATCCATAATTTACCATTTGTATATTAGAATTAATGTAGGTGAATGTTATGTCAAAGGACACCCAAAGCCGTAAATTCCAGCTGACGATCAATAATCCGGCTGATAAGGGATTCGACCATGCTAAGATAAAAGAAACCATTGGGGAAATGAAATCCGTTGTTTATTACGCTATGTCAGACGAACGTGGCGAACAAGGTACTTTCCATACGCACATATATATCTGCTCGTCTTCCGCAATTAGATTCACAACTATAAAGCGGCGCTTTCCAGAAGCCCATATAGAGCTTGCTCGTGGCACTTCGGAAGAGAACCGAAACTACATCACAAAATCGGGCGAAAAATGGGCGGAAGATGAAAAACACGATACCGCAATTCCGGGTAGCTTTGAAGAATGGGGCGAAATACCGATAGAACGGCAAGGTGAACGGACTGACCTCGAAACCCTCTATGAAATGATAAAAGATGGGTTGAGTAATTATGAAATACTGGAAAACAATCCGGGCTTCATGCTCCGAATAAACGATATAGAACGGGCGCGTCAAACAATTCGCGCAGAAAAATTCAGAAAGCAATTCCGCAAATTAGATGTTACATACATTTGGGGGCCTACCGGCCTCGGCAAAACCCGCAGCGTCATGGAAAAGTACAATTATGAAGATGTATTTCGAATTACAGATTATAAAAATCCTTTCGATAATTATTGTGGGGAAAATACAGTTATCTATGATGAGTACCGCGAACAATTTTCCGTTCCTCAACTGCTGAACTTTCTTGACGGCTACCCCCTCGAGTTACCCGCACGTTATTCTAACAAGATCGCCTGTTACACACAAGTTTACATAATATCTAACATTGACCTGCTGCAGCAACACCGAGCCGTTCAGCTTGAACAGCCAGAAACATGGGCGGCAATTCTCCGGCGTATCAATCATGTTATACTATTTCTGCCTGACGGACAACGCAAAGAGTATACGACGAATGAATATGTAAACGGCTTTGTTCAAATTGCTGATCATGATCTTCCTTTTCCTGATGCAGATGAAGACGAAACCGAAACTGCTTCATTGTCTTCCTCTGATTCCGGAATACAGCTTAAAATTGAGGATAAAACGAATGACGATCTTTTCTAAGAGCATATTGGACAATCGACTATACATATGTTTTATTGAATGCGGGGTATTAATATGGCGAAAACAGAAATCGTTTGCACGAATATTTTTAAAAATAAAGATCGAGAACAAATAAAAGTGGATTTTACAAAATTGTGGATTTCGTTAGTTAATTACATAGAGAGCGGCAAAACCATACTTCACAATTAATAATTTACAAGCCAGATTTAGGAGCGTATACTATGATTACATCAAATAATAGTTCTTGTCTTTATCGCAACTGAAATGAGGCGGTAAAGTATGAAGGTAGCAATTTATTGCAGACTTTCGGAAGAAGATAAAGACAAGCAAGTAGAGACGGAGGACAGCGAAAGCATTCAAAATCAGAAGTCCATGCTTGTGCAGTACAGTATGGAGCACAACTGGGAAGTTTACGGAATATATTCCGATGATGATTTTACTGGTTCAGACCGTAATCGACCGGATTTTAACCGACTTTTGACCGATGCCGAAAAGCACAAATTTGATATCGTCCTTTGTAAAACACAGTCCCGGTTTACCCGCGAACTTGAAATGGTGGAAAAGTATATTCACGGAAAGTTTGTGGAATGGGGCATCCGTTTTGTTAGCGTTGTTGACAATGCAGATACCGAGGTAAGAGGAAATAAAAAATCCCGCCAGATTAACGGCCTTATAAACGAATGGTATTTGGAAGATATGTCGGATAATATCAAAAGTGTACTTACAAACAAACGCAAAAACGGAATGCATATAGGCGCTTTTGCCTTATTTGGTTATCTGAAAGACCCAGAGCAAAAAGGACATCTGATAATTGATGAAGAAGCTGCCAAAATCGTAAGGGAGGTTTTTACCCTCTTTTCCAAAGGTTATGGAAAAGTTGCCATTGCTCGAATGCTCAATGACCGGGGCATTCCGAATCCCACGGAATATAAACGGCTGCATGGTTTACGCTATCAGCAACCCAAGACAAAAAGCAGCACACTCTGGAAATATTTCGCCATATCGGATATGTTGGTTAATGAAATCTACATTGGGAATATGGTTCAAGGCAAATATGGAAGTATTTCCTATAAGTCGAAAATCAACAAACCGTTACCAAAAGATAAATGGATTGTTGTTGAGGGTACACACGAACCAATTATTGACCGTGAATTATGGGATAGGGTTCAGACAATGGTACGGCAAAAAACAAAGCCGTTTACGGTTGGAACTATTGGACTGTTTGCAAAAAAAGCACGGTGTAGCGAATGCGGATATGTCATGCGCTCACAAAAGAATCGTGGCAAGCATTATTTACAATGCTCCACGAAATACACTTCTAAAGAAGCCTGTGAGGGTGCTTTCATTTCTGTTTCTGTTCTGGAAAAAACTGTTTTGGCTGAACTTCGCAAATTGACTGCGGAATATCTTGACAAAGGTGAACTGGAAGAAAAGATTCAGTTTAATGACCGCATGGAAGAACGCCGCAACCAGATTGAAATCGATTTGGAGTTTTATCAAAAGAAAGCAGCGGAATGCAGAAATGGGATTAAATCGCTGTATCTCGATAAGGTAAAGGGTCTAATTACGGATGATGAATTTATGGAATTCTCCAAAGATTTTCACCGCGACAAAGAGCGATTGCAAAGCCAAATCGACACCGCACAGATGCAGCTTGCTGAGGTTACCGATAAAATGCAGACGGCACAAGACCGCCGCCAAATGGTAGAACAATACACCGACATTAAACAGCTTACCCGACCAATGGTAGAAACACTCATTGATTGCATCTATGTGGGAAAGCGTGACCCAAAAACAAAGCAGCGCACAATAGAAATTCACTGGAATTTCTAACACTAAAAAGTAGTCGATACACGATTGCAGCAGAGCAGAAAGCACGCACCACCTATGATAATATCCTGCGCTTCGCCGATGACCCCGATGTACGCGATCCTATTAAATTCCTGCGCGCGCGTGAAGTCGTTCATTACCAGCGTTTTGGTGAAGCAAAGCGTACAAAGGGGTGCCATAAATAAAATTCCCAACAGAATTGGAGAAAACCCATTCCATACATATTAGGATTCTTTCCGAATAAAATGGAAATCCGATGCAAACTGCAAAGAGAAACAGCAGGAAGAGTAACTCTTCCTGCTGTTTCTCAATTTGAGTAAATCTATAAAATGAATCAAGAAATAGCCAGATAACACATTGGAATCGCCTTTTTTCCCGGAACAGTACAATACAGTGCCGTCATCTCATCTTTTTTGCCGACCGCTTTCACCGTCACATAGTAACGGTTTCCCTGCCTCTTTACTACATTGGTAAAGATTTTCCCGTTGCCGGTCGTAAAGGTTGGAACCACATTTCCACTGACTGTCATTGTAAAAGTATAAGTATTGCTATTTTTCACTCCAACCGGATAAGTGGTGTCCGACTGAACGGGATATGGAGTTGTCGCTGCTTTAGGCAGGACGACAAAGCTTGAATTGTGTGCCACCGTAAAATTCAGGTATCCCTGCGCGTCTACGGTGTATTCCTGTTTTGGCAGCTTTTCAAGGGAATTGACCGCCGAATTATGGTAATACAGATAAACTTTTGAGTTTGGCCCGCAGTTCGCCTGATTTCCAACGTATACTCTTACGGAAGCAGGCGCGGGAAGTAATCCGTTTTCCGCAAACTGAATGACGGTACCCGATGCCTGACGGTCTGCCGAGCCTGCCGCTACCGCCTGAGAAATCTGCGCGTTGCTTTGAACCGTATTGACCGTGACGGACGTATTGATTGGAATTACGGAAGATACGGAGCGGCCTAGCGCGGCACCGCTGAAACTCCAGGAATAAGCCATAGCGCCGGTCTGAGCATTTACTACCTGCAGCAAAATGTCTTTATTCTTAGTTTTTGCAGACTGCAGTACGGAGGAAGGCAGAACAATAGAAACTTTCGCACTGGCATTTGCACTGTTTATCGCTTCTGCCGGAACCTTCACGCTAAGGTCTACCGAATGTACGGAGCTGCTGTTCAGCTGTTCCAAAAGCGCGGACTCCGGTGCGATAATGTTCAGTATTACCGGTTTTTGCGCCGTTGCGGATGCAAGATTGCTCACTGCGTCCTGTGGAACGCTGACAGAAACTGACGATTTTGTTCCGGACACCACCGGAACCGTGTCCGGCTTAGTGGTAACCGAAACCAAAGCTCCGCTTCCGTCAGTCACTTTTGTTACAGTACCGGAAGAAGGAGAACCTGTTGAAGAGGATACTCCGGACGAATTGGAACCGGAACCGCCGGCACCGCCCGAACTTCCGCCCGAACTGGAGGCACTCTGAAACTTCTCGTTCAAGTCCACCGAAAAGAAGGCTTTCGGAATCCAATTGCCGTTGGAAAAGCTTCTTCCTTTCACCAGAACTTTATCCTTATAGACTTCCACGTACAGCCCCTGGCTGCCGTCAATAGTTTCTCCCGCGTCCGACCAGAGGGATCCCGCGGAGGCGGTATTAAAGATGCTGGCAAACGTATTTTTTCCGTCATACATCTCGTATTTGGACTCCAGAACCCAGTGGGAATGACCGTTGAACAGAACCACCTGAGGATAGCCCTTCAAAATACTTCTGAGTTCCTCTTCCTGTTCGGGCTTCATGCCATACCAGCCCTGTGCACCGTCGGTACCCTTTATACCAATGGAGCCCGCAACGGTATTAGACATGGATTGATGCAGAAACAGGAAAATCGGTTCTTTTTTATTTTTTGTCTCGGCAAGCTTTTGTCTTAACCAGTTAAACTGAGTTTCTGAAATATAGCAATCATCATCCTGATAGGTTGTATCGTAGACAGACTGCTCCGACCCCATAACAATGAAATGCTGCCCGTTAATGTACTGATCGTAATAAATGTTGGGTTCCTTCGTGTTATCCAGCCATTTCTGAAGCTTTCCGTCCATCGGATGGCCGTAGGGCACGTTGGTAGTTTCCATGAACTCATGGTTTCCAATTGCATAGTAAATATTGGGCAATCCGGCTTTATTCGCGTCCAGAATGGAGAAGAATTTTGCATAATTCTCATCCAGTCCGCTGTCTACCATATCGCCATCAATAAAAATTCCGCTGCTGTTCGGATCATTTTGTTTAATGTCCTTCAGCGCAAGGTCAAAGTATTTATTCATGGAGCTATCCCATGTGGTAATATGAGTATCCGAAATGACGTTGTAGGTATAAAG
This sequence comes from Bacillota bacterium, assembly GCA_023416955.1. Taxonomy (GTDB): domain Bacteria; phylum Bacillota; class Clostridia; order Oscillospirales; family Acutalibacteraceae; genus Caproiciproducens. Next base: position 170,413 of record JAEZGM010000031.1, on the reverse strand, counting down.
TGGGGTTTCATTCGGAAATTTTGCGCTGGCAGGAATTTCGGCATATGCGGGAGTATCAGATTCCCCGGCGCTGCTCACGCCGTACACCAACAGTCTAGTGGCTTGCGCCGGAATAAACGTGTTGGCTACCATGGTATAGCCGGAATAACCACCGGCCATCTTTTTAACGGTATCAATTTTGTCAAATCCGTTCAGTTTGCCGTTCTCATCACCCCAATACAGGTTGTATTGAAGGGTAGACTCGTGGTCGTCATTCGTAATGACTACTCTACCGTCGGCATAACCGACTCTGTTACCGGTTCTTTTGTAAGAAACGGCGGCGGGAGGGTATGCCGCAGTGTCCACAACGGTAAATTCTGCGCTGTCCAGCACATCATACCCGTCGTTTGCAAGCAGCGCAATTTCATACTCGCCGGACGGCAGAGCCTGCCCGTTCAGCGGGCTGTATGGATAATCTTTTACGTCATCCTGTGTAAAGGTAAGGCTGCCGGAGTCACCGGCTGCATATTTGTAGGCATACAGCGGGGCACTGGAGGACGGAACCGTATTTTTGTCAAATATTCCAACCCAGTCCTTATTGTTTTCCGCATCGGTTCCGCTGTAATCCAGATTGATTTGAAAATTGGAAGAGAACGATGTTTTGTCCAGGGTAAACTCCGCTCCGGTCACGGAAAAAGGACAAACCTGATCAATTGTATACCCGCCGTCCGCAAAGAGAATCACCTTATAATCACCGGTTCTTAAGTAGTCCTGTTTTTTTCCGTTATAATACAATCTGCCGGAAGCGGCAATATCCTCCTGCGTAAAAGTAATCTCACCGCTAGAAGCTCCGGTGTATTTCCATGCAATAGACGAAGTAGAATCGCCGGGCGTATCATTGTCAAAATACAGGCCAATCCAGCTGCCGTCGGCAGCATGGTCGAAATGAACGGTAATATCGGATTGATCGGCTTTGGCGTAAATTCCCTGATCCGTATATACTTTTACCTCACCGATGGAAACGGTCTTACGCACATACACCGATTTATTATCGGTGTTATAAAAAATCACATCATAATCGCCGGATTCCAAATTGTTCTCATCCGCGGAATAAGTTGCCGTACCGGCACCCTCCGCTGCGTGTGACCAGATTGGGTCCTCCTCGGATGGTTTCGCACCTTTGGAAATGATCCCGACCGCATCGCCGGACACACCCTTTGAATAGTGAACACTGATATCCGACTGGGAAGCATATACGGTACGGTCCATGGTCAGCGCCTGCCCATTCGGTTCCGTTCCGTCACTGGTGAACGTCAGGGTCCCGAAATGAGACGTATTGGTCCAATTGTCGGAATCGCCCGACCACACCAGTACATTTCCGGCGTCACCGTCAAAAGCCATCAGGTCAAATCCCATGTCGCTGGTACCCTGAGGGACAAATCCGACCACGGTCCAGGGAATTTCGATTTCCATTGTATATCCTTTTTCAATAGGCTGATATTTCGTTGAAATTTCCGAAACTTTCAGCGTGGAATTTTTCCCTGAGCCGGCATATCCCGTTGTAACCGTTGTCCCTTTATTCGAGATCTGCAGTTGAAAATCATCTTTTGAATAAGACCCGCGATTATTTTTCGGAGCAAGGTAAACGGAAATACTGTCTTTATTGAACGAGGTTTTATCTTCGGTTTTAGCCGTTACCTGAACGCCGACATAAAGATTGCTGTTGTCCCACGTAACATTAAACCCGGCATTTATTGTATCGGTATCGCCGACAATCTGTTTTGCTACAGGGGTTAAAGGCTGCCAGACTTCCTCATCCAGAGCACCGTCCAACATTACGTTTGAGTCTTTGACAACACTGATTTGATTTGCTTCCGCCGCAGACGCAAACGTGCCCTTCAGCGGAACAGCACCAATCAGTACAGTCAATGACAGACAGAGTGCGCAAACTTTTTGGAACAGCTTCATTTCATGACCATTCCTTTCCTACAATAGGTCGAATTTTTCAACCACTCAAAATAATTTTTTCTTTTTTATATGAATTTTTTCCGCACAAAACCAAGCCGCGTCAAAACAGAAAAACCGAAAGTGCAGCCAAGAATATGGCGCATCTGTCTGTTCTGCCGCAGAACTCGATATTCTTTTTATTCTGAAGGCCGGGCAAAAGCCCGGTCTTCAGAGCAATCGCACCGAGCACCTTCGCCCGTCACGCTGCAAAATTCTTCTGGATTTCCCTTATGCTACACCGACCACACACTGCAAAACCGGCTTCTGTCCCGGCATTGTAGTATAAACGCCAGTGGAAATCCCTTTCATGCCGGTGGACTGTATTTCAAAATAATAGTCATTTCCGACCCTTTTCACAAAGCGCGTATAAAACACTGTTCCGTTACCCACCGTAAAGCTGGTTGTTCCCTTGCCTGCCGGGTTTACAGTAAATTTAAAGCAATATTTTGCGCCTGCCTTCATAGTAAACGGGTGTGTGGTATCGGACTTTACGGATTTTCCGTTTACAACGACCGGGAAGGTCGCGAATTCGTTACCGATCTGCGCTGTAATCAGTGCGGAACCTTCTCCGCCGCCCGTAATCTGGAACAAATAACCGCCGTCCACTTTTTTACTGAACGCAACCGCCACATTTTTCGAACTGGAAGTAACCGTGGGGATTGTCTGTGAAATTGTCTTTACCAGAAAACTATATACACCGCCCACACCGAACGTATAGGTCGCAGTGGTATCCAGCTTGAAGCTGGTTGCCGGAACCAGCGGAGCGGTGCCCGTATCCGTACCTGCTCCCGCGGAACCGCCGGAGCTTCCATGTCCGGATTGGCTGGAGGCAGACACATATTCGGCCGCACCGATATCGGTTTTTCCGTCCGAAAGTGCAGTGCCAAAATAGTCCCGTCCCCCATTGTCCGAAATTGTCAGACCGGCATTAATCGCGGGAGAACCCGCCTGCAGCTTATACCCGCTGACACTGCTGATTCCGAGAGCTCCGGAACCGGGGTTTACAAACTTTGGATTTTCTGTTATTACATTGATATCGTTTGCTGGAACACCGCTGAAATTGTAAAAGATGTTATTTTTCCAATCAATTTCAGTCTCATGAAAATCATTTACGTCCAGTTCGCCCTGGTTGTAAAAGATATTGTTATAAAACTTACAATTTCCGGGAGTCGTATCCGTTACAGACATGAATTTTCGTTTTTGCCCGGCCGGCAGCTTACCCAGGTAAATCGTGTTATTATATGCCATACTGTCAATCTGGTTCGGCCTCCAATCGATCACACCTGATTTGGTCAAATCATTCTGCATGATATTGTAGCGGTAAATTCCCCGGAATGACCGGTACTCATCCGCAGAACACCACATGAAACTGCCGCCGCCATTATCGTGCATATAGTTGTACTGTACATAGGTATCACGGTTCAGAGCGTCAATCTCAATCCCCTGTCCATCCCAGGCAGGACTTCCGGCAGGCGCTGCATCATAAGCCTCATTGAATTGGAACACCGTGTTATCGGAATTCCAGTTAAAAATACAAACCGCATAGGCACTGTTTGTTGCCGCTTTGTAGACGGTGTTGTGCTCGACCATGACGTTTTTGCATCCGTCAATCAGAATCCCGTCACCGTCGATGTTATAAATCGTGTTATTCTTAATAGTGATGTTCTGGTTCGGCCTCCATTCTCCATACCCGGAATAGCCGAATGTTCCCCATTCCGAACCGACCCGTGTGGTCCAAGGAGAAGAGAAGTTGAAGCCGGAACGGCCCAGATCATACATTTCACAGTTTGTTACCGTAATGTCGTCTACAGCGGTCGGAACACGTTTTCTTGCATCATCCGGATTGGAAAGAACGGTTACAATAATTCCGCCGGAGGATTTTCCTACATTTGAGTTCGGGCCGCGAAATCCATGAATCGTTAAGTTATTAAATACAAAATAATGCAGATCGCCGGTGTCTTCCGCAATGATATTGACAGCGCGGCGAAATACAGTCGTAGTATTCGGGTCGATGCTGCTGAATTTCGGATCGTACAGCTCCAGGTCACGGACTTCCCAGTATTCCTGATTGGAAAATGTAATAACATTGTTGATGGTCTGGTTTCGGTTCACGTTGCTTGCCACATTGAAATAGGGCAGCACCCGGTCAGCACCCGGCATTATAACCGGTTTGGGACCGCTGCCATAGCTTTTGATGATGATCGGGGAGCCTTCGGCTCCGGAACCCTTCGGCATTAACTCGCCGGCCCATGTTTGGCCACAATGAAACAACAGCTTATCCCCGGGGTGAAACATAATGCTGTTGACTCGAGTAATGCTTTTGACGGCAGTCTGCGGTGTTTTTCCGTCGTTGCTGTCGTTTCCGTTTACCGCGTCAACATAATAGGATATTCCCTGATTCGCTTCCACGGTAAAATCCGCCGTTTTGAATGCGTCCGCATAAGTCACTTTCACGGTAACCTTTTTCGCCGCATTGGCGGAACCGGTTTGCGGAAAGCCGAGTGTAACGGTTTTCGCCGCTTTATCATAGCTGAACGAATTGACGTTCACCGCTTGAAACGCGGAGCCGTCCACGCTCTTTTCCACGATAAAGTCTTTCAGCACCGGTGCTACCGTCGGTGCCTGATCCAGTACCGCTTTTACGGAACCATTGGAGACGTTTATACTGGATAAGCCTGCCACCACCGGCTGGCTGCCGTCGGGAGCAATTGAAAAATCCACCGTCCAGACTTCGTTTTCCTCACTGGGCTTATAAGCCAGGTCCACCGTAGCGGTTTGCTGCACCGCCGCAGCCGGAATTGGATCAAAGTTCAGTTTAAGGACATTGCCATTGACTTCTTCGTCCGTAATTGTCAACGGTTTTACGTTAGCTTCATCGATGGACGATTTGTAAGTAATGTCAAAGTTTTCTTTTTTCATATTTTCTGCGGCACTGTCTTTAAAGGTGATGGAAACGGAACCGTTTTCAATACCAACTTCCTGCAGGTCACTTTTTAGCGACATGGAGAAATCATCCATGTAGACTTTAGCGCCGTTAGAAAGGCTCTCCGACCAGATATAAGCCAGAGCATTTGCAGAACCTGAATAGGTAAAAGGTATGGTGTACTGCTGATACTCTGTTGAAGTAATTTTCTGTTTTACTTCGTCGCCGCCATAATTTTTCACACCGAAATAAACGGACGCGCTGGGATCGGTAACCTTTGCCCAAACACTGACTTCGTAGGTAGCTCCTACCTTCAGCCCCTTTACTTCCTGTTCGAGCGAATCGCCGGAAGTGCTCTCTTCAACTGCCCATTCGCCGTCGTGCGCATCTTGATTCACTTTTTGGGAACTTCCGTAATAATACCAATTGTCTAAACGGGGCACTCCGTATTCTGCATAAGGCAGATCGACATCCGTCTCTTCAAAAGTGGAGTGTTTCAGTAAATTGGTGTTGGTCACTACAGAAGCGGCGGACGCGTGCATTTCAGGAATGTCCGCCTGAACAATGGTGAATACAAAAGCAAACACCAAAAGCAAAGAAAGGGCACGATGAAAAACGCTGTCTTTTTCCATAATTTTCTCCTTGTTTCTTCGTTTTCGAATAAAATAAAACTGAAACCAAGATTGTGAATATGCGGAAACCTTATTCAATAAAAGCGAAAAGAAATTTTAGAACCGATCCATCAAGAAAGGGGTGCCAGAGCAAGAAAGCAATTTTTTGCAAGGCTAGGCGGCATTGCGGAAAATTCGCCACTGATTTTTCGGCTTTTATTTGTGGATTGGCTCTCTGTTAATGTCCTCAACCAAACTGAACCGGATTGTTTTTTGCGACCGTATCAACCAGCCAATCGTAATAGACCAGAGTAACATAATCACGCATCACCGTGCTTTCGGAATTCTCGAAGGTGGATTGATCCATACTTTTGGATAAAATCTTCACCTTTCTCATACGGTCGTTCAGCGAATACTCCTTCTCCTCTCCGTTCTTTCCGCGGTATAAAAAATCAAAGAGCTCGCCGTCCGTTGTCTTCAGCGTAATAAAATCCGACTGCTTCAGTTCCTTCGTTGTGACCGTGCCGTTCTCACTTAGTTCATATCGAATGTTGCTGATACTGTCATATTTCGCTTTGTTCTTCGCAAAATACTGCTTTGCTTCATCAACCATTTTGGAATCGGCCGACTGAATGATCTTGTCGGCCGTTTTTAATTTTAGGTTGCTGGAAACATAGGTGTAGTAACTGGTCAGGTTAAACTGTTCCGGCCCATAAAATACCTCTCCCCTTTCCTTCTTAATTTTGCGCAGATTGTTTTCCTTTTCCATTCCCCTCTGGAAAGATTTAAATGAATACGGTTCGCATAATCCCAATTGATTTGCAATATAGAACTCGGCATTCACGCGGTTAATAAAATCTTTCGTGTTTTGTATATTCCGTTCACTTTGCTGATCGTTTTCAATATTTGTAGAATTGATACGGGTAGTGTCATCGCGTTCCGATATATTCTGATAGAACTGAAACTCGTCTTGTCCTACCGTACGAATCAAGCCTGATTTCCGCTCCAAACCACGCACCAAATTTTGGGAAGGCGCTGCTTGCACATCATGGTTTGCCGCCGAAAAAGCGCAAAGGACGGAAACGCAAACAGCAACAGCTACAAAGAAACCTGCAACGATAATCCATTTGGATAAATGTCCTTGCTTTTGCTTGATATCTGCTCTTTTCATTCAAGATTTCCCCTTTGCGCGGTATTGTAACAGGCAATAGGCCATTCGTCTTATAATCAATGATGCTAAAATCAGTTATACTGCTTATTGTAGGAGAACAGCAGCCCCAGCAGACCCGCGAGGCCGACAAGCATGGTAAGGAGTCCGGAGATTCCGATTTGTTTCTGGCCGATCACGACCAGAATAAGACAAAGGATAAATACAACCGCTTTCAGAAGCAACTTCACGGTTTTATTCATGATTCGATCACTCCCCAATAGATTCCGCACGGCTCCAGATCCAGTTGCCTGCTGCCGCCGTTGCCATCGTATACCAGCGTACTCTGCTTTTCTTTTGAGTTATTAATCACCGCAAACTTTTTGACGTCCGGGTAAGCATGCACTTCGCAGTAAATATTGTCCGCATACCATTTTGTAAGCTCGGCCTCCCGATGCGCCGCATAAAACATACTTCTCATCAGAAGCCGGGTGTTGGACGGGCTGTAAGGGAGGCCCGCAATATAAACGGTTCTGCCCTTCCCGTAGCGGTTGGCGGCCAGGTGAATCTCGCCGTCGCTGTATTCAAGAATTTCCGTGGATTCCGTAAGAGCATATACGTTTTTCATACTCTCCCCAAAATCAAACGCTTGAGTACGGTCTTTGGTAATAAAGTGTTCTTTCACCGGTGTGGTAAAATACTTGTCGGCAGACAGGCTGTAATCCACTTCCTTATCCACCCCGAACGCTTCGGCCAACTGGAAGAAATGGCCCCCGTGCTGAACTGCGGACGGTTCCCCGACGCCAATCAATCCGCCGCCGTTATAAATCCACTCGCGGATGGCGGTCACCAACTGATCGTCCAGCCACTCGTCGCCTCCGGAATAGGCGGTTCCGGCGTCGCCAGCATTGATAATAACGTCCACGTCTTTCGGTACACCGGATTCCTTTACGTCGGCAAAGCTAAGGAAGGAAACATTTATGCTCGCGCCGCTCAACGCTTCCAGAACGCCGAGATAGGAATAAATCTGCTTAAACCAAATCGCGTGAGAAACCATGTGTGTCTGCCAGGAGCGGATTTTACCCCAGGAATTCAGAATGGCCACGTTCAGCCCGGAGTATGGCTTTGAGCCGTTGATATTGCTGTAGATCAGCCGGAATTCGTCCGTAATCCGCTCTACATAATCAACAAATTCCGGGAACTGGTAGGCAAGGCTTAAATATCCGCCGTAACCGATTCGGTCAACCGGCTTACGCATAATGGCGCGTCTTGCCGTTGTCCAGTTTTCGGTTGCTTCAATGCAGGGGTCATTCCCTTCGTAAAACACATCCGGGAAAAAGTAGGGCAGGAAACGCCCTTCTGTATATTTCACATGAGGAATCTCTGAAATCATGCGGAGCGTTGCGCCGCTTCCAACACTTCCCACCACCGCGTCCAGATTGATTTCCTGAAAATACTTGCCGTAAGGTTCGGTACCAATCCAGTTATCGCCGAGGAACATCATAGCTTCCTTACCGGACTGATGTACCTTCTCCACCAGTTTCTTCACTTCACGGCAGACAAATTTTTGAATAAAATCCATATAGTCAAGATAGTGCCTGGTCGGAACACGGAACGGGGTATTATAATAACCGTTGTCAACAATATCCTCCGGGCGAAGGGCATAGCCTTTTTCTTTTTCAAACTCTTCCAAAGCCTTTACTGAAACGGTGGAGCCGTAGCCGAACCAGTCGACATATTTTTCTTTTCCCAGATCATTGAAAACCAGAGTAAAGTTGTAGAAAAAGGTAGTAAAACGAACCACGTCGGTATCCGGATTCTCTTTCAGCCAATTTTCCAGATAATCCAGCATGAATTTCGCGGAATAGGGCTGTCGTACATCAAACGGAATATCGTGCGGTTTGTCGCCCCAGTTGTTGGTAATGTGGTTATACATCTGAACCGGATCCCAAATTGCGTAAACCAGGAAGGAAACGGTGTATTCGTGGAATTTTTTTGCATTATGTACAATTACCAGATCATGATCGCTGTCCACTTTCCAGTCTGTTGCCGGAACAATTTTCCCCGTGGTACGGTCCATGACTTCCCACCATTTTTTCGGTTCATGGTGGTAGTCAGGAACCAGCTGCTGTGTAAAATATCCGTCAATAAAATTGATTTTCAGGTCCGGCTCCAGGGCTGTGTTATGCTTGGACATCAAATATAACTGCTGGCACTCGTCCATATGCTTTTCCGCGTGTTCATTATGACCGCGGCAGACAAAGTATGTGGTGTAAATTTTCGCGTCCAGCTTCTTAATTTCATCCGGAAGTTTGGTTCCGTCGCTGTCTCTGATCGCATCGGCGCCCCAGCGGCGCATCATTTCCTTAGTCTCGCTTAAAAAATCAGCCTCGCTTGGCAGCGTGACTCTTCCCGTTGTTTTTGACATTAAAAAATCTCCTTAACCTTTTAGTCCACCCATGCTCATGCCCTGTGTCAGCTTCTTCTGAACCATAACATACAGGATCAAGGTAGGCAGCATCACAATTACCAGTCCGGCGTACATCTGCCCGTACTGTGCGGCAGCATTCTGCGCGGTCATCAGGTTCATGATGCCGACAGGCAGCGTCTTTGCCGAGTCGTCTGTCATAAAAGTCAATGCGATAATGTATTCGTTCCAGAATGATAAGAAATTGAACAGAATCACTGTGACAATGCTTGGTTTTGCCATCGGCATAATAATTTTTACCATGGTCCGGAAGTACCCGCTGCCGTCTACATAGGCAGCTTCCTCATATGCCTTCGGCAGTGTTTTAAAATACCCCGACAGCAGATAAATCGTAAACGGAAGCGCTGTTGAGGCGTAAACAAGGGCAAGAACAAAAATATTGTTCAGGAAAATCCCTTTCCCGATCAATTGCTGAGCAACTTTATCCCCATCCACCAGCATAAGGAAAATCGGCACAACAATGTAGTTTACGTTAATGAACAGTCCCGCCATAAAAACAGTGTTGAAAAACCGATTCCCTTTAAAATCACACCGCGCCAGAACATAAGCCGCGGGGAGCGCTACTACCAGCAGAATCAACAGTGCAACGACCGTTGTAATGACGGAGTTAAGAAAATAGTCCCCCATTTTTGCCTTTTCAAAGGCGGCAATAAAGTTCTGGTAATGGAACCCGAGCGGCAAGGTCCATGGGTTGCCGTAAAACTCAGCGTCCTGTTTAACGGATGCCATGAATATCCATGCAACCGGCACTATAATGCTGATACAAAGAGTAATCAAAGCAACATATATAAAGGCTTTATATAATTTTTCCGTACCGGATGCATTAATTTCTTTTCTATTTTGGTTATCCATTGCTTCACCTCCTTAAAATTCCAGTGGCTCGCGCTTGGTAACCTGATTCACAATCGCGGAAAGCGCAAAGGAAAATACAAACACGACTACTCCGATTGCCATACCGTAACCGTAGGAAGAATTGGTATAGGCCTGCTTATACATATAGCTTAAGAAGACTTCGGTGGAACCGTCCGGCCCGCCGCTTGTCATTGCCTTTACAAACAAAAAGCTCATATTGATAGTGCTGATAATAAAGAAAGTAAGCGTGGTTCTGATATTGGTCCAGATGAGCGGAAGCGTAATTTCAAAGAATTGACGAAAACGTCCCGCGCCTTCCAGACTTGCACATTCGTAAAGACTTTCCGGGATGCTGGACATACTGGCCATGTACATAACCATGTAATAACCGATTGCCTGCCAAATCATTGCACCGGCTATACTGTATATGACAATGTTCTGATCGCCCAACCAAAGAATCGGACTTGCTTTCGGCCCTTTGAAAACCGAAATAATGCTGTTCAGCATACCGTGGGACGGATCATAAATTGCCGAAAAAATAGCCGCGATCACAACGACGGACAGAATGTTCGGAATATAGAAAATAACCCGGAAGAAATTTTGCCCTGCGATTCTCTCTCTGGACAGAATCGCCGCAAATGCCAAAGCGAGCGCCATGGTAAAAACAGTGGCAACAACGATCAGCAAAATCGTATTCTGAAAAGACTGAAAGAATTTTAAATCCTGAAACAGGGTCTTAAAATTATCAAGTCCGACAAATGTTTTGTGATTGGAATATCCGCCCCATTTATAGAGCGACATTCGAAACACGTTGATGGTTGGTATCACCATAAAGACGGTAAATAAAATAACCGCCGGTGAAAGGCACAGCGCCACAAAGCGTCCTTTGCCTTTTCTTTTCGTCATGTTTATGACCATCCTTTCGCAGATAGCTGGAAGCTTTGGCCGGTTCGGTACAGCCGAATTTCTGCCCGATCCTGACAGAAAAATTAAACGTCCGTTTTGAAAACATTTCTATTTCTAACCCTTGTTTGAAAGCCGGTAAATCGAGTCGTTCTGTATTGGCAGCGGCTTCCTTCCTGAAAGCCTGACACAATGATTCCGGTGAGAGAGAATCCACATTTCTAAAAATTTCAGGCCGGTGTCATGCTTTTCGGCACCGATTGGTGATTCTTACCCTACAAGACTTAATACAAACGGTGAGTAAATTATTTACTCACCGTTTGTGAATCAAAGAAATTGCTGAATTGAAAATTCCGACAGTTGCGGGATGCTATGATTAAGACATTGCTGCTCTCAGCTTATCGCTTGCAGCCTCGACTTCATCCTGCCACTGATCAACGGTTTTGCTCTTATTTACAATGCTGTTGACTGTACCGAACAATGTGTCGTTCATGTTTACGCCTTCCACCGGATCGGTAGCTGCAAATCCGCCCAATGCAGACTTCGCACCGTTGTCATAGATGCTGTAGAACATCTTGTTTTCTCCGGTCAGCTTGTAACTGATGCCCTTAACCGGTTGGACAGCACCTGATTTTGCGAAGATTTCTGCTGCTTCATCCGAGTACAGGTAAGCGATGAACTGCTTGGCAAGATCCTGATTCTTAGCCTGGGAAGGAATCCAGATTTGCTCATAGAAGCCGAAGGAATAGCGGTCGCCGCCGTCTTTTACAGCAGGCAGCGCCATGAAGCCCCACTGGAAGTTCTTTGCGCGGGGTGCATCCTTCATTTCACCTGTGACCCACGTGCCGTTCGGCATGAACAATGCCTTGTCGTCCAGAATCAGCTGCTGGTTCTTCTTGAAGTTCTGGTCATTTGCGTTTGCCACTGTGGTCGGCTGAGTGTAAGTGGCAAGCTTGCTTACCAGCTGGAACGCCTGGGTCGCTTCCGGAGACTTCCAGACTCCGTCTTTATAAGACATGGCGGAATTAAAGAAATCCGTGCCGCCGATTTCATCAAGAAGCGCATAGAAGAAAGCATCAAAATAACCGGTAGTCGGGTATGTAAACAAAGAGATTCCGTCTGCTTTGGCTTTATCGCCCAACGCCCACATTTCGTCCCATGTTTTCGGCACTTCCCATCCCTTCGCCTTAAACAGGCCTGCGTCATAGAATAAACCGCAGGGGCTGTAGAACATTGGGGCAAGGTACATTTTTCCGTCGGAATAAGGATTGGTAACACGCGTTTGCGTGCAGCCGGGTACCAGTTTGTCCACGACTTTTCGATCTTCTCCCGGAATCTGCATGCTGAGTATGTCACTAAGGTCGGTGAGTCCTTTTTCCTTAATCATGGTCTCGGTCAATGCGAGTTTACGGCCGGTAGCCAGATGAACAACATCCGGATAATCGCCGGCTTTCATTTTCGGGCTAATGACATCTTCAATGTTCTTATCCGTGGTAAGTTCCACTTTTACATTCGGGTTGCGCTTTTCAAATGCCGCCGCAACCTCTTTCCACATCTCCGAGCCATAGGCACTTTCCAGCGCGGCAACCTTTAAGACCTTTTTCTCGGCGCTGCCGGAATTTTGCGGTGCCGCGGATGTTGCGTTGTTCGAGGAATTTCCGGCGCATCCTGTTAATGAAGACAGTGCAAGAGTAAGTGCGCATAATAAGGAAACTGCTTTTTTCATATTGACTCCTCCAATTTAGTTTTTTGTTATCACCAATTCACTTTCCTCTTATCATCTAAGTATAGTGTTTGGGGCAGTAAAAACAACTTGATTGTTGCTTTGAATTTTATAGATATTGCTTTTTTACATAAAATTGTTTAAAATTATGATAATTGAAGCAACTGAAAGCATCATTGTTCAACTTTATTGTTACATATGATAATTCGTTGAGAAAAATATATTTATTCTTTCTAATTTATTTTGTATTACTTCACAATTTTATCTGGAAAGGGATTAAATTTGATTTTTATAAAGTCGCAATATAACTAAAGAGGGGACAGTATGAGTAACAATCGGTACAGTTTTAATAATAATGATGCCAATAAGATCAATGCAAAACTGCTTTATGTGACTACATCGAAGTATGAGGGGGACTGGTCCAGCGTTTTACATACCCACTACTTCACCGAACTGTTTTACGTGATGCACGGCACTGGAAAATTCAAAGTTGCAAATCATGTTTTTCCGGTAAAGGAAAATGATTTTGTCATTATCAATCCCAACGTGGAGCATGCAGAAACCTCAGTGAATTCCAGCCCATTGGAATATCTCGTTCTTGCAATAGAGGACTTGTCCTTTTCCTTTGGATTTGAAGATTCGGAAAACAGCTACAGTGTTTACAATTACAGTTCATACCGACAGGAAATCGAATTTTATCTGCAAGCTCTTCTGAAAGAAATCACCATTAAAGAGCTGAATTACGAGACAGTCTGCCAGAACCTTCTGGAAGTGCTGATCATCAAAATGGTGCGGCATACCAATTACTCACTTTCCATTGCCCCTTCCAGAAAAATCAACAAGGAATGCGGCGTGGTAAAGCGTTACATAGACGCCAATTACAAGCAAAGCATCACGCTGGATATGCTGGCCGAAATCAGTCATATGAGCAAATACTATTTGATTCACTCCTTTCAGAGCTTCACGGGACTATCTCCCATTAACTATCTGATTGCTAGGCGAATTGATGAAAGCAAGACTCTACTGGAAATCGCAGACTATTCAATTTCTCAGATTTCCGGAATCGTGGGGTTCTCTTCCCCTTCTTATTTCTCACAGGTCTTTAAAAAGCTGGTCGGAGTGTCGCCCGCCGATTACCGCAGAAACATCAACATTCACATTGCAAATCAAAACAACGCTTAATTTTCCTCTTCCCTTTGCACGCTTTGGCGATTCTGAGCATATAAAGGGGCAACCGGTTGAGATCAGGCTTTTCCGCACATGCAGGCTGTGAGGAAATTTGACCGGCATAACTTCAAGAAACAACAGTTATATCCACGGGAGAAGGTGCTTCACCTTCTCCCATTTTATGATTCATGGAAATGACACTCCAAACAGCTCAGATATAATTCAAAATACCGATATTTGTTTCCGTCGCTCACGGAGTCCTCTGTGAGTTCGTCCGCCATAATTTTTTTCGAAGTACACTCCATACCGGAGTCAGGACATACATTTTGGGACATCCATTCGTCATAGAGTGGTAATACATAAAGGTGTTGATGCCCTATGACAAACGGAAGAGAATATCGCGAGGAAGTCCACCGCGTCACCTGCAGAAGCAAACCCGTTACGATCCGGAATCTGACACCGGTATTCACAGCGCAGGAGAAGACAAAGGTTAAATCAGAGATCAATCAGACGCTCTATGAAATATTTTCAAAATACTGCTGACGTCAAATCAGTTGGAAAAGGGGTAGATCCGTGATTGCGATTTATGCCCGTCAATCTGTTGATCGGGAGGACAGCATTTCCACTGACAGCCAAATCGAGGCCTGCCGGTACGAAGCAAGAAGCGGAGATAGCCGCGAGTATATTGATAAGGGATACAGCGGAAAAAACACGGACCGTCCATGCTTTAAGGAGCTTGTCCGAGACATTGAGAAGGGTGAAATTTCAAAAGTAATTGTCTACCGGCTTGACCGCATCAGCCGCTCAATCCTGGATTTTTCAAACATGATGGTCTTATTTGCGAAGTATCAGGTCGAATTCGTTTCCTACACGGAAAAATTTGACACATCCACTCCAATGGGACGTGCAATGCTGAATATCTGCATGGTCTTTGCCCAGTTGGAGCGGGAAACCATCCAGCAGCGTGTCACTGACGCTTATTACTTCCGCAGTGAAAAGGGATTCTATATGGGTGGGCGGGTGCCTTATGGTTTCCGGCTGGCTGGCACCGTACTGAACGGTAAGCAGACAAAAACATATATACTGTGCGAAGAAGAAGCGGATCAAATCAGGTTAATGTATAAGCTTTATTCCGATCCGGCTATATCTTACGGGGACATTCTTTTCTATTTTACGAAGCACGGAATTACCTGTCGGGGCAAGCCATGGACGCGTGGCAGAATTGCCGACCGTCTAAAAAATCCGGTCTATGTTCGGGCCGACCTGGACATTTACGAATTCTTTCAGCAGCAGGGCACAACCATTGAATCCCCTCAAGAGGATTTTATCGGGATAAACGGCTGCTATTATTACAAAGGACGCGATACAAGGAACCGCAAACAAACGGAGCTAAAGGAGAACCGGCTTGTTCTTGCACCCCATGAGGGATTTGTCTCGTCTGAAATTTGGCTGAAATGCCGCACTAAATGCCTTAAAAACAAGCAGGTTCAGCCCGGGCGCAAAGCTGTAAATACATGGCTTTCCGGT
Source organism: Bacillota bacterium (assembly GCA_023416955.1). Lineage (GTDB taxonomy): Bacteria > Bacillota > Clostridia > Oscillospirales > Acutalibacteraceae > Caproiciproducens. Next base: position 155,086 of record JAEZGM010000031.1, on the reverse strand, counting down.
TTGGCGAAATGCGGAAACTGCCATTACGCCCTGACATTTAAAAAGTACAGCAAACGACAGGCAAGATATCTGCTCTGCAGCCAAAAAACAAACGCAAAAGCCTGCGCCGGAGCGGGAACAATTTACGCAGATGAATTTGAAGCCATGATTTATCATGAGATTGTAAAGAAGCTGGAGGAGTTCCCTGTCATTTTCGAGAGCAGAAAGGCGGTTGCAGAAAATCCGCAGGCTGCTACGCTGCGGATTGAGTTAAATAAAATAAGTCAGGAAATTGAATCTCTGGTAAATAGAGTCACCCTTGCAAATGAAACCTTAATGTTGTTCATCAATCGGCGCGTCGAGGAACTGACGACGAGGCAGACAAAATTGGAACTGGAACTTGCAGACTACAATCAGAACCGGGCGGACAGTGCTCAAGCGAACCAAATTAGTGATTATCTGGCCCACTGGGATTACATTTCGCTAGCCGACAAGCGAAAAATCGCCGGCACTCTGATTGAGATTATCTACGCAACCAGTGAAAAAGTGGATATTCATTGGAGGTTCTGACTCCACGAAAGCTCATCTAATTGGGTCATAATATGTAACAAATTTTAGAACTTCCACTATTTACATACTTAAAATAAAACTGTATACTGTTTTTATATATAAATATTAAGTTTTAAAACTAGTCAAACTAACGAAAGCAGCAAAGGTGTTTAAACAAAATGAAATATTTAAAGAACAAACTTACCCTTTACACGTCTCTGATTCTTTTATGTACCGTAATCGCTCTGACAGGGATTACGTCTTCACTGTACTATAAGAATTCCACAGCGCAGGCCGAGCAGGATTCCACTTATCTGGCAAATGCATATAAACAGAGAATTGATGCCGAAATCAATACATACCGCAATGAATTGAAGGTTGCAGCATCCAAAAGCATTTTGACGGACGGTAATACTTCCGCGCAGGGTCGGCAGCTTCTGCTAGATGAAGAAGCAAAAGCCGCCGGATTTAACTACATCACCATTGCGGACGCGCAGGGCAACAACGAACGGAACGACCAAATAGCGGATCAGACATTTTTTAAAGAGGCGAAAAGCGGAAAGACGTTTCTGTCCGACCCCAAGGTAAACAGCTCAAATCAACTGACATTCTTTTTGGCGACACCGATTGCAGACACCGGCGGAGTCCTTTACGGGGAAATCCCTTATGAAACCCTTACAAAATCGCTGACTCAAATTAAAATTGGCGAAAGCGGATACAGTTTCGTTATAAACAATAAAGGCACTACAGTAATCCACCCAAGTGAAAAAGATGTAATTAAACCAAATAACTATTTTGAATTGGCCAAAACAAATTCCGCCTATGTTCCAACCGCAAATATATTCACACAAATGATCGCTGGAAAAACAGGCACAGGCTACAGCTATTACAACGGAAACCGCCGTCTCGTGGGCTATACTCCGCTCGACGGGCCGGAAGGCTGGTCCGTTGCTGTCACCACACCTGTCACACAGGTTGAGGAAAGCCTTCACCTTACTCTGTCTATCAGTGCGTTACTAGGAGTTTTACTGTTGCTGATCGCTATTTTTTTCACCCGTTTTGCTTCTAAAAAGATCACGGAGCCGCTTGTAAACGCGACCCGCCGCATTGAGCTTTTAGAGCAGGGAAACCTTCGCGAGGAAATCGGCCTGATTAAAGGGAAAGACGAAAGCGCGCGCCTGATGCTCGCTTTGCAAAGCACGATCGGCAGCCTTCGCTCCTACATTACCGATATTTCAAACGTGCTGGACGCGGTAGCGAAAAAGGACCTGACTGTGAAAAGCAATGTTCAATATGCAGGTGATTTTCTCCCTATTCAGACCGCATTGCAACTCATTGTGGAATCCCTAAGCTCCACACTGGACGGGATTGCCCAAGCGACTGACCAGGTGCGCTCCGGCTCCGAGCAAGTGGCGCTTGGCGGCAGAAATCTGGCGGAAAACTCTTCCGAGCAGGCTTCCACCACGGAACGCCTGACCGACTCGCTGGAGTTAGTTTCGCACCACATTCAGGAAAACGCAGAATATTCCGATTCTATGCAAAACATGACACAGGCCGCTCTTCTGGAAACCCGGCAGGGAAATGAAGAAATGCAGAAAATGCTGCAGTCCATGGAAACCATCGACTCTTCTTCCAAACAGATTCAGGGTATTATCCATGTGATCGATGACCTTGCTTTCCAGACCAATATACTTGCACTCAATGCCGCAGTGGAAGCTTCCCGCGCCGGAGAAGCCGGAAAAGGATTTTCCGTTGTTGCCGACGAAGTCCGTCAGTTGGCCTCCAAAAGTGCGGAAGCCGCTAAAAATACCGCTCTTCTGATTGAGAACACCATACAGTCGGTTAACCGGGGAAAAGAAAATGCCGAACAAACCGCAGAAGCTTTCAATAAAATCGTAAACCAGACGACCAGCATAAACGAACTGGTAACCAAGATTACAGAATCGCTGAACAGTCAGTCACAGAGTGTGTCTGAGCTGAATGAAGGCATGAAACAGATTTCGGCTGTAACGCAGGCCAATTCCGCAACGGCGGAGGAAAGTTCTGCCACCAGTGATGAATTGCTGCGCCAGATGCAAACTCTTGAAGGAATGGTTTCGGAATTTAAAATCAAAGAATAGAACAGAAGGTTCACACACGCAAAAGCCCGCGATACGCGCCTTGAAAGGTTCGAATTGCGGGCCTTATTTTTATCTGTAAAATGATGATTTTGATTTGCATACTCCGCCTGTGCAGCCGGCTCTTTCTATCTTTCCCCCGTCGGCTTTACATCGGGCGGAATCGGACAAGTATATTGAAAATCACCCATTTTCTCCTTCAACTCATCTTTCGCCTCTTTCAGCGTTTCCGGCGATTGCATCAGTTCGAGGGCTGTCAGAGCAAGCACTTTTCCGGCAAGGAGCGTTCCTTTATGAAAATAGCCGGTTTTCCCCTGCGCAACCATCTGCCAGGAATGTTCCGCTGTGCCGATTACCTCGGTTGCGCCCAAAAGCTGCGCTGTCGGAATAATATAGCTGACATCGCCCATATCGGCGGAAAACGTAGCGTAACTCTCCTCCTTGGATACGTAAGGAGGAATCTGATCGGGGTAGGCCTTTTCTTTTACAGATTTAATAAAGGCGGACGGAAGCCCCTGAAGGCTCATCGCGACATCTTCATCGGTCATCGTATCCCGAAAGGACTGGGCTTCCTTTTTCTCATCCTCACTAAGCTCGGGAACGCCGTAAATCTCTAAATTCTTCTGAATCATCCGGTTCAAGGTATTGTTGACTACAAAATCCGAAATTGCATTATCAAAAACCACTTCACATCTGGTTTCCGTCATCATTGCCGCGCCTTGTGCAATTTTCTTCAGCCGCTCAAAAATAGCCTGTGCCTGCACAATTTTCGGCGCGCGGATCCCGTAGTAAACACATGCGTGCGCGGGTACGACATTGGGAGATTTTCCTCCGGTATCCGTAATGGCATAGTGAATTCTTGCATCCGATATAACGTGTTCCCGCAGATAATTTGCCCCGACGTCCATCAATTCCACGGCATCAAGCGCACTGCGACCTAGTTCCGGGGAGCCGCCCGCGTGGGAACTGACTCCGTAAAACCTAAAGTACGCCTGTATCATGGCAAGCGTTCCCTTATTCAGCGGCATGTTCACGGTACCGGGGTGCCATGTCAGTACGGCGTCAATACCTTCAAACGCACCCTCACGCACCATAAAGACCTTTCCCGCTCCGGTTTCCTCAGCCGGGCAGCCGTAATAGCACACTGTACCCTTCATGCCGTGGTTTTTCAAGTAATCCTTAACGGCAATCGCAGCGGCCAGCGCACCGATGCCCAGTCCATTATGGCCGCAGCCGTGCCCGTTTCCGCCCTCCGTTAAAGGCTGCTTCTGCGTGCAGCCGGCCTTCTGGCTCATATTTCGAAGTGCGTCAAACTCGCCCAGAATCGCGATTTTTTGGCCCCCACTTCCGTATCTTCCGATAAACGCGGTCTGAATTCCCGCCACATTTTTTATGACTCGGAAGCCCTCATCTTCAAGAATTTCCGTCTGCACCTTAGCCGACTCGAATTCTTCATATTTTATCTCGGCAAGCTCCCAAATTTTATCGCTTGCATCCGTAAACAGCCCGTGTCTGTTTTCGATATAAGCGGAGATTTCGTTTTGATCAATCATACCTGTATGATTCCTCCATTTTCAATAACAGGCCTGCATACATTTCGCATGCAAGCCTGTTGTTCCATAAACTTATTTGGAAACTGCAATACTCTTCTGGAATGTTTCAATCCAATCCGCTTTCTTACTGTTGATATAGGACCAATCGAAAGTTTTAAGAGAGTCAGCCTGACTCTGCCCGGAAACAAGATATTTTTTCTGCTCGTCCGGCATAGTCGCATTTTTGTTAGTTGGCGCTTCGTTCATGGTTCCTGCAATCTGGCTCTGCACTTTTTCACTGAGCAGATAATTTACAAACAATTGGGCAAGTTTCTCATTCTTGGCGCCCTTTACAACATTGACCGTCGAAGCAGCGGAAAAGTCTCCTTCTTTCGGGTCAACCCATTTGATATTCAAACCTGATTTTGTGAGAGAAGGCATATTCATATCCATGAAGAGAGCCACGTTGATATCGCCGGTTGAAAAAGCCTTAGCTACATCGGAGCTGGTTGTATACCAAAGATTGATGTTCGCTTTTTTGCTTTCCAAAAACTGAAATGCGGAATCTGTATTCTTAGCATCACCGGACAAATCCTGTGCCAGTGTCGTCAGCAGATAAGGGCCTGCTGTAGAAGTCATATCGGGAAGTGCAACCTTTCCCTTATACTCATCATTGAAAAGATTCTTGTAAGAGGTCGGGGCGGTGCTGACCTTATCCGCATTATACATGATGCCGTAGCGGATTACGGAATAGGCCGGGCCGTAATTGTCCTTCGTCTGAGCAAAGCTATAAAGATCTTTTACACTGGTAACTACATTCGTATCAATTTTTTCAAACAGACCCCTTTCGTTGCCCTGATTCGCGTAGCTGTCAGTAAGCAGCGCAACATCAATTTTAGGATTATTTTTCTGCGCCGTAAGCTTGTTCAGTCGTTCGGAGTTTCCGCTTGTCTCATCGGTAACAACCGTACACCCGTATTGGCTTTCGAAATCCTTAGAAATCTTCTTGAGATTGGCAGCCGAAAATCCCCATGTTGCAATAACCAACTGTGCACCCTTATAATTATCGCCGGATGACGTATTGCCAGCCGCCGAGGAGGGCTCGTTTCCCTTACAGCCAGAGAACAGGGTCAATGCCAGAGTTCCGGCAAGAATACCGGCCGTCATCTGTTTTACAAACTTCTTCATGCTCAACACTCGCTTTTCTTAGAAAATTTATGTGGAATTGTGGTGAATGCCACGTTTCACATTTTATTGTTTTTTGAAAATCCGAAGCTTGTCGAATTCCAATACTACACTGACATTCTGTCCTATCTGCAACGCCGCATCCCCGTGGAGATTGACAAACAGCGGAGCCTGAAAGCTGCCGCTCACTTCAAGACGGGTCGTAGTTCCTTTATAAATCAGAGAAGTGATTGTACCCGCGTAAGCATTTTCCTTAGCGAGCCCTTCCGCATCCACAGAAATGTTTTCCGGGCGTATGGTTACGACAACCGGTTCGCCTTCCAAAAACGATTCCGTATCTGCACACAGAATCCGCACTTCTTTGCCTTCTGCCCTCACAGTAACGGAAGTCTGTGTTTTAGAAGCCACCGTACCATGAATAAAGTTCGAAAATCCCATAAAATCCGCGACAAAAAGATCTTTCGGGAAATCGAAAACCTCTTCTGGAGCGGCTACCTGATGAATTTTTCCCTCTTTCATCACAACGATCTCGTCAGCCATAGAAATAGCTTCTTCCTGATCATGAGTAACGATAATGGTTGTAATTTTGAGTTCCCTTTGAATGTTTTTGATTTCCTGCTGCATCTCAACCCTGAGCTTTGCGTCGAGATTGGAAAGTGGTTCATCAAGCAGAAGGATGGAAGGTCTGGTCACCAGTGCACGGGCAAGCGCGACTCTCTGCTGCTGACCGCCGGACAGTTCCCTCGGATACCGTTTTTCCATTCCCTGAAGTTTGACGAGCGCAATCATATCTGTTACTCTCTGAGAAATCTCCGCTTTGGAAACTTTGCGTGTCTTTAACCCGAATGCGATATTATCAAATGTTGTCATGTGCGGAAACAGAGCATAGTTCTGGAAGAAAACTCCGATATTCCGTTTATACGGAGGGATTTTTCCGATGTCCTGCCCGTCAACAAAGATGGAACCTTCGGTCGGAGCGGTAAATCCCGCAATCATGCTCAGCGTCGTCGTCTTCCCGCATCCGCTGCCGCCCAGAAGGGCAATGATCTTTCCGTCTTCCACCGAGAACGATATATCGTTGACGGCCGTAAAACCGTCGAACTTTTTTGTTAGATTGGATATTACCAATTCCGCCATGTCATTGTTCCTCTCTTCATTCCTTTTTTCAATATTAGTCATTTCATTTAAGAAAACATCCAAGAAACAAGCGCAAAATCTTTGATCTATGGATTTTACGCTTGGAGATTGGTTCTGTTTTCTAATGAACTAACTGTAACACCATGCGCAATACCGGGAAACTATTTATCCTTCATGATACTTTTCAACCCCACAAACTTTTCGGCCAGAAGTGTAACCGCCAGCGTCAGTACAATCAAAATTGTTGAAATGGCGGCAAGTGTCGGATCAAACGAAAATTCCATATAATTCATAATACGTACCGGAAGGGTCACAAACGTTGGCGAACTGAGAAGATTGCTGAGAACGGCTTCGTCGAAAGAGAACAGAAACGCAAGAACCGCCCCGGAAATCACACCGGGTTTGATAATAGGCAGCGTAATCCTGAAAAACGTTTTAACCGGTGAAGCGCCAAGACTTGCGGCCGCATCCTCCAGTTCCCAGTTGTATCCCGAAAGTGTTGAAATGATATTTCGGATAATATATGGAAAAATGATAACCGCGTGCCCAATTAGAATCTGGCCAAATGCGGAAATTCCGCTGACAGTACTTCCTATTTGAAGAAGCACAAAAGCAAAGGTAATCGAAGGAACATACATTGGCGATGAAAAAAACGCAGTCAGAAAAGATCGCCCTTTGAATTTGTAGCGCCCTATGCTCAGGGCAGCCACAATACCAAGAACAGCATCTACGGCTGTCGCTGAAACTCCAACCAACATACTGTCGCCGAACCCACTCAAGAAATTCGTCGTTGAATTGAATATATTCCGGTACCACTCAAGCGAGAATCCCTTTGGCGGGAACATTACAAGAGCTGTCGGGCTAAAGGAAGCCAAGACGACCACGGCAAGCGGAAGAATTAAGAAAATAAAAACCAGACATACGAAAACCTTCAGCGGCCAGTTCAGTTTGTGTTCACTCACGTTTTCCACCTCCAACCCGTTTTTCCAACCCCGCCGTCAAAAAATTGGAAAGAATCAGAAACAGCAGAATCATGCCCATCAGAATATAGCTTAGTGCACAAGCAAAACTCCAATTGAATGTAACGTTGATCTGCTGATAAATCATCGTGCTCATCATTCGGAATTTCGACCCGCCCAGCAATTGCGGTGTTACATAGGAAGTCATACTTAATATAAAAACAATGATGCAGCCGGAAATAACTCCGGGTGAACTAATCGGGAACGTAACCCTGAAAAAAGTCATAACAGGGTTGCAGCCCAGACTGCTCGCCGCAAGTTCGATATTATCATCAATGTTGTTCAGAACACTCGTAATCGAAAAGACCATATAGGGCAACAGTAGATGCACGAGGCCGATAATCACGGCTTTGTAACCGTTCATAATTGCAAGAGGCTGCTTGGTCAAACCGGACGCAAGCAAGAATTGATTCAACAAACCATTGTCGCCGAGAATTACCATCCAACCGTAAGAACGAACCACAGAGCTGACCAGAAACGGGAAGACGACTATAATCATCAGAATGCCTTTCCATTTTGATTGCGTTCTCGCCAGAAAATAAGCTGTCGGATACCCCAGAAGAAGTGTAATCAGCATTACGGCAATTGAAATCCATATGGTTGTCCATAAAATATTCAAATAGAATCCATCACTGAAAAACTTCTGATAATACTTGAACCCATCTGCCTGAAAAGATGAAATCAAGATAAATAGCAACGGAAGAACAAAGAAGAATACTAACGCCAGAACAGCTGGCAAAGCCGACAGCACAATCTGTCTTTTTCGACTCATCAACAACGATCCCTTCTTTTACGGCAAACCGCTTATCGCCATTTTGCTTCACAAGGCCTTATTTGAAAAAGCGTTGCATTTCACAAACAAGGCCTTAAAGAAACAGCGATAAGCGGTTGTTTACAGAATTTCATCTATAAATAGCAGCAGAAAATGTATAAATATTCATATTTTAGAATTATATACGATGATGAAAAGTATCAAAAATCTACAAGACACATTAAAAAATCAGCATATAATCTGGATAATTGATTGTATTAGATGTTTTCAGTCTACATGCTCATCTGCTCTTTGTCAAGCATAATTATACGATTTTACAGATTTAACAATCATGCATCTCATTGCATTCTAAATTTCATAGAAATGTTATGACACTTATTTCCACTGAAAAAATAAGTCGAGAATATATCTTTTTAAATTTTCGCTCCTTAAGAATAATCATTCTCTGAATCCGCGCGATCAAAGAGGTTTTCCTTAAAGTTTCGCTGCAATCATATAAAAATTCATATACACTATCTTGTGATTTTTTTAAAACAAATTCATTTTTAAAAGCAGAGATGCAGGTACCAGTATAAGCAATTGCATATTTCAAAAAAATCGACTATACAAGTTAACACAATTTATACATTTTCATAACAATGATAACTCAGAAAGAACCGACCGCGGTTTTTGTTGCCCTTTTGTACGCTTTGGTGAAGGACTGCGCATTATTACCGATCAGTTAGATTCCAAGAACTTCTACGCCTTCAACCCTGCTTTTGACAAGGCAATGAACAGCAACGTCATGGGAGTCAACAAAAACAAGATGCTGAACAGCAACGTCGGTGGCATGAGTATGGGCGGCAATGTTGGCGGTGCTACCACTGGAAGCAATGTTGGCGGCATGAGCATGGGCAGCAATGTCGGCGGTGCCAACACCGGTAGCAACGTCGGCGGCATGAGCATGGGCAGTAATGTCGGCGGTGCTAATACCGGAAGCAATGTCGGCGGCATGAGCATGGGCAGCAACGTTGGCGGCGCTACCACAGGTAGCAACGTCGGCGGCACAAACCTGTTCCCGGGTCTGGGCAGCAATGTCGCGGGCAACAATATGAATGGCTGGAAAAGATAAAGAAATCCACGGTTTTCTACCATGCTTTTAAATCGAAAAAACAAAAGGTTCGGCAGTTATACCGAGCCTTTTGCTTCTATACTATATTCTTTATCTGATAAAATTCGTACCGATGGGTTCTTCCATTTCAGGATAGGGCACCTCGCCTTTCGCGGCATTGATACATTTGAGCAGCCATGCCATATTGCGACCCAAGGTACGCATAACCTGCATGCCCTCCAGATCCTGACGTACTTCGTCCGGCGTATTGCCATGGACAGAATTCCAGTATTTTGAGGACACGACCGGCATATTCGCGATAGTAAAATACTTATTTAAGCGGTCAAAAGAAGCGCTGGCGCCACCCCGGCGGCAGCTGACGATTGCCGCGGCCGGCTTATTCGCATAAGCTTCTTCTTTACGATAAAACATGCGGTCCAAAAAAGCACAGAGTGCTCCGCTGGGGCCGGCATAATACACCGGGGAACCGACAACAAATCCGTCCGCCTTTTTCAAAAGGTCAACGCATTCGTTTACCGCGTCCTCATGAAATACGCAGTAGCCCGTCTCTTCACAGGCACCGCAGGCCGTGCAGTCGCGCACCGGTTTATTACCGAGCTGAAAAATAGTCGTTTCGATTCCCTGCGCGTTCAGCTGCCCCGCCACCTCGGATAACGCGGTAAAAGTGCATCCGTTCTTGTGAGGGCTTCCGTTAATCATCAGTACATTCATTTCGTGATCTTCCTTTCGTTATTTCCACAGAATATCGCCGCTGCGCCGGGGCGCGGTACGGCGGTAGACATGCTTCGGATACCCAATCAGCATACAGGCGGTAATTTGCTTTTCTCCCAGCTCAAGCCACTTCTGCGCTTCGGGGCAGTCTTCCACAGCTCTTTCAATCATCCCGCTGAACAAAACACCTAGTCCCTGTGCGACCGCTGTTGTTTCCATATTAGCAGCGGCAAGGCCGCCGTCCAGAGGAACATTTGCCGCAACCGCCAGGAACGCGGGCGCGCCAAAAAACAAGGGGTCACGTTCCGGGCGCTTCTCATAGGCCCGGTACATTGCGGCGTACCACTGCGCCTGGGGATCATCTTTTTTTCTCAGTTCATCCCTCTTCTGCTGCCAGAAATTCCAGATCAGCTTTTTAAACTCGGGGAGTCGTTCCGTTACCACGACAAAACGGACATCCTGATGGTTCACCGCTGTCGCGGTGTACCTCCCAACCTGAAGTATTTGCTCCAGCTTGCCGTGCTCTATCGGTCTGTCCTGATAATGCCGGGTGCTCCGCCTGAATTTCACCGCGTTCAGCACGGTTTGAGGGTCAAGTTTGAAGGTATCAGGTTCGAACTCCGTAATATCCTCCATATCATATTCCGGAATTGCAACGGAATCAGTGGGACAAATTGCCACGCAATGCCCGCACTGAATACAGGACTTGCGCACCGTGGCTTTCCCGTTCTGCAAAGTCAGGTTGTTCGCCGGACAGTCGCTGACACAAAGGCCGCAGCCGATACAGCTTTCATGATCAATGGTTACCATGACGCATTCCCTCCACCATATTTTTCAGTGTAACATAGGCCTCATCGGGTGATGTAAGCCCCATGCATTTCTGTTCCATCGGGCACATGCCGGTCTGCGGGCGATTCAGAATATAAGGTGCTTTTTCACTGAATTGATAAGGAATGTGCGCCTGCTCAAGATATTCCACGGCCGCGTCACTGATCAATTCGGCGTAAACTTCATTTACCCCGCCGTAATGCATCAGCATAGCCGCCGCCTTGCCAACCACCTTATCGGCAATACAGGCATCCTTTAAAAGATCGGGAGCCTGCCCAAGCCAACCGAGGAGCGGCTGCACGCCGCTTTTTTCGGAATGTACCACGGTACCGTCTTTGCAGACAAGCGCGCATGCGGCTGCGTTCTCCCGCAGAGCGGACTCAGCCAGCTTCATTCGTTCCGTCAAGATGAATCACCTTCCTTACCAGTATTACCAGGGCCGGAATCAATAAAAGCTGAATCACAATGCCGGGAATTCCGGTAATCAAAGCGGCCCACACAGACGCAACAGGAGACACATTCAGGTGAAACAGCCCCGACGCAGCCAGCAGTGCGGCAGCGTTGATCAGCCGTCCCCCGATTTGGGCCGAAATCAGCGCAATATAAAGATTTACGCCCTTCGCGCTCAAAAGGCCGGAAATCAGCCCGTAGAACGCGAGCTCAACCACCATGAACGGAAGAATGGCAATTGGTGGCATACCCGTCATCATAAAGCTCACGAGGGGTGCGATCACGCCGACCGCCGTTCCGTAAAACGGGCCAAGCAGCAGCCCTGCAAGTAAAACCGGAATATGCATAGGCAGGAAGAGTCCCCCTGCCGCGGGTCCCCCCACCAGATGGAAAAGCTGGGGCAGCAAAATCGCAGTAACCATAAGAAGCGCCGCTGCGCACAGCTTCCGGGTATTGAAAGAAACAGTATTGCTCATGAAAATCTCCTTTTTCTGTTTTGCCGGAATACTTACAGACCAATATTTACAGGCCTGCGGCCAGTTCGTTGATTTCCCGCATACGCGCGGGAATTTCAATGTGCTGCGGGCAGTGCTTCATGCATTTTTCACAGCCCACGCAATGTTCCGCCCGATTTTCCGCCGGAATGGTTTCGTATGCCGCTGAAAACAGTTTCGCGTTTTTCGCGTAGCTTTCACTTCCTGCAAAGGAAATCGGAAGGTGGTTTGCTGTGGCGCATTCATTGTAGACCGCAAATACCTTCGGAATATCCACGCCCGCCGGGCAGTCCATGCAGTAGCGGCAGCCGGTGCACGGAATGGTTCCGGCTTTGAGGTAAGCAGTCACAGCCTGCTCCAGTACCGCGTGATCCCTTTGCGTCAGCGCCTCAAAATCCGTTAGGGTTTTTACATTGTCCTCTACCTGATCGAGGGCGGACATGCCGCTCAGAACCGTAATGACATTCGGCAAAGAAGCGGCGAAACGGATTGCCCATGAAGCGAGGCTTTGGTCAGGGCGTTCTGTTTTTAAAATGCGAACCGATTCCTCGCTGAGATTGCATAGGCTGCCGCCGCGTACCGGCTCCATGACCGTGCAGGGAATCCCGCGCTTTTCCAGCATCTCATATTCTTTTTTGGCATTTTGCATATCCCAGTCCAGATAATTCAGCTGAATCTGCACAAAATCCCACTCGTGCCGGTCAACCAGCTGCTCCAGCACATCCGGGGTTCCATGAAAGGAGAAGCCCAGATGGCGGATTCTGCCGTCCTTCTTTTCCTGCCGAAGGTAATTCAGAACGCCGGTATCCTCATAACGCTTCACAAATTCGTCGAGCGTGCTGATGGAGTGGCAAAGGTAAAAATCGAAATACGCAACCTGACATTTTTGAAGCTGCTCCGCAAAAATCCGCTTGCCATCCCCCAGATTCTTCACAAGCCAGCTCGGCATTTTGTCGGCAAGATAAAACGTTTCACGCGGATATTTTTTCAGCGCGCAGCCGACAAAATTTTCGGACTCACCGCCATGATACGGGTAAGCGGTATCGAAATAATTTACACCGTGCGCATAGGCGTAATCAATCAGTTCCTGCCCGCGGGTATAATCGATATCCTGTTTGTCTTCGTAAAGTCTGGGCAGCCGCATGCAGCCGAATCCCAGAAGCGACAGTTCTTCCCCGGAATTCTTATAAGGGCGTTTATTCATTTCAATTCCTCCTAAATAAATCGTCGAATCATGACTTTTGCCATTTAAGGAAATCATAATGTATATACTAATACATAAAGTCAACTTTAAGTCAAGAGCAATCCCTAAATTTACTGTCTGTTTTACAGCTGTATTGACCAAATGCACGTTCTGCGGTATGATATTGACAAAATGTTTTGGAAAGCTAAGGAGGACAATTTATGAATTGCACCATTTCGCAGGCGGCACAGCAGTACCACCTTGAGCCGTACACGCTGCGTTATTATGAAAAAGAAGGCATTTTGTCCTCTCACAAATCAACGGGAGGAATCCGCTTTTACACCGCCGAAGACCTGGAACAGCTCGAAATGGTCTGCTGCCTGAAAAGCACGGGAATGTCGATCAAGGATATCAAAAAATACTTCGACTTGTGCGCACAGGGTGACGATACCGCGGAACAACGGCTGGAAATCTTTTATGAACAGCGCCGGCATATTCTGGATGAAATAGAAAACCTGAAAAGACATCTTACGAAAATAGACTGTAAAATTCAGTGTTATAAAGAAAAATGCGGCGCGAAATAAACACGTCTGCTTCACATAAATAATGGACGTACCCAACCAGACCCACAAGCCATTTTCTAATAAATAGGGTGTTGCAACATGAATGAAAAATCATTTTGCAACACCCTTTATTATATTACGATCTATTCCGGCCGAAATTAATCCGCAAACGGATTTTCGCCTTTGTAAAGCAGGCTGCTCGGGTGGTTGAATTCAATGTCCTCAACGCCGAGGTAATCGAACAGCGTGTAGAGCGCCTTGCCCACATGGTCAAACGCAACCGCGCCGTGGTGCGGGTAACGCTTCGCAACAAGCACATGGCGGTAGAAACGCTTCATGCCGGGAATTGCAAAAATGCCGATGCCGCCAAAGGAGCGGGTTGCGACCGGAAGGATTTCACCCTGCGCGACATAAGCGTGCAGCGTGGTATCGGCCGCGCTCTGCAGACGGAAGAACGTAATCTTGCTTGCCGCCATGTCGCCTTCCAGCGTACCGCGGGTAAAGTCCGGCTCTTCGCCGTTTTCAAGCAGACGGTTTTGAATGAGCTGATATTTAACGGCACCCTGAGAAAGTTTGCAGAGCGGAGTGTTGCCGCAGTGGAAGCCCATGAAAGTATCTTCCAGCGTATAATCGTAATCATATTTGCCCTTGACTTCCTGCTCATACAGATCTCTCGGTACGGAGTTGTTGATGTCGAGCAGGGTAACGGCGTCGTTGGTGATGCAGGCGCCGATGTACTCGCTGAGCGCGCCGTAAATATCCACTTCGCACGCAACCGGAATTCCTCTGGAAGCAAGGCGGCTGTTCACGTAGCAGGGCTCAAAACCGAATTCCTTCGGGAACGCGGGCCAGCATTTATCGGCAAACACAACATAGTCTTTGCAGCCCTTATTCTGGTCGGCCCAGTCAAGCAAGGTCAGCTCAAACTGCGCCATGCGGGGCAGAAAGTCGGGGTAATTGTTGCCGGAGCCGAGTTCCGCCGCCATATCGGCAGCAACTTCTGCGATACGGGGATCATTCGCGTGCTCCTTATAGGCAACCAGCAGGTCGAGCTCGGAGTTTTCCTGAATTTCCACGCCGATGTCATACAGCGCCTTAATCGGTGCGTTACAAGCGAAGAAGTCCTGCGGACGCGGCCCAAAGGTAATGATCTTCAGGGAGCTAAGTCCGATGATCGTGCGGGCAACCGGAACAAAATCGGTAATCATTTCGGCAATATCATCCGCTGTGCCGACCGGGTACTCCGGAATAATTGCTTTCAGCTTGCGCAGGCCGAGATTGTAGGAGCAGTTCAGCATACCGCAGTAAGCGTCGCCGCGCCCGTTAATCAAATCCTTGCCTGATTCTTCCGCGGCGGCCACATACATGACCGGGCCATCGAATTCTTTGGCAATCAGCGTTTCCGGTGTTTCCGGGCCGAAGTTACCGAGGAATACGACCAGCGCGTTGCATTCCGCTTTCTTTACTTCCTTCACAGCCTTGAGCATGTCTTTTTCATTTTCCACGGTTGTCAGGCATTCGTAGATGGAGCCGCCTGTCTTGGCATAGCTTTCCACGATTGCTTTTCTGCGGCGCTCCGAAAGGGAAATTACGAAGCAGTCACGGCTGACGGAAATAATACCGAGCTTCACTACAGGAATGTTGTTTGTCATTTGAGTTTCCTCCTAATTATATGATCTATTTAATAACTCCACTCGAGCGCGTCGTAATAACGGATATATTTCGCGTAGTTTGCGGCGTAAGCTTCCGCGTTCTCCGCAATCGGGAGCGTTTCGCTTTCGGGTCGGATTAAGGCGACCGTATCGGAGAGGCTGCCCCACACGCCCGCGGTTACACCGGCAACCAACGCCGCGCCAAACGAGCCGCCCTCCGCGCTGCCGAACACCGTGCGCACCGGAAGCTGAAATACGTCCGCGAAAATCTGCCGCCAGATTTTACTCTTCGCGCCGCCGCCCGCAAGCACAATTTCGTCGGGGTGCGTATCGGGGTTGACGCTCAGAATCAGGTCATAAACCTGCTTCAGGGAATACGCAACACCCTCCATGACCGCGCGGGCAAAATGCCCCTTGCCGTGCAGTGCGGTTAGTCCAAGGAAAGCGCCCGTTGCGCTCGGGTCATTGATTGGCGCGCGTTCGCCGGTCAGGTACGGCAGAAAAATCAGGCCGTCTGCACCCGGATTTGTCGCTTTTGCTTCCTCGTCCAGCAGATAGAACGCGTCTTTTCCGGTCTGCTTTCCTTTTTCGGTTTCATAATCGCCCAGCGCGTTACGAAACCACTGATAAGAACCTGCAGCCGCGAGGGTTACGCCCATTACGTGATAAGTACCCGGCGCGTTGTTGCAGGATACCTGTAATAAACCTCTCGGGTTTTCCATAAAATTCGGCAGCCCCATCGCGACCACGCCGCTGGTGCCGAGCGTAATGCCTACACGGCCGGGGCGGATTAGTCCAAGCCCGGTTGTGGAAATAACCGCGTCGCCGCCGCCGCCGGAAATGACGGTTCCCACGGGGATCCCGGTCAGCTCCGCCGCATCGCTGCTGACCCGGCCCGCTTCCTCCGTTGACTCTACCACGCGCGGGAACAAATCGGGGTTCAAACCGACTTTTTCAATCAGCTCCGCTGCCCAGCGGCGTTCCTTTACATTGAACAGGCCGGTGCCGGAAGCGTCGGAAACTTCGCTGATACATTCCCCGGAAAGGCGGAAGCGAATATAATCCTTCGGATTCAGAATTTTTACCGTTTTACGGTAATTCTCCGGCTCATTTTCTTTCATCCACAGGATTTTACCGCCGGTAAAACCGGTCAGCATCTGATTGTTCGTGTACCGTAGAAGTGAATCCAGGCCGCCCGCCATTTCCGTGATTTCCTCGCACTGTTTACCCGTGCGCTGGTCGTTCCACAGAATCGCGTTGCGAACCACATGATTTTCGCTGTCGAGCGGTACCATGCCGTGCATCTGACCGGAAAGGCCGATTGCACGAATTTCCCGTCCCCCAACTTTCGGGAGCACCTTGTGGATTCCCGTGACAACGCCCTGCCACCAGTCCTCAGGATTCTGTTCGGACCAGCCCTGTTTCGGGGTGTAAAGCGGATATTCCTCCACCACGGTGCCTAAAATCGCGCCGTCCTCGTCCATTGCGAGAATTTTACAGCCCGATGTTCCGACATCCAGACCCAATATAGCGTATTTGCTCATCTTATTCCTCCCCCACCGAAATATTTTTGCCGGTCAGTCCCACAAAAGCGCCCTGCCCGCCCAAATCGGTATCCGGGTGCGCAATCAGCCATTTGTTTCTGGCAAACAGCAGGCAGTCCTCATACTGATCCTGCACTGTTTCCAGCGGCAGGTTTGTGTCCCGCGGCAAAACGACCACGCAGCGGAAGCCGCCGGGGGCCGCGTTGCTCGGCGCGTAGTGCAGCGTCGTGGCGTACAGCTCCACCGCGGTACCCTTCGGCACAAAGAACGCTTCAATGAGCGAGGTATCGTATGTATAGCGTTCCGGGTCGATGTCCTGCTGACTGCCGAGCAGTAAGATCAGGTCAGTCGCGGCAATATCCACTTCAGAGGAGCGATGGTACTCCACCGCGTTTAACTTCGTGCTGCTGCCGTTGCAGTAGCCGATTTGAATCGGCAGCCCGCCGAATTCGCGGTTTTGCAGTTCATTGAAAATCGGCAGCGCTTCCAGAATCGGCTCAGCCGGAACATAGTCGACTTCTTCTTTCAGCGGCGTTTGTTTCATCGTTTCGACCAGCCCGGAAAAGTCATATCCCTTTACGACCCTGCCGTATTTGTGGAAACGGAGATCACTGACATTTAAAATTTTCATTGCACTCACCCTTATATGTAATTATTTGCGCCAAAATAAAATAGATTACAATAAATTCTGTGAAATCTTAATGACATTATCGGTATAAACGATTCCGTCACGCGGTACAAAACCCTCAATAAAATAATCAAAAAGCAGCTTGACCGCCTGATACCCCTGTTTAAACGGCTGCTGGCAGATTGTCGCGTCAATGGTTCCGCGCAATACCGCTTCGCGCGTTGAGGGAATATCGTCCACCGTGATCAACCGCAGCGTCCGTGCCATTCCCAGTTCCTCCACGGCGCGGCAAACGCCCGCTGCGCCCGCGGCCGTAACATAGATGCTGTTAATGTCACGCTGCCTGCCCAGAACTTCTTTCGTGTACCGGTACGCCGTTTGGTTGTCATCCTGACTTTCCACAACATCTGCAACCGTAATATTCAGGTTCTTTTCCCTTATTTCTTTGTGAAAACCGTTGATCCGCTGATTGTGCCCCTGCATTTTCAGCGAACCGGTTACAATCAGCACATTGCCCTTTCTGCCAAGCATCAGGGAGAGCATGCCGGCGGCAGTGCGCCCGCTTTTCAGGTAATCACAGCCCACATAGAACATGCGGGAAGTACCCCGGATGTCGGAATTCACGGTCACGACAGGAATTCCCGCCGCAATAAGGCCGTTGATTTTCTCCGTAACCGGCGGAACGTCAACCGTCGTAAGGCACAGGGCGTCAACCCCCTGCGCGGCAAGGCGTTCAATTGCCGCTAAATGCTCGTCGGCGCTGTAGCCTTTCAGCAGCTCAGGCACAATGGAAAGCCCATAGTCGCTGAGTTCATGTTCCGCCGCGTGCATTCCCGCCAAGACCTCGTCAAAAAACGGATTGTCAATCCCGGGCAGAAGGCAGCCGACGCGGTAAGGCTTTTTTCTGGCGGCGAGCGCCTTGCCCGCCCGGTTCGGCTTATAACCCAGATCATCCGCAATCTTTTGAACACGCAGCGCCACTTCACGGTTTACGTCGCCCCGGTTGTTCAGAACCCGGTCTACCGTGCCCCTTGAAACATTCGCCATCTTCGCAATCTCTTTAATGGTAACCGCCATTTCGTTCCCCCAAGCTTTGCCCAATTTTGGAACACCATATCGCATATAAAATATGTTATATCAATAAATAAATTGTATGATATGATATCTGTGCCCGGGCACGGTCTTGTAATTCTAAGTATATTGTATTTTTGCGAGAAGTCAATGGCATTTTTCTGTTTTTCGGAATCGTATAAATAAAAGCGTGTTTTCCTGTGAAAAACTGACGGAAATTTGCGCCCTGATTTCCGTGCATCGTGCCGATCGGAAAACCACGCCAAGCGTGGATGCCCCGCACGCAAAAAAGGAAGGTGCTGCAAAATGAATCAAGATTCATTTTGCAGCACCTTCAAACTTTTCCGGCCGCGTTGGTATATTGATTGATGGTGCAACAGCCACTTCTCCAAAGACAAACAAAAAAGAGGGCAAAACGCCCTCTTTATTTTTTAATTAAAAGCCCGCCTGGCCGTAATGTGCTGAGATAACCTGCTACCAATAGCAGGTGGGTGCCGCCCAACGGTTTCGTACTCCCTTCGTCCGACAGTAGCCGGGAGGTCTGAAGTCCGCCGCCGGAGCTAAGCTCCCTATTAAAAACTGTAGGGTTATTCAAACACGGTCCGCGCACCAGGCAGGGGGTTAACTAATTATTCGTCTTCTTCTGTTTCAAGCTCTTCGTCGTCATACAACTCTTCAAAACGGCTTTCGAACTGGGCAGCCAGAGAGTCCAGAAGCGCTTCGTCTTCAATTTCGGCAAGCTGCTGTTCACCGTTTTCTTCGACGGCTTCAAAAATATAATAGGTACCTTCCGCCTCTACTTTTTCTTCAGCGGTCTCAAACGTAGGCAGCAATGCGTAAAAGCATCCGTCCTCGTTGTCGATTACATCCAGTATTTCAAACTCGTGCTCTTTGCCCTCTTCATCAACAAGAGTCAGCAGATCCGCGCTGTAATCATCAGTCATCGGGGTCAACTCCTCACGATTTATTTCTCTTTGCTTTCTGTTTTTATTTTAACCTTTTGCCTGTATGAAGTCAACAGGAAAATCAAGTTACAATACGGATATTTTTATTGTATCCATCTTGACAAAAAAAGATACTACGATTATAATATAAGCAGAAAAAGGAAATGTGAAATAAGCAGGCGCCAGCCGCTGCGGAACCGTTACAATCAAAACTTTTCCAGCAGATGTATGTATGAAGAGGCGCCGGGAAATCCAAACTTTTGCATTTCGAAAGAGGTGAGTCCAATGGGCCAGGAAACAGAGCAGTGTTCTTGCGGTGAAGCACTTATTGGGCAGAACCGTATGGCAGCAATCAGGTATTTCACTGTGTGAAGTAATTGCTGCGGGAACATGTAAACAGAATATTTTGTGTGGGAAAGGGGTGAGTCCGAAGTACCATTCATTGTAAACGAGTTTTCATGATAGATTTGGTGATTCCAATGTTTTATAAATAATGAAAAACAGCAATATTTATTTGAATTGGAAGGCTTCGGCAAAATTGCCGAAGCCTTATTTTGTTCACAGTTTTTTTACAATACCCGGGTAGCATTATCAGATATAATAGATTATAATCAATTATATAACATACAATAATATTTTAGACAATCCTAACGAAATCAGGAGGATAAGACATTGGATCAAAATTATGATGTTGTTATTATCGGCGGCGGACCGGCCGGATATACAGCTGCCCTTTACTGCGCTCGGGCAGCGCTTTCCACTTTATTGCTGGAGTCCTTCGCGCCGGGCGGGCAAATGGGAACGACAGATATTGTTGATAATTACCCGGGTTTTCCACAGGGCGTTGGCGGGTATGACCTTGGGACCGAAATGCAGAAGCAGGCGGAACGGTTCGGTTCAAAAAGCGCTTTTAAAAGAGTTGCGAAGGTTGACTTCGAGTCACAGCCAAAGAAAATTACAACAGAAGACGGCATCGTCTATGAGGCCGGCTCAGTCATTGTCGCCACTGGCGCATTGCCGAAGGAACTTGGCCTTGAGCGGGAAGGAAAACTTCGCGGCCGGGGCGTTTCCTACTGCGCAACCTGTGACGGGGCTTTTTACCGCGGAAAAACGGTTGTTGTAGTCGGCGGCGGCGACACCGCGGCGTCCGATGCCGTCTTCTTATCTAAAATATGCAAAAAAGTCTATTTGGTGCATCGGCGCGACGCGCTGCGTGCTTCCAAAGCGTACCTCGACCCGCTGAACAAGGCGGAAAACGTGGAATTTGTCTGGGATTCTGCCGTACAGAATATTTTAGGCGATGAGAAAGTAAGCGGAGTTGAAATCAAAAATATAAAGACCGGCACCGTTTCACAGCTGGAGTGCAGCGGAATTTTCATTGCGGTCGGAGCAATCCCCAGCACCGGTCTTTTTGAGGGAACGCTCACACTGAATGACCGGGGCTATATTGACGCGGATGAAACCACCAAAACAAATATTCCGGGCGTCTTTGCTGCCGGTGATGTGAGGGCCAAACCGCTGCGCCAGATTGTAACCGCGGTTTCGGACGGCGCGGTGGCTTCTTATATGGCGGAGGAATTTCTGAACACACTGCCGGATCATAAATAATAATCGCTGCAAGGAGTAAGGAATTGGTTAAATTGCCAATTCCTTTTCTTTTGAGATTTTTCACTGTTTCTATGATGATAATTGTGCTAAAATGAATCATTATGAAGAAAAATCATGAATCGATGTGATGTTGTGGGAAATGCAAAGCTAAAAACGAATGCACACAATCTTTTAGAAAAATATTTTTCCGGCGAAACCATGAGTTATCAAACCATGGTCGCGATTCTGATACCGATTCTGGTGGATCAGGCATTTGTAATCAGCCTCAACCTTTTGAATTCCGCGATGATCAGTTCCTCCGGTGTTGCGGCAATCAGTGCGGTCAGTATGGTGGACTCCCTGAATATCTTTCTGGTCAATGTTTTTATTGCGGTTTCAACCGGCGGAACGGTGGTTGTCGCGCAGTACAAAGGAGCCGGAAACGACTCGATGGTATCGAAAGCCGCCGCGGGGGCTATTTCCTCCGTGTTCCTACTTTCGGCGGCAATCGGGCTGAGCGTGATTGCCTTCCACACCGGTGTGCTGAACCTTCTTTTTGGGCAGGCCGAACACGACGTCTTCCAAAACGCCAAAATCTATTTGATTGGCAGCGCCATTTCCTACGGTGGAATTGCCATTGAGGAATCCGTGTGCGGCGCGCTGCGCGGGGTCGGAGAAACGAAGTCTTCTCTTACTCTCTCGCTGATCATGAATATTTCCTACGTTTTACTGAACGTGGTTTTTATCAATATCCTGCATATGGGCGTATTGGGAATGGTAATTTCCCTGAATGTTTCAAGATATTTCGCCGCATTTTGCGCGATTCTGTTTTTGCTCAAGCGAAACGAATCGCTGAGGTTTCATCTGCAAAACCTGCTGGATTTCGATCTTTCCATGCTGAAGCGGATTATGTATATCGGCATTCCGTTCGCGGCGGAGCAAATGTTCTTTAACGGTGGGAAAATTTTGACGCAGACTTTTATTGTGCAGTTGGGCACCTACGCTATGGCGACAAACGCAATCTGCAACTCCCTTTCCCTGCTGTTTCAAATTCCCGCAAACGCCCTTTCCCTTTGCCTTGTAACAGTGGTTGGCCAATGCATGGGCCGTAAGAATGTGGATGACGCGCGAAAGTTCATTAAGTCCACACTGTGGCTGGGCTCCATTTCCTTCGCGTTGATGGGGATTTTGATTCTTCCGTTCTTTCAGCCTCTTGCGTCCCTGTTTCACCCACCGGAAGCAATCATACACAGTATTTTCTTAATTACATTAATAAACACAATCGCGCAGATTCCGCTCTGGTCAGTCAGCTTTATTACCCCCGCGGCAATCAGAGCGGCGGGCGATTCAAAATACACCTCGATTGTCTCTATGCTCTCTATGTGGCTGTTCCGCGTTGTGCTTGGCTATGTGCTCGGGATTGTGCTGAACTTCGGTATTCTGGGTGTGTGGATCGCTATGGACTGCGAATGGGGCGTGCGCGGAATCATTTTCCTGCACCGTTTTAAAGGAAAAAAGTGGTATGCGCATAATCTGATTAATTAAAACAAATTCAAATACATAAAAATTCCCGGCTACGGTTTTGAACTGCAGCCGGGAATTTTATGTATCGGAAATAATTTCATAATCGAAAAAGAAATGGTCAAACATGGACTGCGGAATCGGCTTTTTCACGCTGAAAATCGCAGAGTTTACAGTTTGGCCCTCCATGTCGAAGGAGTAGACCGCGCCGTCCACAGACTCCCGGAAAAAATCATAGCACCATTTGCGGGAAGCCCCGTTTTTTGACCAAACCTTATAGAGCACTGTCTGTTCACCGCCCGAATTTTTATCTTATTTTAATATAAAATACTGTAATATTCAAGCTATAGTCAGTTCACTTTAGAAAACATCCAAGAAATAAGCGCAAAATCTTTGATTTATAGATGTTGCGCTTTGAGATTGGTTCTGTTTTCAAATGAACAGACTATATATTCCGCGCGGCGTAAAATTTATGTGTCTAACTCAACGGCTTAATCTAGTGTATTCGTATATACGTCCGCCGCTTCCGGGTGCGTACTGAACCATTTTATTGCATAAGAACAGCTTGGGTAAGCCTTTTTATGCTCTTTTCTCAATTTTTCCACAACGGCCTGCATCAGCTGGCCCGCGACCCCCTGCCCCCGTAGTGAATCGTCTACAAACGTGTGGTTTATTTCCGCGACATGAATCGAACGGTCAGGAAAAGTAACCAGAGCAATCATCTTCCCCGTTCCGTCTGCTGAGTAAATACGGTTTGACTCTTCAATAAAATCCATTGGCGTAACCCTCTACTGCTATAAATTTAATTCCACTCAGCCGACTTTTTCCGCTGAGTGAAGGGGGTGTTCTGAAACAATTTTTGCTGCCTGATAGATGGCGTTCACCAAATCCGCCTCGTATTGCACGGACAGCGTGTCCAGTTTAGAATACACCTCGCCCTCATAAGTGGCAACATATTTCGCGGGAAGCCGGTTCAGCGCGTAAGACGCGATATCCATGCGGCATTTGTCGCATTTGCAGCAATTGAGCTGACTGCCGATTTCATCCAGTTTGTCCAGCACCAAAGTTTCCATATAATTTTTTAATACGATTCCCATAAAAGATACACCCGCCTTTCCTTTTTATGCCTTTCGAGCCTTGTTTTTCAAATTCCAATCATAACTATTCGGATAAAATTGCACCGCCCGGCACAATTTTATCTTTTACGAACAGAGCCTAGGCTCTTTCCTAACCGCATTGCTTTTAAAGCTTGGCAGTATTCGAAAAGTTTTTGCTCAGTACCGATATATATTTGTAAGAATAATATACCACTATTTAAAAATGTTGTAAATATTTTTTTAAAGCGTATAGTTAATTTATGTATAATATACAAAAATTAGGGAATCATCTCTCTTTTGTGCTTAATTATTATTCCACACTCAAGAAAGCCCCTTATAAAAAACGTACTCTCATGCTTTCTCCCGTTTTGACACTTCGGCCTATTTGGGGGTGGACACGGTATAAATTCTATCTTATAATACAATCATTATAATAGAATTTATTGCGAAAAAGGAGCGGCTTGCAATGAGTACCTACAGACTGTTTACAGACGCCAACTGCGACCTTCCCCCGGAACTGATTCAAGAGCTGGATATTGATGTGATTCCGATGGAATTTTCGATTGGCGACAAGACATATAAAAATTACCCTGATGCACGCGAAATGTCGGCTCATGATTTTTATGAGCGCCTTCGCGGCGGCGAAATGTCAACCACCAACCAGATTACCGCAATCACTTTTACGGAGCTGTTTGAGCCGGTGCTTCGGGCCGGTGAAGACATTCTGTACCTTGTGTTCTCCTCCGGGCTGAGCGGAACCTGCAATAACGCGTGCATGGTTGCGAAAGAGCTGAATGAAAAATATCCCGACCGTAAAATGCGCGTGGTCAATTCCCTTGCCGCCTCCATGGGGCAGGGACTGCTTATATACCATGCGGCGTTAAAGCGCGCCGAAGGAGCCGACCTCGACACCGTGTCCGGCTGGCTGGAAGAAAACCGCAGCCGGCTGGCGCACTGGTTTACCGTGGACGACTTGAACCACCTGAAGCGCGGCGGCCGTGTTTCGGGCGCGGCGGCTTTGGTGGGTACCATGCTGGGGATTAAGCCGGTGCTGCACGTGGATGACGAGGGGCACCTGATTCCCGTGGAAAAAATACGCGGACGCCGCCAATCGTTGGACGCGCTCGTACAGCATATGGAGAAGACCGTGGAAAATCCGGAAGAACAGATGATTTTTGTCAGCCACGGCGACGCCAAAGAAGACGCTGAATACGTTGCGGAACAGGTAAAGGAAAAATTCCGTGTGAAGTCCGTTTTAATTAACCCGATCGGCCCGGTCATCGGAACGCACTCCGGCCCCGGAACCATCGCGCTGTTCTTCCTTGGGAAAAATAAGGACTAAACTATACTAAATATGAAAGAAACCGGCTGCTGCACGATGAATTAATGTACCAGTCAGGAAAGACGATGCTGCAAAATGAATTTTCATTCATTTTGCAGCATCGTCTTTTTATTGCGTTTGGTTTCTGCGGTAATCGAGGTAGTCCTGCAGAATAATGGTCGCCGCGACGGCGTCTACCGCCGCCTTGCGCTTTTTGCCGCGCGTGTCGGTATCGTTCAAAAAGCCGTGCGCTGTAATGGTGGTGCCGCGCTCGTCGCGCATCTCTACCGGCATCTCAACCAGCTCTTGAAGCTGCTGCGCAAACGCGCGCGCGTTCTGCGCGCTCTGCCCCTCGCTGCCGTCCATATTGCGGGGCAGCCCGACTACAATGCCGCCGACGCGTTCCGCCTGCGCCCGCTCGGCAATGCTCCGCGCCAGCCGCTCCCGGTTCCGCTCACTGATGACCCCCGCGGGGAACGCCAGCGTTTCGGCTTCATCACACAGCGCAAGCCCCGTGCGCGCAAGCCCCAAATCCACAGCCAGTATTTTCATTCCGTTCCTCCGTTCAGGCGCCCTCGTGCTTCCACCATGATTGTTTTTGAAAAATGGAATTTTCCGCGGTCAGGTGCGAAGCATCATTCATTTTTACGACGTTCGCATGAAATACGTCGTCAAAATCAATTACGCTGACTGCAGTATTGTCGCACCAGTTGATTTCATTCATCCGCTCAATCGGGTAACCCATCGCGCGACACAGAAAATTTCGTATGGAACAGCCGTGGGACGTAATACAGATCATTTTACCCTGATTTTGTCGGACAATATCCGTAATACCGTCCCAAATACGGTCATAGACCTGGCGCATAGTTTCGCCGCCTTCGGGAGCAAATTTCCACGGCGTCTGCTGCCAAGCCTCAAAATCACGCGGATAAAGCCGTGGCAGGTTGTCCCAGTGCTTTCCCTCGAATACACCGCCATCAATTTCAATCAGCCTGGAATCGATCTGTATCGGCAAATGATGATATTGATTAATCGCCTCCGCTGTCGCAAGCGCGCGTTTCAGCGGGCTGGAATAAAGAACGTCAATCGGCTGGTTCCGCAAGCGAAGCCCCAGCAAGTCAAGCTGCGTCTGCCCGTTCCCGCTGATGCCGCAGTCCGTGCGGCCCTGAAAAACATTATCGGTATTTCCCTGCGCCTCGCAATGGCGCACAAGAAGCAATCGTGTCATGGGTAAGACCTCCGTATGGTTTACTGTCTCCATATTACCACGCTTTGACCCCGCCGGTCAAATCGGAGGCGCTTTCAATCCCCTGACTGTCCAGGTACTGATTCAGGCCGTCCAGTATCTTCACTGAGGCATACGGGTCACTGAATAGCACCGTGCCGACTTGCAGCGCGGAGGCGCCCGCCAGCAGCATTTCAACGGCGTCCTGCCAGCAGGAAATGCCGCCCATACCGACAATCGGTATTTTTACCCGCTGTGCTGCCTGCCACACCATGCGCAGCGCGACGGGCAGCAGCGCCGGGCCGGAAAGCCCGCCCGTGTTATTGTGCAGAACCGGGCGGCGAGTGCGAATGTCAATCCGCATACCGGTGAGCGTATTAATCATGGAGAGCGCGTCCGCGCCTGCGCTTTCCGCAGCGGCGGCAATTTCCCCGACATCGCTCACATTCGGCGAAAGCTTCACCATCAGCGGCTTCTTGCAGTACTTCCGCACCGCCGCCGTGATTCCCGCAACCCCCTCGCAGCTTGTGCCGAACTGCACGCCCCCCTGCTTCACGTTGGGGCAGGAAATATTCAGCTCAATCATATCCACAGCCGTATCCGAAAACTTCTCCGCCATGCGGCAGTAATCCTCCGGTGTATTCCCCGCAATATTGGCAATGACAACCGTGCCCTGCTCTTTCAGCCACGGCAGATCGTATTCGATAAAGTGATCGGCCCCGGGGTTTTGCAGGCCGACCGAATTCAGCATTCCGCCCGGGGTTTCCGCAATGCGCGGCGGCGGGTTTCCGGGGCGCTCCGCCAAGGTGATGCCCTTGCAGGAGATACCACCCAGCGTACTGAGCGGGTAAAATTCCTGATATTCATGCCCGAAGCCAAACGTACCGGAAGCGGCAATCAGCGGATTCTGAAACTCCACTCCGGCGATATGCACCTTTAAATTCGCCATGTTCAGCCCTCCCATACAATACGGCGGGAGTCAAACACGGGACCGTCCTTGCAGACGTGTCCGTAGTATTCCTCCCCGCTTTCTTTACGCAGGCGCACGGCACAGCCAAGGCACGCGCCGACGCCGCAGGCCATGCGCTCTTCCAAGGAAACGAAGCAGGGCACGCCGCGTTCCTCCGCCAGACGGCTGACCGCTTTCAGCATAGGGGTAGGCCCGCAGGCATAGACCGTTTCAAAGGGAAGGTCACCCAATAATTCGGTTACCAGCCCGTGATACCCGAATGAGCCGTCGTCCGTCGCGATGAGCGCGCGGTTCCCGTTTCGCTCGAAGTCCTCTATTAATATAACAGAATCTTTATTACGGAAGCCGAGTACCACGGAGGCATTCTCACCGAACGGCTTCGCCGCTTCCAGAAGCGGGGGCACGCCGATGCCGCCGCCTACAAAAACCGCCGGCTTTGAATAATCCGGTGTAAAGCCGCTGCCGAGCGGCACCAGAATATCCGCGCATTCGCCTTCTTCCAGCGCGGCAAGCTGCGCCGTGCCTTCGCCGCGAATTTGAAAGACAAACCGCAGCGTTTGCGCCGCGCGGTCAATGCCACAGATAGAAATCGGGCGGCGCAGAGTTTTGCCCGGCACAAAAAACTGCGCGAACTGACCGGGCCGCGCCTGCTGGGCAAGCTCGCCCGCGTCCACCGTTATATCAAATACGTCCGTCGTCAGCTGCCGCTTTGTAAGAATACGGCAAAGTCTGGTATCATAGCTCATTCTTTCGCTCCTCAATCCGCTTATAGCCTCATGCTGCCATTTTACTTATTTAATAAAGTTGAATTGTCCCGATCTCCGACATGATTTCGTCCCGCATACGAACGGCTTCCGCTGCCGCCGCTTTTGCGTAATTCTGTTCCGGCGCGTTCGTTTTCTGCCACGCGCAGAGAATGGAGCGCGAAGCATTGACGACCGCGCCAAGCCCGTTCGCGTCAAACGCGGGCGCAACGTCCTTCGCCGCGCCGCCCTGCGCGCCGTAACCCGGTACCAGAAAAAACGTATGCGGCAATTTTTCACGCAGCTCCGAAAGCTGCCGCGGATAGGTCGCGCCGACAACCGCACCCACGCCGGAATAGCCGTACTGCCCCGGCAGCTCTTTACCCCAGCTTTCGCAGAGCCCTCCCACGGTTTCATACAGCGATTTCCCGCTTTGGAACAGCTGATCCTGCAATTCGCCGGAAGAAGGATTCGAAGTTTTTACCAGCACAAAAATACCCGCATCCCCTTCTCGGCAGGTTTTCAGCAGCGGGGTGATTCCGTCCGAACCCAGATACGGGTTCACGGTCAGCGCATCGCCCCCGAACGGCATACAGCGCGCGCCGCCGACCGCCGTACTGCCCAGATGCGCCGCCGCGTAAGCTTCCATGGTGGTGCCGATGTCGTTGCGCTTTCCGTCGGTAATGACAAACATGCCCTTTTCCTTCGCGTAAGCGATTGTATCATGCAAGGCCTTTACACCCTGCCAGCCGTACTGCTCATAGTAAGCACACTGCGGCTTTACAGCGGGCACAATGCCGCACAGCGCGTCGATCAGTCCTTTGTTGAACTCCAGCAGAGCGGTAGCCGCCCCTTCCAGTGTTTCGCCGTATTGTGTAAAGGACTTTTCCTTTATAAAGGCAGGGACATAGTCAAGCTTTGGGTCAAGCCCCGCTACGGTGGGATTTTGCAGCTCCGCAATTTTTGCAATCAGTCTGTCGAGTGCCATGATGTTACCTCCAAAGTATTTCAAGTTCTATGATAAACGAGTTTTCCACCACAAAAAGTATATTGTACTTTTCCGGTCAGTTCCCGTCCCTTAAACACCGCGTTTCTGCTTTTTCCATGCAGAAACTCCGGGTTTACCGTCCAGCGCTGTGCAGGGGCAAATAAAATCAAATCAGCGGGAGCGCCAACCTCCAGCGTGCCGGCCGGAAGCTTCAGCAGCCGGGCGGGCGCGGTGCTCATACGTTCAATCAGCTGACTGAAGGTAAGGAATCCCGGATTCACCAGATAAGTAATACCCGCTGCCAGACTGGTTTCCATGCCGATACTGCCGTTAGGCGCGGTCATAAAATCCGCCTTTTCCCCGGGGGTGTGGGGCGCGTGGTCCGTCGCAATCACATCAATCGTGCCATCGCAAATTCCCTCAATGACCGCGCGCCGGTCTTCCTCGGTACGAAGCGGCGGGCTCATGCGGTAATCTGCATCGCGGCGGAGGAGTTCTTCCTCCGTCAGGGCAAAATAATGCGGCGCGGTTTCCGCTGTAACCGGAACACCCCGCCGCTTCGCATCGCGTATCAAATGAACGGAAGTTTTCGTGCTGACATGGCAGATATGGACAGGAACGCCATAAGCCGCCGCGAGGGCGATTTCCCTTGCCGTTCCGCAGTCCTCAGCGGCGGCGGGCACTCCCGGTACGCCGAGCTGAGCGGAAACACTTCCCTCGTTCATCTTTCCGCCTTCGGAAAGGAACAGGTCTTCGCAATGGGAAAGGACTTTCAGACCAAGCTTCGGCGCGGAGCACATTGCCTGCGCCATCAGCTTCGTATTTACAACGGGGCGTCCGTCGTCGCTGAGAGCGACCGCTCCCGCTTCTTTCAGTGCAGCAAAATCGGTCAGTTCTTCGCTTTTTAAGCCTTTGGTGATTGCGGCGGCAACATAAACATGGGCGTCAGCCGATTGTGCTTTCTTCAAAATCATGCGGACAGTATCCGCCGTGTCGACCGCCGGGTTCGTGTTGGGCATAGAAACCAGACTGGTCACTCCACCCGCGGCGGCGGCACGGCAGCCGGAAAGAATATCCTCTTTTTCCGTAAAACCGGGGTCGCGCAGGTGCACATGCATGTCCACCAGACCGGGGGCGGCAATCAAGACTTCCGCCGAAATCACGTTTGTACAGGAACTGCCAATTCGACCGCCGACTTGGGCAATGCGCCCGTCTTCCATATAAATATCTCCTATACCGTCACGGCCATTGGCGGGGTCAATAATCCGGGCATTCTGAATCAGCAGCGGCTCCATAAGGTTCCTCCTGTTTTCGGGCATTTTTTCTATTATACATGGACGGGCACGTCATGTCCATAACAAATTTGGTTTTACGCAAAGCGATAGGATTTAAAATAATTTTCCGTTTTGTAGCGGATAGGACGATAACATTTCAATTTTAGATTTGAGATATGATGAAGCTTTGCCCTCAGGCCGGGCGGGCCCGTACTTTCGGTTGGCGCTCGAAAGTACGCAAAAGGACGCAGTGTGCACGAAGTGCACACCGGGGGATTTTAAAAGGCTAAGGGAGGGCTCCACAAAATCCCCCCTGCACCCCCGAGTATCCCCAAAGGAATATGAGGTATTGGCTTACTTTTTAGTTTTCATGGACGGAGAGACGGAAACTTTTTAAAGCTTCTATTGCTTTCAGAACAATGAAATTGAATTGCTTTTTCATAAATATAGTAAATACTGTCGCCCTGTGATTTTACGGAAGAATCAAATACTTCGTCAGCGCGAGCAGCTCCCGCGCGTAACACGCGGAAAAAATGTACCAAGGCGTTTGGGCTGGCACCGAATAAGGAACAGCGCCAAGGCTTTTCGCGATTTGCCCGGCGCGGTACTCGTGGTAGTCGTCTGTTACAATCGCCAGTTCGCGGCTTAATCCGTTTTGGTCAATCAGCTTCAGCGAATTCTGCAAATTTTCCTTTGTATCGGAGGAGTGGTCCTCCACCAGTATACGGGAAGTGGAAATTCCTTTTTTCATAAGATATTCCTGAATGACAGAAGCCTCTGTTCTCAATTCCCCTTTGCCCTTTCCCCCGCTTGCAATGCATTTTGCCTGCGGGTGGATCAAAAGATAATCCCCCGCTGTTTCAATGCGGACTCTCAAATCCGCGCTCGGTGCATTTCCGCTGACTTTACTGCCGAGCACTACGACCGTGGCGTTTTCCGGCGGAACCGCATGCACACCCGAAATCATCAGTCCGGTGAGAACACCGCTCCAGACCATTCCGGCGGCGAATAAAACACACCCCGCTCTGAACAAAACACGCGGCGCTTTCGACTTTGCGCATCTCTTTTTCAGTGCCGGATAAAAAACACAGACAAGCAGAACCAACGCACAGACCGCAATTCCAAGTATGCTGCCGACATTCACGACCCGCCAGTGAATTGGGATACAGAACCACACCACGCCCGCAACGGCAATCAGAGAAATAAGAAGACGTATCAGACGGCTTTTCATACAATCACCTCTGCTGCCAGTATAGCACAAAACGGCCTCCGAATAAATTGTTTCGGAGGCCGCCGTTTGATATTTAATATTTGTCGTATGAATTTTCAGAAATACCGGAAGCAGCGGTATCAGAAATTTCTTCCATTGGCTGTGCACTTTCTTCTTTCAGTTTGAACTGATGGATCAATTCGTTCAGTACCTGCGCGTTACCGCTCAATTCTTCACTGGCGGCGGAACTTTCTTCCGCGGTGGCGGAGTTTGTCTGAATCACCGCCGTGATCTGATCGACATTCTGATTAATCTGCGCCAATGCCCCCGCCTGCTGATTCGATGCTTCGGAAATCCGACGAATATATTCTGCGGATTGTTCCGTACTTTGCACAATCGACAAAAGAGACTTCGCCGTTGCGTCGGCAATACCGCTTCCTTTTTCCACCGTTTGAATGGAATGGTCGATCAGTGCGGCTGTATCTTTTGCAGCCTGCGCACTCTTGGTTGCAAGGTTCCGCACTTCATCCGCAACCACGGAAAATCCTTTGCCTGCCTCTCCGGCACGCGCCGCTTCAACAGCGGCGTTCAATGCCAGAATATTGGTCTGAAAAGCGATATCGTCAATGGTATGTATGATTTCCCCAATCCGCTGTGAAGAATGCCGGATATCCTCCATGGATTTTACCATCTGCTGCATCTGTACCTTGCCGTTCTCCACTTCGTTCGCCGCCTCATTGGAGATACGGCTCGCTGATGCCGCGTGCTCGGCTGTCCGTCTCACTTTTTCTGAGATCTCATTTACAGAGGCCGACAGCATTTCTACCGCACCGGCCTGTTCCGTTGTTCCCTGAGCCAGAACCTGTGCTCCATTGGAAACCTCTGCAGAACCGGCGGCGACCTGCGCCCCGGACTGACTAACCTGCATCAGAGCTTTATTTAAGGAATCGGAAATTTTACTCATAGACTGCTGCACAGGAACCAAATCCCCTTCGAATTTCACCTTGGAATCATGCGTAAAATCCCCTTCGGCCATCAGTCCCAATTGCTCGCTAATTTCCTGTATAGCGGCATGAAAAATATAAGTTGTTTTTTGCGTCGCGTCCGCCAACAGCTTTGTTTCATCGTGTGTTTTAATCTCGGGTACGGGCGTGTGCAGGTCACCGTGCGTCAACAGCGCAAGGCGCCCCGTCACCTGTTCCAGCGGCTTTGTAATTGACTTCGCCATTCTGACAACAAAGAAGATACCCAATATGAAGATCAGGAGGCTGGAGCCAACCATTTCGGCTAATGCAACGATACGATCCTTGCTGTACTGCTGTGTCATTGCGTCGATATCCACCTGATAATTGCCGGTGCTGATGTACCACCCGTACGGGTCAAACCTCTTCGTGTATGCACGCTTCTGATATTCCCCCTGCGAGCCCGGTTTCGTAAAATAAAAATCCGTGAATCCGCCGCCCTTTTTACCGGCCTCTATTAAATTGCGGATATAGTAAACGCCGTGCAGGTCTTTGTCGTTGTATCGCTGCTTTCCTTCATACTCCGCGTTCATATGTACGGCGCATGTCCCATCGGATTTATCCGCCCAAAAATACCCATCCCCGTTGCTGTAGCGCGTATCGCGCACAATGGTCTGTGCTGTTTCATATTCCTGCTGCTGCGATATTTTTCCGGCGAGATATCGTTTGTGATTTGCCTCCAAAGCGGTTAGGAGGGTGTCAACCTCCGACTGAATCATACTGTCAAAGCTGCTTTTTGCCGCATTGATCGCCGTGTCATAGGCTCTGCTCAGGCTGACATAAGAAAAAACAGACTCGGCCAATATGGTAATCAGTACGATAACGCTTACCACAAGGATCAGTTTTCTTCTTAATGGAAATTTTGCCTGTGTTGTTTGCTGCATCGAATCCCGCTTTCATTTTTTAATTACTGAATTGTGAATACCTTCCAATATTATTTCCAACGTTATAGGACTTCCAAATAATATCATTCAATTAAATCACTGTCAATTGATACAATTATCAGAGAATGTTTTGAATAAGCAATAAAATTAGTCAATCATTTAGATGCCCGCGAGATCTGCATTCCACGGAAAAATCCGTAAAAAGAAACCGCACGGGTTTCGGCTCCCGTGCGGTTTCTTTCAGTATTTTGCGCGCTTCACATAAGTCGTATGTAAAACCTCATGCGCCCTGTGGCTTCCGGGTGCTTCCAGAAATTCTTCATAAAGCATTTTTACCAGCGGATTCTCGTGGCTTCTGCGTAAAGGAAGATTGCAGTCTTCCTCGTACAGTGCCCTTGCGCGTTCCGATTTCAGGTCGGTAAAATTACGCACCGAGGCCGGCTGTATCGGCTGGCCGCCCCCGTTCACACAGCCGCCGGGGCAGCACATGACTTCGATAAAATGATAACCGCCCCCGCCGTCCTTGACCTTCTTTAAGATTTCGTCCGCATGGTTCAGGCCGCTGACCGCCGCGACCTTCAATTCCACGCCGCCGACGCGGTAAACCGCTTCCTTTACACCCTCCATGCCGCGTACCTCGTGGTATTCCAGTGAACCCAGCCGGCGGCCCTCCAGTGTTTCGGCAGCGGTGCGTAGCGCGGCTTCCATCACGCCGCCGGTCGCGCCGAAGATCACTGCCGCTCCGGTGGATTCGCCGAGCGCCGGGTCAAATTCCTCATCCGGCAACAGCGCAAAATTGAGGTGAACCAGACGGATCAGCCGCGCCAATTCGCGTGTGGTAATGGCAATGTCCGTATCGAACACACCCGCGGCGCTCTGGTCGTCACGCCGGACTTCAAATTTTTTCGCGGTACAGGGCATCACGCTGACCACGACAATATTCTTGGGGTCAAGGTTATTTTTTTGTGCGAACCATGTTTTGATGACCGCGCCGGTCATTTGCTGCGGCGATTTACAGGAAGAAACATGCGGCAGCAGCTCCGGGTAATATGTTTCGCAGAACTTCACCCATCCCGGTGAGCAGGACGTAATCAACGGAAGCGGGCCGCCGTTCTGTACACGCTCAATCAGTTCGTTGGCTTCCTCCACAATGGTCAGGTCTGCGCCAAAGTCCGTGTCGAACACGCGGTCAAAACCGAGGCGACGAAGCGCCGCAACCATTTTGCCCTTTACATTGGTTCCCACGGGCAAGCCGAAGCATTCCCCCAGCGTCGCACGGATGGAGGGGGCGGTCTGCACCACAACAAATTTTTCCGGGTCGTGAATGGCCGCCATAACCTCGTCGCACTGGTCGCGTTCAGTCAGCGCGCCCGTGGGGCAGGCAACAATGCACTGCCCGCACGAAACGCAGGGCGTTTCACTGAGCGAACGATCAAACGGACTTGCAATATGCGTATCGAAGCCGCGGTTGTTGGCTCCGATCACGGAGACAACCTGCTGTTCGCACGCACCGACACAACGGCGGCATAAAATGCATTTGGAATTATCGCGAATCAGATGCAGGCTGGAGTCGTCGATTACGGAATCCGGCGTGACACCGTCAAAACGCCCGGACTCCTCCACACCCAACTCGCTGCAAAGCGCCTGAAGCTCGCAGGAGCCGCTCCGACGGCAGGCAAGGCAGTCGCGGTTGTGCACCGACAGCAGCATTTCCAGCGTCATTTTTCTGGATTTCTGCACTTTTTCCGTATTTATCAGCACTTCCATCCCTTCATTGACCGGATAGACGCACGCGGCGACGAGCGAACGGGCGCCCTTCACCTCCACAACACACATACGGCAGGCACCTATTTCATTGATATCCTTTAAATAGCACAGGGTCGGAATGTCGATTCCGGCGTATCTGGCGGCTTCCAGAATGGTCGAACCGCCGGGCACGGAGAGGGGCATGCCGTTGATTTTCATATTTACGCTGTTTTCCATTTCAGCACACTCCTTTCTATCTTCTTACAACCGCGCCGAATTTGCACTTTTCAAGGCAAACGCCGCATTTGATGCATTTGGTACGGTCAATGGTATGGGCAACCTTTACGCTGCCACTGATGGCACCTGCCGGGCAGTTGCGCGCGCAAAGCGTGCATCCGCGGCATTGGTCGGGCTCAATATAATAATTGGTCAGCGCCTTGCAAACGCCCGCTGGGCAGCGGTGCTCGACTACATGGGCAACGTACTCGTCGCGGAAGTACTGCAAGGTTGACAGCACCGGGTTGGGCGCTGTCTGCCCAAGCGCGCAGAGGGAATTTTCCTTCAGGTAATAGCAGAGCTCTTCCATGTGGTCAATGTCTTCCATTGTCCCGTTGCCCGAAGTGATTTTTTCGAGCAGTTCCAACAGACGGCGCGTACCAATGCGGCACGGCGTACATTTTCCGCAGGATTCGTCAACCGTAAACTCCAGAAAGAATTTTGCAATGTCTACCATACAGGTCGTGTCGTCCATCACGATCATACCGCCGGAACCCATCATGGCGCCGATTTCGATTAAGTTGTCGTAATCAATCGGAATATCCATATGGGAGGCCGGGATACACCCGCCGGAGGGCCCGCCGGTCTGCGCCGCCTTGAACGTGTGACCGTCCGGCACGCCGCCGCCGATCTCGTCCACAATCTCGCGCAGGGTCGTACCCATCGGCACCTCCACAAGACCGGTATGCTTAATTTTCCCGCCCAGAGCGAACACCTTGGTGCCCTTTGATTTTTCGGTGCCCATGGAAGCGAACCAGTCGGCCCCATTCAAAATAATCTGCGAAATATTGGCATAGGTTTCCACGTTATTTAAAATTGTCGGCTTTTGGAACAGCCCTTTCTCCGCCGGAAAAGGCGGGCGGGGACGCGGCTCGCCGCGTTTTCCCTCAATGGAGGTCATCAGCGCGGTTTCCTCCCCGCACACAAACGCGCCCGCGCCCAAACGCAGATCGATGTCAAAGTCGAAGCCAGTGCTGAAAATATCTTTGCCGAGCAGCCCGTACTCCCGCGCCTGGTCAATGGCAATTCGCAGCCGCTTGACCGCTATGGGGTACTCTGCACGGACGTATATGTAACCCTGATTTGCGCCGATTGCGTAGCCGGCGATTGCCATGGCTTCCAGTACGGAATGCGGGTCGCCCTCCAGCACGGAGCGATCCATGAACGCACCGGGGTCGCCTTCGTCCGCATTGCAGGAAACGTATTTCTGGTCGGCCTGATTCTTCGCCGCGAAGCTCCATTTCAGTCCGGTCGGGAACCCCGCGCCGCCCCTGCCGCGCAGGCCGGACGCTTTCATGACGTCCACCACTTCTCCGGGCGTCATTTCAGTCAGTACCTTACCGAGCGCCTTATATCCGTCAACCGCGATATACTCCTCAATACATTCCGGATTGATTACACCGCAGTTGCGAAGCGCAACACGCTTCTGCTTGGCGTAAAACGGCGTCTGGTTCAGGGAACGGATGGTATTGTCCTCTGCAATCGTTTCCTGATACAGCAGACGCTTTACAACTCTGCCCTTATACAGGTGTTCTTCGACAATCTCGGGAATATCCTCCGGCGTAACACGGCTGTAGAAAGAGCCCTCCGGGTAAACAATCATAATGGGCCCCAGCGCACAAAGGCCGAAGCACCCGGTGCGTACCACCTTGACTTCCTCTTCCAGTCCGTGTGCCTTAATCTCTTTTTCTAACGCTGCAATAATGACTTCGCTGTTTGAGGAGGTACAGCCGGTACCGCCGCAGACAAGCACATTGGAACGATACATGATGCCGCCTCCCTATTTTAATTGCGCACCGATGGTATACTCCGTTACCACGCTGCCGTTAATCAGATGCTCTTTTACCACACGACTTGCCTTTTCCGGCGTCATATGGACATAGGTAACCGTTTCTTCGTCCGGGGCCGTGACCTCGACAACCGGCTCGTATTGACAGATTCCGATGCAGTCCGTCTGCATCACAACTACATTGGAAAGACCGCGCGCCGCAGCTTCATCCGCAAACACCTTCAACACCGGTCTCGCACCGGCCGCAATTCCGCACTCTGCCATGCCGACCAGCACCCGCACAGAATCGTCGTGGTCCTTTCGCAGCAGAACCTGGCCGCGCGCCTTGCTGCGAATCGCCGCTAACTCCTCCAAAGACTTCATCTCTTACAGTCCTCCTTATCGCTTATCGCCGGCCATTCCGGCGGTGCGAAAATCTTGAATTACTCGTACCTCGCCAGAATCTGCTCCACATCGTCCGGGCTCAGCCGCCCATACACATCACCGTTCACCGTGAGCACAGGCGCAAGGCCGCAGGCTCCGATGCAGCGGCAGGCCGTCAGCGAAAATTTGCCGTCGGGCGTACATTCCTCCGGCTGAACTCCCAAAATAGAAACCAGCTTATCCAGCACCGCGGCTGCACCTTTTACATAACAGGCAGTACCCAGACAAATAGAAATGTTGTATTGCCCTTTCGGGGTCAGCGAAAATTGGGAATAGAACGTCGAAACCCCGTAAACCTCCTCCAGTGGTACACCAAGGCCTTCAGCGATCATTCCCTGCACTTCTATGGGAAGATAACCGTAAACCTCCTGTGCCTCCTGCAGTACCGGAAGTATGGCGCCTTTCTCCCCCCTGTGCCGCGCAATGATTCCGTCGAGCTCAACTTTCTGCTCTTCGGTTCCGCTGAACGGCAGCGTACTGATTTTTTTCTGCATTCCTTTACCTCCCTGAATAAATTTGTAAACGACAGCGAAAACAAGGCATAGTTAATTTTTTAACATTTTGTTTCAAAAAACTGTGCTTACTTACAATTATTGTAAGTAAGTATATCATATCAAAGGAAATAAAGCTATTATTTAATATGAACAAAATACAAAAATCAGTAGATTTTAATTTGTTTTTTGTTCGAATTGAATTTTTCTTCTGTCATTTTCACCGGTGTTGTTTTACCCGTATTCTACGCTCCTATAAATAAAATTAAGTAATCGGCGCAGTTGACTTCACTAAGTTAAAGCAATATAATAAAAGAAATTTTATTATACTTTTGGAGGTAGCACTGAATGAAACGCGTTTATAACTTTTCGGCAGGCCCCTCGATGCTCCCGGAGCCTGTGCTCCGCCGTGCGGCAGACGAAATGCTTGATTACCATGGCTGCGGACAGTCCGTTATGGAAATGTCCCATCGATCTAGCAGTTACGAATCAATCATCGGCTCTGCGGAGTCCCTGCTCCGTGAAGTTATGGGTATCCCCGACAATTACAGGGTACTGTTCTTACAGGGCGGCGCGTCTTCCCAGTTCGCGATGGTTCCGATGAACCTGATGACCAAAAGCAACAAGGCGGACTTCGTGCTGACCGGGCAGTGGGCGACGAAAGCTTATCAGGAAGCCGCGCGGTACGGCACCGCCAATGTGATCGCTTCCTCCAAGGA
The DNA here is from genome assembly GCA_023416955.1 of Bacillota bacterium. Taxonomy (GTDB): domain Bacteria; phylum Bacillota; class Clostridia; order Oscillospirales; family Acutalibacteraceae; genus Caproiciproducens. The sequence goes on along the minus strand of JAEZGM010000031.1, from coordinate 116,331 downwards.
CAAAACCTTCAGTTACATACCGGAGCTTGACTCCTCTTCTTTTTCAAAGGATGCAGATTATTTTCACATTTGCCTGAACAATACGATTTACGGCACCCGGTTTACCTCTCTTCCTAAAACGGGGTCGGTTCCGCTGGTTGCGGACGTTTCCTCCTGTATTCTGAGTGAGCCGGTCGACGTTTCAAAGTTCGGCGTTTTGTACGCGGGGGCACAGAAGAATATGGGACCCGCCGGTTTGACCGTTGTGATTATCCGTGACGATTTGATCGGGCACGCAATGGATATTACCCCAACCATGTTCAATTATAAAACGCACGCAGACAACGGCTCCATGTACAACACGCCGCCCTGCTACTCTATTTATGTTTGTATGCTTGTTCTTGACTGGCTGAAAAACACGGTCGGCGGTCTGGAAGAAATGAAGAAAATCAACGAGAAAAAAGCAGCTCTGCTTTACAGCTTTTTGGATCAATCCAAGCTGTTTAAAGGAACCGTTGTACCGAAGGACCGTTCTTTAATGAACATTCCGTTCGTCACCGGCGACGATACGCTTGATGCGAAATTCGTAAAGGAAGCCGCCGCACAGGACTTTGTGAACCTGAAGGGGCACCGCTCCGTCGGAGGAATGCGCGCTTCTGTTTATAACGCAATGCCGGTTGAAGGCGTGGAGAAGCTTGTCGCATTTATGGACACATTTGAAAAGGAAAACAGGTGAGAAAATGTACCGTGTCAAATATTTAAATCAAATTTCCCCGGTAGGCACCGACCGCTTCGGCGACCGCTATGGCTGCGGTGAAACCGTGGAGAATCCGGATGCAATTCTTGTACGTTCGGCTTCCATGCACGACTTGGATCTGCCAAATAGCCTGCTTGCCATCGCGCGCGCGGGCGCGGGGGTCAACAACATTCCGATTGACCGCTGCAGCGAACAGGGTATTGTCGTATTCAACACCCCCGGTGCGAACGCGAATGCCGTAAAAGAGCTGGTTCTGGCCGGGCTGTTCCTTACATCCAGAAAAATTGTGCCGTCCATCGAGTGGGCGAAAACGCTCAAGGGCAAGGGCGACGAAGTCGGAAAGCTGGTTGAAAAAGGAAAGAGCGCGTTTGCCGGGCCGGAAATCGCCGGAAAAACGCTGGGCGTCATTGGTCTTGGCGCAATCGGAATTCTGGTTGCCAACGCCGCTACAAGCCTTGGTATGAACGTATACGGCTACGATCCTTACATTTCAGTGGATTCTGCCTGGGGACTTTCCCGCTCCACGATGCACGCGCGCACACTGGATGAGATTTATGTCAACTGCGACTATATTACGGTGCATGTGCCGCTCACTCCGGACACGAAATCCATCATCTGCGCGGAATCCATCGCGAAAATGAAGGACGGCGTTCGCATTCTGAACTTTGCCCGCGGCGAGCTGGCGGACTCCGATGACCTGCTTGAAGCGCTTCAGTCGGGTAAGGTTGCGGCATATGCCACTGATTTCCCAAATGACCGGCTGCTGGACACGGAAGGCGTCATTGCCATTCCGCATTTAGGCGCGTCTACGCCGGAATCGGAAGATAACTGCGCAAGCATGGCTGCCGACGAGCTGATTGATTACCTTGAAAATGGCAATATACGCAACTCGGTCAATATGCCCGCAATTTCCATGCCGCGCGATTTGTCGTGTGCACGCATCTGCATTTTCCATAGAAATATTCCGAACACCATTGCGCTGCTTTCCGGCGCGCTGGCGGAAAAAGGCATCAACATTGAGAACATGCAGAGTAAATCAAAGAAGGACTACGCATACACGATATTGGACGTAACCGGTGAAGTACCTGACTCTGCCGCGGAATCGGTTGAAAAGCTGCCTGAAATCATCAAGGTCAGAGTGATCAAATAATCAATAGATTACTATATAGTCCGTTCATTTGAAAACAAGGCCAATCTCCAAGTGTAAAATCCATATATCAAAGATTTTACGCTTGCCTCTTGGATGTTTTCTAAAGTGAACTGACTATATAAATAAACCGGGAGCCGGCTGCGAAGATTTGCAGCCGGCTCCCGGTTTATTTGCTTATTTTTATTTGTTCGCTACAGCGACTTTTCCGCGGACAATCACATACCGGATATTCCAGTCCGAATCCATCACCACAAAATCGGCGTACTTTCCGACCTTGATGCTTCCGATTTCGTTTTCCGCGTGGATTTGCTTTGCCGGATTGATTGTGGCGGACTTAATCACCTGGCGGAACGGTACGCCCCAACTCAACAGGTTTTTCACTTCCTGATGAAGATTGGTGGTGGAGCCCGCGATGGTCCCGTCCGCGAGCCTTGCCTGTCCGTTTCTCACAAATACCTGCTGCCCGCCCAGCGAATAATCGTCGCCGTCCGGCTCGCCGCCCGCGCGCATGGAATCGCTGACAATCACGCTGCGGTCTTCGCCAAGCGCGGCAAAGGTAACACGCAGCACGGCCGGGTTGATATGGAACCCATCGCAGATCATTTCGGCGCGCACGCGGTCATCGTCAAACACGGCGCCTACAACGCCCGGCGCGCGGTGTGTTAAACCGGGCATTGCGTTATAAAGATGTGTGGCATGAGTTACACCCAGTTCAAAAGCATGCCTTGCAACATCATAATCCGCTTCGGTGTGTGCAATGGACACCGTGCAAATCTTCGACGCGTCCCTGATAAACTCGTCAGCACCCTCACACTCCGGCGCGATGTCTACAATCTTTATGATATTTCCGCAGCCGTCATTGAATTTTATAAATTCTTCAAAATCCGGATGGCGGATATACTCGCCCGCCTGAGCACCCTTGCGGTGTGCCGATATATACGGGCCCTCCATGTTGACTCCCGCTATACGGGAACCCTCCGGCGGGTTGTCCATGCATTGCTTCACGACCGAAAGCGCCTGCTCAATTTCTTCCTGTGAAACCGTCATGGTCGTGGGGCAAAAAGAAGTGACACCCTTCGTCACAAGGTACGCACACATCTTTGCAAGCCCCTGTGCGTCGGCGTCACAGGTATCTGCGCCGACTGAGCCATGTATATGCACGTCCACAAAGCCGGGAACAACCGTCAGCCCGGTCAGGTCAAGTTCATCCCCGCCCGTGAGTCCGGGCGCGATTTCCGCAATTTTATCACCCTGCACGGCAATATCCGCAGCAATCGGATGAAAGCTGTCGTCAATAACCGTTGCATTTTTCAGTATCATGAGATCCACTCCTTTTAAAATATCTTCCTGAATCTATTATATTCTATTGCGGATAAGCGTACAAGCCCTTTATTATAGTTTGCCATGATAATACATCATAGTGCACTTTTCTGATATAGGGATCAAGACCGGGTAAAGCGAAAATCAAATGCAAAAAAGGCAGCCTTTCGGCTGCCCTGTAACATATGCGCTTGCAAGAAAATATGATCAGATCAGTTCAATCAGGGCCATTTCAGCGGCGTCGCCGCGGCGGGGACCAAGCTTGCTGATGCGTGTATAACCGCCGTTACGGTCGGCATACTTCGGTGCAATCTCAGTAAACAGATCGTTTACTACTTTTTCTTTGGTCACGAACGCCAGAACAAGTCTTCTGTTGTGAAGATTATCTTCTTTTGCGATCGTAATCATTTTCTCGGTCAAAGAGCGAACCTCCTTGGCGCGGGTAACCGTTGTTTCGATTTTTCCGTTCTCTAAAAGAAAGGTTACCATCGCTCTGAGCATGGCGGTTCTATGATCAGTGTCTCTTCCGAGCTTTCTGGTTCCGGGCATCGAATATCACTCCTTTACCTTAGGTGAAGATTTGCGAAGGAAACTATTCGTCGTCCTTGCGCAGGCTGAAACCGAGGGAAGCCATCTTCCAGACAACTTCCTCAAGGGATTTACGTCCAAGGTTGCGAACCTTCATCATATCCTCTTCGGATTTGTTGGTAAGGTCTTCAACCGTATTTATTCCAGCGCGTTTCAGGCAGTTGAAGGAGCGAACCGAAAGGTCCAGCTCTTCAATTGTCATATCAAGCAGTTTTTCTTTGCCCTTATCGTCCTTTTCCACCATAATCTCGGTGCTGCCGCCCTTGTCGGACAGATCAACAAAGAGATTCAGATGTTCAGTAAGAACTTTCGCAGCGAGCGAAACCGCCTCTTGTGCGCCGATTACGCCGTTGGTCCAAACTTCGAGCGTAAGCTTATCATAATCGATATTCTGGCCTACGCGGGTCGGCTCGACGTTGAAGTTCACCTTGTGAACCGGGGTATAAATGGAATCAACGGGAATCTCGCCAATGACATTGGTGACCATGTTCTGCTTATTTCTTTCAGCCGGAACATAGCCGCGGCCCTTGTCCAGAGTCAATTCCATATACAGTTTTGCGCCGTCTCCCAAAGTTGCAATATGCATTTCGGGATTTAAAATTTCAACCTCGCTGTCGCACTTGATAGAGTCGGCCGTAACCTCGCACGGGCCTTCCGCGTTGATTTCCACGGTTTTAGGTCCGTCGCAATGGAGCTTCGCGGTCAATCCCTTGATGTTCAGCACGATCTCGGTGACATCCTCTTTCACTCCGGGAACGGTGGAAAACTCATGCAGCACACCGTCAATTTTAATGCAGGTGACTGCCACGCCCTGAAGGGAAGACAGAAGCACACGGCGCAGGCTGTTGCCCAACGTGGTACCGAATCCTCTTTCCAAAGGCTCTACAACGAATTTGCCATAAGTTCCGTCATTCGATAAAACTTCAGTGTCTATTTTTGGCTTCTCAAACTCGATCATTAGCGACCCTCCTTGACATATAGCGGATGTAAGATATCTGCCATGATGCTTTTATGCTGTTTAACGGCATTACTTGGAGTACAACTCAACGATGAGAGTTTCGTCGACTGCAAGGTCAATTTCATCACGGGTTGGCGTTGCAACTATGGTTCCCTCAAGGGTGTTGCGGTTCAAGTCAAGCCACTTTGCAACCGGATGAGCGGAAGTCGCCTCCAGAATTGCCTTGAACTTTTCGCTCGAACGGCTCTTATCCTGAATGGAAATCACTTCGCCCGGCTTGGTGAGGTAGGAAGGAATGTCTACTCGCTTGCCGTTCACGGTAAAGTGACCGTGAACAACCAGCTGGCGTGCTTCCGGTCTGGAAGTCGCAAAACCAAGACGGTAAACAACATTGTCAAGGCGGCTTTCCAGAATGGAGAGCAGTTCGTCACCGGTCTTGCCCTCTTTCTTGGTAGCCATTTCGTAATAGCCCCTGAACTGGGACTCAAGCACGCCGTAAAAACGTCTTGTCATCTGCTTTGCACGCAACTGCAGGCCGTATTCAGAAGTCTTTTTGCGACCCTGACCGTGCTGGCCCGGTGCGTACGCTCTGCGCGTAATCGCGCATTTATCCGTATAGCATCTCTGGCCCTTCAGAAAAAGCTTCTGGCCTTCGCGGCGGCACAGCTTGCACACAGAATCTGTATATCTTGCCATATTTGGTTACACCTCCTGTTGTCTAAAAACTAGACGCGTCTTCTTTTCGGCGGACGGCATCCGTTGTGCGGAACCGGGGTAACGTCCTTAATCATGCTGACTTCGAGGCCTGCGCCCTGAAGTGCACGGATTGCGGCTTCACGGCCGGCACCCGGGCCTTTTACATAAACTTCAACGGTCTTCATGCCATGCTCCATCGCGGCTTTCGCTGCGGTTTCTGCTGCGGTCTGCGCTGCAAAAGGAGTGGACTTTCTGGAACCCCTGAAGCCCAGCTCACCGGAGCTGGCCCAGGAAATCGCATTGCCCTGCATATCTGTAATTGTAACAATTGTATTGTTAAAAGTAGACTGGATATGAGCGGCCCCACGGTCAATGTTTTTGCGCTCGCGGCGTCTGCGTGTTGCAGTGCCTTTTTTACCTGCGCCCTTTTGTGCTGCCATTTTCTAAATCCCCTCCCTGCTTACTTCTTCTTGTTAGCCATTGTCTTTTTCGGGCCTTTGCGTGTACGCGCATTGGTCTTCGTACGCTGGCCTCTTACCGGCAGACCCTTGCGGTGGCGAACACCACGGTAGCAGCCGATTTCAATCAGTCTCTTGATGTCAAAAGCCACATCGCGGCGAAGATCGCCTTCTACGCGGTAGTGGTGGTCAATATATTCTCTGAGCTTTGTCGCATCATCTTCGGTCAAGTCTCTCACGCGGATATCCGGGTCTACGCCTGTTGCAGCGCAGATATCGGTCGCGGTTTTGCGGCCGATTCCGTATACATAGGTAAGAGCAATCTCGATGCGTTTATCTCTGGGCAGATCAATACCTGCTATACGCGCCATTATGGTTGCACCTCCATTGTTATCGCGCCATTATCAGCCCTGGCGCTGCTTATGCTTCGGGTTTTCACAGATTACCATGACTTTACCCTTGCGTTTAATGATCTTGCATTTTTCACATATTTTCTTCACAGAAGGTCTTACTTTCATTTGTGTGCCCTCCTAAGCGAGTCATTGATTTACTTTGAACGCCATGTGATACGGCCGCGCGTTAAATCATAAGGAGACAATTCAATTGTCACCTTATCACCCGGCAGAATACGAATGAAATTCATCCGCAGTTTACCGGAAATATGCGCGAGTATCGTGTGGTGATTGGGAAGCTCTACCATAAACATTGCGTTCGGCAGGGCTTCGGTTACTATGCCTTCAGTCTCAATTACGTCCTGTTTCGACATCGGTTAAGCCTCCTCTTGTGGAAAACGGCTCCCGGTTTGAAAACCCCGGAGAGCTCTTCGAATTTCACGGTTGGTCTGCAGTGAACTTTCGGGTAACACGGTTTTGGTAACGGACAGATGAATCTGCTTTTTCCGCTTGGGGTGGTCGAGACTGCGCCTCTTCCCGTCGCAGATTACTGCGTAACGGGCATCCGCCTCAAGAACAACGAAAAAACCGTCTCTGTCCCGGCCGGCTCCCGAACGAACAACCAAGCCCTTGACATACTCCATTGTGCACCCCTTAATCCGGAAGCGTCAGAATGACGGGCCCTTCTGAGGTAATGGCAATAGAATGCTCAAAGTGGGCTGCAAGTTTACCGTCAGCGGTCACAGTCGTCCAACCGTCCGCCAAAGTTTTAACTTCCTTTACGCCCTGGTTGATCATCGGTTCAATGGCAATTGTCATGCCGGGCAACAGGCGCACGCCTCTGCCGGGCGTGCCGTAATTTGGAACACTGGGGTCTTCATGCATCTTCGCACCTACTCCGTGGCCGACAAAATCCCGTACCACCGAGTAGCCGCGAGCTTCGGCATACGCTTGTACCGCATGGCCGATATCGCCGATTCTGGCGCCGGCCTGAGCCGCTTTGATTCCTTCGAAAAGGCTCGCGCGCGTCGTGTCCATAAGGGCCTGTGCTTGTGCGCTCACAGCGCCGCAGGGGAAAGTCCACGCATTGTCGCCGACGAAACCTTCAAAAGTAGCGCCCACGTCAACACTGACAATATCGCCCTGTTTCAAAATGGTTCCCTTATGGGGTATGCCATGGATAACCACATCATTGACCGAGATACACGCACTGGCGGGGAAGCCGCCGTAACCGAGGAATGTAGGTTTCGCACCCTTTTCCTCAATGTAACGGCGGAGCGCATGATCAATTTCCAGCGTAGAAACGCCGGGTTCGACCATTGTTCCCGCCAACTTCAGTGCATTGGCAGAAATCCTGCCGGCTTCCCTCATAAACTTGAGTTCCCGGCTGGTTTTTAGCACAATCATAGTTACGCCTCTACCGCAGCAAGAGTCAGTTTCGTGGTATCCGCAACTTCCTCCTGCCCTTCTACAACACGGAGCTTACCCTGCTTAGAGTAAAACGCTTTCAGGGGTTCCGTCTGTTCATGATAAACATTCAGACGCTCTTTGACTGTATCCGGGTGGTCATCCTTGCGCTGAACAAGGGTGCCGCCGCATTTTCCGCAAACGCCTTCTACCTCCGGCTTTTTGTAAAGGACGTGGTAGCTGGCGCCGCAGTTTTCGCAAACACGGCGTCCGGACATTCTGAGCACGATCTTTTCGTCAGGTACTTCGATATCAATGACCTTATCGATTTGAACGCCCATTGTATCCAGAGCCTCGGCCTGCGGGATTGTACGCGGAAAACCGTCGAGGATGAAGCCGTTCCGGCAATCATCCTGAGCAAGGCGCTCACGGATAATGCCGATCACCACTTCATCCGGAACCAGTTTGCCGGAATCCATGTAGGATTTCGCGCGCATTCCCATTTCAGTACCGCTCTTCAGCGCTTCACGGAGCATATTGCCCGTAGAAAGTGCGGGAATGTGATAAGCTGAACAGATTACTTCTGCTTGAGTTCCTTTTCCGGCGCCCGGTGCGCCGAGTAAAATTAAGTTCATTGCGTCTCCCCCATTAATCAAGGAAGCCCTTGTAGTGACGCATCATCATCTGAGACTCAAGCTGCTTCACAGTATCCAGAGCAACGCCAACAATAATCAGAATGGACGTACCGCCCATTGACAGATTGTGCATGTTGGTCGCGGCGCCGAAAACAATCGGCAGCAGCGCAATCAGTGCGAGGAACAGCGCCCCAATCAAGGTAATCTTTGACAGAATCTTCGTAATATAATCAGCGGTCGGTTTGCCCGGGCGAATGCCGGGGATCGTGCCATTGTTCTGACGAAGATTATTGGCCATCTCCATCGGATTATACTGAATTGTCATATAGAAATATGCAAACATGATAATCAGCAGGAAATAAAGCACGCAGTAGATCCAGCCGGTGTAAGAAAACGCGTCAAAGAAGCTTTTCCAGAAGCCGGTGGCAACGTTCTTGCCTAAGAACAACTGTATCGTGCTCGGTATTGAGAGAATGGAACTGGCAAAAATAATCGGCATAACGCCGGACATTGCAACCTTAATCGGAATATGGCTGCTTTGCCCGCCGTACATTTTCCGGCCCACCATGCGTTTTGCATACTGAATCGGAATACGGTGTTCCGCATCGTTCATAAACACAATCACCCAGATAACAAACAGGAAGATCAGAACAAACAGCGGTACAAAGAAATAGTACTGGCCGTAGCTGCTCGCATCCTGATTTGCGGCAGAAAGATATTTTCCAAGAGTGTTGAACGTGTTGGGCAGTCTTGCGACAATGCCGGCAAACAACAGAATGGAAATACCGTTTCCAATGCCGAACTGGTTGATCTGCTCACCAAGCCACATCATGAGCGCAGTACCGGCGGTAAAGACCATGATAATGACGAAAGCGGAGAAAATTTGTTCCCAGCCGCCCGTATACTTGGCGATCGGTGTGCCTTCATAAGAACTGTTACGCAGATAGAAATAATATGCGGTGCCTTGAATCAGGCCCAGAACAACAGTCACATAACGGGTGATGGTAGCAATTTTCTTGCGGCCCTCTTCTCCCTCTTTGGCCAGTCGTTCCAGCGGCGGAATGGCAACCGTAAGCAGCTGCATAATAATGGAGCTGTTAATGTATGGCGTAACGCTCATTGCAAACAACGTTGCATTTGCAAAAGCGCCGCCGGACAGCATATCAAGATAGCTTAACGCCGAACCGGATTCGGACAGCGATCCCATCAGTCCCTTCAATGCGGTTGCATTGAGGAACGGAACAGGGATCACGGAACCGAAGCGGAAAACGACGATAATCAACAGGGTAAACAGGATTTTCTTGCGGAGATCGGGAATTGACCAGGCATTCTTAAGTGTTTTTAACAACTTAGATCACCTCTGCCTTCCCGCCTACAGATTCTATTTTATTCTTAGCGGATTCCGAGAAAGAGCCGACCTTTACGGTCAACTTTTTGGAAAGATTGCCGTTGCCAAGAATCTTTACTCCGTCGCAGCAGGTCTTAACGATACCTGCGTCAATCAGAGCCTGCGTGTCCACTACGGCGCCGTTATCAAATTTATTCAGACTGCCGACGTTGACCGCAACAATTGTCTTTGCAAAAATATTGTTAAATCCTCTTTTCGGGACACGTCTCTGCAAAGGCATCTGGCCGCCTTCAAAACCCGGGCGCATTCCTCTGCCCGCTCTGGCTTTCTGGCCCTTGTGACCTTTGCCGGCAGTTTTACCCTGACCGGAGCCGTGTCCTCTGCCGATACGTTTCGGTTCCTTTGTGGAACCGGGTACTGCAGAAAGATCATGCAACTTCATTTACTCGCACCTCCTTGTTTACGCTTTGCTTACCTCGATGAGGTGGATTATCTTGGCCACCTTACCCTTGGTCTGCTCATTTTCAGGCTGAATGGAACTGTCGCCTACTTTATGAAGACCCAGAGCTTGGGCGGTTGCAATCTGGTCCTTTTTGCTGCCGATAAGACTTTTTACCAGCGTGACTTTCAGCTGTGCCATCTTGCTACCCCCTTATTAAAGAATCTCTTTAACCGTCTTGCCGCGGGTTGCCGCGACCTGATCGGCTGAACGCAGTTTGGACATACCGTCCAAAGTTGCGCGTACTACATTGCACGGATTGTTGGAACGAAGCGCTTTGGTTCTGATATCCTTAATACCGACCGCTTCCACCACTGCACGAACCGGGCCGCCGGCAATAACGCCGGTACCGGGTGCGGCGGGCTTCATCAGAACGCGGCCTGCACCGTAAGCGCCGATAATTTCGTGCGGGATTGTGGAGCCGCGCAGAGAAACCTTAATCAGGTTCTTCTTGGCGTCCTCAATTCCCTTGCGGATTGCGTCGGGAACTTCACCCGCTTTGCCGATGCCGAAGCCGACAGTGCCATTTCCGTCACCGACTACGACCAACGCCGCAAATTTGAAAATACGGCCGCCCTTTACGGTCTTGGATACACGATTAATCGCAACCACATGTTCCTTCAGTTCCATCGATGATGCGTCAATTCTAGCCAAAAGTATTCCTCCTTCTTAGAATTTGAGGCCGCCCTCACGGGCACCTTCGGCCAGCTCTTTGACGCGGCCGTGGAAAATATAACCGCCGCGGTCAAATACGACCTCGGTGACGCCTTTTTCGGCGGCACGTTTGGCAATCAGCTCGCCAACTTTGCGTGCGGCTTCTTTGTTTCCGCCATTACCTTCGAACTCTTTGTCCAGGCTGGAAGCTGCTGCAAGAGTAACTCCCTTAACATCGTCAATAATCTGGGCATAGATGTTGTTGGTAGAGCGAAATACATTCAGGCGCGGGCACTGAGCGGTACCTGAAATTTTACCGCGCACCCTGCGGTGGCGTCTCAGTCTGGCTTTATTTGTGTCAGCCTTATTCACCATTTGTGATTCACTCCTTCATTACTTCTTGCTACCCTTGCCCGCTTTACCTTCCTTGCGGCGGATAACTTCATCAACATACTTAATGCCCTTGCCCTTATACGGCTCCGGCGGACGTTTTTCGCGGACTTCCGCTGCAAACTGGCCAACCTGCTGCTTGTCGGGCCCCAGAATGATGATTTTGTTTGCGGTCGGGCATTCGATGGTGATTCCATCAACCTCAGGCACAATGACCTGATGGGAATAGCCCAGGTTCATAACCAAATTCTTACCCTGCTTCTGCACACGGTAACCGACGCCGTTGACGTCGAGTTCCTTCTTAAAGCCTTCTGTTACGCCGACCACCATATTGTGAACCAGCGTACGGGTCAGACCGTGCAGAGACTTGTTTTCTTTCTCATCGTCAGGGCGGGTGACAATCACTTCGCTGCCTTCGACGGAAATAGTCATGTTCGGGTGGAATTTCTGTGTCAGGGTGCCTTTCGGTCCCTTCACTGTTACAACGTTGCTGTCAACGGTTACATTGACACCAGCGGGAATATTTATGGGTTTTCTTCCAATTCGCGACATTACTGCACCCCCTTGTTACCAAATAAACGCGAGAACTTCGCCGCCTACATTCTCTTTGCGGGCCTGACGGTCAGTCATAATGCCCTTGGAAGTAGAAATGATTGCGATACCCAGGCCTTTCATAACCTTCGGCAGTTCCTCAGCGTTGGAATAAATGCGAAGACCGGGCTTAGAAACCCTGCGCAGACCGTTAATAACCGGGGTCTTGCCTTCGCTGTACTTGAGATTTACTTTGATAATGCCCTGTTTGCCGTCTTCGACAACCGTATAATTCTTGACATAGCCCTCGTCAACAAGAATCTGCACAATGGCTTTCTTCATGTTGGAAGCGGGAATCTCTACAGAATCATGCTTTGCGGAATTCGCATTGCGAATACGGGTGAGCAAATCAGCAATCGTATCAGTAATTTGCATACCGTTACCTCCTTTGCTAAGCTTTACCAGCTGGCCTTTTTCACGCCCGGGATTTCGCCTTTGTGAGCAAGTTCCCTAAAGCATATACGGCAAACACCGAATTTGCGAAGGTAGGCATGCGGCCTGCCACAGATTTTGCATCTGTTGTATTCGCGTGAAGAGAACTTCGCCGTTCTCTGCTGCTTGATTTTCATAGATGTCTTGGCCACAATAATCCCTCCTTATTTCGCAAACGGGGCGCCCATCAGAGTCAGAAGCTCTCTGGATTCCTCGTCGGTTTTTGCGGTTGTTACGAAACAAATATCCATTCCGCGAACCTTGTCGATCTTGTCGTACTCAATTTCGGGGAAAATCAGCTGCTCTTTCAGGCCCATGTTGTAATTGCCGCGGCCGTCAAATGAGTTGGGGTTGATTCCTCTGAAATCTCTTACGCGGGGCAGCGCAACATTGAAGAGTCTGTCAAGAAACTCATACATTTTATCGCCGCGGAGCGTAACCTTTACGCCAATATTGGAACCTTCACGGAGTTTAAAGTTAGCGACTGACTTCTTTGACTTGCAAACAGCCGGCTTTTGGCCGGTGATGAGTGCAATGTCGTTCATAGCGGCGTCAATCACTTTAGAATTGTCTTTCGCCTCGCCGGCGCCGACATTGATGACAATTTTCTCAAGCTTCGGAATCTGCATTACGCTTGAATACGAAAACTTTTTCATCAGTGCTGGTGCGACTTCCGAGCTATAATAATCCTTCAGTCTGGCCATGTAGTTTTATCCTCCCTTACAGCGCTTCGCCGCATTTTTTGCAAATGCGTTCCTTAGTGCCGTCCTCATAAAGCTTATGTCCGACACGAGTGGGCTTGCCGCAGCGGGGGCAAACAACCTGAACCTTGCTGGCATACATTGCGCCTTCGGCCTCAACGATACCGCCCTGATCACCCATTTTGCGGGGCTTCACATGTTTGGATACCATGTTGCGGCCTTCAATGATGATCTTGCCTTCTTTCGGGCTAACGACGAGAACTTTGCCCTTCTTGCCGCGCTCTTTTCCGCTTAAAATGATGACGGTATCACCAGTTTTTACATGAACCTTATTATTCATCAGTGAGCACCTCCATCACAGCACTTCAGGGGCAAGACTTAATATCTTAAGATAGTCTTTGTCACGCAATTCTCTGGCCACAGGCCCGAAAATACGTGTCCCCTTCGGATTTTTATCGTCTTTGATGAGTACAGCCGCGTTTTCGTCAAAGCGGATATAAGACCCATCATCACGGCGAACGCCGGAAGCAGTGCGGACAATAACCGCCTTCACAACTTCGCCTTTTTTCACGGTTCCGCCCGGAGCCGCTTTTTTAACAGAAGCGACAACAACGTCACCAATATTGGCATACCTTCTGCCGGTACCGCCGAGGACGCGGATGCACATGAGCTGCTTCGCGCCGGTGTTGTCGGCAACGTTGAGGTAAGTCTGCTGTTGAATCACAGTGCGTTCCTCCTTTGCATAAAGCCGAAATTATTTGGCTTTTTCTATAATCTCGACGAGACGCCATCTTTTTTCTTTGGAAAGGGGACGGGTCTCCATCACACGCACGCGGTCACCGATCGAGCATTCATTATTCTCATCATGTGCCTTCAGCTTCACGGTACGCTTAATAATCTTTTTGTACAGCGGGTGTTTTACGCTGTCTTCAATTGCAACGACAATGGTTTTGTCCATTTTGTTGCTGACGACCTTGCCAATCTCTGTCTTCCTCATGTTTCTATCGCTCACAGATTAATCCTCCCTTCCGTTACGCATTCGCGCTGCCCTTAAGCTCATTCTCGCGCAAAATTGTGTTAATGCGTGCAATGTCTTTCTTAACAGCTGTAATACGCATCGGGTTATCGAGCTGATTAATGGCAAGCTGGAAACGCAGGTTAAAGAGCTCGGCCTTGAGGTCTTTCAGCTTGCTTTCAAGCTCTTCGGTTGTTAATTCTCTGACTTCTGAGGCCTTCATTACTGCTCACCACCCGTTTCTTCCTTTTTCACAAACTTGCACTTAATCGGCAGTTTGTTAGCCGCAAGGCGCAATGCTTCCCTTGCCGTCTCTTCCGGAATGCCGCCGATTTCGAACATTACTCTGCCCGGCTTCACAACAGCAACCCAGTACTCAGGCGAACCTTTACCGGAACCCATTCGAGTTTCAGCCGGTTTTTCAGTAATCGGCTTATCCGGGAAAATCTTAATCCAAACCTTACCAAATCTCTTGGTGTAACGTGTCATAGCAATACGAGCCGCTTCGATCTGGTTAGAGGTAATCCATGCCGGCTCCAAAGCCTGAAGGCCGAAATCGCCATACGTTACTTTATTTCCGCGGTATGCTTTACCGGTCAAACGACCACGGTGCACTCTGCGGTATTTTACGCGCTTAGGCAACAGCATTATTTACTGCCTCCTTCCTTACGAGGCTTACGGTTGTCCTGAAGGACCTCGCCTCTGTAAATCCAGACCTTAACACCAATGCGGCCATATGTTGTGGCAGCCTCGGCAAAACCGTAATCAATATCGGCACGAAGGGTCTGAAGCGGAATGGTTCCGTCATGATACTGCTCGCTTCTCGCGATTTCAGCACCGCCCAAACGACCTGACACCTGGGTTTTGATACCCTTTGCGCCAAGCTTCATGGCACGGCCGATGCACTGCTTCATCGCACGGCGGAAAGAGATTCTCTTTTCGAGCTGCTGCGCAATGTTTTCCGCAACGAGCTGTGCGTTCACATCGGGAGATTTAACCTCGACGATATTAATGGCAACCGGCTTCTTCAGAATTCCTTCGCACTGCAGACGGAGCTTTTCAATTTCAGTACCGCCCTTGCCGATGACCATGCCGGGTTTTGCACAATGAATAAAAATGCGGACTTTAGAAGCATCCCGTTCAATCTCAATCTTCGGCACGCCTGCGGCTGCAAGCTGCTTCTTGAGAACTTTACGCAGGTTATAGTCTTCAACGAGCGTGTCGCCAAAAACATTGTTCTTTGCAAACCAACGGGAGTCCCAGTCTTTAATTACGCCCACACGAAAGCCGTGTGGATTTACTTTTTGGCCCATAATTTACCTCCTCTTCCGCCTTATTCTTTTTCCTTGAGCACGAGGGTAACGTGCGAGGTTCTTTTTTCGATTCTAAATGCACGACCCTGCGCTCTCGGACGAATGCGCTTGAGGATCGGCCCCGGACTTACGAAGCACTCTGCAACGTAGAGTCTGGTTACATCCATATTGTGGTTATTCTCAGCATTCGCCATAGCCGACTTCAGCAACTTCACGAGAGGTTCGCTCGCGGCCTTTGGTGTATTCTTGAGGATAGCCATTGCAACGTCCGCCGGCTTGTTACGAATCAAATCAAGCACAATCGAAACCTTGCGGGGAGAGATACGGGCGTATCTTAAATAAGCCCTTGCTTCCATGCCATACACTCCTTTCGGCCGTTATCGCGACGGCGCTGATGTTTTGGAACCGGAATGTCCCTTAAAAGTTCTGGTCGGGGCAAACTCGCCGAGTTTGTGGCCAACCATGTCTTCTGTGACATAAACCGGAACATGCTTGCGGCCGTCGTGAACCGCAATTGTATGGCCGACAAAATCCGGGAATATGATGGAGGATCTGCTCCATGTTTTCACGATTTTCTTTTCACCGGCCGCGTTCATTTCCTGAATCCTTTTAAGCAGCACAGGCTGAACATAAGGACCCTTTTTAATGCTTCTGCCCATAGTACATAAGCTCCTTTCTGTACGCCTTATTTGCCGTTTCTGCGCTTCACGATAAACTTATCGGAGCGGTTATGATGGCTGCGAGTCTTGTAACCCAGTGCGGGCTTGCCCCACGGGGTAACAGGGCCCGGACGGCCAACAGGGGATTTACCTTCACCACCGCCGTGCGGATGGTCGTTCGGGTTCATAACGGAACCGCGGACTGTCGGTCTCCATCCCATGTGACGCTTACGGCCGGCTTTACCGATCTTCACGTTTTCATGGTCGATGTTGCTGACCTGGCCGATGGTGGCCATGCAGTTTACCGGCACGTTGCGAAGTTCGCCGGAAGGCAGTCTTAACAATGCCATGCCGTTTTCCTTCGCCATCAGCTGGGCCATGTTGCCGGCTGCGCGGGCGAGCTGAGCGCCCTTGCCCGGGTAAAGCTCAACGTTATGAATGAATGTACCGACGGGGATATTTTCGAGCGGCAGTGCGTTGCCGGGTTTAATGTCGGCTCCGGTGCCCGCTACGACAACATCGCCGACCTTCAGGCCGTTCGGTGCGATGATATAACGTTTTTCGCCGTCTTCATATTGAATCAGCGCGATAAAAGCAGAACGGTTCGGGTCGTATTCAAGAGTTTGAACAGTGCCCGGAACATCGAACTTCTGGCGCTTGAAATCAATGACGCGATACTTTTTACGGTTTCCGCCGCCGCGGTGGCGAACGGTGATCCTGCCATAGCTGTTACGGCCGGATCTATTCTTCAGGGGTTCCAAAAGACTTTTTTCCGGCGCGACTTTCGAAAGAACGGAATAATCCGTAACGGACATATTGCGTCTTGAAGCCGTGGTAGGTTTAAAGTTAATAATCGGCATTCGGTTTCACACTCCTCATGATGGCTTTGCGGGGAAATGCCGTTTCCCCATCCTTGCTTCTCTGCATTGGTTCAGGCAGAGTTTACATCATGCCTTCAAAAAATTCGATTGTCTTGCTGCCTTCGGTCAGTGTGACAACGGCCTTTTTCCAGGAGCGGGTATAGCCCTCGCTTCTGCCCTGGCGGCGCATCTGGCCTCTGACGTGCAGTGTGTTGACTTTGCTGACTTTTACGCCAAACAGAGTTTCAACAGCTCTGGCAATCTCAATTTTAGTGGCG
Organism: Bacillota bacterium; assembly: GCA_023416955.1. Lineage (GTDB taxonomy): Bacteria > Bacillota > Clostridia > Oscillospirales > Acutalibacteraceae > Caproiciproducens. Next base: position 99,251 of record JAEZGM010000031.1, on the reverse strand, counting down.
TCTTTGGCAACTTCAAAGGTGTACTTCTTCATGCCAATGCCGGTCATGCTTTTTTCGGTGATAATGGGGCGGATAATAATATCCTGTGCTGCCATTATGCATACACCTCCTCAATCTGAGCCACGGCGTCCTTCAATACGATAAATTTATCTGCATTCAGAATGTCGTAGACATTTAAGGTGTTAACCATCGCTGTCTTTACTCCGGGGATATTCGCCGCGGAAGCGATCACTTTCTTGTCCGCCTCCGGCAGAATAATGAGTGCTCTCTTCTCGGAGCCAAGTGCCTTAAGCATCGCTGCAATGGTTTTGGTCTTGTAATCATCCAGCGAAATTTTGTCAAGTACGATCAGCGCGCTGTCGTTTACTTTACTGGAAATCGCGGACTTCATTGCAAGGCGCTTAACCTTTTTGTTTAAAGAATAGCTGTAGTCGCGCATTTTGGGGGCAAACACGATACCGCCGTGTGTCCACTGCGGAGAACGGGTGGAGCCCTGTCTTGCGTGACCGGTGCCCTTCTGCTTCCAAGGCTTTCTGCCGCCGCCGGAAACTTCCGCGCGGGTCAGTGCCGACTGTGTACCCTGACGCTGGTTGGCAAGGTAATTGACCACTGCGTCGTGCAGAACCTTTGTATTGGGTTCAATTCCGAATATAGCATCGGAAAGGTCGATTTTCTCAACTTCTTTACCGGCCATATCAAGTACTGCTACTGTTGGCATTTCAATTCCTCCTTCCCTTACGCCTTTACACTGTCTTTGATGACTACTATACCGCCGTTCGGGCCGGGAATCGCGCCCTTGATGGCGATGAGGTTGTTTTCGGCGTCCACCTTAACAACGGTTAAATTCTGAACGGTTACTCTTTCGGCACCCAGGTGACCGGCCATTTTCATGCCCTTGAACACTCTGGAAGGGGTGGAACTCGAACCGTTGGAACCTGCGTGACGGGCCACAGGGCCGGTACCGTGGGTTTCCTTCAGTCTGTGATGATTCCAGCGCTTAATAACGCCGGCGTAGCCTTTACCCTTGCTGGTAGCAACGACATCCACTTTTTCGCCCGCTGCAAACGCATCCGCTTTTACGATATCGCCCACATTGTAAGATTCCGTGTTTTCAACTCTGAATTCACGAAGCGCTTTCTTCGGAGCAACATCGCCTTTGGCAAAATGGCCCTTCATCGGTTTGTTTACCTTTTGGGGCTTCAAATCGCCATAGCCCATTTGGATGGCCGCATAGCCGTCGTTTTCAACCGTTTTCTTCTGCGAAATTACGCAGGGACCGGCTTCCACAACGGTTACGGGAACGACATTTCCCTTTTCGTCGAAAATCTGCGTCATGCCGACTTTCTTGCCGATAATTCCTTTTTGCATTTCTTTACCTCCTATGCAGGTTATTGGTTGGCATTGCCAACTTGACCTCGGCCGCTGGTAGGTTCAAATCAAAGTTTGATTTCGATTTCAACGCCTGCGGGGAGCTCCAGACCCATCAAAGCTTCAACAGTTTTGTTGGATGGTCTGAGAATGTCGATCAGTCTCTTATGGGTTCTCATTTCGAACTGCTCACGGCTGTCCTTGTACTTGTGAACGGCGCGCAGAATCGTGATGATCTGCTTCTCCGTCGGGAGCGGGACCGGGCCGGAAACCCTTGCGCCCGTGCGCTTCGCTGTCTGTACAATCTTTTCAGCGGATTGATCCACCAGCTGATGATCGTACCCCTTGATTCTGATCCTGATTTTTTCTTTGACTGCCACTATAAATCGCCTCCTTATTGTAGTTGGCGGGCGGCGTTTTTTAAAACCTAACACTGTTCCGGGTGTTCCCTGTTAAAACATTGAAAAACCGGATTCACTTCTGCAAGTAGAATCCGGGTGTAGGCATAAAAAACGTCTGAGCGCAGCAAAGAAGCATAAACACAGGACATATTGCCCCGCAATCCTCTGAACTGCCGACCCAAAGTATCTGTCGCCCGGTTTAAAATCGGACATACTCCACGGAAAAACCGGCCATATCGGCCGCAACCTCCCGCTTCAACGCATATCTGTCGCAGTCACGCTTCATTATAATACCATATGCATATCATAAACGCAAGACTTAATTTCTCTTTTTTGCTAGAAATTTTTAAATATTTTTTGTGCAGATTTTAGATTCTGCAATTGTTTTATCGCACACTATCAAATATCGTTCCTCATCCTAAATCTGCCGGAAATCCGTGCTGAAACAAAACGGCAGAGAGCGATGCCGGCAGCAAATTACGAATGGGCTCAAACACGAGGTTTGAACCCATTCTATCATTAATGATAAGGGGGCGCAACCGGAAAAGTCCGGAACAGCATCAGATAAAATTGCTCCAGTTTTCGTTCTTCGTCATAAAGGGCTTTGCAGTCGTATAATCCAGTGTAATGCGAACCAGCTTTTGCTCCGGCTTTGTAAGCTCCACGGCAAAGCCGACGGAATCGCCTGTAAAATAGATTGCATCAGGATTCAAACCGGATTTGATCTGTGCCGCCGTCAGGGCAGCGGACTGATTCTGCTGCTTTGACGCTGCTTCCAGTGCCTTATAAAAAGCGTCGCTCACAGTAATCATATCTTTCTGTGTTACAGCCGCACCTGTCTTCAGGTTCATATTTACCGTGCGCATTGTATGCTTGGATTTCGCATCCGGGGACAGCTTCACATATTCGTTAAAGCCGGTGCTTAAAAAGTTTTTCCCTTCATATGTCACATCTCCCGTGACCGTGACTGTGGTGCGCTTTTCCTTTTTTGCCGTACCCATGGATTGAATCGTTTTCATAGCGCTGGTTTCGAGCGCTTTGTTGACAGCATCTTTCTTCGCGCCGGCCGTAAGCTGCGGGTACTGCGCGGAATAATTCAGGTTGTCCTTTTGATAACTGTATTTGGATGTTTTGATTTTATATTCCCCTGTATTCAGATTTGCTGCCGCTTTTTCGGAATGTGGCTTCGCGGCTGTGCTTACCGCGGATTCTTCGGAAGAACCGCTGCCCGAGCTTTGCTGCTGGCTTGAAGGCGCACTGCTTTCTTCCGGCATCTGAGAGGATTCTATATTTTCCTCCATTTGGCTGGGAATCGGCATGCTTTCCTCCGAAGAGGCTGCCTGCCCGACACCCTTTGCACAAGCGGACATTGAAAGTGTTACTATAAGTACACATAGAATTGCTGTTAATCTTTTTGTCAAAATAAATACCTCCTGAAAAGCAAACTTGTCTGTTTATTACTTAGTCTGCCCCTCCTGCGTGAATCCAAACATACCCAGCTATATTTCATATTATAACCTATTTATTGTGCAATTATCTTCCTATACAGAAAAAGCGCCGCACAGGGTTCCCTGTACGGCGCACTCTATGCTTCGTGCCATCGCATGAAGCATCAGCTTATAAAAGATAAAATCAATATGCCTTGCCCCAGTAAACCATGGACTTGGCGGGTTTTCCGCAGCAGACGCAGGTATCGCCCACATGCTCCTGCTCAAACGGAATGCAGCGGGAAGAAACGCCCGCAACATCTTTCAGCTTTTCTTCGCAGGCCTCATCGCCGCACCACATGGCTTTGATAAAGCCCGGTTTATTCTCGGCAGTCTCCTTCAGTTCGTCCAAACCGGAAGCGGAATAAGTCATGCTTTCACGGCGCGCGAGCGCAGACTCGTACATACCCTTGCGCACAGCCTCCAGCTGTGCGGCAATCGCGTCTTCCAGCCCGTCGAGCGGAACGAAAATCTTTTCGCGGTCATTGCGGCGTACCAGCACACACTGACCCTTCTCAATATCCTTCGGGCCTATTTCCAGACGAAGCGGCACGCCCTTCATTTCGTACTGAGCAAACTTCCAGCCGGGCGATTGGTCGGAGTCATCCAGTCTCACGCGGAAGCGTTTTTTCAGCTGATCCTTCAGCTCGGCGGCCTTTTCCAGTACGCCCGGCTTATGCTGAGCGACCGGTACGATCACAACCTGAATCGGTGCGACGGCAGGCGGTAACACAAGCCCGTTGTTGTCACCGTGAGTCATGATGATTCCGCCGATCACGCGGGTACTCATACCCCAGGAAGTCTGATAAGGATGGCAAATGGAATTGTCCCTGCCCTGGAATGTTACGTTGAAAGCCTTTGCGAAGCCGTCGCCGAAATAATGGCTGGTACCCGACTGCAGCGCTTTGCCATCGTGCATCATTGCTTCGATCGTATAGGTGGCCTCTGCTCCGGCAAATTTTTCTTTGTCCGTTTTGCGGCCCTTAATGACCGGAATCGCCAGCTCGTTTTCACAGAAATCCGCGTAAACCCTGAGCATCTGCTCAGTTTCCGCCTTGGCTTGCTCCGCGGTTTCGTGCATGGTGTGACCCTCCTGCCAGTGGAATTCCACAGAGCGCAGGAACGGGCGCGTTGTTTTCTCCCAGCGCACAACGGAGCACCACTGGTTGTAGAGCTTCGGCAGGTCGCGCCAGGACTGAATCACCTTTGCATAATGTTCGCAGAACAGTGTTTCGGAAGTCGGACGCACGCACAGCTTTTCCTGAAGCTTTTCGCTGCCGCCCATTGTAACCCACGCAACCTCCGGCGCAAAGCCCTGCACATGATCTTTTTCCTTATTGAGCAGGCTTTCCGGAATAAACATCGGCATTGACACATTTTCGTGGCCGAGCTCCTTGAACTGCGTATCCAGTATTTTCTGAATATTTTCCCAGATTGCCCAGCCGTACGGTTCAATTACCATGCAGCCGCGCACACTGGTGTAGTCCATCAGCTCCGCCTTTTTGACAATGTCGGTATACCATTGCGCAAAGTCGTCTTCCATGGAAGTGATTGCTTCCACCATCTTCTTCTGTTCCGCCATGTTAAAGTACCTCTCGATTTATAAAATTCTAAAACAAAAAACAAGATAAACGCAGGAAAAATATGGGTACAGCCAACCCCCGCGGCAGGCTCCTAGAGCAGGCGCAGGGGTTTCAGTGCGTGCGGTATATGTGCCTTTATTTTATCTCCCCATATGTGAGCTGTACCTTACAAAACCGCCGGAATGGCGGAGATACTAATTACCCTTATGTTTGTCGCCGGTAAAAAAATTCAACAAAAAAACCACCAGATAAATCAGGAGCATGACAATAAAGATACTGAGCATACCCTTGCCCATCAGCTCAAGGGACTTCATAATATTCTCTGTTTGAACCTCGCCCACAACACTGGTGAAAGCGGCAAGTAAATTCCAGTTCAGCATTTACATCATCCCCCATAATCTTGCGATTTTCAAAATGATTCCGCCTGCGACAACGGAGCCGATCTGGCCGGCGACATTCGCGCCGACCGCATGCATTAAGATATGGTTTTGATTGTCCTCTTTCAGCGCCATTTTCTGAATCACGCGCGCTGACATTGGGAACGCCGAAATCCCTGCGCCGCCGACCATCGGATTGATTTTTTTGTCTTTCGGCAGGAACAGGTTCAGCAGCTTTGCAAACAGCACACCGCCGATGGTGTCAAACACAAACGCCACAAGGCCGATCAGCATAACCACCAGCGTCGCGGGCTGAACAAAAACTTCCGCGCGCATCTGGAACGAAATGGTGATACCGAGGAAAATCGTAATCAGATTAGCAAGAGGGCCCTGCGCGGTTTGCGACAGGTTCTCCAGTCTTCCGCACTCGCGGATCAGGTTACCGAACATCAGAAACCCGACCAAAGCGATAGAGTCCGGCGCTATCAGCCCGGCAATCATGGTGACGATAATCGGAAATAGAATCTTGGTTGTTTTAGAAACCGACTTTGGATTATACGGCATCCTTATTCTGCGCTCGTTCTGGGTTGTGACCAGCTTGATTGCCGCGGGCTGAATCACCGGAACCAGCGCCATATAAGAATAAGCCGCGACCGCAATCGGCCCTATGTAGTTGCTTTTAAGCACCTGCGAAACGAGAAGGGAGGTCGGGCCGTCCGCGGCGCCGATCACGCCGATCGGCAGAGCATCATTCAGCGGGAAGCCGAGCAAAACCGCAATGCACACAGCGAAGAAAATACCGAACTGCGCGGCGCCCCCGAACAGAAGCATCCGCGGGTTGCTGAGCAGCGGGCCGAAGTCAATCATCGCGCCGATGCCGACAAACAGCAGCAGCGGGAACGCTTCGGAAGCCACAATGCCCTTTTGGAACAGCCATTCAATGATCCCGTTGTTACCAAGTACGCCGGTAAGCGGCAGGTTGACCAAAATCGCGCCGAAGCCCATTGGCAGGAGCAGAGCCGGTTCGTAATCCTTTTTGATTGCCAGCCAAATCAACACGCCGCCGATCAGCCACATCAACGCCATCTGCCATGTGACCGCGGACAATCCGTTGATCAGAAAACGCAAACCTTCCAACGCATTTAACACCCTTTCAATATTTAGTCTCCATAAACTTAAATACAGGTTTTATTATATCGGAACGGTGTTTTTTTTTCAAGTAAAAGCACTCAAAAAGCGTTAAAATTCGAAATTTCCGCCCGTTTCAGCTGCTCTGGGATTAAAATGACCCAAGCTGCGGAACCGGCCGCGACCGCGCAACAAAAAATCCGCCGTGCGGAGCACAGCGGATTAACGAACAGGAATGCGTATTGAAATCAGGTATTTCTTTCAATATACTTTACAAGTTCGCCGACCGTTTTAATATTGTCAATTTCCTCGTCCGGGATTTCAATTTCGAATTCATCCTCGATTGACATCAAAAGGTCAACCACGTCCAAAGAATCGGCACCCAGATCTTCCGCAATGGTGGTGTCGGGAGTGACGGAATCCTCTTCCACGTCAAACTGCTCGCTGAGGATTGCCTTTACTTTCTCAAAAACCATGTCTCATCCTCCTTACTTGTTAAAATCGGCGCACGGGAAACGTTCTTGCTGGTTGTGGACAAAATGATAAGGTTTATGATACAATATTCCACAGCATTTACCATGTAAATCGCTCCGTCTTTTTTGCCTAACCACATATTATTAGCAAACTTACACTTTGTCAATATATTTTGCACTATTTTTTAATTTCTTTGTGAGGAAGTATCCGCAATGAGCACAAATCAGTTCGCTGTAATCGGCCACCCCCTTGCGCACACAATGTCCCCGTTTATTCACACGCACCTGTTCGCATTGAGCGGATACCACGGTGCATGCAGCACCGACGGCGCAACCGGCACTGGGAACAAATACGGTGCCAGGGATATCGCGCCGGAAGCGCTTGCGGATGTCATTTCTGAACTGAGGCTGCTCAGCGGGTTCAACATCACGATTCCCCATAAGCAGGCGATTATTCCGTATTTGGAAACTTTAGACGCGAAAGCGGCTTTTTTTCACTCCGTCAACACGGTAAAAAACGAAAATGGCAATCTGATCGGGTACACGACCGACGGCGCGGGATTCTGCCGCGCACTGGAAGGCGCGGGCGTTTCTCTTTCGGGACATACCGTTGTTTTGGGCGCAGGCGGTGCGGCGCGGGTACTGGCATTTGAAGCCGCGCTTTCCGGCGGCCGCGTGACCGTCGCCGCGCGGGCGCACAGCCTTGACGCCGCAAAACTCTTGTGTAAAGATCTAAATGAAAAAGTACCGGGAGCAAACGCCTGTGCCTGTCTGATGGATCAAATTGAGGGACCGGTTGACCTGCTTGCGAACGCGACCCCTGTGGGCATGTATCCCCGCATCGGAGAATGCCCCGTCACAGAAGAGGTCATTCGGCAGTGCGCCTGTGTGTTCGACGCGGTCTACAATCCCGGTGAAACCGGACTTCTGAAGCTGGCGCGCCGCTGCGGCGTGAAAACCGTCGGCGGCATGAGCATGCTGGTCTGGCAGGCCGCTGAGGCGCATAAAATCTGGTACGGTGCGGATTTTTCCAACGAAGACATCGACCGACTCTGCGCACAGGCCGAGTTTGAAATGAAGAAGCAGTTTGGGAATGTGATTCTGTGCGGATTTATGGGCAGCGGAAAAACGACCGTTGGAAGGCTCCTTGCCCAAAAGACAGGGCGCCGCTTTATTGATCTGGACCAGTGGATTGAGCAGAGCGTTGGCATGACGGTTTCGGAAATATTCGATCAGCGCGGCGAAACTGCATTTCGTGAAATGGAACGTGACGCGGCGGCGGAGCTGAGCGAAGTCAGCGGGCTGGTGATTGCCGTAGGGGGCGGCACGCTGAAAAACCCGGAAAATACCGCCGTACTGAAAAGAAACGGTCTGATACTTTTCCTCGATGCTTCTCTGGAAGTGATCGGCACACGGCTGAAGGGCGACGAAACCCGCCCGCTGCTTGCCGTGCCGAACCGAACTGAACGCATGAGCCAGCTGTACCTGCAGCGTACTCCCATTTACCGCGCGGCGGCGGACACTGTCATTCCGGCGGACGGCGAGGCTGATCGGGTTGCGCAGGATATTTTCGAAATGCTGCGGCCCGCGGTGCGGCAGCAATGATTTTTATGGCATCCTGTCCACGCCCCTGCTCTTCCTACGGATTATTTTGGACATTATAGAACAAAATTAAAAATATGGTTCCCTGATATTGACAGACTCCATATTCTGTATTACCATAACAAACAAGACAGGACAAAGGAGCATTACAATGAGCTTCATTGAAAACACTGCACGATTTACAAGCTTTGGTTACCCCCGCTATTATCTGGCGTGGGTTTTTTGTGCATGCAATGAAACTGACTGTAAGCTTTTATGTGAAGGAATATAGCCGCATTTGGATTGTTGCAACATTCCAAAACGGGTGATATCTTAACGGAGCTGACGTCAGCTCCGTTATTTTTTTATACCTTCACCCCAAAAATTTATTTTTATGGAGGATTCATATGATTATCGTGCTGAAACCGCAGTGCACCCCCGAGCAGGTTACTGATTTTTCCGCTTCGCTGGAAAACGAATACAATATTAAAGTAAACACCTGGGTCGGTACGCAGAGCACCGTGCTCGGCCTGATCGGCGACACTTCCGTCATCGACATTGATTATATTGCCGCGCAGGACATTGTAGAAAGCGTGAAGCGCGTGCAGGAACCCTATAAAAAGGCAAACCGAAAATTCCACCCCGATAATACCGTGATTACCCTGCCGACCGGCCAGACCATCGGCGGCGGCGAGTTGGCGCTGATCGCCGGGCCGTGCTCCGTGGAAAGCGAAGCGCAGATCTGCGGCGTGGCGGAGCGAGTCAAAGCGGCGGGCGCGCAGTTTTTGCGCGGCGGCGCGTTTAAACCCAGAACCTCGCCCTATGCGTTTCAGGGGCTGAAAGCGGAGGGGCTGGAGCTTTTGATGGAAGCGAAAAAGAAAACCGGCCTGCCGATTGTGACGGAAATTATGGATGTGCGCCACATTGATTTGTTCTTAAAGGACGATGTCGACGTCATCCAGGTCGGTGCGCGCAATATGCAGAATTTTGAGCTGCTGAAAGAACTGGGTAAGATTGACCGCCCAATTTTACTGAAACGCGGCCTTTCCAATACCATTGAAGAGCTGCTGATGAGCGCTGAGTATATTATGGCGGGCGGCAATGATCAGGTCATTCTGTGCGAGCGCGGCATACGCACTTACGAAACCTACACCCGCAATACGCTTGACATTTCCGCTGTACCGATTCTGAAACGGCTTTCCCATCTTCCGGTTGTGGTCGACCCCAGCCATGCCTCCGGTATCGCCTGGCTTGTGGAGCCGCTGGCGCTCGCGGCCGTTGCGGCAGGTGCGGACGGATTGATCATTGAGGTGCACAACAATCCGGCTAAGGCACTGTCGGACGGCGCGCAGTCGCTGACACCCGACCAGTTCGACCACGTTGCCAAACGGGTCAGCGCAGCCGCAAAAGCTTTTTCAGTTCAGTAGATTAAACCGCTGAATTCTGATATAATATTTGATTATATATGGCGGACTGAACCTTGTTCGTAAAAAACCAGATTCAGTCACACAGAACACACAGAACTTGAAAGCGGAGGAATGCTGCGTGAACAAAAAAATCGTGATTGTGGGGCTTGGCTTAATCGGTGGTTCCCTTGCAAAGGCGTTTCAGAAATACAGCGAATGCGCGGTTGCGGGAATCGACAGCAGCGAAGTGGTGCTGAAAGCGGCGCTGGGAAGCGGCGCGATTGATAAAATTGCCGATGACAGCGACATTCGCGAAGTCGACGTGCTTTACCTGTGCCTTTACCCGCAGGCCGGCGTTGATTTTGTCCGGCAGCATTTGCACCTGATTGCGCCGGGCTGCCTTGTTACGGATACCTGCGGCATTAAATCCGAAATCTGCGCGCAGCTGCCGAAGCTGGCAGCCGACAACGGCTTCGCCTTTGTCGGCGGGCACCCCATGGCTGGGAAAGAACAAAATGGATTTGCGGCGAGTGACGCGGATTTGTTCCTTGGCGCAAGCTACCTGATCACTCCCTGCGGCGCGCCGCAAAGCGCGGTCGACATTCTGAAAGCCATTGCGGTCGAACTCGGATTCGGCGGAACGGTACTCACCACACCCGAGCATCACGACAGTATGATTGCCTTTACCAGCCAGCTGCCCCATGTGCTTGCGTGCGCCTATGTCATGAGCCCCCGCTGCCCCGAACACAACGGGTATTCCGCCGGAAGCTACCGCGATGTTTCCCGCGTGGCAAACATTAACGAAACGCTCTGGGCAGAACTCTTTATTGATAACAAGGAGCCGCTCACGCAGGAACTGAATATTCTGATTGAACATATTACGGAAATCAAGAACGCCGTCGCGGGCAGCGACACGGAAGCACTGCGCGCCCTGCTGCGGCAGGGCAGACTGGTAAAAGAAAGGCTTGGTGAATAATGGAATTGACCGTACAGACTTCACACCCATATTCCATACACATTGAACGCGGATGCCTTGCGCAAGCCGGTACAAGAGCGGCGGCATTGTTCCCCGCTGGGGCCAAAGCACTGATTATCAGCGACAGCAATGTGCTCCCGCTTTACGGCGACGCATTTGAGCAGGCTTTGACGCAAAGCGGATTCGCGTGCTTTCGCTACGCGTTCCCCGCCGGGGAAACCTCAAAACGTCTTTCCGTGATTGAACAGATTTACGGTGCGCTGACGGAACACCGCTTTACCCGCAGCGACTTCATTGTCGCGCTGGGCGGCGGCGTGACGGGCGACATGGCGGGCTTTGGCGCCGCGACTTATCTGCGCGGAATCCGCTTTATGCAGGTTCCCACCACGCTATTGGCGCAGATCGATTCCTCCGTCGGCGGAAAAACCGGTGTGGACCTGCCGCAGGGGAAAAATCTGGTCGGCGCGTTTCACCAGCCGAGCCTGGTTTTGATTGACCCAAACACCCTTTCCACCCTCCCGCCGCGCTATTATTCGGATGGCATGGCGGAAGCCGTCAAGGCCGGATGCATCAAAAACAGCGCGCTGTTTGACCTGATTTGCGGCAGCAACGCCGAATCCTCCATGGAAGAGATCATTTTCCAGTGCGTGGACATGAAGCGGAGCGTTGTGGAGCAGGACGAATTTGACACGGGTGAACGCATGCTGCTGAATTTCGGGCACACCTTCGGGCACGCGCTTGAAAAAATATATGATTTTAAAAAGTATTCTCATGGGGAAGCCGTCGGCATCGGCATGGTCAAAATGACGCGACTGAGCGAAGCCGCCGGGCTGACCAAACCGGGTACGGCAGCCTTGATTGCCGCCGCGCTCAAAAAATTCGGCCTCCCGACCGAGGACGATACCCCCATGGCACAAATTCTGGAGGCCGCTTCACTCGATAAAAAAAGTGGCGGCAATGCAATCCAAATTATATTAATAAATGAAATCGGCAGCAGCTTTATCCGGCGTTTTACCCGCGAGGAAATGAAGGTGTTTTGCGAGGTGGCCAAATGAGCACAGTCACAATTCAGCCGGGCAGGCTGAGCGGGCGTATTCTCGTACCGCCCTCCAAAAGCGCTGCACACCGCGCGGTCATCTGCTCCGCACTGGCGGGGGCGGCTTCTCCGTTCAAGCCGGGGGAAGCGCTCAGCGACGACATTCAGGCCACCACCCGCGCAATGCAATCCATTCAGCAATACCGCGAAGGCACTTTGGAGATCGACTGCGGGGAATCTGGCTCCACGCTGCGGTTTTTAATTCCCATTGTGGCGGCGCTGGGGATTCCCGCCGAATTCATCGGGCACGGCAGACTGCCGGAGCGCCCCATCGGGCTTTATTGCAAAATTTTGCCGAAACACGGCGTTTCTGTTACAACCGGGGGCGGCCTGCCGCTCTCCGTCAGCGGGCAGCTTACACCCGGCACTTTTACGGTTCCGGGCAACATCAGCTCCCAGTATATCACCGGCCTTCTGCTCGCGCTTCCGCTTTTGAACCGGGACAGCGAGCTGGTGCTTTCTTCCCCGCTGGAAAGCGCGGGATATGTGGAGATGACGCTGGAAATCATGTGTGACTTCGGCGTAACCGCAGAGAAAACGGCGCACGGCTGGCATATTGCTGGAGGACAAAGCTACCACGCCGGAGCGTATATTATCGAACGCGACTGGTCGCAGGCGGCGTTTTTCCTTTCCGCTGGCGCGCTGGGTGGCGATCTTCTTTTGGACGGACTGAACCAAAATTCCGCGCAAGGCGACCGCGCGGCGGAGGAACTCTTCCGCGCTTTCGGCGCAAATACGGAATGGCGAGGCGGTACGCTTGCCGTTTCACCGGGAAATTTAAAGGGGATCGAAATTGACGCGGCACAGATTCCCGACCTTGTTCCCACTTTGGCGGCAACCGCCGCGCTGTGCCGGGGGCAGACCCGCATTTACAATGCGCAGCGCCTGCGCATCAAGGAAAGCGACCGGCTCGCCGCCATGGCGGACGGACTGAACCGGCTAGGCGGTAATGTTCAGGAAACCCCGGACGGCCTGCTGATTGACGGTGTACCGCAATTTCATGGCGGCACCGTGCAGGGCTATAGCGACCACCGCATTGTCATGGCGCTTTCCGTCGGCGCGTTATGCGCGTCCGGCACGGTGACGGTCACCGACGCTAGGAGTATCCGCAAGAGTTATCCGGCATTTTTTGCCGATTTTAATATGTTAGGGGGGAATGCCGATGTCGTCGGCATGGGGAGATAAAGTAAAAATATCAATTTTTGGGGAAAGCCACGGAAAGGCAATCGGTGTGGTGATCGACGGACTGCCCGCCGGGGAAGCGCTGGATTCCGAAGAAATTGCGCTTCAAATGAGCCGCCGTGCTCCGGGACACGACCTTTCCAGCACACCGCGCAAAGAAAGCGACACGCCCGAAATTCTAAGCGGCGTTTTAGACGGGAAGACTACCGGCGCGCCGCTGTGCGCCATGATTTATAATACGAACACAAAATCCGGCGACTACGGGAACCTGGCCTTTACCCCTCGCCCGGGGCACTCTGATTACCCCGCGTTCATCCGTTACGAAGGCTATAACGATGTGCGCGGCGGCGGTCATTTTTCCGGGCGATTAACGGCGCCGCTCGTGTTTGCGGGTGCCGTCTGCCGCCAGGTTCTTGCCCGGCGCGGCGTTTTGGTCGGCGCGCACGTCGCCGCAGTCGGCACGGTGACGGACAGCGCTTTTGACCCGACAGGCATATCCGGAGAACTGCTCCGTCAGCTTTCTGCCGCTTATTTCCCCACGATTCACCCCGAAGCGGAAACCGCTATGAGGGAAGTCATTGAGCAGGCACGCAAGGCACAGGACAGCGTGGGCGGAATTGTGGAATGCGCTTTGCTCGGTGTTCCGGCGGGAATCGGCGGACCGCTGTTCGGAGGCATTGAGCCGGTGCTTTCCTCTATTCTGTTTGGAATCCCTGCGTGCAAAGGCGTGGAATTCGGCGACGGGTTCGGCGCGGCAAAGCTGCACGGCAGCGAGCACAACGACGCCTACGAAATGCGGCAGGGGGAAATCCGCACAAAGACAAATCACGCGGGCGGCATTTTAGGCGGAATTTCCACCGGAATGCCGATTGTGTTCCGCGCCGCGTTCAAACCGACGGCGTCCATCAGCCGGGAGCAGGACAGCGTGGATTTACAGAGCGGAACCAACACAAAGCTGAGCGTGCACGGGCGGCACGACCCCTGCATTGTACCGCGCGCAGCTGCCGTGGTGGAAGCCGCCGCCGCGGTCGCGCTGCTTAATATGATGCTATAGGAATCAGAGGGATATCACATGACATTGGACGAAATCAGACAGGAAATTGATACAATCGACGCGCAGTTGCTGCCCTTATTTATAGAGCGGATGAAGTGCGCCGAACAGGTTGCCGAAGTCAAAAAAGAAAAGAACCTGCCTGTGTTCAACGCGGAACGCGAGCAGGAAATTTTAAGCAGTATGGAGCAAAAAGCGGGAAGATACGGAGCGGAAGCGCGACTGCTCTACACCAGCCTGATGGATATGAGCCGGGCAAAGCAGCACACGCTGTTGGATTCGGGGAGTGAGTTGCGCAGCAAAATCAAAGCGGCGGACTCCATGGTGCAAAAAGCAAAAATCGCCGCCTGCCTCGGCGAAAACGGATCATTTTCACAGGAAGCGGTTTCCCGCCTTTACCCCGGTGCCGAGCCGCAGTTTTACGATAAATTCAGCGAAATTTTTGCAGCGGTCGATTCGGGAAAAGCCGATCTTGGCGTTGTGCCCGTGGAAAATTCCGCCGCCGGTTCAGTCAGCGACGTGTACGACCTGATTCTGAAATACCGGTTTCATATCATAGACGCTGTTACGCTGCATGTGCACGACTGCATTGCCGGCGCTGTTCCCTGTGCAATTAAGGAAATTGAAACGGTCTATTCCCATCCGCAGGCTCTGGCGCAGTGCTCCGAATACATTCAGTCACACGGCATGAACCCCGTAAAATTCAGCAGTACGGCGGGTGCGGCGCAGATGGTTGCCCAGTGGAACAAGCCCGGCATTGCGGCAATCTGCTCGGAAAACGCCGCGCGGGAATACGGCCTTGTTATTCTTGAACGCGAAATTCAGGACAGCGCGAACAACTGCACGCGCTTTGTCGCAATCAGCCACAGGCTTGTCATCCCAGACGGTGCACGAAAAATCAGCCTGTGCTTTTCCCTTCCCCACCAAACCGGCTCTCTTTACAATGTACTTGCCCGCTTTGCCGCGGCCGGGCTGAACCTGACAAAGATTGAAAGCCGCCCGATTATTGACCGGAACTTTGAGTACGACTTCTACCTCGATTTTGCCGGTTCCATACGGGAAGAACGTACTATGAACCTGATACTTTCTCTCTATGATGAACTGCCGCGATTTTCTTTTTTGGGAAACTATACAGAACAGCTCTAAGCAAAGAAAGTGCTGCAAAATGAATGAAAATTCATTTTGCAGCACTTTCTATTTTACCCTTTGCCGCCCGCATGCAAACAGGCGGATGTTTTTTTGTTTTGTGATGCTCTATGCATTCCGCGCATTTCCCGTGGCGTGGGCAGCGCCGCTTGCAGGGGCAGGGCTGCGTTGTTTCCGTTTTAATTGGCTCTGCCATAAACCTCAATATCATTCCCTTCCGTATCCGTAAATTCAAAGACCATGTTTTCGCCGATCCTCTTCAAAGGAAATACGATTGGGCAGCCCATTTCCGTCACTTTTTTCAGCACCGCCTGAATATCGTCGGTTTCAAAGCTCGGCAGGCAGCTGTCACCCCACACGGCGGATTCATTGACCAGAGCGGGCTGAAACAGGCAGTAACGAAACGCGTCAATACTGAATACCGAAAACACCGCGTCCTCCGTCTCGGGCTTCAGACCGAGAAATTCCCCGTAAAAGGCCAGCGCGCGGCGCATATCCTTTACACAGATATAAAGAGAGTGAATCGTCAGCTTCATTTCGTGCCTTTCCTCTTTGCCGCCAGCGCAACCCAGCCCCGTTCTGTTTTGCGGTCGATAATATCAAATTTTTCTTCGATCACATTCAGTACATCCTGTTCACGGGTATCAATGATGCCGCTCATCAGGTAAACGGAATCCGGGTAAAGGTACTGCTCGATGTCTTTTGTCAGCAGGATAATTACGTCGGCAACGATATTGGCCACCACGACGTGGTATTTTCCGCCCACCTTGTCGGTCAGGTCGCCGCAGATTCCGGTAAAGCGCTCCGCTACATGATTCAGCTCGGCGTTCTGCACGGCGGTTTTGACCGCGAGCGAGTCAATGTCAACCCCGACTGCCTTTTGCGCGCCCAGCAGCAGCGCGGCTACGGAAAGGATTCCGCTGCCGCAGCCGACGTCCAGCACATTGACTCCCGGCTGAACGTAATGCTCTAGCAGTTCCATGCACAGGCGGGTCGTTTCATGCGTGCCCGTACCGAACGCCAGGCCGGGTTCCAGATGCAGCACCTTACGTTCGCCCGCCTCATACTCTTCTTCCCATGTGGGGCGAATCAGCAGCTTTTTGCCGACCGTGATCGGTTTAAAATACTTTTTCCAATTGTTAATCCAGTCCTCCTCCACACAGTTCGCCGTGGTAATGGTATGCTCAATCCCCTCGGCCTTATAGCGTTCGCTTAAAAAGGCGATCGCCTCCGCCGGGCTTTCCTCCGGACTGATATAAATATGCACCATTGCCTTAGTGCGGTCTTTTTTGAGCAAATCCTCATCGATTAAATCAATATGCGCAATCTCCCGCGCTTCTTCCTCCAAATGAGAATAATCTTCAATATAAATCCCATAGGGCACTACCATCTGGGCAATGTCGCCCGCGCGGTCAATTTCCCCTGCGTTAACTGTCACGGTTACTTCCGTCCAATCCATGCTGATCCTCCTGTTTATTATAAGTCCTAGCTTTAGAGCTAGGACTTGGGTCCTTTGCCTGCAAGGCATTGGTCTTTTTCTATTATAGAGCAATTTCCTCTGAATTTATAGACTTATTTTCTCCCGCACGCGAATACATTTGATTATCAATACTGTAAAGGTGTTATCAAATGAAAAATCGTGTGTTTTTCTGGAACGCCGTCATTCTGACCGTCAGCTCGGTCATTATGCGGCTGTTCAATATCTGGTTCCGCTCACTGATTACCGGCTTGATTGATGCAAGCGGCATGGGGCTTTATCAGCTGATTTTTTCCGTGTTCTCGCTTGGAATCATCCTCAGCACCTCCGGCATCGGTTTCGCGGTTACACGCCTGGTCGCAGAAGGCTGCGGAAGCCGGCGCGCAGTGCGGCTCTGTCTTTGCTGCTCGCTGACGCTCAGCTTTGCGGCTGCCTTTGTCATTTTCACCTATGCCGACTTCATTGCCGTTTCGTGGATTCAGGACGCAGCGGCGGCACTTCCGCTGCGTCTGCTTGCACCCGGGCTTCCGTTTATCGCGGTGTGCTCGTGCCTGCGGGGCTATTTTATTGCCATACGCAACACGGTCGTTCCAGTTCTGTGCGATTTTCTGGAGCAGATCGCCACCATCGGCGGGGCGCTCCTGCTGCTGAGCCGCATGAAATCGCTGGACGCGATTATGCTTGGGTCCACGCTGGGTGAAATCGTTTCCTGTGCTTTTATCGGGCTGATGTACCTTTGGTTTGTCAAGAAAAACCGTTTTCCCCGGCGCTATGGTCAGCCGCTTTTCCGCCGTGTCGTCCACATTGCGGCGCCGGTGCTGGGCGGCTCTGTTTTGCGCGGGACGCTCAGCAGTGTTGAAAACACCCTGATTCCCCGCGGGCTGAAGGCCAACGGCGCAAATGCACAGGATTCGTTCGCGCAGTACGGCGTTATGCAGGGAATGGTCATGCCGATTCTGTTCTTTCCTTCCGCATTTCTGATTTCACTTTCCACGCTGATGGTGCCCGAATTAGCGGAAGCAAATGCCGGGGGAAAAACCGAAATCATTAAGGCCGCCGCCGCGCGTGTCATCCGCTTTACGCTGATATTTTCCTTTCTCGTTACAACCTTGCTCATCGTATTCGCCGATGATCTCGGCATGGCGTTTTACCGTAACCGGCAGGCCGGTGACATGCTGCGCATTATGGCGCCCATTGTACCGCTTCTTTACCTTGACAGCGTGGTGGACGGTATGCTGAAAGGGCTTGACCAGCAATTTTACTCCATGACCTACAATTTCGGTGACTCTATTATCCGCGTGATTTTAATCGGTACAACAATTCCGATTTTCGGAATCAAAGCCTATATCGCCATTTTATTTTTCAGCGAAATTTTCAACGCCTCGCTCAGCATTAACCGGCTGCTGAAAGTGACCGCACTGGAAGTGGATATTGTAGACTGGATTGTGACTCCTGCCTTGGCATCCGCGCTGCTGTATTACATTCTGATTTTAATACAAAAACTCCTATGCACTGTTTGACAAAATGTTGAAAACAGGATAAACTAGGTGAACGATGATTAAGTCGTCAGATAATCAGCGGTCACCTTGAGCATAATTTGTATAAAAGAGGGATTGTAATGAATGACGTCTGGACACTGTTTTTAGTGTTCACCGTATACAGCTTCATCGGTTGGCTGACAGAAAGTATTTTTTGCTCTATTCCGGAAGGGAAATTTATTAACCGCGGATTTTTGAGCGGGCCGTTCTGTCCGATTTACGGTGTGGGCGGAGTGCTTGTTATCACCTTACTGGAGCCGTTTGAAAATAACCTGATTTTGCTTTACATTGCCGGCGTAGTGATTACAACGCTGGTGGAGTACATAACCGGTTTTGCCTTGGAAAAAATATTTCATACAAAATACTGGGATTACAGCGACCACCGATTCAATCTTCAAGGGCGTATCTGCCTTGAAAACTCCCTCCTGTTCGGGGTCATGTGCCTTGTAGGGATTCACACTGTTCACCCCCGGCTGATCCGTCTGCTCGCAATAATACCCGACAATATTCTGCCGGTGATTGCCATTGTTCTGATGCTCTATTTTATCTGTGACACCGCTTTATCGGTGAACACCATGTACCAGTTGAACGGAAAGCTGGACGAGGTACAGCAGATTATCAATGAAATGAAGCAAAAAGCATCGATTGCCAAAACAGAAACGATTGAAAACATTCAGGCCAAAGTCTCCAGTCTGCTCGATGAAGATACCGTTGCATACCTCAACGGGCTGCTTGAAAAGCTGGAAAAGTTGGAAGCGAACAGCAAGATAATGCAGCGCCGCCTGCTCAGTGCTTTCCCGACTATGAAGTCGGTCTCAAACAACGAATCCTTGCAGCATTTGAAGAACACCGTTTTTGAAAAAGCCAGAATGATTCGTAAAAATAAGTAAAAAACACCGCGAAGCGCTTTTATAGCGTTTCGCGGTGTTTTCGCCTATTCATCTAAAAGCTGTAATCTGTAACGGCATTCCGTAACCGGCTTGCCCAGCGTCAGCACGTTTGTTGCGCCGTCAAAACGGAACCCGGATTTCCCGTAAAACGCAACCGCATTCCGATTCTCCTGAAATACCCAAAGCACCATCTGTTTACAGCCGCGCTCCTTTGCCCTATCAACGGCAAACTGCATGGCGCGCGTACCGAATCCCCTGTGCCAGAACGCACGGTCAAAATAAATGCCGATTAATTCGCAGTCGGTTTCAGGAATATCCGCGTCGCGCGGGATACCGATAGAGAAAAAGCCAACAATGGTTCCGTCATTCACGGCAACGTAATGGCTTTCGTGCTCCTGAGACAGCAACTCGTTCCACATTTGCAGGCGCGGTTCCAGCTTTGCCTTATTGTCCAGAAAGTCGGCGGAAATAAACTCATGATAGGCCGCGCTCCATGTTTCCGCGTGAATCTGCGCGATGCGTCCGGCGTCCGCCAAACCGGCTTTTCTTATTTCAAACATATCAAAGAACCGCCGTGACTTCCACTTCCACCAGCACGTTCTTCGGCAGCGTTTTTACCGCTACGCAGGAACGGGCGGGCCGGCCGGTAAAATACTTTTCATACACGGCGTTAAAAGTGCCGAAGTCGTTCATATCGGCCAGAAAACAGGTTGTCTTTACCACGTTTTCGTAACCGGTTCCTGCGGCGGTCAGGATTGCGCCGACATTCTTCATGACCTGCTCCGCCTGTACTGCAATATCGCCTTGCGCGATTTCTCCAGTAGCCGGAACAATCGGAATCTGCCCGCTGGCAAATACCATGCCGTTTGCTACAATCGCCTGGGAATACGGGCCGATTGCTGCGGGCGCTTCATCGGTGGAAATTACTTTTAACATAAATAAACCTTCTTTGTCATAAAATTCGGCTGTGTCGGTGTTTTTTTGGCCGCGATATATTCTATGGAAAATAATAACACATTTATGTTGCATTATCAATCGATCAGTTCGGTTCCATAGGAATTGTCGACCGCGCAGAGCCAGCTTCCGCCTGCATCTTTGCGGAAAACGTAGGTTGCCCGCCTGTCCATTGCGTACTCCGAATCGCTTTTGTCCGCGGCGAGCAGCGATTGGGAAAGCACCAGCGCGGTATCACCGGCTTCCAGGATGATCATTTTTCCCTGTGTCGGAGCAAGGGTGTTGTTAAAGTAAGCGGCGATTTTGATAAAAGTCGCCTTGACTTTTTCTTTGCCCTGCACACTCATGCCCGGTTTTACAACCAAAACAGCATCTTCCGTATAATAATTCATGAGTGTATCGAAGTCTTCCCGTTTGATAGCAAGATCACATTGCTCAATGATATTTTTTATTTCATGTTCCATGTTTTACCTCAAAAACTTTTTATTTTGGCTATGTTTAGTAACAGTGTTGATAATATGACAATTTTTAAGGGAAGCCAAAAATAGCTTCCCTTAATTCACATTTTAAGAAAAGTGTATAACATTTTTTATTAAAAATAATTAGGTATTTCTATCTGTGGAGCATTTGTATTTATATCCCAAGTATTAGGTTGACAATAAGCCATTAAAAGACTTGATGTACGTTTTTGAAAATTATTGGGTAATGCTTCAAATTTAAGTTTATTATAAAAATTTGCGCCAATATCTGAATATAAAAACCAAATATCTATAGGAATATCTCTATTTATATATGACATCGTCTGTTCTATTAAGTTTGACCCATAACCTTTCCTTCTTAAATGTATTGGTGTAGAAATAGAACCAATTCCTCTTATTTCTAATCCAGTACCACAATTAAGATGATTTAAGTTATGTATAAGTAACGAACTTGATAAAACCTTATCATCATTTTCTAATACATACCACTTTCCATTTGCATACTTAATAGACGACTTACAAGTTAAAAGATAATCTGGTTTAGAAAGACCATCGCCCCAAGCATCATAACCCATCATGTATATGATTTCAAAGTCCTTTTCTTCTGCTTCACGCAAATTCATTCCAATACCTCCTGTCAAAAATACATAAAACCTGCAGCAAAATTTCATACTAATATTTATTATAATATATTCCAAAGCCTCTAAATCTTTCTTTACTGACGCTACACTTGGCATCATAAGACCTCCGTAATCCTTCATATAGTCTTATTACACCCAAATATTCAGAAAATATCAATTTTCAACATTTATCTTAAACATAGCCTTTATTTTATACGTTGATAATCCGATACCCTGCTCCGGTAATTGCTTCGCGAATCTGGCGAACATGCTCCCAGTCCCTTGTTTCCATACGGATACGCAGGGTGCAGGCATTAATTCCTGTATTTTCCCCGCCGCGGTCATGGTATACGCTGACCACATTTGCGCCGAGGTCGGCGATCAGCGCAGAAACCTCGCTGAGCTGGCCGGGTTTGTCAACCATTTCAATGGTCAGTTCGCTGGAACGCCCCGCTTTCAGAAGACCGCGGCTGATGACTTTGGAAAGGATTGTTACATCAATATTGCCGCCGGAAAGCAGACAAACCACCTTTTTGCCCTTTACGTCAACCTTATTGAACATGGCGGCCGCAACGGAAACCGCGCCCGCGCCTTCCGCAATCATTTTATGCTGCTCAATCAGGGTTAAAATCGCGCTTGCAATTTCATCATCTGTTACCGTAACGACTTCATCGACATACTTGCTGCACAGGTCATAGGTCACGTCGCCCGGGCACTTGACGGCGATCCCATCCGCGAACGTGGAAACGCAGCTGAGCGCGCCCACCTTATGTTCTTCCAGCGAACGCACCATGCTCGGCGCGCCGCTGGCCTGCACCCCGTACACCTTGCACTTCGGGTTCAATGACTTGACGGCGAACGCAACACCGGAAATCAGTCCGCCACCGCCCACGGGGACAATCACCGCGTCCACATCGGGTAGCTGATTCAAAATTTCCAGCCCGATCGTGCCCTGACCCGCGATCACGTCCGGGTCGTCAAACGGGTGAATAAACGTTGCTCCGCTTTCCTTCTGCAACTCACACGCCTTCGCATACGCATCGTCGTATACGCCGCTGACAAGGCAGACTTCGGCGCCGTAACGTTTGGTCGCCTCCACCTTGGAAATCGGTGCGCTATCCGGAATGCAGATCAGCGATTTGATTCCGCTCTTCGCCGCCGCAAGCGCCACACCCTGCGCGTGGTTTCCGGCGGAACAGGCGATCACGCCTTTTTCCTTTTCTTCTTCGGAAAGCTGCGAAATTTTGTAGTATGCACCGCGCACCTTGAACGAACCGGTAATCTGCAGATTTTCGGTTTTCAGGTAAATTTCACTTTCCGGGTTGATCTGCGGAGCGCTGATTAAATCCGTATTGCGGATCACTTCCTTCAATACGTAAGACGCATGGTAAACTTTATCCAGAGTAAGCATGATTTTTTCCCCCATCGTAACTGAGCCGGTCGGTCTACTTCATCATGGCCATGGAGCCGGTTCGTAATATTTTCAGAACATGGTACGGATTATAAAGCTCAATAAAGGAATTGATGGCTGACGCGTCGCCGGTCAGCTCCATAATCATGGAATCCGATTCCACATTCAGAATATTCGCGTGAAATACGTTCGCAATTTCAACGAGCTTCTCGCTGTTCTGCAGGGTACGCTCCACTTTAATCAGAAGATGCTCGCGCACAACGGCTTTTTCACGGTCAAGCACGCTGACTTCCTCAATATCCTCCAGTTTGCAGAGCTGTTTGTCAACCTGCCGCACGATGCGGTCGTCACCCAGAACAACAATTAAAATGCGCGAATACTCCGCGTTTTCCGTCTGTGCCGCGACGATGCTTAAAATATTATAGCAGCGGCGGCTGAACAGGCCGGAAATGCGCAGAAGCACGCCCGGGTTGTTGTGTGCCAGAACGGACAGAACGTATTCCTTTTCCGCATTGTTTTCCATACGCTTTCCCTCCTGCATTCTACATTTTCAGAATCGGGTCTTCCACGGAGCCGCCCGCCGGAACCATGGGCAGCACGTTCAGATCCTTGTCGATATAGCAGTTAATCAGCACGGGCTCATGAAGCGAAAGCGCTTTTCTGAGCACCGGCTCAATGTCGCTTTTCACGCGGATCGTCAGCGCCTTTATGCCGAACGCCTGCGCAAGCAGCTCATAGTTCGTGACACGGTCCAAATCCGTCTGGGAAAAACGGCTTTCATAAAACAGCTTCTGCCACTGGCGCACCATGCCGAGCACGGAGTTGTTCACCACAAGCTCAATAACCGGAATGCGGTACTGCGCCGCGGTGGAAAGCTCATTGCAGTTCATGTGGAAGCTGCCGTCGCCCGCGATGTTCACGACTTTCTTTCCGGGGTTTGCCACCTGCGCGCCCAGCGCCGCGCCGAGGCCGAAGCCCATCGTGCCGAGCCCGCCGGAGCTTACAAAATGCCGCGGCTCACGGTAGCGGTAAAACTGAGCCGCCCACATCTGGTGCTGCCCGACCTCGGTCACAACAATCGCTTCCGAATTTGTCAGGCGGTCAAGCGTTTCCATCATGTCCTGCGGTGTGACCGCTTCTTCGCTCGGCGCCTGCTGCGTGAGCGGATAAAGCGCTTTCCAGCCCTGTATCATGCCCATCCATTCCTCATGGCGCGCCGGTTCAATCAGGCGATTCAGTTCCGAAAGAATCTGCCCTGCGTCGCCCTTCAGCCTGACGTCCACAGTAATATTTTTATTGAATTCCGCGGAATCAATATCAATCTGGATAATCGGGCAATGCTGCGCGAACAGATTCGCGTTGCACAGCACCCGGTCGGAAAAGCGGGTGCCGACGGCAATCAGCAAATCGCAGTTCTTAATGGCAAGTGCCGAAGTGTTTGTTCCGTGCATACCCAGCATACCGACATACCGGCTGTCATACTGGTCGAATCCGCCCTGCCCCATCAGCGAGGAGGAAACCGGCGCATCAATCCGTTCGGCGAACGCTTTCAGCGCGCCGGACGCTTCCGAAGCGATAACGCCGCCGCCCGCGTAAAGAAACGGACGGCTGCTTTTGCGGATCATTCCCGCCGCCTGCTCCAGCCGCTGCGACTGGGGCAGCTCCAGAGGCATAACCGGCAGAGGCTTTTCCAGCGGCGTATATTCGCATATCTTTGCCGTAATGTCTTTCGGAATGTCCACAAGGACGGGGCCCTTTCTGCCGGAATTCGCGATGAGGAACGCCCTGCGCAGCGTATCCGCAAGATCTTCCACATTCTTTACCAGAAAATTATGTTTTGTCACCGGCATGGTAATCCCCGTAATGTCGACCTCCTGAAAGCTGTCCAGGCCGAGCAGGTCGCTTGCGACATTACCGGTAATCGCTACCATCGGCACGGAATCCATGTAAGCCGTCGCAATGCCCGTTACCAGATTGGTGGCACCGGGACCGCTGGTCGCAATGCAGATGCCGGTTTTCCCGCTGGAACGCGCATAGCCGTCGGCAGCATGTGCCGCGCCCTGCTCGTGAGCGGTACGGATATGGCGAATACGGTTGCGGTACTCGTACAGTGCGTCGTAAATAAACAGCACCGCGCCGCCGGGGTACCCGAAGACGGTATCCGCACCCTGTTCGAGCAGACATTCCATTACGATTTGTGCTCCTGTCAAAAGCATGTGCAGTTCCTCCTGTTACAGTAATCTTCCTATCTCAATTTATATAACAAAAAAGTCTTCGCCTCCCTACATAGAGGCGAAGACTGAAACTTCGCGGTACCACTCTAATTTGCCGTATACGGCATCTCACTGTGCATCCAGCAATGCACTCCTCTTTAACGGTAAGAACCCGTGCGAGCCTACTTGTGTTGCCACCGTTCAGCCGCCTGCTCCGGGGTGATTTCCTGCAAACGCCGCACCGTCTCGCACCAGCCGACGGCTCTCTGAAAGCGGAGGGTTTCCATTCCTTCCCCATCTGCGCATTTATTTCATTCACTTTAAATATAGGATATGCTATTCCTTTGCCGTTGTCAAGCGGTAAAGCCAAATTATTTTACCCAATACGCGCTCCCGTCAGATTTACGGTCCAGGTACCCCGTTTCAATCAGACTGCGGCGCAGCGTGGAAAAATCCTCCGGGTAAATCTGCTTTAAAATCCCGTTGACTTCCATTTCGGTATAGGTCTTCCCCGCTTCGAACTGACCCGCGATTTTTTTGATGATCACCGCTTTTTTCTTTGCTTTGGAGGAAAACACTTTCAACCGCAGCGGTTCCAGCGAGCTGAAACAATTCTTCAGTATTTTCTCTTCCTCTTCCGGCGTCATTTCAAGTTCTTCCATTTTTATAACCATCTTTCTCACACTAATTTTGATTTAATTCTATCACCGTAAGACGAAAAGTCAAGGCAGAGACCGACACTCGGCAGGGCAAGAGCATCTAAAATATTTTCCCGTTTTGAAGGGAATAGAACGATAATACACCTAAATTTTCAATTTTAGATTTGAGATATAATGGAGCCTTGCCCTCAGGCCGGGCGGGCCCGTACTTTCGGTTGCGCCCGAAAGTATGCAAAGTGCACACAGGGGGGATTTTAAAAGGCTAAGAGAGGGTTCCACAAAATCCCCCCTGCACCCCCAAGTATCCCCAAGAAAATGCTTGATCTGGAAGGCTTTCTGGTTTTCATGGACGGGGGACGGAAACTTCTCCCGCAGGTCAGCCTTTCCCCGAAAATTGGGGCTGGCAGCTCCGATGAGGGTCATACCCTTCCTGCTTGCTGAGCTTTTTGAAGTCCGGGCGGGAGTATTCGTTAATCAGCCGCCCGTCCTCAACAATAAGCAGCCGGTCGGAAATCGAAAGGCTGTCGGAAATATTGACGGACAGCAGCACCACCGAAATTTTCTTTTTGATCAGTTCATTGATCAGGGTGATAATATGATGACGCAGGTACATATCCGCGCCGAAAAAAGGCTGAACGCACACAGCCACCGCCGGGCGGTACATATGAATTCGGTAATAAACCAGGCTGTACTGCGCCCGGTGTGACAAATTTCGGATGTCCCGCTCGAAAATGTCCCCGCCAAGGTACTGCCTGTACTCCTGCGCGACATTCCGCCGCAGAGCGCCGCTGCGCCAGATATGGGGCTGCTTTTCATCCGTCAGAATACACAGATTGTCAAGGCAGCTCATCTCCGGATACAGCATGGTATGTACAGGATCCTCCTGAATGAAGCCGACCGACTGTTCCCGAAGATTCCTGTTCTTTTCAAACGGAAGTCCGTTCATCATGATCCTGCCGGAATCCGGTGTAATCTCCCGGTTAAGCAGCATGACCATATCCTGAAGGATCGTATTGCTGCGGTCAAGAATGGTCACACACTCGCCCGGCCAGACGGAAAAGCTTAACCCTTTGACGGATTCGGCGTATACCTGACGAAACTCCAGCAGCGGGGCAGATTTCCTGCATTCCTTTGGGGCCGACGCCGCAATGCCAAAATCGAGCGCGTGATGCCAGAATACCTCATCATTTAAAAAAGGCTTTTCCGTAGTGATCAGAATTCTTCCGTCCGACATCATGGCAATACGGTCGCAAACCGTGACTGCTTCCTCATGGTGGGAGCAGATGTATAAAAATGAAAATCCCTGAGCCGCGTAATGCTTTAACAGGCGCTGAAAGCGGGTCAGGTCCGCTGCGCTGACACTGTTGCTGATATTGCGAATCACCACAAGCCGGGTTCCGGTAACCACCGCTTTCAGCAGTTCAACCACGCAGCGCTCATAGTTACTTAAAGCGGAGGCATGCTGATCGAAATCAATATGAATATCGAGGCTCCCCGTAAACTGCATGAGCTGTGATTTCAGTTTGCGGGGCTGCACGAAGAATTTTTTAAATCCGCGCCGCAGCACGAAGATATTATCCGCCACCGTAAGGTCCTCCACCAAACGGCTGCGCTTTTCGATCACCGACACCCGGTTCAATGTCTGAGAGCGCTTCTGGTAACTATTTACAAGCTTCTCGTTAAAATACACATACCCGTAGTGCAGCGGCAGATTCTGGCTGATCAGCTCCACCAGATCCTTCATGCCATGATCATGCAGCGCCAAAAGGCCCATGATTTCACCTTTAAAAATATGCAGGTTCAGGTTGTCGAGCCGCGTCACCCCGTCCACCACACGGGTAACGCGTTCCATGCGCAGCACTTCTTCTTTCATCCCGTCACCTTTGTATCTTTTGTCGTGCGCGGGAGCGTCAGTTCTACATCGGTTCCCGTACCGGGGATACTGTAGATGCAAAGGCCGTACTCTTCCCCGAACAGCAGCTTGATGCGGTTGTTTACATTGACTAGCGCAATACCCCCGCTGCGGTTAGAATCCGATTTGACATAATCAAACGTGGAGGCCGTCAGCCGGCTGTTCAACGCTTCAAGCACGGATTCTTCCATGCCGACCCCGTCGTCGGACACCATAATGATCAGGCGCTTTTTTGTACCGATGATTTTGATACGCAGGCTGCCGCGCCCGATTTTCTGCTCGACGCCGTGCACAATAGAATTTTCCACAATCGGCTGCAGCGTAAGTTTCGGCATCCGGCACTTCATCAATTCGGCACGGTCGTCGCTGTCGCAGATCACCTCCAGTTGGAGGCGTTCGCCGAAGCGATACTGCTGGATAATATAATAATTTTCAATATTGTCAAGTTCATCTTCCAGCGTTACCAGATTTTCAACGTTGGAAATTGTGTAGCGGAAAAAGGTGGCCAGTGCCTCGGTCATTTCGGCAACATTGCCAAGACCCGCCGTAATTGCTTCCCCGCGGATGCCCTCCAGTGTATTGTAAAGAAAATGAGGGTTAATCTGATTTTGCAGCGCAAGGTACTGCGCCTGCCGTTTCGTCGCGCCAATCAGGTCGTTCGTGGTTAAGAACTCCTGCAGGCGCGCGAACGCCGCCTGATTTGCGGGGCTGACCGGATACTGCTGCTCCGACACCCCTTTGAGCGTATACCCGTCGGAGAAAAGATCCATCATCTTTTCCGTTTCCCGGAAAGGGAGAACGATCCAAAAATAGATAATCAGGATGATCGCGGTCAGTATCGCGCAGCCGGACAGCAACACATAGCGCAGTGCGGGATTTGATGCTGAACCCACCGCCAGAATGATTAAGAGCAGCGCGGCAAACGCTGTGAGTGCCAATAGTAACCAGCGCACACGGTCGGACAAATAAGCCGTCTGTTTATTCTTCATCGTTTTTACCCGCCTGCCTTCTGTTAAGCGTATAGCTTTCGGTATTCGCCGGGTTTGATTCCCGTGCTCTTTTTAAAGCTTTTTGTAAAATATTTCAGATCGGAGTAACCGACAAGTTCACAAATCTGCGCGACGGAAAACCCGGTTTCCTTCAGAAGCTCCTTTGCTTTGTCCATGCGGATTTCCGACAGATACTCCAGAAAATTCTGGCCGGTTTCTTTTTTAAACAGCGTACTGAAATAGGTTGCGTTGAAGCCCACTACCGCGCTTACTTCCTCCAGAGTGACCGGATTCTGATAACATTCCTGTATGTATTTCTTTGCCGCGCGAATTGGCTTTGTTTCCTCCTGCCGCCTTTGCCCCGCAATGGATTCCATGGAATCCGAAATAATCTGCCGCAGGCAGTCCCACAACGCGCCGGCGCTGCAGCAGGAATCCGATTTCTGCAAAAACAGGGTGTAGAGTTCTTCCGCGTCCCCTTGGTCAAAATGCAGATTGCGCACAAGTTGCACATAGGTTTTACACAGTTCGCCCGTAAGGAAAAGCATTTCCTCCCCTGTAGCATTTTCGCAGCGTTCCGCCGACTGCTGCAAAGCGGTCACCGCACCGAGCACCTGATCCGTATCCAGAATTTCGATTCCATTTTCCATTGCCTTTCTGATTTCGGAAGGATATGTATATTCACCGGAACCGCACGGCTTTTGCGGCGGCTTTTCCAGCAGCTTTCCCGTCCCCTCGACCAGCCGCTGACTAACCGCGCACCGCGCCGCCTCACGGGAGCGCGGCAGCGCGGCGGCGCTCTCCTCCACAGTTCCGATGCCAATGGTAAATTCCTGAGGAAAAACCGTTTTTTGCACCATAAGTTCGTCAAGTACGGCTTTCAGCTGACGGCGTACGGCACTGCGTTTTTCATTCGGATAATTCAACAGACCCCAAACCATGCTGCCCTGAAAATAAATCTCCATATCGGTGCAATGGGGACACAGTAGCCCCTTTATAATCCGCGTAAGCTTTTCCTTCAGCAGATGAAATTCATCAGGGGCCAGCAGTTCCTCCCCGCTGTCTATTTTCACCGCAAAAATCTGAAAACACCCCGGCGCCATCTGATAATGGTACCCGCCATTCACTTCGGTAAGTTCAAGCTCTGCCGGCGCAGCCTTGTCCCTTAATAAAAAATCCGTAAAGAAACTCGCGCGCAACCTGTTTACATCGTTCTGCAGCCGCATCTGGAGCTGTTCCTGCTCGGAAAGCTGTTCCGTACGCTTCCGGTAACGCTCGCGCATTTTATTTAACGTGGCGGTCAGTTCGTCTTTCTTGATCGGTTTCAGCAGATAATCACCCACGCCGTATTTGACGGCGCTCTGCGCGTACTCAAAGTGGCGATATCCGCTGATGATAATGAATTCCAGTCTGCTGTCGAGCTGTTTCGCACGGCTGATCAGTTCCAGCCCGTCGCAGCCGGGCATGCGGATATCGGTTACCATCAGATCCGGGGAAAAAGCCTTTATTGTTTCCAGTGCTTCAACTCCGTTGTGCGCCACCGCAACAATTTCCATGCCGCACGCGTTCCAATCGACCAGATTACAAATAAGCTGACACACCTTTTCTTCATCGTCCGCAATTACAACTTTAATCATTGAAAACTCCTTTTGCGATTTTCCGTAACATCGTTGCGATTTGCCTGTTCCTAAATAATATCACCATATTTATGATCTATACGATACAATATTTTGGATCATTCATCAAACATTTCAGATTCCGTATAGGCACATAAAAAATGATACAGAACGATATGGTACTCCTGTACCCGGTAAGTTTCACTTGCCGGAGCTTTCAGGCACAGGTCACAGAGCCCTGCCATTTTGCCGCCGCCCCGCCCGGTAAGTCCCAGTGTGGCAATACCGAGCGCCTTTGCCGTCATCAGCGCCGCGGCAACATTGCCCGCATTGCCGGAAGTGCTGATACCAATCAGCAGGTCACCCGGACGCCCGTAACCCAGAACCTGCTGTGCATAAATCAATTCCGGGTTGACGTCGTTGCTGAACGCGGTCAGAAGCGCCGGGTGCGCGGCAAGCGAAATTGCGGGCAGCCCCTGCTGCAGGCTTTCACCGACGGACAAGCCCGCCGCGCCGAAGTCCGCTTGAAATTTTTCGAGCAAGCTTTCGGGAAGCGGACGCTTCAGCAAAAATCCCTTCATCAGTTCGCCCACAATATGATCGCAGTCAGCGCAGCTGCCCCCGTTGCCGCAGAGCAGCAGCTTCCCTCCGGCACGATAGGTATCCGTAATCCGTTGTGCCGCCATGAGGATTTCCTCCCTCATAGTCGCAAGCTCCCCATGCCGGTTAAACAGGTTCTCTGTCATGTTTCGTGTTCTGGTTTTCACCGTGAATTTCCCCTTTCAACGTGGTTCTCCCGCTCATTCCCAAACTGATAAGCCGCAACCATCAATGCCGCGATGTCGCCCACGGACTCTTTCAGTGCGCACGGCAGAACCGCGCAGGCTTCGCGCGCGGCTGGGAGCGTTTCCCGCTCGATCACCCGCTGCGCCGAAGGCCATATTTCATCCTGACAGCGCGCAAAAATACTGCCGATAACAATCCGCTCCGGATTCAGCAGATCGATGAGTATGGAAAGGCCCTGACCAAGATATTCCCCCACCCGCCCAAGAATCGCTTTTGCAAGTGGATCGCCCCCCTTTGCCGCGTTGCCGACCCGTTCGGCGGTCAGCGCTTCCAGTTGTTCCGCCGTAGGGCAGAGCGCGGGACTTTTTCCCTGCTGCAATTGTTCCAGAACCATGGATTTCGCGAGCTGCGCAATGCCGCCGCCGCTGCAAAATCCCTCGAAGGAACCGGTTTTCCCGTAACCGACCGGGCCGTTTACCGCAAGGCGGATATGCCCGAGTTCGCCCGCCATATCGCTTGCGCCCTCGTAAAGCTGCCCGTTTAAGATCAGACCCGCGCCAAGACCCGTGCCGAATGTGAGAAACACCATGTTTTCACATCCTTGCCCCGCACCCATTTTCCACTCCGCCAGCGCACAGGCATTGGCATCATTGCAGAGTCGCGCCGGAAGCCCGATTGCCTGTTCCAGATAAGATGTAATTTGCACCGCGTCCCAGCCCGGCAGATTCGGCGGCGAAAGGATCACCCCGTTTCGGCTGTCAAGCGGGCCGCCGCAGCTGATGCCGATTCCCACGGGCATATTTTCCCCGGCAAGCGCAATGCACGCCTTTGCGTCTTCTGATAAAGCCGCCAGCATGTCGGCGGGCGCTGTTCCCGCAGAGCGCCGCGCTTCACAGCGGTGCAGCACATGGACGCCCCCGCCGTTCACCGTTTCACCCAGCGAAACAGCGCATTTTGTGCCGCCGATGTCAATTCCGATCAATTTCATTTTCCATTCCCCCAGAGCCGTTACTTTCTGATGTCAACCCGAGCCAGTCATCCGATTCATGTTCGGCGACCCCAGCGTCCCTCTTTTTTAATATGTAAAATCAATTCACAAATTGAATTCATTATAATGTAGATATTGGATAAATTCAACATTTTACTCATAAATTAATCAAATAAACAAGTAAATACCTCTAAAACTATTAACAAGTGGCAGATGATAAATCACAATTGCTTTAAATACTTGAGTTAATTTCGCAATGCTCCTGCGGAGCATGGGCTAAACCCAAATATTACACAAAAGCTCCCCTACCGGCGAATACGGCGGGGGAGCTCAAGCTTTTTAGCAGACTCTTAGATTGAGAGATATTATTGTACAGACAAGTAGCAGAGCACGATCGGTTTTTGCCCCGGCAGCGTGCTGTACAAAGCCGTCAGGCCCCCGGATGTATTTTCGGCTGCCTTGACCGTAACGTAGTATTTGTTCCCTTCACGCCTTACTGTACTCGAAAACAGTTTGCTGTTTCCTACGGTCAGCGTCGGGATATCCTTACTGTTTACCGTGATGCCAAATGTGTAAGATTTCCCCTTGTTCACAGTCAGTGGATGTGTCGTATCAGATATCACAGGATACGGATTGGTAGCCGCCTTGGGGAGTACGACATAATCGGAACAACGGGTAATTGTAAAATCAATAAAACCTTGTGCATCCACGGTATACTCATTCACCGGAAGCCGTTCAAGCGTATTGGCGGCGCTGTTGAGATAGTAGATGTAAACCTTTGAATTTGGAGTGCAGCCGCTCTGATTTCCGACATAGACACGAATTCTTGCCGGAGCGGGGAGCAGCCCGTTGCTCTTAAACTTTAAAACAATACCGGGGGTTTGCCTGTCAGCGGTATTGCCCGCAACCAACGAGC
This sequence comes from Bacillota bacterium, assembly GCA_023416955.1. Taxonomy (GTDB): domain Bacteria; phylum Bacillota; class Clostridia; order Oscillospirales; family Acutalibacteraceae; genus Caproiciproducens. The sequence continues at coordinate 66,548 of JAEZGM010000031.1, read as the reverse complement.
TGGCAGCCGCGTCTTCCTTTACTGGGACGACATTTAAGATAAGATTGACGTTTGTAACGGAGACAGGCGAATTTCTTAAATCTGACCCTGAAAAGGTCCATGAATAGATTTCTTTACCCGTGTCGGAGTTGACGACGCTAAAAGTGAGCGTTTTTCGCGCATCCTTCGCCGCCCGCAAAACAGAAGCCGGCACATCAATGGATATTTTCGCATTTGCATTGATATTGTCCGCAATTGGCGCCGGAACACCGATGTTCAGCCTTACCGCGCCGACCGCACTGTTATTCAGCTGTTCCAATAGTAAGGACGCCGGAACAGCAATTCTGACTTCAGCCGGTTTTTCGGCGGTTGCCGCGGAAATCAGCGAATTCACTCCGGTTGGCACTGTTACGCTGACCGTCGCCTGATTGCCCGCCACTACAGGCGGAGTGTTCGGATTGGTGGTTACGGTGGCTATTACGCCGCCTTGCGCTGTTGCAGTGGTTGTCACCGTGCTCGCCTCCACGGGCATCTGCGGAGCAGAGCTGCTGCTGGGCCGAGACGGTCGACTGCTTCCTTTGTCCGACACAGTAATCGTAACTTTAACCGCGCTTTCGGGCATGATAAAGGAATATGCGCTTTCCTTCTCATCAGTTACCGTTATATTTCTATTTGCCGAATCTGTAACAGTAACTTTCACATTTTTATTTGCGGCAAGGGGTTTCGCGGTGAAAGTTATTTTTTCTCCCGCCTGAGCGATAGCTTTATCCGCTGTGACCGCCGCGGCATTCCCGTCAAAGACAAACCGTATTTTCCATGAATTGCCCGTACTTTCAGAAATCTTAACCGGGTCGCTGGCTACGGTTTCGCCAAGACCAATTCTGACGTTCGCGCGTATCCACCTTCCGCAGTCCTCGCTCCTTACCGTATAGGTATCCGAATAGGAATCGGCGATTGCGGTAAACGGCCCTTGTGCGGAATCAGATACCTGCCATCTGAATACTGCCAAATCAGTGTACTTCTCGTCGACATCAAACTGAACTTTCAGCTCATCACCTGCGGCGCTGAGCCGGTCGTTTGCAGTTTTGTTGATTATGGTCACATTCTCGGGAATCACGTTGCCGACATCATCGTTATTATTCTGTGTTCTTTCCAGGAATTTGACCAGTTTTCCATAGCCTAAAACCTCATAAATGCGCACGCAGCTGTTGCCGTCTGCAGGCGTTCCGCCCGCGCTGAACTCCACGCCTTTCAGAACCTCCAGCTTGATGTAACGTCCGACTGCGTCTCCGCTTTGGAACGTATCTGTCGTAATGGAGCCGGTGTTTCCTGTTACCGACTTGATTTCTTTCCAATTTGATTTGTCGGTACTGACGTAGATTTTGTAATCTCTTGTGTTCCATTGCGTATTCGCGTCGGCCGTATTCGCACCCGGAATATTCTGCTCCAGCGGCGCGGTTGCGTGCCAGATTACAATCTTGCTGAAATCATAGATACCCTGTGTGTCGATTACAGCATACCTCGGGTCGCTGGGATATACGCCGTCCGCGCACCACTTCGTCGTAAAGCTCCCGTCGGTAAGCATTGGACCGCCTTCTTCATCTTTAAACTGATGAGAAGCCGCGGTGGGCTTTCCTTCCAGAATATCTTTTGAGGGATTGTTGATGATCATGACTTTTTCGGCGGCCTCGCCCGACACTCCGTTTATGTCCTTAGGGATCACCTCAAACTTGACCGCTGCCAGTTTGAGCGCGTCACTTGCATCCATCGTGAGCGTCTTTTCGGCCGTGTTAGGAATGGGTTCGAAATTCGTTCCGTCGTCACTCTTGTACCATTGGAAAGAAGACTCTCCCTCCGTTCCGGTCATGCCGGAGCTGACATAGCCGTAGCCGCCGTTAAAAATCACCTTTGAGGGAGCCGATTTTTCCGTTTCAGCGCTGACTGTGAGATTTTGTGCGGCAGGAATACGCACTTTATCGGATGTACCCCATGCCTGGAATTCATAAATTCTCGCACAATTCCAGTCACTGCTGACCTGAGAGGCATAGTAGGGAGTCAGTCTGAAATACCTTGCACTGATTGCCTCAGGCAGTACAATATTGACTGCGTTGTCTTTATTATTGGTTCTGTCGGCAACCGTCGTCCAGTTGCTGCCGTCGTCGCTGGCTTCAATACGAAAATCTCTGGTGATATAATCCGATTTTTCAGCTGCTCCGGCATTCACCAGAGTAAACTTTGAAATTTTCCAGCCATTGTCTTCACCCAGATCAATCTTAATATTTACGCCGTCCTGCCGGTAGCACCACTTTGTGCCGGTATTGCCGTCGAAAGCATTTTCCGCGCCTTCATTGGTGTAGCCGCCGGAAGCCCAGATATTTGATTTCGGCACAGAAAGAAATGCATTGTCCAGCCCGCCGCTGACCACGTCGGAGGCTTCCGAAAGCTCTGTATTGCGCAGCGAGGCATCTACTCCGATTACTTTGTAGACAAATTCGCCTGCATAGGGAAGCGTATCAACATAACTGTTCGCCGTACCGTTTGCAGAACCTACATAGGTTCCATTGCTCAATGTGAAGTCTTTACTGGTACCCCTGTAAATTTTGTAGGTGGCTATTCCGTCGGCCGCATCCCAGGTTATGTTCGCCTGATCTCCCAAAGCGTTTCCACCGGTAACGATTTCCGCCTGAACGCCTGTAATTGCGGGCAAAGTTTCCGCCGCCCCGCCGGCTGTTTCAATGTTTGCGGTTCTGAGGTAATCGCTGTCTGCTGCGGAGATCGCCGCAATCTTCATTCCACTGGCCTTTGGGAGCTCAATGGATTCCAATTCCTTTTCCGGGTCAACAGGAATTGCGTATACAAACATATAATTATCTACCGTCATCCTGTCTGTTGATCCGTTATGGAAATGGGTGAAGAAATACCCTACCTGATCTTTAACATACGGGTAAATGTCCATGTTGGTAAAGCGATCCCAGCCGGAGAGGTTGGTATCCCAATCGGCAAAGCTCAGGTCTTTGGCAACGGTTGAACCATCCGACTGGTTTACCGTAAACGTGCCGCTTTTTTCGCCGCTGCCCGCTGCGGCACCCAGAATGTACACATATTTGTAATTCCCATGCGGCAAATCAATTTTTTGTCCGCTCGCCTGAACCATGTTTTTATATCCGTTTTTGGCAGGGCCAAGGTTAAAGTTTACACCCTGATAAGTAACCGTATTGGGCCACAGCTCTGCCGGTATTGTGTCGCCTTTGCCATCGTAGTTTCCGTCGTCCTTCTTTGCATTGGGACTGACCGCGTCAACATTGTAATAATCGAACAGGTCGGCCTGCGCGTCTTTCAGTTCAACATTACCGTCGCCGATCTCATACGGATCCATCTCAAGAGCAATCGTTGTAATCTCATATTGGTCCATTTTAAATGTGATTTGATTGCCGTCAATGGAGATTGGTTTTTTCAGACTGCTGTCGTCATATTCCAGCATATTGACTTCTTTTGCGGATTTCACATTGGTCGGCAAAGTAACGGTAGCGGATGTACCGTTCTTACCCTCCGACTCATAAACGCGCAGAATCATCTTTGTCTTTGAATCCGCCGCGTCTGCCGGAGTTTTCAGTACAGAAAGAATAACATTGCCTGCTGATGATTTCGCAAAGGATTCCGATATTCCAAGACCTCTGCCGTCATGAGAATCCACCTGAATGGCTTCCGCCTTGTAGTTCAGCTCATCACCCCGGTGTACAGAATCCGCATCCTGCCACGTACCCGCGTGCGGATAAATAGAATAAGTGAAGCTGTGCTCTGTTTTATCAATATTATAAGCCTGTGGAGCCCAGCTTGTGGGTTTCCTTACAGTTGCGCCAACAGGCGAGCGCAGCGCCGTCAGACGCAGCCGGGTTGCCTTGTTTCCGTTGGTATCGCTGATTTTCAGAGCGTCCCAGCCATATTTGGAATCATTGAGGATGCTGGTACCGAAGGCTTTGCTGCTGTCTGTCACGTCCGCCCACTTATGGCCGCTGACCTCAAACTTTGCAGCATCAACACTGTTGCTTCTGGTGGTGGGGCGCTCAACACTGCCGTATGCGATTTCATAAGTCGCTGTATTGGCGTCCGCTGCGAACGGAAATGCAATTTTCAGCATTTTGTTATCTTCATTCCAGTTCACATTCATTTTTACATCTACACGGTCGCTGTCCGCACACAGGGTAATATCCTGTGCAAACGTCGACTGTGACCATGTCCGGGAAATGCGAACCACCTTTTTCTCCGGTGTATCCTGAACGATTTCAATGGAATCCGGTTCAGTATTCAGGGTTGCAACCGGATTTGCGGTCATTTCGCTCTTAATCAAATTCCACGCCGGGTAATCGCTGCCGCCGGTGTCTTTCAAAATCTGGATTTCGTTGCCCTCATAGCCGTTTGCAAATACCTGCCGGCCACCGTCTTTTTTGTTATAAATTTGACTGATATTCCCGGTATTCGCGTCAATTTCCACTTTTAAGGATGCGTTCTCCAGCGTGAAGCTGTCCTGATTCTTCTGAACCGTCAGCCCGTTGGATACCGCTCCGTCTTCCGCTCTGACATCAAATACCTTATAGCCCAAAGACGGAAGATCTTTCGCCTCGAAAGAAATTGTCGCCTTTTTCCCCTCGGAATCCTTTGATATCACGGAAGAGGCAACCTTTTCATTCGATGCAGTGTCATACACCGCAATATTCTCCGGAACTTCACTATCAAAGTTCAGCGTAATCTGGACGGTATCATCCCGCTCCCAGGACAGGGAGTTAAACACCATTACAGGAATTCCCTGCACCCCGGTTTTTGTGTCCGCTCTGTAGGCAACGGCCTGTAATCCGTTGGACTGTACATTATTCAGCAGATTTTTGGCAAGTTCCTGATTATTGTATGTAACCTGATATTGATACGGAATGGATGAGCCGGGAAGAATATCATGAAACTGATTGACTAAAATTTTATCCCATGCCTTGCTGACTTCGGCATTCCCCGCATTGGGAAGGACGCCGAGCCAATTGCCCAGCGCGGCGGTTTTTTCGGCCTTTTCAGCAAGAATTTCATTCTTCCTGTTATACTCTTTCACTCTTGCCCAGGAAGTATAAGTACCACGGTGATTTTCAAAATACATTTCGCCGTTCACCGTGCGGACCTTATCATTCGCAATATTGTCTGTTTCTTTTTGGCTGACAGTATTGAAATAATCAGTGATGGTGGACAGTTTAACCTGCGCCCCGTTTACACCGGATGTGCCACTCTGCTTCAGCACATCCGCATATTGACTCTGGGACGGGCCGCCTCCGTGGTCGCCTTCGCCCATCAGGCCAAGTCCTTCCTTTACTCCGGTTTCATAGCCGGTCTGTGCATTTCTTTTCAGAGCGCCCACAACATCCGAATCGGAATAAATATTGACATAGTCCCTCATTGGGGCGTACGCGAGCACCTGTGAGCCGTCAATCGCTTTCCATTTAAAAATGTCTGATACACGCTCTGTATTTGTGTCCTGCCAGTTCAATTTTGTGGTAACAAAGTAATTCATGCCCGATTTCTTTAAGATCTGCGGCAGTTGGCCATTAAATCCGAATGTGTCAGGCACATATCCGACTGTGCTCATCTGGCCAAATTCCCTTTGAAAGAAACGCTGAGCCTCCAGACTTTGGCGCACCAGTGCTTCTCCGCTTGGAATATTCAGATCGGGCTCGACGACCTGGCCGCCCGGATTATCCCATTGGCCATTTTTAACAAGAGCCTTGATATCCTCGTACATATCGGGGTAATACTCTTTTGCCCATTCATAATGCTTTGAAGCGGACATTGTAAATTTATACTGTGAATTGCTTTTTAAAGCATCCACCGCCCGTTTGAAAGTACTGCTGATGATATCCCTCGCCGTTTCCTCGAACGGCCACTGCCACGCCGTGTCGATGTGCGCATTTGGAACGAGATACATCGTCCAGCTGCTGTCAATTGTGACGTTCGATGTCGGGTTTCCTGTCACGGCCATCGCTGTGACGGGAACGAACATAGAAGCTGCGGTTGTTCCTGCTAAAATCAGCGCAGCTACCTTCCGGCTGAAGTGCTTGTTCCGAATTGACATTTCTTCTTCTCCCCTCTTCTTAACAAATTTAGAAGATTACAACTTCCGAAAAAACTGAATTCCTACTGCATTCTCATACACCTCCTCATATAATAGATTTACGGCGTTTTTTGGCAAGAGCACCGTTTGAAAAACTTGTTATCCTGTGTTGGATATGGGATAATGAGCATAACGGACAGAGGACGCACTCGCCCGAAAAATGTGCAATATCATCTTCACCATTCTTAGAGAGAATAGGACGTATGAGGCAATAACACCGAAGAAAAGCCAAGCAAATATGACGGAGGGGTAAAAATGCTCAAGTTATCACGTTGGCCATACATACAGGCAATTTCTTTATCTGGGGATTTCAAAACCGATATCACCAATTTTCTAACTGTCAACAGCAAGCAGGATATCGCATCCCACTGCGTTTCCGTTGCCAAGGCAAGTGAAAAGATAGCAATTAGCTTTGGGCTGGATGAAACCGCGGCGTCCACTTCTGCCTTGCTGCACGACATTTCCAATGTTGTGAGTCCACAGGATATGCTTGACTATGGCATTAGCCAAAATTGGGAAATAGATGAGTCAGAAAAGGAATATCCGTTATTGTTGCATCAACGGCTTTCTGCCGTCTTTGCCAAAGAGTTGTTTGGTGTCGATGACCCTTCCATCCTATCCGCCATCAGGTGTCACACTACATTGAAGGAAAACCCGTCTGCTTATGATATGGTTTTGTTTCTTGCGGACAAATTATCGTGGGATTGGAACGGCACCCCGCCCTTTTTTGATGTTGTATCATCGGCTCTGCAAATATCTCTCGCTCGTGCCTCTCTCGCATACATTAACTTTGTTTTGGATAACGGCATGATTTTATTCCCCCATCGATGGATGATGGATGCTAAGAATTGGCTCGAAAACTCAGGCTGATTTTTCTGCTTTTACCCATTACTTTTTAAGGCCCTTCTTTCTGAAAAGCCCTTCCTGACCGTACAGATATACTGAGATTAACAAAGGGCCTACGGTTCATATCCGACTTTTTCCGCATACTCAGACCATTTTTGAACATTTTCGGCCGTATTAAGCTTCTCACGCGTACCCAGCGCGCCGGGATCCTGAATACCGCAAATATTCGCGCGCAGTGCATTCTGCATTAAGATCAGATAAAGCGTTTCAGAATAATCCTTTACGATTTTCTCAATCTCCGCCGAACCAAATGACAGCTTCCGGCTTTGGATCTCATTTTTCAGGACATTTTTATTGATAAGCTGAATGGGATCGTTTGTGTAGGAAACATTTTGATTCTGATACAGGTTCGCGATTCTGCTTTCATAAGAGGACAGCTGTTCAATTATTTGTTTCTCGTCCATTGATTCACCGGAAAACCCCCAATAGTTTGGAATAAACGACGAACCGGAAAAATACTGGCGAAGCGTAGATTCATTTTCACCGAGAAGTTCCTTCATCATCCCCGTAATATCCGCATTTTCATGTGTTTTCTGCTCCGTCAAATAATGAATAACCACATTTTCTCCTTTTTTCTGGCTCGCAAATTTTTCAATGGTATTCAGAATCAGGGGAACTTTTGTGTTGAAATAAAATTCCTCCTGGGCAGACGTCATGCTGCCTTCCATATCTGAGGATACCGCCATCAGATTGGGATCCCTCAGAGAAAAATAAAGATACCTCATGTATTTACTGTTCATGTTATCCTGCGGTTCTATACCGTAGGTTTGTTTCAGCCCACTGCTTATGGCATCTGCCGAAGCGTCCACATAATAATTGGCAAGTCCGTCATACAGCCAGAGGTTTGGCTGATAATGAAGATTACGCGCAGTTACCATACTGTCAAAAAATGCGTGATAAATGGTTCTTGACATCGTCTGGCAGGAATCCGGATCCGACATTTCCAGCGAAAGGGCCATACTCTTCCCGCTGACTCCGCCCAAAATAGCCTTTCCGTCGTTGCTGCTACGCAGCAGTACCGGGGTACAGTCAGTCAGCGGCTTACCAAATACCTTTGCGTAATAGCTGTAAAATGCCACAACCAAATTTAAATCGTTGGCACTTGCGCTTTTTTTCACTGCTTCGTCTAAATAAAGCGTAACTTCTTTTCCGTCTGCCGAGGCTTTTAAGGGCTCAAAATTGCCAAAGCAGTAACTGGAATTGCTGATATCGTAAAAGTCATACCAAGTAGGTGACTGAATGAGGAAGCTTTTCTCCTCGCTGTTTACTTTGGAAAAAGGAAGTATGGAATTCAACTTTTGACTGCCCTCCATACTGAATTGAACATCAGTTATGTAATTTTCTGTATATCCAATATTTTTGGAATCCAACCACGGGAGCATGAGCACAGTCTTCCCCTGAAAAACGAGAAGGTCGGAATACAGATCACCGTTTACCCCGAGACTCCCATCCGAGCTCTCCCCAAGCTTGACATTATAACTGAAGTTCACACAGTCGGCGTCGTCCTGTACCGGCCCAACTTCCCAAACACCGTCCAGATTATTGACAGATACATTTCTGCCTTTGCTGTCCGTACAAGCAGGCTGGGAGGCATTCACACTTCCGTTATCCAAATACAGCGTTTTTTGAGGGGAAAGCTTCTCCGGCTTCATGCGGATAAGGACCGACAGCAGCTTTCCGTCAATATCCTCAGGCTGAACCCTATATTCCACTGCAAACCGAGAAATATTTTCATCTGCGTGGTTCGCCCCGTCTCCCCGGGAAAGCCATACCGATCCCGGAACGACAAACAAGATCAACAACACAGCGCAAATACCGATGATTTTCCTTTTCATACATCTGTCTCCTTCTTTTCATACATAACTCAAATAATTATGATCTACAAGATAAGGCCGTCAGTAAACGATCATATCAAATGTAAATTATTAACATTAATGTATAATTTTATTGTACATTATCTATTAAAAAAGGAAAGGGGCGCTTTTTCTCTTTTTGGGTGAGTAATTTTAGGTTTTCATCCATATGATATAAAGCACCTTATAAAAACAAAAACACTGCAATCTCAAACGCGCGCGATTTTCCGCACGGTTTTGAGATTACAGTGTTTAAAGCGACAGTCTGACTAGGAATCACCGGCGTGTTCTACCCATGTATTCCACTTGACTTTGTTGGTTTCGTCCAGAAGCAATTTTTCCCTTAACGCCGGATCAGTGAGTGGAACATTGCAAATGTCGGCGCGGAGTGCATATTCCTTCAGCAGATAATAAATAGTTGAGGAATACTTCTGAACCGATTGTTCCACCTCCTTATCGGAAAAATGGGCAGACTCAAACTTCGTGTTATTCCGGATTTTTTGAACGATCTTCATATCCAATTCCTCTGCCGGATAACTTCCCGTCTGTTTTCCTAACCAGCTGGCAAGTTGATACTCAATATCATTGAGATCGGACAGCGTTTGCTGCTGCGAATATGTAGAATCCTGCAAATACCATAAAGGCAGAATCTGGTCAGAAAGAAAATAGTCTTTATAAACTTCATTCATATCCGTACCCAAAATTCCGGAAAGCAACCGGGGATAATCAAACTGATCCGGGTTGTTTTTATTCTTCAGTAGATACTTCAATACGGAATCCGATCCCTTGGATTGCCTTTTGCTGAAATCTTCAATGAGTTTTACCACAAGCGGAGCCTGTGTATAATGCAAGAATTCAATTTTCGCCTCGTAGTTTTCCGATTTCCTGATCTTCTCTTCATCCATTGGCGTAAGAGAGAATAATGCCGGGTCCTTAATCTTAACATACAAATATTTGTTAAATAGCGAGGTGAATTGCTGCTCCGGCTGTATATGGAGAGAAGACCGCAGCATTTCCGGAAGAACACCCATGGAATAATTCTCGTAGTATGTGGCTATTCCTTCATAAAACCACAAGCGTGGCGCAGCATGAAAATATTGAGTGCGAAAGATACCGTCGAAAAAAGCGTGGAACATGCGATGACTGAGCAGTTCCCAGTCACGCTTACTGTCCGCGTTAAAAGTAGCGCACACTGACCCGGTCCCTGCGCCCCCGATAACGGATAAATCCGCCTCTTCAGAGGTTGGAAGCAATACAACACAATAACTCTTTTGGGGCAATGAAAACAAATTTGCATAATAATTGTATAACGCCGAAATCCCGCTCTTTGTTGAATCCGGCAGCTCGCTACCACTTTCGTTGAGTGTGTAGATTTTTAGGGAATCTATTGTATTACAATGAAAACGCCCCATGCAAAAGCTATTGTTGTTCAGGTCGTAAGCATCCGCCCAAGTGACATTTTTTATGTCTGAGTAAGGAGCGACTTCCGACCATCCGCTTCTTCCTGTTAAAGAAATTGACAGCTTACCGACAACTGCTTTGTTTTCCGGATAATCAGCTTGATAAAACTCCATTGGCAACAGGAAGGCTTCTCCCCCATCGAATACGCAATAATCATCAGAAACGATGCCGCGTCGTCCATGCTTGCCCAAAGTCCCTATTTGCACCTCGTAGGATAAATTGGCTGTTTTCCCACGGCCAAGGTAAAAATTCACCGAATCGGTGCCTTCCTGCACAGGCAAATTAAATCCTTTCTGATCAACACAGGACTTTAGAGTGAGCATTTTGTCACCTGTATAAAGCGTGATTGTCCTGCCCGTCGACAATATAGGGTTTACGGCTTCCACTGAAATTTCAAGAACATTTTGTTTTGTAGCCGAAACCGCTACTGTATAATGCAGGTCATAGGAACAGTTCGAGGAGACTAAAAAGAATACGGTAATCGATACCGCCAGACATATAGATAAAAAAATCAATTTCTTATATTTTCTCATCTTTATAACATGCTCCCCCGCTCAATTTCAGTGGACTGTGTGATTTTACTGTGATTAAGACACAAATCAGGCCTGCCCTGCTCGAGCAGACCTGATTTTGTTTTGCTTGGAATTAATGATGTTCGAGAGTAGTAGTTTATGATTAGCTGTATTTGCCCCGTTTATTTAATGCTATCTTTATTTAGGATGGAAACGCCAGTATCGACGGATGTTTTTTCAATGGTTTCGCCCTTTACGGCCTTAACGGCCGCCTTCATGCCTTCAGAGCCCATGACGTCGGGGTTCTGAGCCATTGTGCAAAGGAGGGAACCGTCTTTGATGAGCGAGAAGATAGAATCGGATTTATCAAAGCCAACACCGACGATATCTTTCTTGCCGGAGCCTTTGATTGCGTTGCCCGCGCCGACGGTGCTGCCTTCGTTTGCACCGAAGATGCCTACTACGCCTTCTGTGATATAGTTGTCGGCAATATCCTGTGATTTTGTGGCATCGCCTTCACCGTACTGTGTCTGGAGCAGGGTATATCCCTTGCCTTCAAATGCGGAACGGAAGCCGGTTTCGCGTGCGACAGTAGAAGCGGTCGCAGAGTTCACGCTGATGATACCGATTTTTCCGTCTTTCTTGCCCGCGGCTTCCAGTGCTTTCAGCATTTGCTCGCCGGCCGTTTTGCCTGCGGCTGTGTTATCTGTCGCAAATGTGGCAACGCCCTCGGTCTTTGCAGGAGAGTCAACATAAATGATTTTGATTCCTTTTGCTTTCGCGTCTTCCAGAGAAGCGGAAATCGCATCCGGGCCGTTCGCCGCGATCATAATTGCATCCGCGCCGTCCGCAATGGCATTGTTCACACGCTCAATCTGCTGCGCGTCGTCCTTCTTATCCGGAGCCATCCATTTGTAATCCACATTTCCGATTTTCTCGGCTGCCGCTTTGGCACCTTTATCCACCGCCACCCAGTGCTGGTCGATACTGTCCATGGTAATCAGGATCACTTTGGTCTTTTTGTCCGAGGCAGGAGCCGCTGCTGAGGAACCCGCGTCCGGGGAAGACGGCGTGTTTGCTGACGGTGTATTTGCCGATGCCGTGTTTGTCTGGCTGCAGCCAGCCATCGATACAGCTGTCATTGCAGCGCACAGTAGAATCGCTAAGATTTTCTTTTTCATTACAATAATCCTCCCGAATTTTTATAGTTTAAAGCAATTGCTTTAACTAACCTGTTTCTGAGTCTGAACGGATTTTTTGGTATTTTTGGCTTTTCTCGGTTTTCCCGTACGGATTACCACATCAAGCAGAACAGAAATAATGACGATGATTCCGATTACGATATTGCGCATTGCGACCGGTGCACCCGCAAACTGAAGGCCGTTTTGCAGAACCCCCCAAATTGCCGCGCCGACAACGGTGCCAATCAGAATGCCCTGGCCGCCGAGGGTGGAAACACCGCCGATGACTGAAGCGGCAACCGCGTACATTTCATACATATTGCCGGCGTCCATAGTTCCCATTCCGGCGGTTGCGCTTGTGATCAGTCCGACTACACCGGCGCATAACGCGCTTACTATGTAAACTTTCAGGATGGTTGCACTTGTGTTGATACCTGACAGCTTAGAAGCTTCAATGTTGCTGCCTACCGCGTAAATATGCCGCCCGGTGCGGGTTTTGCTCAGCAGGAAGTTGAAAGCCAAAAACAGCAGAATTGCAATCCAAATGGTATTGTAAAGTCCAAAAGTGCTGCCGTAATAAAATACGTTGCGGTAACCCTGTGCCCCTTCTCCGATTGCGTCCGTATTATAGTTGTTATTTACAATCTGGGCGATGCCTCTGGCGACCGTCATGGTACCCAATGTAGCGATAAAAGGGGGCAGCTTGCATTGTGCCACAAGCAGTCCGTTCAGAATACCGACCGCGATGCAGGCAATCAGGGTAATCAGCATTGCAATCCACGGGTTCACGCCTTTTGTCATCAAAGTTGCGGAAAGCATGCAGCTCATGCCGACAACAGAGCCGATCGACAGGTCAATGTTTCCCGTAATCAGGACATAGGACTGGCCAATGCCAATGATTAGAATCGGCGCGATCTGGCGAAGCAGATTGCCGACATTTCGCCCCGAATAAAAGGACGGGCTCAGAATACTGAACACAATGCACATTGCGATAAGTCCCAGCGTAACCGTTAAGACCTGACCCATTCCCCGAATGGACGTCAAACTTTTCCAAAGATCTTTTTTCTCTTTTTCCATTTTCAGACTCTCCCAAAATTATTTTGCTTTACGATAACCTAGGTAAGCGATGATTAAGTCATCAGATAATCAGCGGCTACCTGGCACTTGCTTATAAATTTACAAGGCCTAGGCAGTGATTCCCTGTTCGAACTTGGATTCAAAATTGGTTGCATATTGCAGAATCAAATCCTGCGTTGCCTCCCGTGTCGCCAGCTCGCCGGTAATTCTGCCATCACACATCACCAGTATCCTGTCACTGATTCCCATAACTTCGGGCATTTCGGAAGAAACGAAAAGTACCCCGATTCCCTCCTGCTTCAGTGCGTTCATCAAATTGTAAATTTCGACCTTGGCCGCAACGTCGATTCCCCTTGTCGGCTCGTCAAATATCACCACACGGGAATTGCGCGCGAGCCATTTTGCCACAACTACTTTCTGCTGATTGCCGCCCGAAAGTGTTGCGGCGTCTACTTCTGCGTGGGGCAATTTAATCGACAGGCTGCTGATTGCCTTTTTCGACATAGCCTGCTCTTTTTTTCTGTCAACCACGCCGAATCGATTACAGAGTAAATCCAGATTCGGCAAAGAAATATTGTCATTTACGCTGAGCTTTACGCACAGCCCGTCTTTTTTTCGGTCTTCCGGAGCAAGCACAATTCCGGCGCGAATCGCGTCCATCGGCTTATTGATCGTAATTTGTTTACCGTCCAGAATAAACTCGCCGGATTCTTTCGCGTCGACGCCAAAGATGGCTCTTGTGGTTTCCGTTCTTCCCGCACCCATCAAGCCTGCTATTCCTACAATTTCGCCTTCAAACAGGTCAAAGTTGATATCGCGCACCATTTTTCCCGCGTTTAAATTTTTCACTTCAAAGATTTTTTTGCCCCGCGCACAAGTGACGCGCGGAAATTTCTCTTTGATTTCATGTCCGACCATATTGGAGATAATCTCCGCCATAGTGGTATCCGCAAAATCCATAGAGGTAATGAACTTGCCGTCACGCATGATGGTGACCCGGTCGACAATGTACTGTAATTCTTCCAGTCTGTGGGATATGTAGACAATGCCGTGGCCTTCGGCTCTTAATTTTCGAATGATTGCAAACAAATCATCGATTTCACTTGAGGTCAGAGCGGATGTCGGTTCATCCATAATTAAAATTTTCGCATTCGCGGAAAGGGCTTTCGCAATTTCCACCATCTGCTGTTTGGAAACCGCCAGGTCACCGACAATTGTGGTCGGGTCGATATCCATATTCAGCCGATTCAGGATTTCCTTTGCTTTCCTGTTCATTTCCCTGTTAGAAAGAACCCCGGAACGGACTTCCTCACGCCCCAAAAATATATTTTCCGCCACAGAAAGGTGAGCGCACATATTTAATTCCTGATGAATAATTGCGACCCCCAATTCTTGTGCTTTCTTCGGCGTTAAATCCTCAACCACCTGGTCAAAGATTCTGATTTCCCCGTCGTCTTTGGAATAAACGCCACTTAAAACTTTTACCAGAGTCGATTTTCCCGCACCGTTTTCACCCAACAGAGCTAAAACTTCGCCCGCCTTCAGGTTAAACGCTACATCGTCCAAGGCTCTTACTCCCGGAAAGCTTTTGCTGATATGGCTCAGCTCCGCTATGTATTCCCCCATATAAAATTCACCTGTCCTCGTTTCAATGAACTTGTTCAATGAACTGTTCTACGAACTGCTCATTGGTATCAGTATATCATCAGATCTTTCTTTCCATAAGGGGAACAGCTTTTGACTTATAGGGGATTTTTTCTGTTTTTCATATTTTTATTTACCAATAAACTGTTTTTTTATATATTTTATCGTCTCATTGCCCAACGGAGTACCTTGTAAATAATGTACTCCGCTTAAGAGTACAACTTGCGGTATTCATTCGGCTTGATTCCCGTAACTTTTGTGAAGCTTTTGGTAAAGTGCTTCAAGTCGTTGTAACCCACCTGTCTGCAAATCACGGCGATGTTCAAATTTGTCTCCCGCAAGAGGTCTTTCGCTTTATTCATCCGAGTCTCAGCCAGATAATCCACGAAATTCCCTCCGTTTTCTTTTTTGAACAGCGCGCTGAAATAAGTTGGGTTGAACCCGATAAAACCGCTGACTTCCTCCAGGCTGATCGGATTCATATAATTTTCCCGTATGTATTGTTTTGCAAGACGAATCGGCTTGGCGTTTACCTGCTTTTTATCTTGGCAAATCAAATCCAGCGACTCCCCAACCATGAGCGACAAATATTCGAAAATCTGGTCGACTGAACCGCATCGGTCGGCATGAATCGTGAACTTCTCAAAAAACTCTTCGGCGTGGTGCATTTCCACATGGTTGTTTCGAAGACCGGTCAGATACATATTACAGACATGCTTGGATAAAGAGAAGATTTCCTGTCCATTGAACAGATTTTCCGTTACAATCTGTTTTTTTAAGTCGGAAATACATTTCACCACAGCATCTTTGTCAAGCACCTCCAGCGCCGTGCCCATCGTTTTATTTATTTCCGCGAGCTTTACGCTGAATTCACGCGGGGCTGTATGCATGGTTTTGCTTTCTATCTGACGGTTTGTTCCCTCAAGAAGTCTTTGCCAAACAGCGTAGCATGAAGTCTGAAAAGAATCCTCCAGCCGATTGATCTCTTCCACCGCTGTACCGGCGCCAATAGTGAACCCAACCTGCCTGAAATCGTCCTTTTGTACCATCAGCTCACCGAGCACGGCCTCGATCCGGTCTTTTACAGCGTTCTTGTCCTCCTGTCTATAATTCAGTACACAGAATACCGCGCTGTCCTGAAAGTACAGTCCCATATCGAAACAGAGACCTTTCAGAAGCCTGCTTGTAATCTGCGCAGCCCTGTCTCCCAATATTTTAACCGCGTCATTGTATTGATCCTCGTATCCGCAGTCAATCTTTACCGCATAGACCTGAAAAACGCCGGGATGAAACAGATAGTGAAAATTTTGATTGATCATCTCAACCGTAAAGTCCTGTGTACTTTTATTTTTATTCAGTAAATACTCAGTAAACAAGTTGTCGCGCAGCCTGTGCGCATCGTTCTCCATTTGTTTTCGGATCAGTTCTTCTTTATTCAGCTGCTCGGTATGCTGCCTGTATCTTTCCTTCATTTTTACAAGTGCGGTCAAGAACTCATCTTTTTTGATCGGTTTCAAAAGATAATCACCGACGCCGTATTGAATCGCGTTCTGTGCGTATTCAAACTGGCGGTAACCGCTGATGATGATACAGTTCAGATCCTGCTCTATGTTTTTGGCACGGCGGATCATTTCAAGTCCGTCGTAACCCGGCATTCGGATATCCGTAATCATCAGATTAGGGGACTTGGATTTTACCATATCCAGCGCTTCCACCCCATTGTGCGCAACCCCGACGATCTCCATGCCCAGCGACTTCCAGTCAATCAGGCCATAAATTAACCGGCAGATATTCTCTTCATCATCCGCGATAATAACCTTCATCATACACACTGCCCCCATATGAAAGCCGGTGACGCCTCGGCTTTCCGGCGTTACCAGCAATAAATCCGGTCTTCACGCTAACTTAGGTTTAGACTTCAATTATATACTAAATTTCAGTGAACATTAAAATAAAATTGTCTAAATACTATAATCAATTCAAAAAAAATAGTCAATAGGAAAGAGAATATTGTTTTAAACAATTATTTCGGACTACAGGGAAAGTAATATGGCACGTCAACCGAATATGTCCCGCCGCAGCGCGGCCAGAAGCCTATTTTGATAGCCCGCCTACATATATGCAGATTCCTCACCTGATCAACTTCAAAAGAAAACCCCGGTCAAACTAAAAAAGTCCCCCTTTTTTCCAATTTGTGTAAATGTTATGCTATTCAAAGATTTATTTTGTTTTTTTATGACAATTGACTATAAATTATTCACTTTCATAAATTGCGAAGAAACTCAGGTATTTCGCTGCACGGATTGTCTTCCATGTTAAAATACGATTTACCAGAGGCTTCGTATGATAAATTCAAACACAAGAGGGGGAAAAATCAGCAATCGGCATTACAGGCAATCCGTTTTTAAGAACAGGAGGAGACAGTATGAAAGAGTATTGCAAAAAGGTTCTGGCATTGTTACTTTCCGCGACTCTGGCCTTATCCAATGTCGTTTACGCGGCAGCGCAAGACAGTCCATCACTTCCCCCGGAGTTTTCCACATCGTTTGAGAACAGCACAAATTTTCTCGAATCAACCGTTGTAAAAGACAGTCAGAATCAGAACCGCATTCACAACGTAAGCGGTTCTTCCGCGGAACAGATGAACGGAGACATTACCGCATCCGTTCTGCCGGCCAGCATAAAGGGTTCGAGTAATTTCAATTCAGGTGAAATCAAAGAAAATCTGTTTGACAATAACCCTTCGACCAAATGGCTTTCTAACGCAAACACCCCTTCCGCCTCCGCACCCATTTGGGTTTCATTTCAAATTCAGACGGCAAAGGCAGCGAAGGCATACTCCCTTGTTTCAGCCAACGACTCAGCCGATCGTGACCCGAAAAGCTGGGTGTTTTACGGTTCCGTCGACGGCTCCTCATGGGTCTCCCTGGACACCCGGAGCAACATCACATTTACAAACCGCTACGAGCAGAAAATATTCCAGTTTACAAATAACACCGCGTATCAATACTATAAGTTTGAGATTCAGGCGAATAACGGAAACGTACAAATGACCCAGTTTGCGGATGTGAACATCGCTACTCTGGATTCATCCGACGGAGTGCCTGCCATGATTCCCATGAAAACAGTCATTGGCACCGGGCCCGCCTCCGTCTGGAACCAGAAGGCCAACGCCGGGTGGACAGGAGCAAAAGCACTGGCAGTCAGCGGCACACAGCAAAAAAACAGCGACGGGGGTTACTGCTATAATGTCATTTATGACAATCTGAATATTCCGGTAACCGAATCCACAAAGCTGAGCTATGTTATTTTCCCGCAATATGTGGGTAATGATTATGATTTTGATTATACGTCAATGTACATTGCGGTTGACCTGCAATTCAGCGACGGAACCTGCCTGAGCCAGTCAGAAGCCGTTGACCAAAACGGCAACATTGTTTCTCCGTTGGAACAGGGAAAATCGCGCACATTGACTACCCGCCAATGGAATAAAATCAGTACTTATTTAAGCAGCGCAGACCTCACCGGAAAAACGATTCAAAAAATACTGGTGGGTTACGAGAATGATCGGGTAACCACGAATCAACCCGCGAATTTTCTCGCGTATATTGACGATATCTGTATCGAAAGCAGTGCGCCTAAAAATTATGACCACCTTTCCGACTACGTCAGTATCCTCAGAGGCACCAATGATACCCCCTCCTTCTCCCGCGGATTAACAGCGCCGGCGGTTACGGTTCCTCACGGTTTTAATTTCTGGGCTCCCGTAACCAACAACAACGACAACAAAATGTACAATTATCAGGATGATACCCTTAAGCATATTACGATCAGTCACGAACCTTCTTACTGGGTTGGCGACCGGGGTACATGGCAGCTTATGGTGAACACCTCTTTGGCTCCCGGTTCGTCTTCGTTCGACGCAAATACTAGGGCGGCAAAATTCAGTCATGACAATGAAACGGCAAAGCCATACTATTACAGCGTCCGCTTTACGGAAGGCAGCGCGGCCAACTCACAAATCGAGCTGAGCCCGACCGACCATGCGGCGGCCGTTAAATTTACATTTGACGATTCAGCGGCAAACCGCAACGTGATATTTGACAGCACGCGCGCCAATGGAGCACTTACATACAGTAGCGATAACCGAAGCTTCACCGCCCAAACGGACCACAATTCAAACGGTATGCAAAGCATGTTTGTCTACGGTGAATTTGATACGGCATTTGTCAGCCCCACAGTTGTAAATGCCAAATCAGGAATAGTCAGTTTCCCTGCGGGAACAAAGAGCGTTACACTCAGGGTAGCTACTTCCTTTATCAGCGCGGATCAGGCGAAGAAGAATATGCAGTCGGAAATCGGCGCGAAGAGCTTCGATGAAGTTCGTCAGCAGGCTCAGAAAACCTGGGACGATCAGCTTGGAATTGTTGAAATCGAAGGAGCAACGGAGAATCAGCTGATCACATTTTATTCCAGCATGTATCGCCTGTTTATGTACCCCAATCTGTTCTCCGAGCAGACCGGCGAAGGTGAGAAGGATGGCTGGCAGTACCGCAGTCCTTACGGCAGCCATGCCGTGACCGACGGGAAGCTGTACTACAACAACGGATTCTGGGATACATACAGAACCACATGGGCGGGCTATGCGCTGCTTACTCCGTCAAAGGACACGGAAATGCTGAACGGTCTGGTACAGCATTATATTGATCAAGGCTGGGTTCCAAGGTGGATTGCACCGGGCGGCACTAACAGTATGGTGGGAACCAGCTCGGATGTGATTTTCGGCGATGCCGTAAACAGGGGAATTTCCTTCGACGTGGATGACGCTTACCTTTCCGCGCTGAAAAACGGCGCTGTAGTCAGCGATAACGCCACGAACGGCGGCAGACAGGGACTACAGAACTCCATTTTCGACGGTTTCACCTCCAACGGTGTCGGTGAAGGAATGTCCTGGTCAATGGAAGGTTACATCAATGACTATGGCATTGCCCAGCTTGCCAAGTACAAAGGGGATACCGATGCTTACAAATACTACCTCAACCGCGCACTAAATTACACCAACCTGTTCAGCACGGAACTTGGCGGCTGGTTCAGCGGCAAGAACAGAAGCGGAAGCTGGACCTTCGGCAAAGACCAGTTTGACCCAACAAGGTGGGGTGGCGACTATACCGAAACCAATGCCTGGAACATGGCGTTCAGCGTTCCGCAGGACGGTCAGGGCCTCGCCAACCTTTACGGCGGCAGAGAGAACCTTGCCAAAAAGCTGGATCAGTTTTTTTCTATAAAGGGAACCTTTAATGCCGGAGGCTACGGCGGCGAAATTCATGAGATGAAGGAAGCGCGCGAAATTAAATTAGGCCAATACGGCCACAGCAATCAGCCGTCCCATCACATACCCTACATGTATGATTTTGCCGGCAGACCTGACCGCACTCAGCAGGTTGTCCGCGACATTCTCGCAAGAGCTTATGTAGGCAGCGATTTCGGGCAAGGCTACATCGGCGACGAAGACAACGGCGAAATGTCCGCGTGGTACGTATTCAGTTCCCTGGGCTTCTACCCGCTGACCATGGGCAGCCCGGAATACGCCATCGGCTCGCCTTTGTTCAAAAAAGCGACCATTCACCTGGAAAGCGGAAAGGACCTTGTCATCAACGCACCGGAAAACAGCAAAGAAAACGTTTATATACAGAGCGTTCAATTAAACGGTCAGAATTATGACAAATGCTACTTCCTGCACTCCGACCTGGAACAGGGAGGAACCATCGATTTCAATATGGGAAGCACGCCTTCAAGCTGGGGCTCTTCGGAAGATGCAATGCCCGCTTCCATCACCAGCGGCGACGACCTGCCGAAACCCCTTGCCGATATGACAAGCACACGCCCCGAGAAGCTGGAGGCGGCACCGACAGGAACTGTCAGCACAGATTCCGTTTACAGCGGCGAAAGCGACAGCGCGGAGAAGCTTTTTGATAATGACTCTGCCACCACGGCCACTTTCACCCCTTCTTCGGACGGTAAGGCATCGGTTTATTACAGCTTCAGCGTACCGGTTTATGTCGATATGTACACACTGACATCGGGTTCAGATAAGTCAAAGGCACCTTCCAGTTTTACACTGTACGGCTCCGATGACGCAGTCACCTGGAATAAACTGGACAGCCGCTCCGATGCAGTATTTGATTGGAACAAGTACACAAAACCATTCTCCGTTGATGAGGGAGCAGCGGAAGGCAAATATCAATATTACCGTCTTGATCTGTCGAACGGCAGCAATCCGATTGAAGTTGCGGAAGCAGAACTGATTGGCAATTTCGATAAATCAATTGACCGCGACTACCTGAAGACACTCATCCTTCAGGCCAGCGACATGGATACGGACGGTGCACCCGAAAGCTTCGTGAAAGAATTGAACAGTGCGGTGAAGTCCGCAAAAACATTTTGGAATGACGCCGAAGCAACGGATACGGAGATATACAACGCGGCAATGCTGCTGAAAAGCGTCATAGCAAAAATCAGCACGAAAGTAAAGGATGCCTATGCAGAGCCCTTTGAAGCGGAAAGCTATGACCAGTCACAGGGCATTACAACCGACTACGATCAAAACCGCAGCGGGGGCGCCAACATCGGCGGCGTTCAGCACGGCGAATGGGTAAAGTACAACAGTATCGATTTCGGTGATTCCGGCGCTTCGCATATCAATATTTCCTATTCAAGCAGCAACATCAACAATGAAGCCGTAGCGGGCAGAGTGGAAGTTATTCTGGATTCTCTCGACAACCAGCCAGCGGCAGTCGTGTCGACTCATACAACCGGTTCCGGGTGGGGCACCTATGTATTGGAAGGCGCCGATATTGCTTCTGCCATCACAGGTGTACACGATGTTTACCTGCGGTTTTACAGTCAGACCGGAAAATACGTCGCGAATATCGACTATATTCAGTTTATTCAAAAACCTGTTACCGTCGATATTCTGAAGGCAGTGATTCGGCAGACAGAAAATTTGATGGAGCTTGATTACACAGCAGAAAGCTGGGATGAACTGCAGACCGCACTCACAGCGGCAAACGACGTGTCGGCAAATGAAAATGCCACACAGACTGAATTGAAAGAAGCGATCGCAAACTTAAAGACAGCAATAAAGAATCTGAAACTGGCCGGCCAGGCTGGAAGCCCGAATTTCAAAACGGAAATCGGATATGGCAGCATCGTAAAGCTGGACAGCGCTTCTTTCCAAATTCTTACCCAAACAGACAATCCGCTGGTAAAGGTTCAAATCAGGAAAAATGGGAAACAGGTTCACGAGTACACAGCGGATGATCTGATTCTGATGGACTCTGTCAAAAAAGCGAGTACGCTCTCTGAAGAATCTGTCAGCAGCCAATCCGCACAAACCATACACAATCTTTCCATTGACCTGACTGACAGCGAATACGGCGACGGACGTTACGATATTTCCGCAGTAATGCAAAACTCCTCGAGTACGTTCAGCTTTATCCGCGATACGGAAGCCCCGGTGATTACTGTGAACGAGGACGCGGCACCACCAACCGTAACCATAACAGAAAGTCATTTGGACACTGTAACAGTCAACGGGCACGCAGCGGAACTTACCGATGACAAGCTGACCTTTACGAAAGCAGGCAGCTACGAAGTTGCGGCCATGGACAAAGCCGGAAATGCCGCCTCGGCCACGGTTACCGTCAGCACTGATTTTTACAGAATTACGGCAAAATCGGCCGGGAACGGAACAGTCACTCCCGCCGCGCAATACGTGGAAAAAGGCACTGACTCCGCGGAAATCATAATAAAAACGGCATCCGGCTACAAAGTATCGAATATTTCCATCAGCACCAAAGATGTTCTGTCGGTAAGCAATGACAAGACCCACGTCATCGTAAAAAATGTATCCGATGATGCCGTCATTACCGTCACATATCAGCGCATTCAGTCCAGTTCAACCTCACGCAGCAAGCCAACCCCGGTACAGCTTCCAGCCGGAGTCCAGACATTCACGGATACTGCCGGTACTACCGTTGTAACTGTCGCACCAACCGTCGGCGCGGGTACAGTAGTAAACGAGAACACCTCTTCACTCAGTCTTACAGTTCCGTCCGGCTTGACTGAAATTATATCCACTGCGGGAGTCGGTCAAAAGAAGGTCGAAGTAAAAATTGACCTTCCGGCGGATTCCATTGTGAATCAGCTGAACAGCACTTCTGTTGCCGCACTTAATCTGAACGTCAGTGTACCGCCCCAAATAGCCGGCAACACACTCTCAAATATCGGCGTTGCACTGAACCTGAGCCAGGCAATTCTGAGCGCGGCAAAGCAGACGCAAAAAAATCTCATCGTCACTATCATAGACAGCACAACAAATCTGGAGCTTTACAGCTGGGGCTTCAAGGGTACCGACCTGGCATCGGCACAGAGCACCATGCGAGATGTCAACCTTGCTTTGGGAATTGCTGAAATTTCATCAGCCGGCCAAGTTCGTTCCGCCGTTCCCAATGAAACAAACGGGCTTCTGCTCAACTTCTCTCATAACGGAGAACTCCCTGTTCCGGCAACGATTCGTATTCTTGCCAAAAACCGTTTTTCTGTCGGGAAAAACCTGTATCTGTACTACTATAGTTCCGAGAGAAACCAGCTTGAAACTGTGAGCCACCCCACCGGCACATTTGACAGTACAGGTTATGCCAGTATTGTGATTGATCACTGCTCACAGTACGTTCTTTTGGAAAATCAGGTCCCGGCAGTCAAATCATTCCGGCTGGATACAGGTAAAAATCTGACCGTTAAAAAGGGGAAAACTTATCAGTTTAAGGTAACCGCATCTTCCATGCCCTCTTTTGTATCCGGCACCGGCTCCGCCTTTACGGTGAAATATAACGGTTCCAAAGAAAACGAGCACTTCTTCATTGTCACCGCAGTCGGAAAGCCCGGTCAGGGCGGCGGTTTCTATGTAAACGGAGAAAAATCCCCGCGCACCGTCGCTCAAATTGCTGCATAACAATACTTGCGATCCCCCACTTATCAACATCAGTCTCTGAATTTCCCCATAAAGATGCCCCCAGCCGCGGCTGGGGGCATCTTCTGTCATATTTACTTTCGAAATAATTCTATATAATTTAAATATAGAATTAACTGCCTATAATCTCTTCCAGATGATCGAGAATAAACTGCTGTGCCCGGCTGTCATAGAGATTGATGCTGTACACTTCCCCGTTTTCGCTTTCGCGCCGCTCCGTTATCATACCGATTTGCTCGCCGCTGTCGGTCACGACGCGCATTTTTTGTCCGTTCTCCCCGACCGCCTCCCGCAGGCAGCCCTGCCGAAGGAGCCAGTTCGTCACCCTGACCGCTGACAAGCGGCGAGCGCCGTCCGCTTCAGCCAGCGCGCTGATTCGCTTCGTTAAAAAGCTGATCGGTACGGGCTCATCAAAAAGCGCAATCTGTGCTTTTTGCTCCTCGTTCAGGTAAGGCTTGACCGCCGGTTCCTCCTGAGGTTGATCCCCCTCATACGCCGCAATCGCGGCAAGAAACCGATCCCCGTAACGGCCGGCTTTTTCGGCGCCGATTCCGCTGACCTCCATCAATTCCTCCTGTGTATGCGGCAGCCGCGCGCACATGCCCCGCAGCGTCGCGTCCGAAAATACCACATAGGCGGGAACGCCCTGTGCGCTCGCAATCTTTGCCCGCAGCTTCTTCAGTTGTTCAAACAGCCGCGCGTCCACCGGCACCTCTGTTTTGGATTTTCTCCTCGCGGGCGCGGTTGAGCCTGTTTGCTGTTCCTTTGGCAGTCGCATACTGAGGGAAACGCCTTGGCGTAGCACCTCGCCGGATTTTTCCGTTAAGTTAAGCACCCGGTATTCATCGTCTGAAGAAACCAGAAAGCCCTGCTGCTCCAGAAAGCGGATTTCCGCGCTAACCGTCTGCTCCGACGTACCGCTCATGGAGCCATAGGCAGAAAGGCCATTAAGCCCGTAACGGTGAATCCGCTCCTCGTCCCGCTCATTGGCGGCGCCGCGCAGCACCGCCGCAATCATTCTGCCCCCAAAACGTTCTCCGGAATGCTGAACACAGGAAAGAATCAGCTGCGCGTCACGCGTAATATCCTTTTCTTCCGTTTCACTTGTACAGTTGCCGCAATTGCCGCAATAAGCGGAACCCGGCTCTCCGAAGTAACGCAGGATATAGCTGCGCAGGCACCCGTCGGTAAAGCAGTAGAACGTCATTTTTTTCAGCCGCTCTTCATCCCGCTGTGCGATCAGACCGCGCGTGGCTTCGTCGAGCTCCTCATTTTCCCGGCTGTGCTCCATCAAAAAGCGGTTCATGCGAACGTCCTGCCCGCTGTAATAAAGTACACAGCGCGCGGGTTCACCGTCGCGCCCCGCGCGCCCCGCTTCCTGATAATAGCTTTCCATATCTTTCGGCATATTATAGTGAATGACAAACGATACGTTGGATTTGTCGATGCCCATACCAAACGCGTTGGTCGCCACCATGACGGGGGAGCGGTCAAAAATGAAATCATCCTGATTGTCGCGCCGTTCCGCGTCCGTAAGCCCCGCGTGGTAGCGCGAAGCCGCAATCCCCTCGCCGCGCAGCCGGTCACAGACCTCTTCAACCGTTTTGCGCGTCGTACAGTAAATGATTCCGCTTTTTCCGTCGTTCTCCCCCAAAAAGCGCCGCAGCGCGGCAAACTTATCCTTCGGTTTCTCGACTTCAAAAAACAGGTTGCTCCGGTCGAATCCGGTGGTAACCATCACGGGGTTATGTAAATCCAGCAGCTGCACAACGTCCCCGCGCACCTGCTCGGTCGCCGTTGCGGTAAAAGCGGTCAAAACCGGGCGGTGCGGCAAGGTTTCCATAAATTCGCGTATTTTCAGGTAACTCGGCCTGAAATCCTGCCCCCACTGCGAGACACAGTGCGATTCGTCCACACTGACCATTGCAATGGGTACCGCACACGCAAACTCCAGAAACTCCCCTGTCATAAGACGCTCCGGTGCAACATAGATTATTTTATACGCGCCGCTCCGAGCCCGCTCCAGCGCAACGCGGTACTGCCCCGCGGTCAGGGAGCTGTTTAAAAACGCGGCGTGAATTCCCGATTGGTTCAACGAATTGACCTGATCCTTCATCAAGGAAATCAACGGTGAAACCACCAGCGTAATGCCGTCCAACATCAGTGCCGGGAGCTGAAAACACAGCGACTTTCCCGCGCCCGTCGGCATAATTCCAAACGTATCGCGCCCCGCCAGAATCGCGTCCACCAGCTTTTCCTGCCCTTCCCGGAAAGCATCGTAACCGAAATACCGCTTCAGCGCTTCGAATTTATTCAAGCTTTGTCCCCCTATGGTTCATCGTTTTATTGCATTCATTATCATGATATAAATTCATTATAACATGATGTACAGCTGCGGGTACAATTTTTATTTAGTATCCTTTACACCGCCTGGCTTATCCGGTCTCAATGTTCTTTCAGCAACGGATAAACGCGGATTCCCGGCAAGGGCACATACGCCGCGATGACAGCGTGACCGCCTTGTTAAAAATCCTACAGCCGAGCAGCTTTACCAATTCATAGTTTTGTTGTATTAAATGGATAAAATATTGATAATTTCATACTTCGTCATGTGCAAACAGATAATATTTGTAAAACATGTTGTATTTTTCAAGATTAAATAGTAGAATGTTTAAAAATTAATTTCACGAAAATCACAGGCAATGACGCCGTTATGAAAAACATCGCTGTTTTCATAGCGGCCTTTTTTATAGCACGATTTGCCTAAGAGTAATGAATTTCCGTAAATGCAACGGCGCATTGTCCTTTTGGGCAGTGCGCTGTTCTGCAATAAATCAAAATATGAAAAGGAGATATTCCCATGAAAAAATGCAAAAGAATTATTTCTTTCTTGCTGGCCGCAGCGACGGTATTGGTACTGGCAGCCGGGTGCGGTTCCGCTTCCTCCACCCCTGCGGCTGCTTCACAGGCTGCGTCCGGCGGCAGTGCAAGTTCCGCCGCCAGCGTTGACGGTTCCTTAAAGGGCGTCCTGCTGAAAGTGGGTACTTCGGGTCTGTTCGGACCATTTTCATATTATGATAAAGACGGCAAAACCCTGATCGGATATGACATCGACCTGATCAACGCGCTGCAGAAGAAGCTTGGCTTTCAGATCTCCTATGGGGCAATTCAGGCAATGGATTACTCCGCGCTGACCACTTCCGTCGCCGAAGGAAAACTGGACATGGCGGCTGCCGCGCTTTGCGCCACCGACAAAAGGAAGCAGGTAATGGACTTTTCCAATACCTACCAGGATTCCGGCCAAGTCGTGATGGTGAACTCTGAAAATGAGAAAGGAATCACCAGCGTAAAGGACCTTGCCGGTAAAACCGTCGCGGTGGAAAAAGGAACCGCTTCCCATATGTACGCACAGGAGAACCTGAAGGATTCCACCATCCAGGTACACGACACCATTACGACCGCTTACGAGGCGCTGGAACAGAAGAAAGTGGATGCCGTGATTCAGGATCAGCCCGGCGCTGCCTTCTATATTAAAACAGCCACCGGAACAAAGCTAAAAATGGTCGGCGATCAGTTTAACAAAGGACAGTCGCCGTACGCAATCGCTTTCAGTAAGAATTTTAAATATCTGAAAGAGTTTAACGCGGCACTGGCGGAACTGGAATCGGACGGCACCATGGCAAAGCTTGAAGATAAATGGTTCAAATAATCTCCCTCCTCTCGCAGCGGCAGAATGCCCTCAATCAGAAGCATTCTCTGCCGCTGTGAACGCATTTGAGTTCATTTCTGCAGATCGGCTAACCTCAGCTTTCGGGTCGGCAGAGGAAAGGATTTTATATGTCGGAACTCATTACAGTCTTGCTGCCGATGCTTTTCACCGGATTGGAACTCACCCTTTTAATCGCCATCGTCGGTATTTTCTTCGGTTTTATCATCGGCAGCATTTCCGGTTACGCGCTGCAGTCAAACAGCAGAGCGGCAAGGGTGATTGCCGGAGCATATGTCTGGGTCATCCGCGGTACGCCGCTTATGGTGCAGGCATTGTATGTATATTTTGTCATTCCAAAGCTCTTTGGCGCAAACTGGCCGGCAACAACGGTTGGCATCGTTGTCATCGCGCTTAATTCCGGCGCCTTTATTGCTGAAATCGTTCGGGGTGCGCTGCAGGGGGTCGACGCCGGTCAGCGGGAAGCCGGGCTTTCGCTCGGGCTGAGCTGGCCGCAGACTTTTTTCCACCTGATCGTGCCGCCCGCCTTTAAGACCATGCTGCCCGCACTTTTCAACCAATTCATCATTTCCGTGAAGGATACGGCACTGCTGTCTGTGATCACGGTAAACGAAGTGACCCACCTTGCGCAGAATTATGCCGCGCTGAGTTTCGATACCATCCGTACATATTCCGTACTGGCGCTGTTTTATCTGGTGATTATATCCGCACTGATTCTGCTTCAGAAGCAGGTGGAGAAGAAGCTGGGAGGGAAATAAATGATACAGGTAAACCACTTGTCAAAGTGTTTTGGTGAAAATGAAGTATTGAAGGACATTAACCTTGAGATTGAAGAGGGGGAAGTGGTCTGCATTATCGGCCCTTCCGGCTCTGGGAAAAGCACGTTTTTACGGTGCATCAACCGGTTGGAAACGCCTTCCGGCGGAACGATTTCCTACCGGGGAAAAGAAGTGACCGACGGGTCGGACATCCGCCTGTTCCGTGAGGAAGTCGGCATGGTGTTTCAGCGGTTCAACCTGTTTCCTTTAAAAACAGTGCTGGAAAATGTGACGCTGGCGCCCGTGCTTACAAAAAAGAAAAGCAAGGCGGAAGCAAAGACAGCTGCACTGGAACTTTTAAATAAAGTAGGTCTGGCTGACAAGGCCGGCGCAATGCCCGCCACTCTTTCCGGCGGCCAGCAGCAGCGGGTCGCCATTGCGCGGGCGCTCGCCATGGAGCCGAAAGCACTGCTGTTCGACGAACCGACCTCCGCGCTTGACCCCGAATTGGTGGGGGACGTGCTTGAGGTGATGAAAAAGCTGGCGAAGGACGGGATGACGATGATTGTTGTAACCCATGAAATGGGTTTTGCAAGGGATGTGGCAGACCGGGTTATTTTCATGGATAACGGCTATATTGTAGAAGAAGGCCGACCGGAGGAGATTTTCACCAGCCCAAAGGAGTACCGCACAACGTTGTTTTTATCCAGAATACTTTCCTAAGAATTCGAATAAGCCTTTGCTCCCGACGCGGGTGGGAGCAAAGGCTTATTTTTATTTTATAAAATAGAAGCTACAGGGATCTCGCCATTTTCGTACAGGCTTTCATCGCTTCAATCACACTGCTGCGCAGTCCCTTTTCCTCCAGAACCCGCACCGCTTCAATCGTTGTTCCGCCTGGGGAGCAAACCATATCTTTCAGCTCGCCGGGGTGTTTTCCGGTTTCGAGCACCATCTTTGCGCTGCCAAGCACCGCCTGCGCCGCGAACTCGTAGGCCTGCTTGCGCGGCATTCCGTCCGCGACCGCCGCGTCGGCCATCGCTTCAATAAATAGGAATACATAAGCAGGGGAACTGCCGCTGACGGAAACCGCCACGTCCATCAGCCTTTCGGGAATTACTTCCGCTTTTCCGAAGCCGCGGAGGAGCCGGCAGGCCTCCTCCAACTCCTCCGGGGTAACCAGCTCGTTCGGGGTAACGGCGGTGATTCCCTCGCCCACCAAGGCGGGCGTGTTGGGCATGGTTCTGACGATTTTTACCGGCTTGTCGAAGAGTTCACCCAGCCACGCCAGCGTTTTGCCCGGCGCAATGCTGATAATCACCTGCTTCGGCCTGACGAATTCCGCAATTTCCTTGATTACGCTCTCATAGAACAGCGGCTTAACGGAAAGAACCACCGTTTCCGCCTTCTCCACCACTTCCCTGTTGCTTTCTGCCGCCGCGATACCCAGCATCCGCTGTGCCTGTTCCAGTTTTGCCGCGCTTAAATTAGACGCAATAATTTCCTCCGCCGGAAGCACTCCGCTTTTGATAATGCCCCCCATCATAGCACCTGCCATGTTGCCGCAGCCGATGAATCCCAGTTTCATAGCTTTCTTCTCCTTTATTTTACGCACGGCAAAAATCACGCAAAGTTCTGCTCCGTGCGTTCAATGATTTCGTCCTGCAATTCTTTGGAAAGATTGCGGAAGTGGTCGCTGTAGCCTGCCACGCGCACAATCAGGTCACGGTATTCCTCCGGGTGATTCTGCGCGTCAACCAGCGTTTTGCGGTCAATGACATTGAACTGAATGTGGTGGCCGTCCATATTGAAATAAGTACGCACCAGATTCGCAAGCTGGTCGATTCCGTTCTGCCCCGCCAGCACCGCAGGCGTAAACTTCTGATTCAAAAGTGTGCCGCCGGTGCGCAGGTGATCCATTTTCGACGCGGATTGAATCACCGCCGTGGGGCCGTGGGTATCCGCCCCCTTTTCCGGCGAAATTCCTTCGGAAACGGGCTTGTGCGCCAGCCTGCCGTTCGGACTTGCCAGCATCACCTCGCCGAAATAAACATGGCAAGTGGTGGGCAGCATATCCACAGCGTAGCAGCCGCCCTTCATATTCGGTCTTCCTGTTACGGACTTCTGATACAGATCAAAGACCCATTTCATAATATCATCCGCGTAATTGTCGTCGTTGCCGTATTTCGGCGTGCGGTTGCGTACCAGATTCAGCGTGCGCGCGTGCCCCTCAAAATTATCGCCCATCGCCTGAATAAGCTCTTCCATGGAAAAGGTCTGCTTTTCGAAAACGTTATATTTAATTGACGCAAGACAGTCCGTAATCGTGCCGATACCCACACCCTGAATATAATTGGTATTATAGCGCGCGCCACCCGCGTTATAATCCTTTCCTTTCATAATACAGTCATTGGTGATGACAGAAAGGAACGGTACAGGCATATAATTGGCATAGATCATTTCGATGACGTTGCTTCCGGCAACCTTCATATCAATAAAATAGTTCATCTGCTTTTGGAACGCTTCCAGCAGTTCGCCGTAGCTTTTGAAGTCCTTCGCGTACCCGAGCGGCAAGCCAAGCTGGCGCCGCGCAACATGGTCGTACCCGTTAAACAGGGTCAGCTCCAGTATTTTCGGAATATTGAAATACCCGGTCAGAATATAGGCCTCGTTGCCGAAGGCACCCGTTTCCACACAGCCGCTGGTTCCGCCGCGCCGCGCGTCCTCAATGGATTTCCCCGCGTTGAGCAGCTCCTGAATAATGGCCTCCGTATTGTAGAACGCGGGCTGTCCCCAGCCCTTGCGCGAAATTTCACAGGCGCGCTTCAAAAATTTGTTGGGGTTCTTCCGGCTGATCTGCACGTTGGAGCTTGGCTGGAGCAGCTTCATATCGTCCATACAGTCCAAAATCAGGTAACTCACGTCGTTTACGCCGTCTTCTCCGGTCGGGGTCACGCCCCCGGTATTGATGTTCGCAAAATCCGTGTAGGTACTGCTTTCTTTCAGCGTGATGCCGACCTTCGGCGGCGCGGGCTGGTTGTTGAATTTAACCCAAAGGCACTCCAAAAGCTCCAGCGCGCGGTCACGGTTCAGAATGCCGCTTTCGGTGTCGCGCCGGTAGAACGGAACCATATGCTGGTCGAGCCGCCCGGGGCTGTAGGAATCCCACGGATTCAGCTCGCTGGTTACGCCCAGATGCACAAACCAATACATTTGCAGCGCCTGATGAAACGTTTGCGGCTTGTGCGCGGGCACAACGTCGCAGTTTTCGGCAATCAGCAGCAGGTCGTTTTTCCACGCTTCGTCCCGCGTTTGCGCCGCCAGTTCACGCGCCAAAGCCGCGTAGCGTTTGCCGAGAAGCATAATGGCGTCGCACGCGATGCTCATACCTTTCAGCTGGGATTTTTTCGCAAGCGCCTCGGAGTCGTGCAGATAATCCAGCCGGTCAATCGCCTTCTGAATGTCCTGCTGATACTCCAGAAAACCGCGCAGATAGATTTTTTCGGAGCCGACCGTGTGCCCCGGGCCGCGCTGCTCCATAAACTCCGTGAAAATACCGCATTCATAGGCAGATTTCCACTCGTCCGTCATATTCTCCATAATTTTATGGCGGATGGAACGCTTGCTCCAGAACGGAATAATGCGCTCCTTTTGCAGGCGAAGATCTTCATCAGACACCCGAAAGCGAATCAGGTCGCGGTCGTTCATCAGGCGCATATCTTCCAGTGTATGGCAGCAAAGCTCCGGAAAGGTGGGCGCGGCATTCGGGGCGTCGCCCTTTTCCCCGACAATCAGTTCCCCTTCGTTAATACAGAGCGTTTTGTGCTCGAAGAAATACTTCATGGTCAGGGCGCGCAGTTCCGGGACGGAAACCGTTCCCTCGTATTTTTCGTATGCCTGTGTCACCAGCTCCGCGCGCTCCATATAAAGCGTCGCTTCCGTGTTCAGGCTCTGCTCGCGCAGCTTGCGGATACGCTCGTTCATGCCATGCTGTTCCATTATGCTAACCCCCTATCTGTACTTTGGTGAACCCGCTCTGACGGAATTGTTCCGCAAAATGTTCCAACTGTTCCCTTGCGGGTATTTCAAATAATTTCGCCGTGTCATAGTCGCGGCTGAGCCTGCCGTATTTGCTCTTTCCCGTATTATGGTAGGGCAAAAGGTAAATCCGCTCCACCGCTGCCCCGCTTTGCAAAAAAGAGATTACAGAACGAATATGTTCCTCATCGGCATTCACCCCCGCAATTAACGGCAAGCGCAGGTAAATTTTTGCGCCTGCTCCGCTTAATTTGCTCAGGTTTTCCAAAATCAGCTCATTGCCCACGCCGGTAAGCGCCCGGTGCTTTTCCGAATTCATCTCCTTAATATCATATAGGAATACGTCGGTGTACGGAAGAATGCGCGCAAAGCGCTCATACGGCACATAGCCACAGGTATCGATATTGACGCTGTAGCCTTTTTCAAAAAGTCGCGCGGCAATCCGCTCAATATAGTCCATCGGCTGTGCCATCACTTCCCCGCCGGAAAGCGTAATGCCCCCGCCGGACTGCTCGTAAAACATACGGTCTTTTTCCGCTTCACGCACCAGCTCTTCGATTTCATAGGTACGCCCCGCAATGCTCCTTGCGCAGGAAAGGCAGTAATCCAGACATTCGCCGCACAGCGCGCAGACTTCGCGGTCGGTTTCCGCCTTATGTTCCGCGTTCAGTTGGACCGCGTGGGCTGTACACGCCCCGGCGCACGCGCCGCAGCCCGTGCATTTTTCCGTGTCAAACAACAGCTCCTGCAAAAAGTTCTGGCTTTCGGGGTTATGGCACCAGCCGCAGCGAAGCGGGCAGCCCTTAAAGAAAATGGTGGTGCGGATTCCGTCCCCGTCGTGAATAGAATACCGCTGTATGTTGTAGATCAATGGCTGCTCCATCGTTCGGCTCCTTATCGTCAGGCGTATACTTTACGCCGGATCACTCGACCACTTGCAGTTCCTTGGGAAAATGATTCAGTACCTCACAGCCGTCTTCCGTCACCAGTACCAAATCTTCAATCCGCACACCAACTTTTCCATCCAGATACACACCGGGTTCAATGGAAAAAGTCATGCCCGGCTTAACGGTATTGGTATTGGCGGAGGAAACGTCACCCGGCTCGTGTACCTCAATTCCGATGGAATGCCCTAAGCGGTGGGTGAAGTTCTTGCCGTATCCCGCCTGTTCAATCACGGAGCGCGCTGCGCGGTCAATCTCACAGAACGGCACGCCCGGTTTAATGATTGCTTCGGCGGCAAGGTTCGCCCGGCGTACGATTTCATAGACCTCCCGGGACTTTTCCGGTACGGACTTAAAGAAGAAGGTGCGCGTCATGTCGGCGCAGTAATTATCTTTTTTGCAGCCGACGTCAAGCAGGACACAGTCGCCTTCCCGCAGGGGGGTATCGTCCGGCTCATGGTGCCCGATCGCCGCGTTTTTCCCGAAGCCGACCAGCGGCAGGAAAGAATACCCGTCCGCGCCCAGCGAGCGGTAAATTTTCTCCATGCCGGAGGCAAGCTCGCGCTCCGTGATACCGGGACGGATGCATTTCTTAAACTCCGCCATACCCGCGTCATTCAGCCGGGACGCTTCGCGCATGAACGCTTTTTCTTCCTCGTCCTTGCAGGAGCGAACCGCGTCCACGCAGGGCGACACATTCACAAAAGAAGTCCCCGCGCCCACACTGATCAGCGGCAATAAAAACCGCGCGGGCAGGTTTTTGTCCACGCCGAGCGGCTTTGAATGGTCAATTGCCCCGCTCAGCAGCGCCATGGAATCATCTGTATCGGAAAACCAGATTTTTTCCACGCCGAGGTCTTCCGGAACAGTGAACAGTTCATTCACAAACAGCTTATTCCCACCGCTGCGGTTGAGGTAGAGCGCCAAAAGCCGCTCGCCCGGCTCAATCCAGCGCCTGGTCAGATAAAAAATTCCGGCCGGGTCGCTGACGACCGCCTGTTCCAGCCCCTCACGCTTCATGTTTTCAAAAAACCGTTCCAATCGTTCTTGTTTCATACTCTATCTTCCTTATTACGATGAATTTCTGATACAGCATCAGATATAAATTATGGCGCGCAGTTTGCACCATAAAATCCTCTTTCCGACGGCAACACACTGGCTCAGGCCGCAAGATTTAAGACTATTCTACCACACTTTAGCCCAGTGCGGTGAAAAAGAGCCAAATTAAATCCAATGGAAAATCCCCGGTAAACAGGCCATTGACCGCCCGCTAATCCGATTATAATTCCAGCAAGTCCCTGCTTGCGGTGGTGAGGGATTCATTTTCACTCTCTGTAATCAGAATCTGGTCTTCAATCCGCACACCGCCCCAGCCCGGAATATAAATACCGGGCTCGATCGTAATGATGTTTCCCAATTCGAGCGGCGCCGTATGGCGCGGGCCCAATCCGGGCAGCTCATGCACAAACAGGCCGACGCTGTGACCGATCCCCTGGTAATGATACGGGAAATATTCCGTTCCCTGAATTGCCTGAACGGAAGCCTTATAAACATCTTCTCCTGTTGCGCCTGCTTTCATAGCGGCCGTCGCGTCCCGCACCATTTGCTGCTCCAGCCGGTAAACTTCTTTTTGCTTCGGCGAAGCTTTTCCCACTACAACTGTACGGGTCATGTCGGACAAATATCCGTGGTACTGACAGCCGTAATCCATCAACACGAAATCACCGTACTCCAGCGCCTTCGCGGAGGGAATCCCATGCAGCAGCGACGTTCGCGCACCGGAAATCAGAATATTGCCGTAAGGCTTCGTGTCCGACCCCTCCAGCACCATATAATGAGACAGCCGTGAAGCAAGCTCCTTTTCGGTAATTCCCACGCGGATGTCCTTGATAATCTTCTCAAACGCACGCGACGCAATATCACACGCGATACGCGAACATTCAATTTCTTCCTCTGTCTTTACGGCACGGAACGCCTCAATCACACCGCTCACCGGAACAAGCTCCGCCTTTACCGCTACCTTTAGCTCCGAATACTCCGCGAAGGTCACAAAGTCCTGTTCAAAAGCAATGCTTTTCAGCCCGGCACGCTCCGCCAGTTCCCCTAATGCGGTTCCCCTTGTGCGGCTGCCGACACGCCAGTTGAAAATTTCATACGAAGGGCACTCCATTGCGGCCTGTTCCGTATAACGGGGGTCCGTAATGAAGTAACAGGCAGTTTTAGTAATCAGCAGGTTGGAATCATCCCCGGTATATTTGCTGACATAACGAACATTTGCAGGATTGCTGACATACAACGCGTCAATCCCATTTTTCTCCAAATACAGAACGATTTTCTCTTCCGAATTCATGCTGATATCTTCCTTCTTTACTGATATTTGCAAAACGGGCACAAAGGCGCCTGCTCCCGCGCGGCGGAAAGCTGGCGCCTTTGTCAACATTATATCGTCAAATTGCCCTCGTTTCAACCTTAAACGTTATGTCGGTACTCGTAAGGCAGGACTTTCAGAGA
Organism: Bacillota bacterium; assembly: GCA_023416955.1. Classification (GTDB taxonomy): domain Bacteria; phylum Bacillota; class Clostridia; order Oscillospirales; family Acutalibacteraceae; genus Caproiciproducens. Next base: position 30,781 of record JAEZGM010000031.1, on the reverse strand, counting down.
GCCGAAGGACTGCATTTCCACCACCGCCCCCAGCGTATCTTTCAAAATTGCGGTCTGCATCTCCTTATTGTTCGGTTCGCCCGCATTGGAGCCGATGGGCACATGGGGCGCAGTGATGCGCGGCGCTCCCTGCTGGCGCGCAATCGGCGGCAGGGCGGCAATGATGATGGTGGACATGCCCGCCGCTTCGCAGCAGCGTTCCACAATCACCGCCGAGCGGTGGCAGGTGCCACAGCCGCCGGTGCAAATGACGATATCCGTTCCTTCTTCCTTTAGCCGACGGGCAATTTCAGGGCCGGTTTCCTCCCGGAACTTCTCCACGTTACCGCCGCCGCCCATAAACCCGAAAAAGGTGGGAACCAGCCCGCCGATGTAGCCCTCGTCCACCAGCTCATGCAGGCGGTCAATCGGGAACATGGCGTTGACGTCCTTATTAATATCGGAATTGTCAAACCCGCCATGGGTCACCATCAATTCGGAGGACGGCGTGTCGGACGGAATTTCGCGATAGGTCCAGTCACCCGCCGTGTGGTAAGGCTTCTGGTTTTTATTATGAATTCCGCCCGCGGTAATGAAAGCAACTCTGCACTCATTCAGTGGTTTTTTCAGCGGCGTCCAGACCGGTGGGGGCGTGATCGGCACATAAATTTCGGACCTTAGTGCAGCGGCGGTTGTCAGTTTCATGGAGATTCCCCTTTCATCATAGTCAGCTTATTTTCGAAAACATCTGAGAAACAAGCGCAAAATCTTTGATTGACGGATTTACGCTTGGAAATTGGTACTTTTTCAAATAAGATGATTATTTTATAGAACATTGACGTAACTTAGATAAAATTCCACTTCCTGTCCGACTTCCAGTTCCTTGTCCGTAAAGACACAACGCAAGGGGAGGGACAGCACCCCCATGCGCCCGTGAATACCGATGCGCACGCCGACTTCCGTAATTTCCTTAATTTCGCCGCGCAGCAGGAGCGGTTCAAGCTCTACATTCATAAAATTTCCGCCTTTCCTGTGGCAGTTACGGAACCAACTTCTGGTTTTCCGCAATGACCGACTGCGTCCATTTGCGGTTCGGCGCGGCAATCGGAATACCAGCCATTTTGGTTTTGAGCATCAGCACGGCGCGCGCCGCGTCCTCGGGGCAAAGGGTGTTGTCGGCCAGAATTTCGTTTTCAAAGCCCGCCGGGTCCTTATTGAGTTCAATCATCGCGTCCATGTATTGGTTGCCCACGACAAGTTGGCCCTGATACGCGGAATAGGTCACCCCCACTACGCTGACGCCGCGGGAACCGATTTGCTCAATATTTTCCGCAAAATCAATATGATTGTTGCCGAAGCCCTCGGTGGTCACAATCGCACCCTCCACATTCAGCGCCTCTACCAGCGCGCCCAGACGCTCGGAAACATAGCTTTTTTCGTCGTTAACCTGCGGTGAACCGATGAACACCACGCCGACCAGATTCAGCTCTTCGTCGTCCGCTAGCGCGTGAACCAATGGTTCCCGGAAGAAATGACGGGTAATTTCCTTGGTCGCCGGGCCGATGCAGGCGAGCGCGTGTACGCCGCCGTCGCGGACTTCGTTGGGCGACAGCACCACCGGCACATTGCCCAAATCCACGTTTTTTTGGCCGCCCAGAACGCCGCAGGGCTCCGTTGGCACAAGCAGGTTGTCGTGCATTGCGCCCTGCCCCATAATTTCCTTCACAAGCACCACGCGCGGGCGGCCTTTACGGTCAATGTCGCGGAACGTATCCTCTTTGACGGACCCTTCGCCGCTTAAATCCCGAATCTTTTCCCGAATCTCCTGAATAATCACATCGCAGGCGCAGTGCGCGGCAAAGGGCCCACGGCGCTCCATACCGGTATTTTTTTGAATCTGTACGTCCACCAGAATCATAATATCGTCTTCGTCCGGGCAGCCGGGGCGGCCGTAACGGATTTTCTCGTCAAGGTAGCCTTCGCAGGAACCGAATTCGTGAATCTGCACTCCCGCTTCGTCCATGCCGGTCAGCACAAACACCGCGCCGGTCAGCACGTTCGTCACGCCCTGCCCCAGCTTCCCCTCCGCCTTCGCGGCAACCGGAATTACGTCCATAATGGTATTGCTGTAAATATGGCGGTTTTCCGGGGTCACAACCTGTATTTTTACCTGTTTGACCAGTTCACTGCTTTCGACGGCTTTTTCAGCCAGAGCGGTGTCAATAGTAAGTACCCCATCACGGTAAGAGGTATGGTCGGACAGGACGACCTCTTTCACCGCGTATTCTTTGCGTACAAGAGTGCGTACAATTTTATCTTCACATGTCGGTTCGGTGGGAGCGGCAGCAGGAAGCGGCAAGACGCCCGCGAATCCGGCGGGAATGTCGAGGGAAAGTCCCTCCAGCTTATCCACTTTCAAATGAATCATACCGCCTGAAACCATCGGAACGGCGGCAACGGATTCCGGCGCGAGAACCGATTTTTCAGCAGAATGAGTCTGTGCGGGTTCTTCCTGTACGCCATCAAGCAGTTCCGCGGTAAGCGGAGTCAGCCCATCGCAGTCTTTGACCAGCTTTGCGCCGAGCACCTGTGAAATTTTCAGCACGCTGCCGTCAAGCCGCAGTAATCCTGATTCTTCCAAATCAGCAAAAACGGTGGGGTCTTCCAATTCTCCGGGACCGATCATCTCACCCTTGCGGGTCATACAGCACAAGACAGCCGGATCGTTGGCGTGCAGCTGTGCAGTTTCTTTTGTGATTGACATGAGCCGTCACTCCTTAACAATTTAAATTCATATACCAATATTTAGTAATCCGGACTTTCCGGAGGATACGCCTAATCGTGCAGTTTCATCTTTCGGATTAAAGGGAAGTTTACGGCGCGCAACGCGCCGTCAGTGCAGTGGTGAACCGGCATTCCCAACTTCGGGGCCAGTGTCATCACGGTGTTGGTGCAGTCCGTGCAATTGCTGATAAGCAGCGCCTGTGCTCCCGCTTTTTTCAGTTGGAGTACCCGCTCCGCCTGCCCGGGGCAGCAGCCGGGGTTCTGGCATTTCAACGCCCCGCTGTTCAGCTCCTGCGTCTGCTTGCAGTACGCCACGCCGACCACTTCGGCCTGCATTCCCACCGCAATTTCTTCCAGCCGTTCACGGTTTGCCCCGCAGGCACAGACCAAAATGCCCAGCGGCCGATTTTCTTTCAAAAATGGCATTGTAGCAATCACGCCGCCGCTTGTTTTGGTGACGGGCGCGTCCGGCGCGGTGCGCTTGCCCGTAAACGGGCCGCCCATCACGAGTTCCCCGTACTCCGCGCTGACCCCGCCCGCCGTTTCCAGCAGCGTTTCAACCGAAGTTCCGGTCGGAACGTCCAGAAACGTCTGAATGACTTTGCCGTTCAGCCGCCCCGCCACCGTCACGTCCTTTGTGATGGAAGGCTTTTTCAGTTCCACCGCTTCGGCAATGCGGCACAGCGTTTCCGCGTTCAAAACCACCGCGTTCGCTTCCGACGGAAGCTGTTCCGGCACAAGCAGTACGCCCAGTGTTTCGCGAATAACCGCGCGTTCTTCCCCCATCGGGTACATGTCCTGCAAAAGGTGCAGTTCCACATTCGTTCCGCTCACGGTCTTTTTCAGCAATTCCGCGGCGCGCGTATGCTTTTCCTTGACCGCAATAATTCCACGCTCCGCGCCGACCGCGCGCATGGCATAGGTCAAACCACGCAGCAGTTTTTCCGGCTCCCGCTCCACGCGGGCAAGGTTGTGCGACAAGATAGGTTCGCATTCCGCCGTATTGGCGATTACCGTACCGCCCGGCCGAAGCTGTGTTCCCAGTTTGACATGGGTCGGGAACCCCGCTCCTCCCATGCCGACAATGCCTGCTTCCCGCACGATTTCCTGTACGGTGCTTCCGGTAACCGGAATAAAGTTCTCCGGCTGTTCCGAATCGGCACGAACGGTAATTTCCGTGTCGGTCACGCCGGAAACCATGCCGAATACCGCGGCGTGCAGGTTTGCCCCCAGCTTCCCCTCGGGAATCGAAGCGATTTTTTGGCCGCGCGCCACACGCTGACCGACCGCAACAACGGGAACGGATGGAGCGCCCACATGCTGCTTCAGCGGATAACGGTACAAATCCTGCATTGCTCACTGCTCCTTATCTAAGCCGGAACCCGAATTTCAGCGGGTCGTCCGGGTCAATGATGATTTCATGAATACTGGTAATATAAGCGCTGCCCGTTACCTGAGGAATTACCGCACGGAACGGACCAGCCACCGCCTCCTGCACCACGCTGGCACGAAACAGAGACCCGGTGATGCTTTCGTATACAAATTCTTCGTTCAGGGAAAGCCGCCCTTTCTGGTAGAGTGCAGCGACCTTCGCACTGGAGCCTGTTCCGCAGGGGGAACGGTCAACCTGACCGCTGCCGAACACCACCACATTTTTGAGGGAGGCTTTTTCGTTGTCCGCCCTGCCGTAAAACTCCACAAGGTCGACGGAATGAATATCGAGATACGGGTGCTGAACGGCTTCCTGCTCGTTGAGCCTTTGCAGGATTTCCATCCCGGTGCGCACCAGCACCGGCACATTTTCCGGAGTGAGTGATAAGCCCAGACTGTCGGCGTTTACCAGCGCGAAAAAACTGCCGCCGAAGGAAATATCCAGTGTGATTTCGCCGAACTGCGCGAGCGAAATCCGTACATTCTCCCGGTATAAAAAGCAGGGCACATTGGTCAAAGTGACCTCCACGGCCTTCCCGTTTTCCACCTTGACCCGAGTGCGAATCAGTCCGGCGGGCGTCTCCAGCACTATTTCAGTATACGGCTCCGTTACGGGAACCAGCTTCTCGTATACCGCCATGGTGGCGACCCCAATGGTGCCGTGTCCGCACATATTCAGGTAGCCGCCGCTGTCCATAAAAATCACACCGAGATCCGCTTTGTCGGACTGGGTCGGCTCGGTAATGACCGCCCCGAACATATCCGCATGCCCGCGCGGCTCCAGAATCAATGCCCGGCGAAGATGATCCATATGCTCTGCAAGATACTGCTTCTTTTCCATCATGGTGCCGCCCAGAATCGGAGGAAACCCGCTCAATACAATCCGGGTGGGTTCTCCCATGGTGTGGGTGTCCACCGCATAGAACCGTTTCCCCTCGGCCGATTCCGGAATGTTCGCGCCTGCGCCGTTCAATTGAGCCGCCACGGTGTCATCTCCTCTTTCATGAAACTGCCCTTCCCCTTTTACTTCGCGTAAGCTTCCTGTGTTGCCGCCTCAAGAATTTCAAAGGCCTTGTCGCAGTCTTCCTTCGTAAGAACGAGGGGCGGAATCAGGCGAATCACCCTGTCGCCGATCAGCGTAACCAGCATATGCCTGTCAAAACAGCCGTGCTTTACGTCCAGCCCTTTCGGCGCATCGTATTCGATACCGACCAAAAGCCCTTTGCCGCGTACTTCCTTTACATGCGGCAGGGTACGCAGCTTTTCCGCCAGATAATTTCCCATTTCCTTCGCGTTACCCGCAAGATCGTGTTCCAGCAGTTCATTGATCTGTGCGAGGGACGCGGCACAGCAGACCGCGTTACCGCCGTAAGTCGTCCCGTGGGAACCCATCGTAAACGCTTTGGCGATTTCCTCACTGGTTACAACGGCCGAGATCGGCATCCCGCCGCCCATCGCCTTTGCCATGGAAAGCATATCGGGCCTTACACCATATCCCATGAACGCCATAATGTCGCCCGTACGGCACCAGCCGGTCTGTACTTCGTCAAACAGCAGAAGCATGCCTTTTTCATCACAGAGCGCGCGAAGCCCCTGTAAAAATTCCGGCGTTGCGGGAATGACCCCGCCCTCTCCCTGAATCGGCTCGACCATAATTGCGATTGTATGCTCTGTAACCTGTGCGCGGAAGGATTCCAAATCGTTAAAATCCGCGTAGGTAAAGCCGGGAACCATCGGTTTGAAACCGATTTGGCAGCCGTTGTCCGGCTGGCCGGTCGCGGACATGGCTCCATAGGTTCTTCCGTGAAAGCCGTGCTTTGCGGTAATAATGCGGTATTTTTCCGGGCCATATTTGTCCACACCGTATTTTCTCGCCATCTTAATCATGGCTTCGTTGGCTTCCGTGCCGGAGTTCTGGTAAAAAATCTTTTCAAAGCCCAGCGTCGTACAGATTTTTTCCGCCAGCAGCGCCTGCGGAACGGTGTAGGGATAATTGAACGTGTGAATAACGTCGCCAACCTGATCACGAACGGCGGCAACTACCTTTTCGTTGCAGTTGCCCGCGCTGTTCACCGCAATACCGCCGTAAAAGTCCAGGTATCCGTCCCCTTTTTCATCATAAAGGTACATTCCCTCGGCGCGCTCGCACACAAAATTGTAACGCTCGTAGGTCTCAATCATGTACTTTTTGACCAGCTCCCGGATATCGTCCGCCGTTTTTCCGCAATCCCGCAGTTTCATAACATGCCTCCTGAGTATTTTATAAAATTTGAAATAGTGCATTACATATAATTCATATTTAATATTTTCCGTACCCGTTACCGCCCTGAACGAAGGCCTGTAAATTCATGCAAAAAGACGTTCTGATTCCATAGGAACTCAGAACGTCTTTGTTCAGATCACAGCATTCATTTTTATGATTCTCATCTCACGGTTATGAAATTTTATCGTGATTATAATTCATACGCTATAAATTGTCAAGCATTCAAAATAAAAGTTAATTTTTACAACATTTTGCAAACAAAAACATTAAAAAATGCGACTCCTCCGTTTCTCTTCTTCTGTATGAACCCATATCTCACAACAAAAGCGCGGAGCGAAAGCAGGCGCGCGGTATCCTTTCAAAAAATTCATTAGCCTCCGGCAAATTTCATAAGTATGTAATTTTAAAAAAAGAAGATGTTGCAAAATGAACTTCAATTCATTTTGCAACATCTTCAATATAAATTCGCGTCGGGATTCCCCTCCAGCGGGTTCGGGAAATTGACCGCCAGAAACCGCGCCGCCCGCCCGGTACGGTTCATCCAGTTGTGGGGCACCGTGGAATCAAAATGAATGGAGTTTCCGGGGTACAGCTCGTAAGTCTGATTCGCAATATAAACAGTGAGAATTCCTTCCAGCATGTAAATCCACTCCTCGCCCTGATGCCCGGATATCTGAATGTCGTCATCCGGCTTATCGAACGGCATCAGCAGATACATTCTCGGCAAAATATGGAACCCACCCGGATTTTGCGACAATATATATTGGTAGATATGGGGGCTGATTTCACTCGGCTGGAGCTCAAAGTCACGCATTACCGGGCTTGGCTTCGGGGATTCCACCGAATCAAAAAAGCTGGTCAGAGGTACGTCGAACACGCTGGCCAATTTTGCGAGGGAGTCTATGGCAGCCGTTGAAATTCCCCGTTCCAGCTGCGACAGAAAGCCCACTGAAAAACCGGTTTCCTCACTCAGCTGCTTCAGCGTGTACCCTTTCGCGGTACGAAACTGTTTTATTTTCGAGCCTATGGCCAGATTATGATCCAAAGCGGATTCCTCCCTCTTCTTGTATGAAAAATAAATCCATGCGTTTTTTGTGTGTGCGGACTGAATTTTCTTCTTTGTACTTTATAATACTATGATACTGAATTCAAAATTACCTGTCAACTCTTGGAAAGTTCAGCGGGCCGAATACCTTTGAATTTACCGCATATCATCGCGGATGCATGACCGGAACCTCACCCAGCCTTTAAAAACAAACGAAGTTTGCAACCCGCGCAAAATGCAACATATTTCAATATTGCTGAAACATTTCACGCTTGAAAAGCAAAATGACACGGAATAGAATAAAACTACAGTAATTAAGAATAATTTTCATGAAAACAAAGGGAGGCAAAAGGAAATGTACTCTGCACAGGTAAAAGAACAAATCGAGTCAGGAAAATTAGATGAAAAACTTTCCTATATTTATGTCTGCGATAAAGAGCGTTTGGCAGACTACCGCGACCGCCTGACCGAGGCTGTCAGCGAATTTGAAAAACAGTTCGGGGCAAACCGCGACATCAGCATTTTCAGCGCGCCGGGACGCACGGAAGTCGGTGGCAACCACACCGACCACCAGCGCGGAAAAGTACTCGCGGCGAGTGTGAATCTGGATGTGATCGCGATTGTCGCGAAAAACGACAGCACAGCGGTAAACATTCAATCCAAGGGCTACCCGATGGATTCCCTTCGTGCGGATGATCTTACCGCAAGGGAGCCGGAGAGCGGTAAATCCATTTCGCTGATTCGCGGAATTCTTGCGAAATTTTCAGAGCTCGGCTATACCATGGGCGGGTTTGACGCGTACACTACCTCCAACGTTCTTTCCGGCTCCGGTCTTTCCTCCTCCGCAGCGTTTGAAGTATTGGTCGGTACCATTGTGAACGACCTGTTCTGCCGCGGAAAAGAAAGCGCGCTCAAAATTGCGCAGGTTGGGCAATACGCGGAAAACGTGTATTTCGGAAAACCGTGCGGACTGATGGATCAGGCCGCAAGCTCCATCGGCAGCTTTATTACCATTGATTTTGCGGACGCGGAAAACCCCGTTGCTGAAAAAGTGGACTTTGATTTTGCGGGCTGCGGCTACGCGCTGTGCATTATCGATACAATGGGAAGCCACTCCGACTTAACGCCGGACTACGCCGCCATTCCCGCCGAAATGAAGCAGGTTGCGGCCTACTTTGGAAAAGAGGTTCTTTCCGAAGTGGACGAATCGGAATTTTACGCAAATCTGGGTAAACTGCGTCAAAACATGGGTGACCGTGCACTGCTGCGCGCCATTCATTTCTTTGAGGATAACAGGCGCGTTGAAAAGGAAGTTGCCGCGCTGCGCGGCGGGGATTTTGACGCGTTTAAGAGCCTGGTAATCGAAAGCGGGTACTCTTCCTACATGTATCTGCAAAACGTATTTTCACCCTCCCATGTGCAGGAGCAGGGTGTTTCGCTGACTCTGGCGCTGTGTGAGCGTCTTCTGAAAAAAATAGGCGGCGCCTACCGCGTACACGGTGGCGGCTTTGCCGGCACCGTGCAGACCTTTGTTCCGACGGAACATCTGACCGAATTCACACAGGCGATGGAAGCCGCGCTCGGCAAGGGAACCTGCCACACACTGGCAATCCGTCCCGTGGGCGGAATACGGATTCTGTAACCTAAAAACACTTTTAGAGGTAAAAATAATACTGCCAATGCGCTTTCTCGGCTCGCTGACAGCAAAACAGAAAATCAGGAGGATCTTTCAATTGGCTGAATTAAGATGGCACCCGTTAATCAAAGACTGGATTATGATCGCTTCCAACCGGCAGGCAAGACCGCAGATGCCCAAGGACTTCTGCCCGTTCTGCCCCAGCTACGGAAAAGTCCCGGAATATGAAGTGATGGAATACGACAATGATTTCCCCGCCCTTTCCCAAAACCCGCCCGAGCCGGACGATGTGGCGACCGACTTTTTCAAGGTGGCGCCCAGCTACGGAAAGTGCGAAGTCATTCTGTACTCCCCCAACCACACCGCAACTTTACCGGAGCTTTCCGACAGCCACATGAGAAAGCTGGTTGATCTTTGGTGCGAACGGTTCGCGGCAATCAGCACCGACCCGAAGATTAAATATGTATTTCCGTTTGAAAACCGCGGCGAAGCAGTCGGCGTGACCATGCCCCACCCACACGGTCAGATTTACGGGTACTCTTTCCTTCCGAAGAAACTTGAACTTGAAACAGAGTCCGCGAAAGAGTATTATAAAGAGAAGCACGCGTGCCTGTTTTGCGATTTGCTGAAAAATGAGCTGGCTGAAAACAAGCGTATCATCTTCAAAAATGAGTATTTTACTGTTTTACTGCCGTTCTTCACCGAATATCCCTATGGGGTATATATCTTTTCAAACCGTCATGCGCAGTATATTACGGAATTTACCGACGCCGAAAAGACCGCGCTCGGCTTAACGATCCGCGACACGGTTGGAATGCTCGACAGCCTGTTCGGCTACAAATTCCCCTATATGATGTGCATGCACAACGCGCCCGTCAATTCCGGGGATTATTCCGAGGATTATCACTTCCACATCGAGTTTTTCCCGCCGATGCGCAGTGCGGAAAAGCAGAAATTCAACGCTTCCAGCGAAACCGGCGCATGGGCAAGCTGCAACCCCACCTGCCCCGAAGAAACCGCAGAGGAACTTCGCGCGGCATACAAACGATATCAGGAGGAAAAAGCATGAATGTTTTAGTTACCGGCGGTGCCGGCTACATTGGTTCCCACACCTGTATTGAGCTGCTGAACAACGGCCTGAACGTCATCATCATGGATAATTACTCCAATTCCTCACCCGAAGCGGTGAAAGCGGTTGAAAAGCTGACCGGAAAAACCTTCCCCGTCTACGAGTGCGACATGCTGGACGTTGAAGGATTCGAAAAGATTTTTTCGGAAAATAAAATTGACGCTGTCATTCATTTTGCCGGATTGAAAGCGGTCGGTGAATCCGTTTCAAAGCCGCTGGAATATTACCATAACAATCTGACGGGCACTATTAACCTGCTCCGTCTAATGAAAAAGCACGATGTGAAGAAGCTGGTGTTCAGTTCTTCCGCTACGGTTTACGGAATGAACAACACCGCTCCTTTCAACGAAGAGATGCCGCTTTCCACCACAAACCCGTATGGAACCACAAAGCTGATGATCGAAACTATTCTGAAAGACCTGTGCTTTGCGGAAAAAGACTGGAAAGTCGCACTGCTGCGGTACTTCAATCCGATTGGCGCGCACGAAAGCGGCCTGATCGGCGAAAACCCGAACGGCATTCCGAACAACCTGATGCCATACATCATGAAAGTAGCTATCGGCAAGCTCCCTGAGCTGAGCGTATACGGCGATGACTACCCCACGCCGGACGGCACTGGCGTGCGCGATTACATTCATGTATGTGACCTAGCGACCGGCCACCTCAAGGCACTGGAAAAACTGGATTCCATTGAGGGCGCGCAGGCTTATAATCTGGGCACCGGAAACGGCAGCAGCGTGCTGGACGTTGTTCACGCATTTGAAAGAGCAAGCGGCGTAAAAATCCCCTACAAGATTGCACCGCGCAGAGCGGGCGACATTGCCGAATGCTACGCAGACGTTTCCAAAGCAAAGACGGAACTCGGCTGGGAAGCAAAGTACAGCCTGGACGACATGTGCCGCGACAACTGGAATTATATTAAAAATCAGAAATAATCAGAAACAGCAACGCCGTATGGAAGCTTTCCATGCGGCGTTTTTGGTACCCATTTATGAACGCAGGTAATCCAGAATATCCTGATAATTTTCTTTTGTGACCACCCGATACGGCACGCGCACATACCGCCCGCTCTGCATTTTCATAGCGCTGCCGGGTGTGCCCCCGGTTGCGTAAGAGTACGACAGGTCGAAAATCGCCTGCGCCTGTCCTATCGCGTCATTGAATACCGTGCCGAACATGGTTCCGTTGTCAATGGCCTTCAGTCCCTGCTGGGTTGCGTCGATTCCCAGCACAATCGGCTTGGATTCCATGTTCTGGGCTGTAATTGCGTCTATCGCTCCCAGTGCCATGTCGTCGTTGTTGGCAAGCACAACCTCGATTCGGGAACCGTATTTTTGCAGCCACTGCGTCATTTTTGACGCTGCCTGCGCACGCTGCCAGTTCGCGATGTCGTCCCCCAGCTTTTCCACATGAATGCCTGCTCCGGTAATCGCCTTGAGCGAATACTCCGTGCGAAGCAGTGCGTCCTGATGGTCCTGCTCGCCTTCGAGCATGACATACTGCAGTTTCCCGTCTCCGTTCTTATCCAGCGTTTTGTCCTTTTTCCACGCGTTCACAACGATCTCGCCCTGCAGCCTGCCTGACTGCGCGGCGTCCGCGCCGACATAATAGGCATGGCTCCACATGCGGATGTCTTCCTCTACCGGTTCCCTGTTAAAGAAAATCAGCGGAATGTTCGCGGCCTTGGCCTTGTTGACGATCACGGCGGAAGCGGTGCGGTCAACTTCATTGACACAGATCACGTCGTAATTATGTGAAATGAAGCTGTCAACCTGGTCATTCTGAAGTGCTTGACTGGACTGCGCGTCTACAATGTTCAGAACAATTTTTTTGCCGCTTTCCAGTTCCTTCTTTTTCGCGATCTGCTCCAGATAACCGGCAAGGCTTGCAATAAACGTATCGTCTTTTCGGTAAACCGCAACCCCTATTTTTATGGTGTCGACTTTACCGGAATTTGTTTCGCCCCTGCAGGAATACAAAGGAAGAAACAGCAGTACCGCGGCGAGTCCGGCTACCGCTCGGCGAGTCCATCTTCTCATTATAATCCTTCCTTTCTCCTTGCAAAACGGTTGCGGCTTGCCGCTGTGCCGTATCTATCTGACAAATGGGAAAAGCATTCTTTGATTGTCGGGATTATACATATTCCCATGATCTACAATTGAAAAATTGACCTGCGGACTGATGCTGTCCGGCCGCTTGTTAATATGATTGACCGCGGACTGAATGCTGAGGTAGCCGAGGTTAAACTCATTCTCCACACCGACAGCGCTGATTACCTCATTTTCAAGCAATGATACCACGGTATTGGTTCGTCCCAGTCCATAAATCCGAACCTGCTTGCTTCCGGTTTTCATCAGGTCACGTTCCGCCTCCGCCACCGCCTGCAGCGTTGCAGCGTCCAGCGCAACAAAGGCAGTGGCGTTACTGTTTTGCAGCATCCCGCGTGCGGTATCGTATGCCTCCTGTGGATCGTCGGGAATGTCCCAGTACTCTACGCGGTTCTTCGTTTTGCTCAATACGTCGAACACGCCGAGGTACCGTTGATGAATGTTGCTGCAATCCATGCTGTTGCGCAGAATAATAATTTTTTGCGTGTTCGGCGCGTTCTCTGTCAGTTTTTCGGCAAGCGCCCTGCCCAACTGAAAATTATCGGAGGAAACATAGGACAGGTCTTTTATGGTGTCCACTGTGGATTGCATTGTGACAACAGGAACACTTTTCATCGCTTTTTCAACAGGCTCCTCCAGATCTTTTGAGTTCACCGGAGCAATGACAAGCGCGTTGGCGCCGTTTGCAATTTCCCGCTGTATCAGTGAAATCTGTTCCTCCACATTATTTTGATTTGAAAGAGTCACAAAGCTGATTTCGCAGTTCAAATCCTTTGCGGCCTGGTCAATCCCCTGGCGGACTGTCGTCCAGTTTTCCGTATTTTCCCCGCGCGTTATCACGGATATTTCGTAGGGATCTCCTCTCTTCTTTTCATAAAGCCGGTCGCGGTACAGGAACAGAAAGGCAGCGGCAAACAGCAGCAGAATCAGGAAAAAGACCAGCACTTTTCTTTTTGTCATCCGTTTACCCTCTTTTCCCCATTCCCGGGCTCAATTTCGTCATACTGTCTCGCCGGCAAATGAATCCGCGCGGTTGTCCCCTCATCCGGCTCGCTGAAAATAGAAAGCCCATATTCCGCACCGAAGTACAGCTGAATGCGCTCCTGCACATTTTTCAGTCCGATTCCGGAGCCCTTTCCCCGCTTTCGGGCGGTGCCGTCCTCCAGCAAAAGCGCATCGGCCTGCTCCTGCGGCATACCGAGTCCGTTGTCGGAAATGTCAATATACAAATCTCCGCTCTCAAAATAGGAGCGAATTGAAATTTCACCGTCTCCGCTCATAAATTCCATGCCGTGGTAAATGGAGTTTTCCACCAGCGGCTGCACAATCAGCTTAATGGTCGCGTAGCCGAGTGTCCCGGGCTCTGAAACAATTTCGAAATTGAATTTATTCTTATAACGCATTTTCTGAATGGTAAGATAGTTGCGCACATGCTCGAGTTCGTCTCCCACCGAAATGATGTTCCTGCCCTTTGAAAGACTGATCCGGAACAACCTTGCGAGTGCCGTAACCATAGTGATGGCCCCATCATACCGCTCATTTTCGATCATCCAGATAATAGAGTCCAGGGTATTGTAAAGGAAATGCGGGTTAATCTGCGACTGAAGCGCGTCCAACTCACTTTTGCGCTTCGATTCCTGCTCCGCAACAATATCGTCCATCAGATTGCGCAGCTGCGCCACCATGGAATTCAGTGTTTTTCCCAGATGCCTTACCTCATAGGAGCCGGCAACCGATATTTTCACTTCGTCGAGCCTGCCGTTTTCAATTCCCTTTACGGCGTGCTCCAATTCTTTAATCGGGTTTGCAATGCGTGAGGACAGGAATGTGTTTACAAAAATCAAAAGAAACACCGCAAAAAAGAGAAAGAAAAGCGCAAACAGCCTGATCTGGGAGTAATCGGCGGTAATATCCTTTGCCGGTGTTACCGCAATAATTTTCCACCCGGTATACCCGACCGTTTTAACTGTAATCAGCCTTTCCTGCTGCTCGAATGTTTCCACATGATTTCCGTCGTCGTATTTTGCCTCCGCAAGATTATTCTCGTGGATTAAATCGGAATAGATGAGCTGCTGGCGGGGGTGATAAATGATTTCGCCGTCCCCGTCAGTCAGGTAAATATAGCCTGATTCGCCAAGCCCTACGTTTTTGCAAATCTGTTCAATGCCGCTGAAATTCATGTCAACCAACAAGATTCCGTGCGAAACGGAGCCCGCGTTTGTCAGCTCCACCGAACGGCTCAGGGAAACGACCCAGCGGTATTTATTTTCGGGGTCGACAAAAAGGTTCTGCACATGCGGAGTGGAAAAATGACTGTTTTCAATGCGGCGCGACGCTTTAAAAAACCAGTCCTGCCCGGAAATGTTCGCATTGGGCTTCACCTGGGAAAGGGGCTCGGCAGCTATGGTTTTCCCTGTTCCGGAAAACACGCCGATGCTGATCAGAAGGTCGCGGTTCGCATCGTACAGAAGGCTCATTTCAGGCGTTATGTCGTCAGTAGCGAGGTCTGCGTTTTTGATCACGCGGTAGTACATGGAATCAGAAATACGAAGCATGCTGCGCAAATATGTATCCAGATTGAGGTTTACCTGATCAACCATACGCATGCTGTCTTCGGCGGCCATTTCCTCCGACGAACCGATAAAGCGCATGGAAAGCGATATCCCCACCACCAGCATTCCCAGCACCGCAACGACTGTGAACGAAATGGAAATTGTAAACTGCAGGCTTAAGCGCTGAAAAAAGTGCTTTAATTTCGCCGCGACCTGCCTAAACTTCTCCCGCATGCTTTCCCATCTCCTCAGGCTCCGTTTCCGTCACGCGCGGTTTCTGTATTTTGACGGAGAAACTCCGAATTTCTTCTTAAATACATAACTGAAATAGTTCGGCTCAGTATAACCGACTTTCTCCGCTATGATGTAGGTTTTGTCATCCGTCCCATTCAGCATGGCAAGCGCTTTCTGCAGCCGGGATTCCGTCAGATACGCGACAAAATTCATACCCGTTTCACGCTTAAACACCGTGGAAAAATAGGTGGGGCTGACGTGCAGGAAGGAACTGAGGTCTTCAACGGAAAGATCCGGTTTTTGAAAATTCCGTGCCACAAAATCTTTCGCGTTTTCCGCCAGCAGTTTTGCGGCGTCCACGCGCTCCCGCTTAATCAGTGCGCTGATTTTAAGGCAGCAGTCCGTGCACCAGCGTTTCATTTCCTCCGGTGTGCGAAGCTCGGTCAGCACCGAAGCATAGTTTCGGTTTTCCCCCAGAATTTCTTCCGGTCTCAGTTGGTTAGCATACAGCAGCTTCAACAGCGCGGCTGTGATTTCCATCAGATAAACCTGATATTGGCTGAACGGCAGGGCTTCTGTTTCAAACCGCGCGAAAAGTTCGGAAACCCGGCTGCGGATTGCTTCTTCCGATCCGAATTTAATGGTGCCGATAATTTCTCTCTCATCACGCTCATCAAACTGGATTTTGATCAGCGTATCCCGCTCAATATCGCCGATATAAATTGCCCTGCCGGCGCCCGGCACCGTGCTGTAATCCAGCGCGTTCTGTGCTTCCCGGTAGGAATGCCGCAGCTCAGCCAAGGAAGCACACGGTGTGCCCACGCCCGCCGTCACCCGCGCGCCGAGCAGCTTTTCAGCCGATTTACAGACCGCGTTCATGCCCGTAACCAAACGTGCCGCGCCGGCTGAAGCATCCAGCTCCGCAATGACCGCCACGCAGCCGGAATATAAAAAATCGGTAAAGGTGCAGTAATTTGCGAGCTCCGCTTCCAGTGTGTATTTCAGGGAAATCGGAACCAACTCCTCTTCCCCTTTCAGCGCGCCGGCTTCGTTGACAGCATCGGCGCGAACCAGTGCAACCGCCCATGCATCCGCTTCCGAATTCATATCGTATCGCTTTGCCTGCGCTTCAATCTGTGAGCGCTCAACGCGCCCTTCCAGCAATCCCACCAGAAACTGCTCCCGTAAAACCGGGAGACTTTCCATATAATTACGCCGCAGCGTTTCAATATCGCGTCTTTCCTCCAGCGCAAGGTCAAGCTGAATTTTCAGCCTTTTCAGTGTTTCGGTCAATTCAGCGGCATTGATCGGTTTCAGGATATATTCCGCCACATTAATTTTGATTGCTTTCTGCGCGTATTCAAAATCATCAAAACCAGAAAATATAACGATTTTTGTTGACGGCATCAGAGTGCTGAGCCGGCCGGCCAGTTCAAGCCCGTCCATAAACGGCATTTTAATGTCGGTCATCACCACATCGGGATGAAGGGCGTCTGCCTTTTCCAACGCGTCAACACCGTTTTCCGCGTCGCCCACCACCTCATAGCCCAGCGCTTCCCATTCTATTTTCTGAATAATCCCTTCCCGGATTTCCTCTTCATCATCGACCAAAAGAATACGGTAAAGCGCCATAGCCATCCTCCGTTTGATAATATATTGAATAAATTATACCACATTATTTATAATATTTCATTATAAATTCATAAATACAATTCTGTTCTGCGAAGTATTTTAAGATGAGTCCGTGCAGCAAAACTGCACAGGCTGAAGGGGCTGCCGCAAAACAAAGTCTTGCAGCAGCCCCTTCAGGAAAGAATATTATGAAAATTGAGCAGGCTTAATTATGAGTCAGCAAAACAGAGGCGAGAACAACCACAATGATTCCCGCAAGCAGAAAAATGATCCATTGAAGTGTTTCCTCTTTCACGCGGCCTGCCGTGCGTTTTCTTCCCCTGCGCTTTTTACCGGGAAGGCGATTTCCCCGCACAGTATCACCACATTTCTTATAAAGCCCCGGAATTACTTTCTCTTATACTTTGAGAGGTCGATCGCGACGGCAACCGCGATAATGATCCCTTTGATGATTTGCTGCCACATCGGGCTGACATTGATAAACTGCAGCCCATACTGAATAACAGTGAAAATTAAAACACCGCTGATAATGCCGCCAATTTTGCCGATACCGCCGTTCAGTGAAACGCCGCCGACAACACAGGCCGCGATGGCGTCCAGTTCATAGCCGTTGCCGTACTGATTGGTGGCGCCGGCCGTTCTGGCTGATTCCAGCACGCCCGCAAAGCCGTACAGGCCGCTGGCAAGAATGAATATTCCCATGATGGTCGCAAAAACATTGACACCGGAAACAACAGCCGCTTCGCGGTTGCCGCCGATTGCATACACGTTTTTGCCGAACACCGTCTTATTCAGAACAAACCAGATGATAAGGCATATTATGACCGCAATGGGTACCAGAACGGAAATTCCGCTGAACCCCGGAAATGTCAGTATCTTTGTTTGCCCGATTGCGGCAAAATCCGGGCGGACGCCGCCAATCGGCTGGGAATTGTTCGGAGGCAGATCGAAATACAGTGAACACGCGCCGTAAACGATAACCTGAACAGCCAACGTCGCGATAAACGGATGCATATCGAACTTTGCAACAAGGAATCCGTTAATGGTGCCGAAGAACAGACACACAACAATCGCGAGGATAATCGGGACGATTACCGGCAGCGCGGGCAGGTTGGGGTAAAACCGGTTCCCGTATGTAGCCGTTTGCAGCATGGAGGTTGCAATTACGCCTGCCAGACCGACCATTCGGCCTGCGGACAGGTCCGTGCCCGCAATCAGCAGGGTAAAGCAAATGCCGAGTGCGATGATGAGCCTTGTCGAAGACATGGTCATGATGTCGAGCACAACGTCAATCTGCATGAAGCGCGGCTCAATGAACATGATTACAACGACCAATACCATCAGTGAAAGCATGATCGCGTTATTGGTCAGAAACTCCTTCGCCGTCTTCCGGGATATGATGACTTCTTCTCCGGAGTTACTTGACTGTAGCCAGCGAACGAATCCATACACTGCAAATATGATTCCGATAACTATCAGCAGAACCGGTAAGTCAAAAATCCCCTCAATATACAAACCCCAATTCAGCACCGCGCCCAGCACGGCGATTACGCCGCCGAACAAGACGTAATATAGAGAAAATTTTGCGCGGGGAATGATTTTTTCTCTCTGTTCCATATACATTGCCTCTCTTTCTGATTTATTGCACGAATTTGGTGGCCAGCCGCATAACGCTGACCTGATTGGCCTCTTCGCGGCTGAGCACGCCGGTCACTTTCCCCTCGCACATCACCATAATCCGGTCCGCCATTCCCAAAAGCTCAGGCATTTCGGAGGAAATCATGATAATGGATTTGCCCTGGCGGATCAGATCCAGCATGATCGTGTAAATTTCATATTTCGCGCCCACATCAATTCCACGGGTCGGTTCGTCCAGAATCAAAATATCGGGATGCGTCAGAAGCCAGCGGGCAATCAGCACCTTCTGCTGGTTTCCGCCCGAAAGGTTCTGCATCAGCGTCTCCATGGAGGGCGTTTTCGTGCGCAACTGTGCGTTGGATTCTTTCGCCGCTGTGTAGCGCCGTCTCTTCTTCAATACGCCGAGTTTTTCAAAATCCTTCTGGCTTGCAATTACGGTATTGTCAAGCACGGACAGAATTCCGAACACACCGGACGCACGCCGTTCTTCCGTCAGCAGCGCCAGTCCGTGATTTTTGGCATCCTGAACCGATTTAATATGGATTTCCTTCCCATCCTTTTCAATGTTGCCCGATGCAATGGCTCGCAGTCCAAAAATTGCTTCGACCAATTCCGTTCTCTGCGCACCCACCAGCCCGCCGATACCGAGAATTTCACCGCGATGCAGTTCAAAATCGATATGCTGGAATGACCGCGGCAGCGGGGAACACAGATCCGTAACCCTCATCACCACCTCCGCGCTGGCAACATAGTCCTTTTGCGGGAAACGGTTTGTCAGGTCTCGACCCACCATTCGGTTGATAATCAGGTCCGTCGTGAGTTCTGTAGCGGGCCATGTACCCACGCCCTGACCATCGCGCATAATCGTGACCTCATCGGAAATCTTTAAAATTTCCTCCATTTTATGGGATATATAGATGATTGCACATCCCTTGCTTTTCAGCTGGCGGATAATTTTGAACAGATGGTCTGTCTCGTTTTCCGTCAGGGACGACGTCGGTTCATCCATAATAATTATTTTCGAGTTATAGCTGACAGCCTTCGCAATTTCAACCAGCTGCAGATTGGAAGCAGACAATGTTCCGGCCAATGCTTCCGGATTAATATTAAGATCAATTTCCCGAAATAATTCTTTGGTTTGGCGGATCATCGTTCTTTTGTCCACCGCTGGCCCTATCATGGGGAAACGTCCAAGCCATATATTTTCCGTTACCGGACGGTACCGAATTGGGTGGAGCTCCTGATGGATCATGGAAACACCAAGATCAAGCGCCTGTTTTGAAGTGGTAATATTGACTTTCTGCCCGTCGAGGATAATTTCCCCGCCGTCTTCCTGATAAATACCGAACAGGCATTTCATCAGCGTGGATTTTCCCGCGCCGTTTTCGCCCATCAATGCGTGTACGCTGCCCGGCCTGACTTTCAGGCTGACGTCGTCCAAGGCCTTTACTCCGGGGAATATTTTGGTTATATGGTTCATTTCAAGCACATACTCGCCCATACATTCAATCCTCCTTTTTCCAAAATCTGCGGGGAACGGAAAGCGTATTTGCTTTCTCATCCCCCGCAGAAATCATACCCCTGCTAAGCCTGTATTAAGATTGGAACTGCTTGTAGTTTTCCTGTGTAACCTTAACATAAGGAATCCATACATATTTACCATCGGTTACTTCATAGCCGATAGTGTCTTTGTTAATCTGCTTGCCCTGTGCGGCGGCAACCGCGATATTGATGCTGGCTTTGCCCTGGTTTTCACCGTCGTTCAGCACGGTGCCGAGCAAAGAACCGTTTGCCATTGCTTCCAACGCAGGCGCAGTAGCGTCAACGCCGACAACAGGAATGAACTTCGATTTGTCGCCCGTGTTATATCCCTTTGCTTTCAGCGCTTCGATTGCGCCGAGCGCCATGTCGTCGTTGTTTGCGAGCACAGCCTCAATTTTGTCAAGCCCCTGAGAAGCGATAAAGGTGTTCATCAGGTCGGTCGCCTTGACCTTATCCCACATGGCGGTATCAGCAGCCAGTTTTACCGGCGCAAAGCCCGCTTTTTCAATGGCTTTTACAGAGTACTCTGTACGAAGAGTGGCGTCCTGGTGGCCGGGTTCGCCCTGCAGCATAACGTACTGGATTTTGCCGTCCCCGTTCTTATCGGCTGATTTGTTCGCCTTAAAGTAATCGGCAATAATTTCACCTGACATCGTGCCGGATTCTTCGGCTTTGGCGCCGACGTAGTACACTTTGTCGTAGCTCTTCATATCAGCTTCTTCCGGTTCACGGTTCAGGAAGACGATCGGAAGGTTCTTTGCCTTTGCCTTGCTGATGATGCCAGCGGCCGCCGTACGGTCAACCGGGTTGACAGCCAGCGCATTTACGCCTTTTGTAATAAACGTATCAACCTGTTCATTCTGTGTCGGCTGTTTGTTCTGAGAATCCACAATATCGGTTTTGGCGCCCAGCGTTGTGGCCTGTTCCGTCATATTGTTGCGCACGCCCGTCATAAACGTATCATCGAATTTGTAGATACACACGCCGACGGTAACGTTGCCAGCCGCCTTTCCTCCTTCACCGGAGCTGGAAGGTTTGTTGGAGCAGCCCGCTGCTGCCGATGCCATCATTAAGGTGGCAAGTATCAATGCAACCGTTTTCTTCATCAAAAATCCCCCTACTTTCTTTTGTTTGCAAATCAATCACTTTTGTTGTGCATTTGCACAATTATCGGCGATATTATCGCTTTCTATTGGACAGTATAACGTGGTAAGCGATCTAAATCCATATAAAATTCTGTGATGCACTATAAAATTTATTAACTCAATGCATAACAATATTGTAAATAGTTGATATTAATTGGTTTAATTGCGTATTTTTACGCCCAGACTTATAAAATACAAATTCGCCGATTTCAGTTTGTTAAATCTTTGCCTTCGCTTGTATCTGCTGCTGAAAACAGGTATAATGAAAAAAAATTCAAGGTGGGTTTGCAATGAAACAGGAAGCGAAAGAAGCTGTATTTTCCCTGCTGAACAGCGTGAAGGGGCAGACGGGATTTTATTATAAAAATCTGAGTACCGGAGAAATATGGGAAAAGGACGCGGATCTTTCTCTGATGGCCGCCAGCGTAATCAAAATTCCTGTTCTGACGGAGGTTTTCGCCCAAATGGAAGCGGGGGCCACTGACCGCAATGAAACCTACATCGTAAAGGAAGAGGATAAGCTCCCTTCCTGCGGCGCACTGAACTATATGCATACCGGGCTGGAAGTCACGCTGGAAGATCTGTATACGCTGATGATTATCCTGAGCGACAACACCGCCACAAATATTCTGATTAAAAAATTCGGTATGGAAAACATCAATCACCGTATGCGTGAGCTGGGGTTGACCGCAACGACTGTAAACCGCCTGCTGTTTGACTCCGCCGCGGCGGCGCAGGGAAAAGAAAACAAAATTACCGCAAGAGAAATCGCGGGACTGCTTGAAAAGATGTACCGCGGGACGCTTGTTTCCCCGAAAGCCTCCGAAGAAATGCTTTTCATCTTAAAGAATCAGCGTCTGAACGGCAAAATGCCCTTTTACTTCAAAGGGAAAGTCAAAATCGCGCACAAAACCGGAGAGGACGACGGAATTACCCACGATGTCGGGATTGTGTATGCACCGCAGCCGTTTATCGCATGCTTTTGCTCCAATGAAGTGGATGTACCGAAGTTTGAGCAGGTCATTCAGCAGGCGACCAAACTGATTTACGATCTGCAGCAGGCCGAATAATATTTTTCTCACCGCAAAGGTGCCGACGATGTTTAAAGTAAAGGAGCTATCGCTATGAATTTACAGGAATTGCGCAACTATACGGAAAACGAAATTCATGATACGGACGCAAACGTATCGTTTCTTGTTTACGACTTCACAGACGCCAGAACGCTTCTCTCTTTTGAAGCGGAGCGCAAAGTCGTTTCGGCCAGTATGATTAAGACGCCGATCCTGCTCGCGGCGCTTCATCGTGTGCAGAAGGGTGAGCTTTCGCTGAACCAGCCGGTTGAAGTCCCCTGCATGGAAGTGCTGGAGGATACCGAAGTCTTTAACTGCGGACAGAAAGACGCTCCGCTTGAAGAGCTGCTGAACTGGATGATTATCAACAGCGACAACACCGCCACAAATATATTGATCGGACTTCTCGGCATGGACTCCATTAACGAATACTGCAAGGCGATCGGACTGAAGTCCACGTCGCTTGGACGTAAAATGCTTGACTATGAAGCAATCCGTCTTGGGCGAAACAACTACACAAGCGCCGCCGACCAGCTTTCCGCCTTTACCAGCCTTTATGAAAAAACCGTACTGACCTCGGAGCTATGTGAAGCTGCCATGGATATTTTAAAGCGCCAGCGCGATTTTGGCATGGCGATGCGTTATCTTTACCAGTCTGAAATTATCTTTGCGCACAAGACCGGCGGCCTTGACCGTCTAAATCATGACGCAGGCATTTTTTCGCTGCCCGGGCGCGATTATTTCTTTGGCTGCTTTGTTACGGACGCAAAAGAGGATACGAAGGAAAATCCTGTGGCAGAGCGCCTGATTGGCCGTTTGAGCAAGGCTGTATACGAATTCTATACACAGCAAAAATAATATTTAACCAATGAATTCCCTGCACGAACGGGGGATTCATTTTTGTGTCCAACCAAAAAAGGAGTATTTAAAATGAAATACAAATTGGAAAATGATCAATTGACGGTTGAAACCTCCACATTGGGCGGGGAACTGACCTCCATAAAAGATTCCGCCGGTACGGAATATCTCTGGCAGGCCGACCCGGCTTACTGGAAAGGGCAGGCCCCTGTGCTTTTCCCGATTGTGGGCAGCCTTCGCGACAAAAAAGCGGTCATCGGCGGCAATAAAACCTGCTGCATGGAACGCCACGGTGTGGTTCGTAAACTGGAGTTTGAGAAGAAAGAGTCGAGTTTCGACTCTATTACGTTTTCGGTATGCTCCAATGAGGAAACGAAAAAACGCTATCCTTATGACTTTGAACTCATGATTACCTATATTTTAAGAGGAAAAGACGTTGTAACAAAATATACCGTCGTGAATCAGAGCAATGAGACCCTGCCTTTTCAGATCGGCGGTCACCCGGCTTTCAACTGCCCGCTCGGCGCTGATGAGTCCTTTGAAAACTATGTTGTAGAATTTAAGCAGAAAGAAACAGCAGACTGTCCCGCGCTTTCCCCCACCGGATTGGTAGAAGTTGCCTCGCGCACCCGGATGCTGGACAACAGCAATTTTCTGAAATTGAATCACGAGTTATTCAAAACGGACGCGCTGATTTTTGACCAGCTAAAATCCAGAAAAGCAACGCTCTGCAATCCTCTCACCGGAAAGGGCATCCAAATACAATTTTCGGATTTTAACAATCTTCTGGTCTGGTCAAGCACCAACGGCGGCCCGTTTATTGCACTCGAACCGTGGAGCGGATTACCGACATGCAGCGACGAGGGCGATATTTTCGAGCAAAAGCGCGGCGTTTATCTGCTTGCACCGGGAGAAAGCAAATCGCTGTCCTTTACAATTACTGTAATATAGTCAGTTCATTTGAAAGCAGAACCAATCTCTAAGCGTAAAATTCATATATTAAAGATTTTACTCTTGGAGATTGGATGTTTTCTAAAGTTAACTGACTATAAATTAAATAAATCATCATAAAAAGGTCTTGCGGAAGCATGGGAGACACTTCCGCAAGACCTTTTTATGATATGATGAGACTGAGTCAAAACTTATTATCAGGATTTTCTGCGCGCACACCCACCAGCCAGCTTTTTTTCTACCGGATTTTGAGAAAATGTGCTGGAAAAAAGTACTGTTTCTCTGGTCTGAATGGAGCCAAGGGCATAGTAGCCCTTTCCCTCAGCATTCAGAATATGGTAGGCAACCCTGCGGTTCATACGCATCGGCGCATCAGAAATCATTTCAATACCCTCTACCGAAAAACGTCGCTCACGATAGTAAGGGTCAAACAGGTAAATAAAATCATCATCCGCGCCGGTTAACAGGACATAATGCCAGCATCCGTACCGAACCCGTGCCACGGCAACACTGCCCTGCTTCAGACTGTTAACAACCCTGCTCCCCTGCTCAATCTTCACATCGCTCCCGGTCAGGTATTCGCACTGTATCGGAAATTTTTTGTCCCTGCCGAACTGATTGAGCCAGTTTGCAAGGAACATCATCGCCATCTCCGAAGTGCCCCCTTTACAGAGCTCACCTTTCCCGTTGCTGGCGTCCATGGAATAAAGCGTGATTTGCTTAATAACCTCCGGCGGAATATCCTCCCGCTCAAACAGACAGCTGACAGCGTTCATCAACGTGGTCGGGCCGCAGTCGTACTCGGTTTTCTGATAGCTTAAGGGATTTTTCATGTGCTGCACCTGCTTTCTGCTTGATGATGCGAAATTCATGCCGTACTTTCGTTGATACAGTTCAAGAATAAAAATAGCCCGCGGGCGTTTACCCGTGGGCTTTCACTTATATTTTACAGTTTACTGTAAAACAAAGGAATCCTCCACTGGGTACCCGACATCTACCGGAACACAAACAGGCGCAGCAAAGCATTCGGGAAATCGAATGAGAGGCTGCGTTACGGTTATAAGAAAATACCATATTCATACTGTTTCCCTCCTCTGTGTGAGCACATTCAAAGTATATTAATTATATATGCTTAATATTTATTATATTATGCATAATTATAACGGTGCAACCGCTGAATGTCAAGAGGATAATAAAATTTTTCCCGCCCGTCCGGCACGCCTGCCTATGCGGCACGCCTGCCGCAAGGAAAACACTTGACAATTACCCGTTAAATCATTACAATAATAAGGCACGATATTCAGCAGATTGATCGTGTTTTTCATCTTTTTGTCGGTGTAAAGTAGCGTTTTATTTTTCGGTGCGGAACGGTTGGATGGTATCGCGGTATGGATACTGAAATCCCCCGATGCTCACAGCGAGGCATTTCGGAGTTTGTACAGGCCATCTATTCGTTACACCCGGAAGCCATTTCCAAAGCGATGGAGCTGACAATCGACGCGGAGCAGTTATGATAGGGCCAATCTGAAGCCATGTTATTTGCTCCGAAAACTGAATCATTATTGAATGGAAGCGTATCGAAGTGGTCATAACGGGCCTGACTCGAAACCGCGGGTGTTTTGTGATGGGGTAATCTCAGAAAAGCCTGATTTCATGCGGATTTTGGGCTCCAGTTTCGCAGTAATTATAATAATCATCTTTCAGTTTTCTCACACTTTTGCAAACAAGTAAATATCGCTTTTTTACCGAGCAATCGGTTGAAAATACATGGAGGAGTACCCAAGTGGTGAAGGGACTGCACTCGAAATGCAGCAGGTCGCGTAAGCGGCGCGAGAGTTCGACCCTCTCCTCCTCCGCCAATCCCGCATAAACCCAGTGTTTATGCGGGATTTTTCTTTGTTTCTATCCCTTCATGTTTGGGTCTTCGTGCGTTGGAATTATATCTAGCACCTCTCCGATTGTATTGGCGCTAGTCAGTTTACTGGAACTGTCAATATGGAAATAGATGTTGGCTGTCGTTGACATATCTGAATGACCAAGCCAGTCCTGGATCATCTTCATCGGAATGTTGTTCGCCAGCAAGAGTGAAGCGCAGCTGTGCCGCAAATCATGGAACCGGATTTTCCGAAGCCCATTTTCTTTGAGAATAACCTGGAAGTGATTGCTGACATACTGCGGGGTAATCAGCCTGCCCAGCGCGTCTACGCATATGTAATCCGTGTATTCCTTGCTGTAGGAGCCGCGCATAGTTTTTCTCATTTCTTCCTGTCTGGTTTTTTCCGCCAAGAGGTCTTCCTCAATGTGAGAAATCAGCGGTAAGGTGCGATAGGAAGATTTTGTTTTCATCACATCGTAGCCTTTGAGCACAGTGCCTTTTTTGGTTTCCTCCTCCAGAATCTTGTGTCGGATACTGACCGTCTTAGCGGTGAAATCCACCGCAGACCACTTCAGCCCCAGCACCTCACTTCGGCGCAAACCGTAATAAGCAGCCAGTTCAACCACCAGTCGAATGGGATCGTTTTCGATACAGCTCAGGAGTTTCTTCAACTCCTCTGCATTGTAGTAGCTTCCGATAAAGGGTACGGATTTCGGACGATCCGCCTGCTGACAGGGATTTGAAGCGATGATACGCCGCTTGACGGCCTGCTTGAAGGCCCTGTGAAGCATAGCGTGGTGACGCTGCGCTGTGGTTCCTTTCAGCCCATCGGCGCGGATCTTGGCATAATAGGCATTGATTTCATCTCCTGTGATTTCTTTTACCTTGAGCCTCATCGGTTTGAAAAAAGGCACCATTCGTCCGTTGATCATTCTTTTATAGTTCAGATAAGTAGAGGCTGTGATGTTAGGCTTGTGCTGCTCCAGCCATTCCAGAAGATAGTTTTCCACCAACATGTTGGCAATGCGATTACGCTCCCGGTCAGCATGGGTCATAGCCTCCTGTAAATATAGGTCTCCGGTGTTATATTGTGAAAGTACTTCGTTGAGGCGGTAACTCGCTTCGGTTTTGCTGCCACGCTGATCTTTTAGATCAAGGTTGACCCACTTTTGCGTGCGTTTACCGCTTGTATCGTACAGGTTGAGTATGGCGTACCATTGCTGATTTTTCGAAGTCAAATGGCCTGTAATTCGTTTCATTTTTGCTCTCCTTTCGCTAGATCTTCTGCTTTTCTACCGTCGGCAGCACACACGATACCACACTCCGACGGAGAAGTCCATGCATCAGACAACACAAACTTGCACGGGTTATTTCGACATTGTTTCGCTAAATCTCAACCCTGTACAGCATCTGCAGTGTTCTTTCACTAGTTGTGTTTCTTTCAGTGAAAGAATGAATGAAGGAATGAAAGAATGAAAGGCAGGACTCAAAGATGTGATATAGTCGCACAAAAAACGAGCAAAACGAACTGCAGGTAATAGTTATTTCTGAGATGAAGCAATATGCCGACCGGATTTGACCAGTCGGCATATTGTTTTGCTATATTTTATTTTTCCTGCTCATTTTTCAACAATTTATTGTTTTTTAATAATTATATTAACAATTTTATTATCTCCATCAGTATGGTGCAAAAATGGATGCTATAGTCACTTTTTTAGAAAGGACAACATCATTTGATGTTAATTATGTTATTCTGCATATTGCATGACCCCGAGGATAAAGTCGTCTTTGTGTACCAAAGGATCAAGCCAATCTGCTTTTTCTAATATCCATTGAATCTTCTGTTCCAAGGAGACTTCCGAATCAGCAGATATATCTGATAGCGATTTTAAGGCCTGCGCATATTCGCGCAACAGTTGGGCCCTTTTATAACATTGAGCTTCCTTTTCAATATCATCAAGCTTTTGAAGCTCTTCTTTGCGCCTTTGCTCTTTTTTCCGTTCTAATTGTTCTTGCTGCCTTTTCCTATCCCATTCGCGTGAAGATTGCTCATGAACTAACATATCTTTACTAGCCGTATCAAAAAGTGTGTAAATAATTTCTCCCAGCTGATTTTCCAGTGGAGATTTTTCATTATCCGAAAATATTAGTTCTTTGGCATCGCAATACCAACCGGAGTGGAATTTTATATTCAGACATCCTGTATAAGTAGTTATTGAATTGTATCGCTTACCAGTAGTGGTTTTATCTTCATATAAAGACATATTCCATATACCACCCGGTATTTTTAACGTACAGTAATCTCTGTCTGAGTAATTTTCAGTTTCTATATGTCCTTCAAGCAGCTCTATAGATTTAATCAAAGTATCCATGATCAAATAAGCACGATGGATCTGTTCAGATGAGACAGAAATATCAATTACTGATTTCGTGGAGATATTTCTAAACCAGTACTGGCTGTTTTTGTAGCCTGGATTAAGCTTTATCTGCTTCTCTCGGTAATTCATCTCATCCTTATGTTCTTGAATTAAACGGTCGGGATTTCTTAATTGTGAAGGTATAATTATTGAATTACGCATTGTCTGTATAAGTTCTTTGGATTTCACTGAATAAATATATAGTGGTTCCTCTGAAAGCAATTCGACGTCAGACAAAGCTTTTACATCCTTTGAAATTTGAATAGCGTAACCGGAAACATGTTTTTTACTTTCTTTTGTAAGCGCCGGAAGAGCAATTTTTTGCACTTCCTTGCCTGCACGAAGTTTTGCCCAATATCCGGCAGGAGGTACAGGTATTCCTGCTGCAATACACCTTTTTCTTAAAGCCACATCTGATATGCCGTACTTTTTGGAAACTGTCGTCATTGGCTCTGCCCAAACTTCATCGTAAAGTTTCTCGCGTTCATCCACGGTCATAATTTTCACCTCAGACAAAAGTATATCATATTGCAAAAAATTATGGGACATTATTACTACATCTCTGATGGTTAAAATTAAAGGGCAGGATTTTATAGCAATTCATATCTACAGGAAAACCGTCACTTGTTATAAGCGACGGTTACTCTTTGATGCTTAGATTGTAGTTATCTCTCAAACAATCGTTATAGTTCTTTGTTGAGGAGAAAATCAGCAATGTGAACGGTTTTGATTCCCTGATGGTTTCCTCCGGCATAGTCGTCCGTTGTCAAAACATATTTGGGATAGTTATCGTGAATATCGAGCAGTCGCCCATATTCACGTTCCGCGGTTTTTTCGGACTTAATTTCTTTGGTTACCTGCACATAGATTTTCTCGTCAAGCCTTGCAGCAACAAAATCTATCTCGAAATTATCGAGCTTCCCAACACAAACTTCATAGCCACGGCGAAGAAGTTCCAAATACACAATATTCTCCAGCATGGCATCTGCACTGTCAGAGGTATAACCAAGAACGCTATACCGCAGCGAAGGGTCAGCAAGATAAAATTTCTCCTGTGTTTTCAGCAATTCTTTGCCCTTGATATCATAGCGGGAACAGCGGTGCAGAATATAAGCACTCTCCAACTTACTGAGATAACTGTAAACCGTTTCATTGTCCAGCGTCCGCTGCTCACTCTTCAGGTAATTTGAAATGGACGATGCCGAGAAGGTATTTCCGACGTTATCAAAAACGTATTTGACCACCCGCTCCAGTTGATCCACTTTTTTAATCTGGCTGCGTCGCACAATATCGGTAAAAATAGTGGAATTGTAGATGTCTTTTATAATAGGATAAGCTTCTTCTCTGGCATATTCCCGAAGATGAATTGCGGGGAAGCCACCGAATTGAAGATACCGGACAAGCTCGGTGCGCGGGTCGCCTACCGTTGTATATTCTTTACGGAAAGCAAGATACTCCGAAAACGAGAGCGGAAAAATTCGAAACGAAACATACCGTCCCGTCAGATAGGTCGAAATCTCCGAAGACATCATCCGGGAGTTTGAACCGGTCACATAAATATCCACATTATAATCAGACATCAGCGAATTTACAACTTTTTCCCATGCTTTTACTTCCTGGATCTCGTCGAGAAACAGATAGGTTTTTTCGTATGGTGACAGTTGCTCCTTCAGAACGGTAAACAGTTTCTTAGCCGTCATGTCTTCATATTCCAAAGAATCGAAGCTGTAATGAATGATGCGCTCCGGTTCAATACCACACTTGAGAAATTCATCCATCACCATCTTCATGATCGTCGATTTTCCGCAGCGGCGAACTCCGGTCAGTATTTTCACAAACGGCGCATCCTTGTACGCCATTATTTTTTCAACATAATCAGGTCTAAAAATCATTTCATACACCTCCTGTTTTATATATTATACCTCAAATATAAGATAGTCAAACAGTTTTGCGGTTTATATCCGCAAAACTTTATAAATTATATTTTTGTTGCGGATATTATATGCTGATTTGCTTTTGATTATTCTGATTGCATCCTAACTGGAATGATGCGGAGAATTCTCTAATCATGAGTTTTAATGTAACACTAGACAGAATCACTTTTTCTGAGGAGATATATTCAATAATTGACCTTTTTGAAATTACATAACGCGTCCCAATAAGTGTTGCAAAAATCTCTTTTTTCTTAATTCTGAGCAAAATATAGTTTGGCGAAAGGTGTGACAATTCAGTTGCTTGCGCTAGTGTAAGAGCGCCGGGATATGTACGGTATTTTTCTGTAAGCCAGGATCTGAAAGCGGCCAAACAAGCAGGATTCAAACAAGGCCTTGAATTTTTCTGTGCTTTACTTCTCCCGGAGTTAAACTGTCAGCGCCAGTGATAAAATGAAAGAAAGTGCCGGTCAAAAAATGTAGGTTTGCAGCGGAAAGGAAAGGAATATGGTACACTCAAATCTGTCTGTTAAGCGGCAGGCGGAAAGGGTGTCAGAATG
>JAEZGM010000012.1 GCA_023416955.1 Bacillota bacterium | reverse complement strand
GCAGAAACAGCATATTGTCAATACCCTCTTTGAGCAGGGACAAAACTAATTTTTCAACATTTCCTCACCGCTGCTTTCCTGCATTTTTTAACCGGCGAAAATCTGCAAAATCAAATCGGCGTTGACACGGAGCGGTGCCGCGTATTTCCACCGAACTTACCATAAGGGATATCCTTAGCGCATGGAAGGTGCGCTGGGGGATCGGGCGCATGAATTACAAGGTTGCCCCCGGTTTATACAGCGTCGGGAAACCGGATGAAAATTCACCCGTGCTTGTCACCGCAAACTATAAACTGACCTTTGACAGCCTGCGGAAAGAGCTGACGGACCAAAGTCTGTGGATTCTGGTTCTGGACACAAAAGGTGTGAATGTTTGGTGCGCGGCAGGAAAAGGAACCTTCGGAACAGGTGAGCTTGTTCGACGTATGGAAGTGGCAAGGCTTTCTGAAGTAGTCACACACAAAACGCTGATTCTTCCCCAGCTTGGCGCAACCGGTGTAGCCGCGCACGAGGTGGCGAAACGAAGCGGCTTTCATGTTGTATACGGCCCGGTTCGGGCTCGCGACATCAAAGCATTCCTCGACGCAGGAATGAAAGCAACGCCGAAGATGCGTGAAGTCCAATTCACCTTGAAAGACCGGGCCGTGCTTACTCCCGTTGATTTGGTTCAGTGGGTGAAACCGCTGCTCATCCTGTTCGGCATATTGTTTCTTCTGAATGCTTTTGGGATGGGCCGGTTCGGTGGGATTGAGCTTTTGGCTCTCTTTGGTTCTGTGGTGACAGGATGTGTTCTGACACCAATTCTGCTCCCGTGGATTCCGGGGCGCGCCTTCGCTTTTAAGGGTGCTTTGCTGGGGCTGCTGTGGACAGCGGCGGTAATTGGAATCGGCGGAGGAATCGCTCAAATCGGCATTCCGGAATCATTGTCTTTTCTCTGTTTGCTTCCGTCTGTTTCGGCTTACACGGCTATGAATTTCACAGGCAGTTCTACCTATACGTCCCCGTCCGGCGTCAACAAGGAGATGCGTATCGCTATTCCGATCATGTTGGTCCCATCCATTTGCGGAGCCATACTTCTGCTGATAAGCGGTATTCTGAAAGTGATTTGAGGTGAAACCCAATGAAGCTCCACTATTTAAAAAATGTAGCCACACTCAAGCTCAACGCGGAAAAGTGTGTAGGTTGCGGAATGTGCGTTAATGTCTGCCCGCACTGTGTATTTGAGCTGCGGGACGGAAAGGCTAAAATTACGGATCTTGACGCCTGTATGGAATGTGGCGCCTGCTTTAAAAACTGTGCGTTCTCAGCGATCTCCGTATCTCCGGGTGTCGGATGCGCCGCCGCGATCATCAAAGGAATGCTGACCGGTTCAGAACCGACCTGTGACTGTTCCGACGGAGAATGCTGCTAAGGAATGGATTGTTGGAACAATAAACAAGCCTTGTTCATAGCTTGAATATAGTAATCTATTGATTACATAGAAATATTTCGATTATATAGAAATAAATTAATAAGGAGCTGTTCATTATGAGTAAAATGATTATTTTCGACCCAGCCATGTGCTGTTCCACCGGTGTCTGCGGGCCTTCTGTCAATCCGGAGCTGTTGAGGGTCGCCGCCGTGCTGGAGAAGCTCAAAAAAGCTGGAATTGAAGTTGCAAGACACAACCTTTCCTCCGACCCGAAGGCATTTATGCAAAACGAGGTTGTCAGCAACGCTTTGAATCAAAAGGGAGCGGAGGCTCTGCCGATTACCGTGGTGGACGGCAAAATTGTAAAATCCGGAAGTTACCCCACCAATGAGGAATTTGCAAAGCTGCTCGCTGTTTCCGTGGATACCGTTAAGCCGACAGCAAAGGTCACGGTAAAAAAATGCGGCTGCGGCTCCAACGGCTGCTGCGGCTGAAAGCCAAGCCATTTGGTAGAAAGCGGTGATACCTTTGAACTTAAAACTGTATAACCCCGCTGAAGCGGCAGGTACAAAATACCTGTTTTTCACCGGGAAAGGCGGCGTAGGCAAGACCTCGTCAGCCTGTGCCACGGCGGTATTCCTTGCCGATCACGGAAAAAAGGTTCTGCTCGTCAGTACCGACCCTGCATCTAACCTGCAGGATGTGTTCGGAATATCTCTTACGAATAAAGGCACGGAAATTAAAGAAGTGCCGGGGCTCGTGGTCGCCAACCTCGACCCGCTTGCCGCAGCGGCAGAGTACCGTGAATCGGTCGTCGGACCGTATCGCGGCAAATTTCCCGATTCCGTCATCCGCAACATGGAAGAGCAACTTTCCGGTTCCTGCACGGTTGAAATCGCGGCCTTTAATGAATTTTCCACCTTCCTGACCGATGAGGAAAAAGCCCGCCGGTTCGACCATATTCTTTTTGACACGGCTCCTACGGGGCATACCCTGCGCATGCTGCAGCTTCCTTCCGCGTGGACGGGGTTCATTAAGGAAAACACACACGGCGCTTCCTGCCTCGGGCAGCTTTCCGGGCTGGAAAGTAAAAAAGTAATCTATAAAAAGGCCGTTGAAACTCTTTCCAATACTCGGCTGACAACGCTTGTCCTTGTCACAAGGCCGGAGGATACACCGATCAAAGAAGCGCAGCGGGCTTCCGAGGAGCTTGGGGTGCTTGGTATCAATAACCAGATTCTTATCGTCAACGGTGTGCTGGAAAGTTTCGATTCGGAAGACAAAGTGGAGATCGCTTTGTTCCATAAACAGCAGGCAGCACTCCAGCATATCCCTGCTGAACTTTTAAAGCATTCGGTCTTTGGAATTCCGCTGTGGGCCTATAACATCACGGGAATTGAAAACGTCCGCCATATGCTGACGGAATCAAGTGTGCTGCCGAATCCGGAGAAACAACCCGTTCCCGGTTTTCATTCTCTGGCGGATGTGGTGGATGAAATCGACCAATCCGGGAAAAGAATTGTTTTCACCATGGGGAAAGGCGGTGTGGGCAAAACAACGGTCGCTGCGGCAATTGCCCTCGGCCTGCATGGCAAAGGGAGGCGGGTTCGGCTTGCCACAACCGACCCTGCCGACCATCTGAATTTTGTATTGGCCGGTAAAACCGGCATTGCTACAAGCCATATCGACGAGCAGGCTGAGCTTGCGAAATACAAAGAAGAGGTCCTGTCCAAAGCACGGCTGACCATGAGCGAGGAAGACCTGGCCTATATAGAGGAAGATCTCCGTTCACCCTGTACCCAGGAGATTGCCGTTTTCCGTGCTTTCGCTGAAATTGCTGCAAAAAGCAGCGACGAAACCGTAATCATCGATACCGCGCCGACCGGCCATACACTCCTGCTTCTTGAATCCACACAGAGTTATAACCGTCAGATTGAAAGTTCAGGCGGCGATGTATCACAGGCGGCAAAAAAGCTGCTGCCGAAGCTGAAAAATCCGGATATTACGGAAGTGGTCATTGTAACACTTGCGGAGGCCACCCCGGTTTTTGAAGCCCAGCGTCTTGCAGAGGATTTAAAACGAGCGGGAATCCAGACAAAATGGTGGATTATAAATTCAAGCTATGCCCTGACCGACACCGGCAGTGATTTTCTGAAAGCCAAAGCATCCAGTGAAACGCAATGGATCAATCGGGTGAACGAGCTTTCGCAAGGCAGTCTTGCTATCGTTCCATGGAAGCCGTTTGAGGTAAAAGGAGAAAAGCTCCTTGAATTGTTATAAAAATACGAAAAGCTTATATTTAGAATTGAGGGGATTAAATGATGGAAAAAGCAGGAGGCAGACTTTCTTTTTTAGACCGTTTTCTGACACTGTGGATTTTTCTTGCCATGGCAGTCGGCGTCACAGTGGGAAACTTCTTTCCGTCCGCCGCAAACGCGATTAACAGCCTTAGCACCGGCACAATCTCCTGGCCGATTGCGGTCGGGCTGATTCTGATGATGTACCCGCCGCTGGTTAAAGTAAAATACGAAGAAATCGGCAAGGTGGCCAACAACAAGCGAGTTTTCGGCTTTTCTCTTTTGCAGAATTGGGTGATCGGGCCAATATTGATGTTTCTTCTTGCTGTCATCTTTTTGCCTGATAAGCCGGAATATGCGGCGGGAATTATCATCATTGGCCTTGCGCGCTGTATCGCCATGGTGATACTCTGGAACACGCTTGCGAAGGGTGACAATGAATACTGCGCGGCGCTGGTGGCGCTCAACGCCATCTTTCAGATTCTGCTTTATTCGGTTTACATCTGGCTTTTTGTCACGGTACTGCCGGGCGCTTTGCATCTTTCCTGGGGTGGCAAGACAATCCATGTCTCCATTCTGGAGGTCGCGCAAAGCGTACTGACCTACTTGGGTGTTCCCTTCGTGGCTGGTATTGTCACACGTTTTTCTGTGATTCGTGTAAAAGGCAAGGAGTGGCTCAATAAGACCTTTCTTCCAAAAATCTCGCCGCTGGCTCTGATCGCGCTGCTTTATACCATTATCATTATGTTCATGATCAAGGGACAGCTGATCGTGCAGCTGCCGCTGGATGTGGTTCGGATTGCTGTCCCGCTTCTCATTTATTTCGTCCTGATGTTTACCATCAGCTTTTTCATCTCCTACAAAAGCGGGTTTCATTACGAGCAGACCACAACGCTTTCCTTTACGGCAGCCAGCAACAATTTTGAGCTTGCGATTGCGGTATCCGTCGCCGTATTCGGCATTGGTTCCGGTCAGGCGTTTGCCGCCGTCATCGGGCCGCTGATTGAAGTTCCGGTGATGATTCTGCTTGTTCGGCTTGCGCTGTATTTCAAGGGTAAATATTTCGATGCGCAAGGCGCTCCTGTAAAAAAGGCGGAGGGTCAAAAATGAGTGATAAACTGAAGGTTGCATTCATCTGTACCCATAATTCCTGCCGTTCACAGATGGCGGAGGCTATCAGCAAGATTCTGGCTGCTGATACATATGAAGCATTTTCCGCTGGAACCGAAATCAAAAAACAAATTAATCCGGACGCGGTAAGTGCAGTGAAAAAGCTCTACGGAGTGGATATGACCCAAAACCAGCGGCCGAAGCTATTGTCGGAAATACCTCCGGTTGACATAGTGGTGACCATGGGCTGCGGTGTGCAGTGTCCGTATCTTCCCTGCAAGCACCGCGAGGATTGGGGACTGGAAGACCCGACAGGGAAAACCGAAGAGGAGTTTACGAAAACCGCTAAAGTGATCGAGGATAAGATTACGGACCTGAAGCGCAGAATAACGGAATTAGTATGACTCAGGAAAAACGGCTGACGCTCAGTAGAAAGGTCAGCCGTTTCCTAAAGTATAATACTTGTATTATACAATTATTTTGTGATACAATGTTTGCAGGAGGCAATGATTATGACTGAAACACTTAACCTCATACAACTTCGCGAATTAATACGACAGCTTGAGCGAAAACTTGGTATTCTTCAGGAAAGCCAGCGGTCGTGCTGTGGCTGCATTTCCATGGCCCAATGTCACGCCCTTGTGGAAATAGGGCGTGCCGAAAAAATATCTCTGAACGATCTGGCAGATAAGCTCAACCTTGACAGCAGTACGATGAGCCGAACGGTTAACAAACTGGTTGCAAAGGACCTCGTAAAAAGGGACATCGACCCGGCAGACCGGAGGTATATTACCATATCCCTTACGGAGAGCGGTGAAGACCATTTTCATTCCATTGAATCCGACCGGAACGCCCATTTTCAACGAATCTATGAATCGATTCCCTCATCCAAGCAGAAACAGGTTTTGGAAAGCCTTCAGATATTAATCGACGCACTGTCGAAAAATCAAGAGAAATAAGGAGCACTTTGTAATGGAACTATTCATACGCCCTATGAGCGAACAGAATTGGCCGGATGTGGCAGAAATCTACCGGCAGGGAATCGCCACCGGCAAAGCAACCTTCCAGTCGGAAATTCCGGAATACAAGGATTGGGATGCATCGCATCTGTCGATTTGCCGTTTTGTAGCGGTTGCAGGTGGAAAAGTTGCAGGTTGGATTGCCCTATCCGGTGTGAGCAGCCGGTGTGTGTACAGAGGTGTCGCAGAAGTAAGTGTTTACATAGCGGAAAGCAATCGGAAAAATGGCATCGGCCAAAAGCTTCTGGAATATCTGATTGATCAGTCTGAAAAAGCCGGAATCTGGATGCTCCAGTCAGGCATTATGGAGGATAATCCTGCAAGTATCCAACTTCATGAGAAGTGCCGTTTCCGAAAAGTCGGCTACCGTGAAAGAATAGGCTGTGATATCAGCGGTCATTGGCGCAGCACCGTCTTAATGGAAAGAAGGAGTAACACAATAGGTGTTAACTAATAAAGAAAGCGTGATACGAGAATGAACAGATCTGAGAAAGCGGTTACGTGTTTTGGCAACGGCTGCAACTGTGCACAGGCGGTATTTACAGCTTTTTGCAAAGAATTTGGACTTGAAGAAAAAATCGGTTTGAAAATAGCCTGTCCGTTTGGCGGCGGGCTGGGGCATACCGGAGGGGTGTGCGGCGCTGTAACAGGGGCTCTGTTGGTCATCGGACTGAAATATGGACCGGAAAATTCTGAAAACGGAGATCTTAAAATCCGGAATTATACAATCGCTCAGAATTTTATATCCGAGTTCCAAAAGCGTAATGGTTCAGTTAATTGCACAGAACTTATCAGCTATGATCTTAGCGATGAGTCACAGCTTGATCGTGCAAGGCAGTCAGGTGTTTTCAAGACTAAGTGCCCGAAATATGTCAGTGATGCAGTTGAAATATTGGAACAGATGATATTATAAATCCTTTGCAGAGAGATCTTTAGTAGAAACGTTGGCAAGCATATTAATCTCATTAATTACTGCTATCCTATTAAAGAACTTTACTATAAAAAAACATTCCCACCATTGCTCTAACAATGATGGGAATCGCATCTAAATTTCTGTACTGCAGAATTTTTGCGATTGCAGCTCCATGAGGTGCAATGTCAGGTAAGGGCATTTCTTTGAAACCGACCATTCGTTGTGTACAATCAAAAATTTTAAAATTAGTAGTACTATTGCGAGCGATTTATGCTTGTTCGCTTTTCCTTACAGGAACCTTACCTTGCATAGTAATATAATTGTGATTTTTTGCTTCCTGTAACACCTGATTTGATGGAACCTGCATTGCTGAAGCAGAAAAACTTGCCACTACTGTGGCTAAGCAAATAGTAGAAACCGTAGCAATCATCACGAACTTTTTATTCATAATCTGTCATCCTTGTGCATACCGCCATCAGTGGCCGGTAAAGGCTATGGTAAAACTATGATCAAATTTGCATTGGAACAGGCCAGTAAAATAAAGTGCCGCGTGATTCGTCTGGATACTTTTGCAGGAAACGAACCAGCGGCCGCTCTATATAAAAAGCTCGGATTTCAACATTCTGGGACGGCGGATGTTTTGTTACAAGAACTTATTCCAGAAAAGCAGATTTTTTTGAGAAAGAGGTTGAGATATAATATGAAAAAACTTGGCTTGATTGGTGGCATTGGCCCAGAATCTACAATTCCCTATTATCATGATATAGTGTTTGGCGTGCAAGCGCGTGTTAGGAAGCCTTATTTCCCGAATCTTTGCATTGAGAGCTTAAGTGTTTTTGAAGTGTTGCAGTTCTGCAAGGAAAAAGACTATGTGGGTCTGACTTCATATTTAGCAAAGGGAATTGAGAACCTCGCTAGGGCTGGTGCAGATTTTGCTGCGATGACAGGAAATACCCCACACATTGTATTTGATGAACTGGAAAAAAGAACATCTATCCCCATCGTCAGTAGCGTTGAAACGACTTGTGATGAGGCAAGACGACAGGGTGTTTCCAAAATTGGTTTGCTTGGAACGATTCCTACCATGCAGGCAGATTTTTTTAAGCGTCCTTTTTTTCAATCTGGCATTTCTGTAGCTGTTCCTACTGAGCCAGAAATGAAGTATATCGGGCAAAAGATTGAAACCGAATTGGAATTGGGAATAGTTCAGGAAGAGACTCGTTCGGCTTTTTTTGAAATTGTTCAAAGGATGGTAGATGAAGCCGGTATTCAGGCAGTTGTTTTAGGATGCACTGAAATTCCGCTACTGTTTAAAAATAAAACTGTTCCTATCAAGTGTCTTGATACAATGCAGATCCATATAAAGGCATTAATTGATATGATACTGGAAAAGTAATAAATTTCAGTTTGTCACGCAGATGTTCATATTAAGTATTACTTTAAAGAGTAGCCTTTCACAGTTCTGTGACAGTTTTTAACATTTTATTAAAAAATACAATTACGAGGCAAGACCATAAAGTTTGCGCTGCTATTTCAACAAATGCGACCCGGCGGCTCTTCGACTATAGCTTACTTGCTTTTCTGAATTCCGTCGGGGATTTTTTATAATACTTACTGAATAACCGATTGAAGTAACTGATACTGTCAAAGCCGCATTTCAGCGCTATTTCTGTGATATTCAGATCTGTTTGTTTCAGAAAGCAGGCAGCCTTTTCAAGCCGAATTTCATTGACGTAATTGGTCAATGTTTTTCCGGTGATCTGTTTGAATATTCTGCAGAAATGGCATTCACTGAGATTGGCCGAATCCGCAAGTTCTTTTAAACGGATCTTTTTATCGTAGTTATCCTCAATGAATTGAAGAATGGCATTAAAGTGTTTCAGGGAGCAGGTTTTTTCTTTAAATTCTTTCTCCGACAGGATTTTGCAGACATAGCCGCGCAACAACAGAACTATTAACTGATAAATTGATGCCTTCATGGCAAGCTCGTATCCGACTTCTTTTAAATCATATTCCTGAAGGATTTTTGTTACACATTCCAATACCCCCGTGTCATTTTCAATCAGGTTCCGGAAAGAAATCCGGTTGGAAGTCAGAGGGGCCAGATATTTTGTCTGCAATAAGTCAACCTGATTGCTGAACAGGAATGTCGGGTCTATTCGGATCGTGTAAAATTCAAGGTCATCCGAGAGGCTTTCCAGATAGTGCAGTTCGTTGCTGTTGATGACCACGATGCTTCCGGGCGACACTTCGAAGCGGTTATGACCGCATTCAAGAAGTGCCTCACCTTCCACAAAATAATAGAACTGCAAGTGCTCATGCCAATGTAATCGAATGCTTCCTCCGCGTTTTACATTGTTCTTTTTAAATATATCAACGCAAAAATCAGAATCCGGCATTTTCCGGAGCCAATAGGTATTTAAATTTTTCATTTAACCGCTCCATATCAATACAGTGCAAAAATTGAGCAACACAGTTCTTGTGAAACAGCGACTTTTTCTCTATTATAAAACTTGCGGCTGATGATGTAAACCGCAAAATAATACACAATAGGGTAAAGAGGTCGACTCAAAACATGTCAGAACAAATTACAAACGATGGCGGCAAAAAAGGGATTATCCTGTTCGTAGTTGTCGCCATGACTTTTATGGCCACGCTGGATTCCAGCATCGTGAATGTTGCTATGCCTGTGATGTCCGATAAAATGAACGTGCCTTTATCTTCCATCGAGTGGGTAGTCGCCAGCTACTCCATCATCATCTGCTCCACATTGCTGTTTTTTGGGCGGTTGGGAGATATCATCGGTAAACCGAGAGTTTTCCAATGCGGGACGGTTTTATTCACCGTTGCTTCCCTGCTTTGTGGACTGTGCCGCTCGTTCACACCCCTCATTGTCTGCCGCTTCATTCAGGGAATTGGCGCTTCCGCCTATATGGCAAACAATCAAGGGATTATTACAGAGCTGTACCCGAAAGAGGGACGTGGCAAAGCACTGGGTATTCTGGCAACAGCGGTTGCGCTTGGGAACATGATCGGGCCGTCCGCAGGGGGATTCATCTTATCAGCTCTGAACTGGAATTTCATTTTCTGGGTTAACGTTCCGATTGGCATAATCGTTTTTCTTCTTGGTCTCAGGTATCTGCCCCAAAGCCGCAAAAACGGTGAGCCAATGGATAAGGCCGGAGCAACGCTTCAATTCGGGGGAACGGTTTTATTGTTTGGAGCGCTCATTGAAGCTCAAACGACAGGGTTTGCCAATCCGTACATCCTGACTGCACTCCTGCTGGCGGTTATTTTCATTACGCTGTTTATCAGGTTGGAGAAAAAACGCAGGCAGCCCCTTCTGGAACTGACTATCTTTGAGAACCCGAAATTCTCATTAAATTTAGTCTGCGCGCTTATTTCTTTCATTTGTATTGCCGCGTCGGCTATTCTGCTTCCGTTTTATCTTCAGGATACCCTAAAGCTAACCCCGGCGCAGGCCGGGCTGTTTATGATGCTGTCACCACTGATTCTTGCCGTCCTTTCCCCAGTATGCGGCACCCTCTCCGACAAAATAGGGGCGGAGGGACTGACTTTGGCAGGCCTGCTATTAATGGCGTCCGGCTTTTTCTTCATGTCGAGACTGGACGAACACTCATTGGTAGGCATCTGTGCGGTTTTTGTGTCCATTATGGCTATAGGACAGGCGTTCTTCCAACCGGCGAACAATTCTCTGATTATGTCCACTTGCTCCAG
This sequence comes from Bacillota bacterium, assembly GCA_023416955.1. Classification (GTDB taxonomy): domain Bacteria; phylum Bacillota; class Clostridia; order Oscillospirales; family Acutalibacteraceae; genus Caproiciproducens. Next base: position 77,479 of record JAEZGM010000012.1, on the reverse strand, counting down.
AGATAAACTCGGAATCGTCGGCAGTGTCAATTCGCTGGTGCGAAATCTTGGGCAAATTATAGGGATCACGCTCTCAACGACCTTGCTGTACAGCTTTATGAGTCAGAAGTTAAACCTGCGTGTTTCCGATTATGTCAAAGGAAGAGATGACGTATTCGTCTACGGAATGAACAACGTCTATCTAATACTGGTGGCGGTTTGTTTTTTGGGAGCTATACTGACTACGTTCAGGCTTTTTCAGACAAAAAGAAGAGTGCTGCAAACAGAAAAAATATAAAATACTTTATTCTTGCGTGAACAAACAAGCGGTGGGTGTCAGATTTCTGATACTCACCGCTTGTTATTATGGGATGCAAACATTTGTCTAAATAATTCGTCGTCTATAACTACCATGTCGGATATTCCCGGAGCGTTCAAACACACCGAAAGGTATTACCGCAGACGGAATGGTCCGTATTGAATTTAATGATGGAAGGTGCGATCATATCAAGAAATTCCTGAATATGAACTTTTTCCGGCTCCTGATTCACAGCACGTCTTCATGCTCATGCCGGAAGATTGGGTAATAGTGAACATTTGGACTGTATGCATTTTCATTTAGAGATTTTGCATGAGCCCCCGCCTGTTCATAAGTATCAAATTTGATCGGTTCGCCATTGTTCTTACACCAGCTATGCGCCGCATCGCATACGGAATTGGCGCTGCGGACCGCCCATACTCCATACTGCTTCATATCAATTCCTCCTTGAATTTCTGCTTCCGGTATTTCTTTTGCAGGGATTCCGAGACACTTGGCAGCAGTTATCTCCGCTCGCATACCTTCGGAGATTCTGTTACCGCACAGCCACTTATGTGAAGCTTGATGGCGTTGAGCGCCGTATCCCGGATGCTACAACTGCCCACCAAGGATGAATCTCCATCCTTGGTGGGCAGTTGTATTAAAGTCGTGTCATAGATAATTTTGTTAAAACCTCCTTTTGCTGTTGTTAGCTATTAAATGGAAGCCCAACAACCGTTATAGCAAAAGGAGATTTCTTTACTTTATCTGAGAAATTTCCAGCCGCAAGATATTGCTGGCGCTGTTATTCTTCATGGAAGCAAGCATAAAGATTTAAACGGCCAAACGTAAATGCCTACAGTACTATTAAAGTTTATTCAAAATTGCCGTATAACCATGAATCGCTACTACCAGTTAGCCTATAGTTTAGTTGTTCTGTATCCTGATCAATATAAGAACCATTTGTATACTTCTCTAAAACAACTGTAATGTGTCCCCAAGCGTTATTGGCCGGTGAGCCGATTTCCGATCTTGGGAGAATCAACTCGATACCACCGGTTGCAGTATCCCATTGTGGGGCAATTACGGATGTAATGGATTTATCTGTAGTCCAGCTTCCTCCAGAGACTTTATATTTACTAAAATCGCTGCTATTGCTGCTTCTCGTAAACATATAAGCCATATTTCTTCCCAGTGCAGTATTGTGAATGCTATTTGTTGTTGTGGCGGCCTGGCTGCTAAAGTCTTCCGTATACACAGTCACTTTGAAATCATCTTGAGAGGATGATGCCGGTAATGTCCCAGCTACATTATTGATTCGTAAATAAAGGTTGTTTGCATCATTGCTAATATAAACTTTTTTAATATCTGTCTGGCTGTCGGAAACCGTCGTATCATTCGGTGCGTCAACATAATAAGGCACATATTGATACTGACTCCAATCCGAACTGGCTCCGCTGGTAACATTAATGGATTTATAACACCCTGAATTGTTCTCAGACGCATAAATCCTCATATCGTAATTGTTGGTATACGCCAGACTTGCTATGACAAATGCAGCAGCTGTAACAGGTTCGCTGGCCGTGCTGACACAAGGAGCTTCTGTGACATTGCTTGCAGCTTCTCCAGTCACCATAAATCCAGTCCCCGTTCTGTGCTTAAACCATTCCAGCATATTGTAAGCTTTTTCACGGTTACCGGAATAGATTTGATAAACCGCATCCCACATTGTCATTTGAGGCCAAGAGGGAGATGCTTCCAGCGCTTCATTTCCTCCGGGACTCCATTGTGAGGTGTAATAGAAAGTATCTCCTGTATATCTCGGAAGACCGTAGCCATCCCTTGCAAGATCGCTCTCCAGCTTGTTAATGTGTTTGGTAGCCCTCGAAGACTGTACATCAATGGCGCCCAACGCAAACAAAATATTTGTGGAGGAGTCCTCCAATGTATTGTTAGAAAGATCCGCGTTAACACACCGGTTATAATATCCACTGGTTACATTCCATAGTCCTTGACTTGTACTGTCGCGGTTGATTGCCGTTAATATCGTGCTGCCTGCACCGTTATAGTTGTCTTTGAGTGTAGCGTTCCCTTCGATTCCTGCAACTAAAGCTGCGCTTTTTAATCCCATGGCATAGGCAGCCTGAGTATATGTATAGTATTCGGAGGTATCTCCCTCCTCCCATATACTCTTATCGGCGGGGCCGAACCCAGTGCTTTGGCTGGTATTGTTCATAATATAGTTGGCGGATTTTTGCACCGCGGAGTAAATATTCGTGAGGAAATTTTGATCATTTGTCAGCTTGTAATGCTGGTAAGCGCCAATCAGGAAAAATCCTATAGAATCATTTTCAGGTTCCACGAAATTCTGATTGGTATTATCCCACAACCCATAACAAGTATGGAAAGTTCCGTCCGTATTTTGCCGGGCAGCAAGCCAGTTCCAATACTTCGTGGCTTCCGAAGTAAACCCTGCTGCATCTAAAGCCATTGCGGTAACCGCGGAATCTCTTGCCCATACTTTATAGCCGTAATTATATGGATTGGTGGTAGCGGGCATGGCTCCATCTGCTGAGGAACTTCCAGGACGGATTGCGTTTTTGATCATTACCAGATTTCTTTTATATATAGTAGTTAGATCTGTATCCGAAAAAGAAGGAATCGTCTTTCCGCTGAACCAATTTTGATAAGCGGAGGCGGTATTGTCGAACCAATAGCTTCCATTTTGTGCCCTTGCGGTATCACACGTACTTTGTATCTCGCTTTGGCTGGATCCCAGCGCAAGATAAAAATAAACGTACTGCGTATCGTTGGCTGCTATCGTTACAGTTTGCTGAAATGCGGCTGATACGTCTTTAGCAGTTGCTCCTGCATTGTTCTTTAGGGTTCCGTTGTTGTCAAATGTGTACCAAGGCGAGCAGGTTGAACTGCTTAAACTGCTGTCAGAATCATTTGCCGCCTGATAGTAAGTTGGCGTACTGAAAGCACCCAAAGCCAAATACGGTTGTGATGAGGAACTCATGTTTACAATAATTGCTTTTCTTGTGGAATCATAATTGGCAGCAATCGAATTCGACGTGCTGTTATTAGGATGCAGCATATCCAATATGCTGTAATTTGCACTGGAAGTGCCTGAATTTTTTAAGGTGTACCTTACAACAATAAAATTCTGATTTGGCACCGTTACATAATCTTTTGAAATTTCAACACTTGGCTGGCTTCCGTTGTACTTTAGAAAATTGGTATGAAGAACACCATTTTCATCATAATACGCTTCCGAGTCAAAGTTGTGGGTCTGATCGTATTTTATATTATTTGTTTCATCACGGAAAAATCCTGTATAATCCTGAATTTGATTCTGTCCCCAATTTCCGGAGTACCTCAATTCGGAAAGTCTGGGACCTTTTGCACTTGTAGTATCGTTATCATTCAGTTTGCTTGATTGCCAAATACCCATCATATTATTCCAGTTTGACGTATATAAACTTCTGACTGAAACTTTTTTCGGAGTAACAATTAAATTGTCCAGGTTTATATATCCGTCTGAACTTTTTTCAACCGCTACTTTTACTGTGTGAGTACCTGCTGACAACGATGTCCCGACATCCGTTGTTTTCCAAGCATCCCAGCTTCCTGTGTCCAAGAAGTAGGCGTTGCTGATAAAGCTGCCATCAACATATACTTCTCTGATGTTTGTTGCTCCGGTATAATTGCTGTACCGAAACCGCAATGTTATGTCTTCCGCAGAAGCAGTACTGATGGAAAACTGGACATAGTCACCCACTTCTCCGTATCCATCTACGAATCCCGTTCCAGTATATCCCGTGTGATTGGTGTTGGTGGTAACGCTGTTTCGTGTAGCGGTCTCCGCTTCATATTGTGTTTGCGGATATGTCTGCGCATGTGCGATGGGGGGGATTCCGGCAAAGCTAAGCAAGATGCTGAAAACAAGAGTAATTGCTGCTGTAGACAGAAACTTCTTTTGACTTGCCTTTTTCATTTTACTGACCTCCTAAATTATTTTGGGCCCCGGTTGAGTTTTTTTTAGCGGGGCCTTGATCCCTCTTTCTAAAAAACACTTAAGACGCCTGCAATGATATGTTATCAAGATTGATATAACCTCCATAACTGCTAGTCACCAGTAACACCGATCTGTGCATTCCGGCACGCATATACACCTGTTTTTCCGACGTATTCCAAGTATCCCAGTTGGCTGTAACCGGGAATGCCACACTGTCTACTGATGCATTATCCATGATGAGCAATCGGTTACATTGCCCGGAAGTACAGTTAGAATACCGGAATCCAAGTTTATAATACCCACTGGTGGGTACACTTACGTCAAATGTGACGGAAGAGTACTCCGCACCATAAGAATCCACAAATCCGGTTCCAGTATAACCTGTGTGATTTGTATTTGTCGCAACACCGGAAAGGATCGACTTTTCCGCTTCTATTGTTGAAGGACATGATTCGGAACCCCAATTCATATAGATCATATCCCAATACTTCAGGGACGGAACGGTAAAAGTTATATATTTTCCGTTAGAATCACTGGAAACCGAATAATTTAATGATGTTGAAAGGCCATTATTGGAATCAGGAGAAGCTACATAAACTCCGCTGACCGATTTATAATATGGAATATAATATTTGACAGACAAATTTGTTTTAGAAACCGGCGCAGCAGTGGCATTTCGCCAATCCGTATCTGTTTCGGAGGTCATATTGATCAGGTGAATAATTCCGTACTGATCCCCTTTGTTTTTGGGAATAAACCAGATTTTCCCCGCTTCTCCGCTTCCGGAAACAGACTGGCCGCTGATACTGATATTTTGCAATCCGCCGTCCGACGTAATGATATCCGGGTCATATAGCAAATTCTCGTAACCCGTAATAAAATTATATTGATTTTTCATTGCGTCTCTCAGGTCATTCCTCATGGATTTAAACGCCTTTGGGTAATATGGGTGTCCCAGCATCACCGCATCACTATAGCCTGTGCTGCCATTAGCTATGGACAAGCCGGAGCCCATTTCAATATGCATTGCTCCGGAAGACGCCAACACAGCATCCGTCAGACGTACAGAATTCGCATCAAACATACCGAATGTAATGCTATCAAGGCGAATATCTCCGCCTTGATTGTCAGCATCCTGCTGAATTTTCAGTGTATGGCTTCCCTGTGTTAAGTAAAGTGTCTTTGGTGCTGTAAAAGAAGTCTCAGTAGAATATTTATACCAACTCGGCTGGGCGGGAATCAAACCGTCTCTGGTGCTGTCGAAACTTGCAACCAGCATTTTTGTTCCATCAACATAGATGCTTTTCGTGGAGCGCGTGTCCGTTCCGTTGGACGCAAGAAATGCCAAAGAGTAAGTTCCGTCTTCTGGTGCCTGAACCGTATAGGATGCACTGTCTCCGGTTTGGTCAAATCCGGTAACATAGGTAACACCATTTTCAGAAGCACTGTGAACTCCATTTAAACTGCCGCTTTCCGCCTGATACGTTGTTCCGAGGTTATCGTACTGATTCATGTAAGCGGCACATACCATTGTTTTCCCACCGTCGTTTTTCCTCTGCCAGTCAACATAATTTTTCAGATCGTTATAGTTGGCGGAATTTTGCCAAATTTCACTGAATTGAAAATCAGTGTTGGAATTTTTAATAATATCATTTGAGGAGAAATTATCATTTGGATAAGCTGCACCGTTTACCGCATTCATTGTTACATAATTTTTTGTGCTGTTGTTTTGGGTCAATTGCTGTTTTATGTAATTTACATAGGGAGAAAACGAATTTGCCAGGTCGACCTGATTACCGGAATAGTCATAGTAATTTACGTTTCCCCAGAAGCTTCCCATTTGATCCAACTGGATTCCGTCAAAGCCCAACGTATTAATCGCGCTGGCATACTGACCGGCCATTAGATTCCTCCATTGCTGGTTAAACGGATTGAAGACAAACAGGATTGGGGATGGCTTACCCTCAAGCGGGAATATGTACTGATCAATGTTGTTAATTGTGGAAGGGGTATTCGGATCATAGTCAATATTTCGATTCTGATTTTTGTAAAGTCCCCACTCTTTGCTGACACCATAATTCTGATAACCCTCTCGCGCCATATAAACCATTTGGTAAGCCAAGGCTTTTTGATTCAAGCTATGTCCGGCATTAATTCTCTGCTGAATACTGTTTTTCGATATGGTATTGCCAAACATATCGACCCATGATGTGGCGCTATCGGAGGGAAGATCCTTCTCGTGTCTCCACATCCAGTCATAATATTGAACCAAATTGATGTGATAATCCTGCGCAAGCTCTGTCATTAGATCTGTGCTCTGGGCCGCTGTTTCTCCTTCGGGGAAATCAACACTGTATCCATAACGCGGGTAGCGAGATATATCCGAGGAAACATCAATTGCCGTTACTTTTGTATTTCCATTTCCTAAAGTGACTTTTACCATATAGCCTGAATAATCTGAGGTGCCACATGGCCAGGAAATTGTATGCACCTCTGTACTGTTCGCTCCGATGGTGACATTTTCATTAAGAGACCATACAGACTGATTTAATTTATATACCGTGGTACTGACCGTCTGGGTAATACTGCCGGATGAACTGTTTTTAATTTCGGCAGTTATGATTGCTGTATTACCCGGCTGATAGCAAGCTTTGTCCGTATAGAGTCTTGTAATTTCCCCATCGCTTGAAGCAGTCGCAGCAACTGTGCTTGTTTCTGATTTGGATGGTGTAGTGGCGCTTTGGGCGGCAAAGGCAATATTGCTTGTAAATACCAAAACGCTACAGGTAAAAAGAACCGATAAACGCATAAATTTACTTTTCATTTTCCTTCCTCCTTTTATTCAGCACCAACTTTCTCGGTTCCTAATCGTCTCACCTCCTTAAGAAAACCAATAGCACACATCTTTATTCATATTTTCTAATTGTAATTTTACAAGTAAATCTATTTGTATTAAATACCTACTTTTTTATATTTTAGTTTAATTTTTTTGTATTTAAATTAAAAAATATAAACCGAGACAAATTTGTCTCGGTTTATCCATATTTAAAAAGATTACTGATACAGGAAGGCAAGAGCTTCATAAGGCCTGAGCTGCATGGATTTGCAGATTTTCACATCACTGTAATTGGAAATCAGCAATTTATAATCGGTTCCCTTAAAATCTTGCGGCAACAAAATCTCAGAAGAATTTTCACTGAAATTGCAAAGCACCAAAAGTTTTTGCTGATTCAAAGTTCTTAGGTAAGCGAAAATATTTATATTTTCCTCGTCAAACAGTTCATACTTCCCCTCCACGATAATTGGATTTTCCTTTCTGATACGGATGAGCTCTTTATAGTAAAAATAAATTGAATCCGGATCGTTAATTTCACACTTGGCATTAATATGAAGATAATTTAAATTTACTGCAATCCATGGTGCAGAAGTCGAAAATCCTGCGTTGGGGCTGTCATCCCACTGCATTGGAGTTCTGGCGTTGTCGCGACTGACATGATGAATATATTTCATCATGGTCTCTTCACTGACATTTTGGTTATTTACCAGCTCTTCATAAGCATTCAGGGTTTCCAGATCACGGTAGTCTTCCAGCCGGTCGAAAGCAACGTTGGTCATTCCTAATTCTTCGCCCTGATAAATAAACGGAGTCCCTTGCATCATATGCAGGCAGGTTGCCAGCATTTTAGCCGACTTTTCCCAGAAGACAGGACTTGAGTCGTTCCCAAACCGGGAAACAGCGCGAGGCTGGTCGTGATTGCTCCAGTAAAGGCTGTTCCAGGCGTGGCCGTATAACTCTGTCTGCCACTTACTCATCACACGTTTCAAGTCAGAGAGTTGGAACTTATTCTCGCTCCATTTTCCATGCTTTCCGGAATCAAGACCCATATGCTCGAACTGAAACACCATGTTCAATTCTCCGGTATTGAATCCCGCATATTTTTTGGCCTCTGATACCGTTACATCCGGGGTTTCTCCGACTGTCACAATATTGTATTTTGATAAGACCCGCTCGTTCATTTCCTGAAGATACTCATGAACATGCGGTTCATTGATGACGTAGGGTGAAAAATCACCAAACCGATTGCCTTCTTTGATTATTCCGTCCGGCATTTCAGAATTCTTTGATATAAAACTGATGACGTCCATTCGGAACCCATCGATTCCTTTATCAAGCCACCAGGTCATGACGTCGTAAACTGAATTTCTTACCTCCAGATTATTCCAGTTCAGGTCCGGCTGCTTTTCAGAGAAAAGATGAAGATAATACATACCGGTCTGATCGTCATAATTCCATGCCGATCCGCCGAAACAACTCCCCCAATTGTTAGGAGGATTTCCGGCTTTTCCTTCACGCCAGATATAATAATCACGATAATTGCCGCTGACTAATTTTCTGCTTTCTGCAAACCATTGATGCTCGTCGGAAGTATGGTTCACCACGAGATCCATGATGACCCGGATGCCCTTTTCGTGCGCCTGACTCAGCAGATTATCGAAATCCTGCATGGTACCGAATTCCTTCATAATTCTGCGGTAATCGCTGATGTCATACCCATTGTCATCGTTTGGGGACTGATACACCGGGCACAGCCATATGACATCTGCACCTAAGTCCTTAATGTAATCCAATTTTTGAATAATTCCCTGTATATCACCGATACCGTCGCCGTTACTGTCCATAAAGCTGCGCGGATAAATCTGATAAACCACGGAATTTTTCCACCATGTTTTTCCCACTGTCAATTCTCCTTCCCATTTATGTCGGAAATATCAATACAGTCTTCTTCGAGTAAAATATAGACCATACTCCAGAAGTCCACATACGGCACCGTAAATTGTGCCGCAATTCCCCGATCCGTATGCTTCAGGCTGTAATCAAGACGTTGGGCACCGCGTTTTTCCCAGTCGGGTGAAGCGAAAAATACGCCGCCTATTTTCCTGTCTACCTGTACTTCAAACGCAACTTCTTTTTGCGAAACGGGAGTATTTTTTCCCTGATTCCAAGCATCATTTTCGCAGCCAACCAAATTAATGATACTGATACACTTAAATTTCTCATTTTCCCGAATAGTCAGCCATAGCGTGTCGATCTTCCCATCCGGGCTCCAAGAGTGAGTCAGGCACCGATACTCTGTGTTATCCCAGCCAATATGGGTAAAACTGACATCCTTTAAGCTTTTGTCATAAAGCAGTTCCGTATAACGAACCAGAAAATCGTAGTAATTTCGCAAGCATTTCGATTGATGCTCCGTCATAACAGAATGATCCACATAATACCCTTGTGTGAGCACACCGTTTTCTTCGCCGAGCAACAGGTGCGTCGCTCCGTTCGAAGCAATTGCGGCCGTCAGAAGCAACGCCGCGTTCAGCGCGCGCTCCTGTGTATCTGTACGAAACGGAGCAAGATACGCGGCCAGAATCACTTGTTTTTGATTTCCGCATGCTTTCTCTGCTTCTAAAATAATCTGTTTAATATGGCAGTATTGCGAGTACGGTTCCCAAACTTCAATATAAATCGCATCCTGTTCCGTGTCGGCCACCGACTGCACCGGCCAATTTCCCACATTGTTGAAAATCAGGTAATTGTCCGATTGAATCTGATTCAATGCCTTTTTTATATTCTCAATCAAGTGCGGATATTCTTCATCCAACCGAATCCTATCCTTTGTACTTGAAAATGCGGTTTTGGGAAATCCGTAGGTGTCCATATGGATACCGTCAAATCCCACCTGTGAAACTGCTTTTGCGTACTCATTGATAATATGGTCGTGCCACGGAGAATTTTCTGCGATATTCATCAGATAAAAAGTATCAATGAAAACAAACGGTTCCCCTGCGGCGGTATAAAGCGCCCAATCCGGATGCTTTTCATAAAATGTTCTCGAGGCTGCATAGACCGCGCCGTATCCAAGGGATTTGATCCCAAAGCGGCGGCAGGCGGCAATTTTTGTTTTTACCGTTTCCAAATCCACCCATCGTCCCATCATATCAGAATACTGGTTTTCAGGCGAAACCAAATCGTCATGACGATAAGACCAGTCATAATACTGCACCATATTGATATGGAATTTTCTTAACGTCTCAACATCCGTACACTCGTTTTCTTCTGACCCAAAATCGCTGAGAAAGCCATAACGAATCACTTGGCTGTGCCTTGCCACCACATCGAAAGCAGTCGATGCAAATGCTGTTTCATTCCCGTTATGCAGAATGGACAACTCTGCCCCAAAGCCCGCAAAGCACTGAGAAAAATCTCCAACTTCAAAACACATCACCTTTTGGGCCGGCATCTGAAAAGATAAAATCTGCTGATCCAAATGATAAACTTGCAGGATAGCAATAGTGTTTTTCGGTGGAAACGCATCCAGCTGCGCGATTAACTGCACTTTTTCACCGGTTATGTATTGTGCTTTTTCAGGATACAAATCAATCCTCATCGAAATCTCCATTCTCATCCCTTAACAGCCCCGTCTGTAAGGCCCTTCATAAGGTTTTTCTGAAATATTAAAAAAACAATAATAACAGGAATCACCGCCATAACCGCAGTTGCCGCCATCAGGTTCCAGTGAGCTCCCGCAAATTGCTGAAAGTAAACCGAAAGTGCCTGAGGAATATTGTGTTTTCTACTGTCCTGCAAAAAAAATACAGCCTGCGAATAGTTATTCCAAATACCGAATCCGTTTAAAATAATGACCGCAGAAACGGATGGTTTCAAAAGCGGAAACGTAATCTTCCAGAATGCAGAGAACCACGAACAGCCGTCAATGATGGCGGCTTCTTCAATTTCACGCGGCAGGGACTTGATAAATCCGGTAAAAATGAATACCGCAGAGGGTAACGCGATCGTGGCACATACAACGCTCATCCCCCACAGTGTATTGATTGCTTTTATCCGTATCATCAGGGTGTAGAGCGGAACCGTGTTAATAATTCCGGGAATCATCATACAACTCATAAAAAGCCAAAAGACGAACTGGTTAAATTTATTTTTAAACCTTGCTATTGCGTAAGCCGCCATTGCGCCTAAAACTAGAATCAAAATAAGCGCTTCCGCTGTAATTACAGCGGAATTGATAATCGCACTGCCAATATGGGATCTATTCCACGCATCCATGTAATTTTGAAAATAGAAATCAGGTATAAACAGATTTCCCTGATCAAATGTCCGCTTGGGTGTATTGAGAGATAAGATGAAAAGAATATAAAACGGAATCAGACAAATTCCGCAAATCAGCACAATTGCTATGTTCTTAAGCGCTTTTGAAGCCATAAACTGGTATCACTCCTTTTCCCGGGTAAGCCGCATTGAAATTATAACCGGAACCAATATGATGAAGAACATAATGATAGCCACCGCTGTGGAATATCCTGTTTTACTGCCATAGCACATACGCATGATATAAACACTCAGGCTTTCCGTCGCGTAACCCGGGCCGCCGTCTGTCAATGCCATAATAATATCAAAAACAGACAAAGAACCAATAATGTTTGTTACAATATTAATTCGAATAGAAGGCAGCAGCATCGGCATAGTTACATAAAGGAAGCCGGTCCAGCTCCCCGCGCCGTCCATTTTAGCCGATTCATATAATTCCTCGGGAATGCTCTGTAATCCCGCCAGGTAAATTACCATCGTCATGCCGGCATACTGCCATACGTTGACAAGAATAAGCACAATCATTGACGCAGCGTAATCACCGAGCCAATTTCCGAGCCAGGAAGATTTTCCGATCAGTTCCAGTGCATGGAAAACAAATCCACGTCCCGGCTGCAGCAGCAAGTACCAAATATAACCCATAATCAACGGACTGATGATAGCAGGCAGATAAATAATTACACGCGCGGCACCCTTTCCTTTAAACTTTCCGTTCATTAGAAGGGCATAGCAAAGCCCTACAATGTTTAAAAGAGGAGCGCTGCCCAGCGCAAATAACAATGTATTTTTTATATCCCCGACCGCCCGATCATCCTGAAAAAAGTCGGTGAAATTTTTTAATCCAATAAAGTTTGCCCGGCTGATACCGTCCCAGTCGGTGAGGCTCATCCCTATTCCCTGTATTAATGGATAAACAAAAAACAGAGCAAATAAAAGAAACGCCGGAACCGCCATGAAAGTGTGCAGGCCGATTTTTGATGATTTTGTCATTCGTCCAAAACTCCTTCTAAAAAACTGCGGGGGCATCTTTGTTAGACACCCCCCGCAAATGTCACTCCTTATTTCATTCCGTCATCCCATGCTTTCTCATAGGCTTTGGCAAAAGTTTCGGGCGTATATTTCCCGCTCAACAAGTCCTGCACCATTCTGCCGGCGTCATCTCCGGAGAATCCGGCAGGCTTTTCGTTTGTAAACCCAATATTTACAGCGTCGCTCAGCGCAGCATTAACTTCTTTTGCAACATTGGTTGGCGCCCAATCCGCCTGTACGTCTTTAAAAGCGCTTGGCGCTTTTGCTCCTTCGCTGTACTTTTTCTGGTTTTCCGCTTTAAAGAGGTAATTCAGGAACTCGATTGCTTCCGCTTTATGTTCCGTTGTTGCCGAGATAGAATATCCGGAATCCTCCGCACTCAGAACCACCGGTTTGGAATTTGGCATATAGGCCGGATAAGGAGCGAAGCCAATTTTATTCGCGATGTCAGGATTTGCCTCTTGCAGGCTGGAAAGTACCCACATACCGTTGCTCAGCATTGCGGCCTTTCCATTTACAAATTCCTGCACACAGTTATCGCTTGTAGCCGTAAGCACGTCGGAATTGATCAATCCTTTGTTTTTGAGATCCAGCAAATTTTTTGCAAACACTGCCATTGCTCCGTCCGAAGCCCCAAAGTTTAACTTTGTCTTGTCATTTGAGAGCATGGCCTTTTTGGCATCAATTGCGCCAAGTTCCTGCTTTATGTAACCATGCGGGATAAATTCAATCAGATGACCCAAATGCCATGCTTCTTTGCCAAAAATAAACCATGGCGTAACATCCGGTTTCTTCTCTTTAACAGTCTGCAAATTTTTTACAAACCCATCCCATGTAGTCGCTGATTTCAAGCCGAGTTGGTTGAAGATGTCTTTGTTGTAGAAGAACCCTGCCATGGTCATGTTGGTACACACACGGTACTGTTTGCCGCTTTTTACATCTGTGCAGTCCACTTTCATCGCGGGCAGAAGACGGTCCCACCACTGTGACTGACCTGACAGATCAAGATATTTTCCCTGATCGGCAAATCCCTGCTCATAGGTGGTCATGATATCAGGAACTTGGCCGGACGCAAATTTGATCTTAATAATGTTGCTTGCGTCTTTCTGATACTCCTGCTCAACCGTAATTTTGTCCTGAGAAGAATTGAAATCGTTAATAATCTCATTCATCAAGTCTATTGTTTCAATCTTTCCGGTAAAGAGCTTCAAATTGACATGCTCACCGCTGGCAGAGCCCGTCTGTGACGAAACGGCCTCCGGCACTGTACCCACTGAACTGGTCGATGCCGGGCTTGTGCATCCTGCAAAGGTTCCTGCCACAAGAACCGTGCTCAGCATCATGGAAATTAACCTTTTCACTGAAAATTCCTCCTTCATTGTCGTAGCATTTTTCGCTGTATATAGCGTATCACTTCGGAAGGCAAATTAAAATTCTCATTTTATTAGATAAAAGTTTCTATTCTTTAGATTGATTATTATTTGAATTGCATAATAAAATGGTCATGTTATAATGATTCTTAGAGGCAAAACCGCTTACAGGGGATGATTTTGTGAAGTACCTGATTTTTCAACGGTATAGGGGTTGGAGCATCAAGAAGAAGCTTGTAACTATCATTTCGCTATTGATTCTCTTTTTTGTAACGCTGGTATCGTTTATCAGCTATCAAAGATATTCTGACTACTTTACTGAGCAGACCAAAGTGCAAACGCAGCAGACCATCGAACAAATCAGCATTAATGTAGATACCTATTTGAGTGAACTGCTGCGGCTCAGTCTTTCTCCCTATTACAATAACAGCATTATGGACGATCTGGAAAGCAAACCCAGAACTGCAATTGAAAAACTAGAAGTACAGCGAAAAGTGGAAACCTTTCTCGGGTCTGTTATGATTCTGCCTAGAGAAGACATTTTACGGGTTTATATTCTTACAGATAACGCCGTTTACTCCAATATTAAAACACCATTTGATATGGTAAATTACACAGACTATACAAAATCCGACTGGTACGAGCAGGCAGTATCCACACAGAAGCAGATTTTCCTCCCTGTGCGATCAGAAAAAGTATTCGGAAATGTTAAGACACAGATTTTTTCAATCGTACAAGGTCTTCGAAGCAAAAAAGACAGTTCTGTTGTGCTGGGAGTTATTAAGGTTGATGCGAATTATGCCGGAATAAAATCTATTTGCGACAAGGTGGAACTTGACCCTGACAGCGCACTGCTGATTCTGGACAGCGATAAAAATATCATTTACGAGGGCAGCAGATTTGCCCACGGGGAGCTGGGCGATGCCATTTACAGCAAGGCTCTGTCGGTAAACGGCAGCAGCCTTGAAACGATCGGCAAAAAGCAGTATGTTCTGAATACCAGCACTCTGAAAACAACCGGTTGGAAAGTGGTTGAAGTGCACTCTTACGATTCCCTCAACTACTATTTTTCCCAGACCAGAAACGCCGCGTTTTTATTGGCTGCATTCTGTTCCATTTTTGCTGTTTTAATTTTGATTTTGTTTGCCAACAGCTTTTTAGAGCCTCTGCTTCATGTCGTCAATCAGATGAAATTAGTCGAAAAGGGCGATCTGACAGTTCAGGTTCCGGTGAAATCACATGATGAAATTGGTTATCTGGGGGATTCGTTTAATAACATGGTAAGTCAGTTGCAGACGACCATGGTAAAAAACACCCAGCTTGTCAAAGAAGTGTACGAAATGAATTATTTACAAAAGGAGGCGCAGTATAATGCGCTTTACAGCCAGATAAAACCCCACTTTTTATACAATACCCTTAACACCATCAGCCTGCTGATAAAATGCGGGGAAACACAGCAGGCCGTGAGTGACATCGAAAAGCTGTCCTATTATTTGCGCGGTGTAATGAACACAGATAAGGACATTGCCCTTGCGGCAGAGATAAAAATTATAGAAGCCTATTTAGGTCTGCAAAAAAGCCGCTACGGGGAAAAACTTACCTTTTCCATCGAAATACCGGAATCCGTAAAGGACTACCGGATACCCGCACTCTCCTTGCAGCCCATTGTAGAAAACGCCGTTATCCACGGATGCGAATTCACAAAAACCGCCTCCCTTATCCGATTAGGATGCAGAATTGAAAGCAATCTTTTACTGATCTCTGTCACTGATAACGGAAAGGGGATTGATCCATTGCTGCTGGAGGACTTAAATCGCTCCTTAAAGGATTCCCCTCCTAACCCGCAGAGCCAGACCGATATTTTTGAGGAAAGTATTGGACTGCTTAATGTGAATTCGAGACTGCAATTAAAATTCGGAGAAGAGTACGGTATTTCCATTGAGTCCACTATAAACGAAGGCACCTGCGTCACTGTAAGACTGCCATTGAATGATAAAGGAGGAGCCCGCGATGCGTTCCGTCATGATCGTTGATGATGAACCTCTTATGCTGAAATATTTGAGCACTAATTTAGAACAAATCTCTCCGGGCTGGTGTGTGACGGGAATCGCTGCAAATGGGCTTGAAGCAGTCAGTTTGCTGCAAACCCAAAACTTTGACCTTGTCATTACCGATATTAAAATGCCGGAGATGGACGGCTTGGAACTGGCAAAATTTATATATGAAATTTACCCCAAAACAAAAGTGGTAATTTTGTCCGGTTTCGACGATTTTGACTATGCACAGCGGGCAATCCGCTGCGGCGTATCCGACTATCTGCTGAAACCGCTCAGTGACTCGAATCTAGCGGAAACACTGAAAAGAATTGATAACTCCCTCAAACAGTTTGAAACGCAAATGTTCACTGAAAATATTATTTCTAAAATTGATCGGCTCACCGACGGAGAATTAAAATCTGCATATCTTGATGCAATCATCGAAGGGAAAGAGGAAAGCGCACGCACAATCTACAATGCCGCCTGCGGCAGGCTTATTTGGGAAAATGAACCCTATTCCTGTATCCTGATTCTAGGGGTAGATTACGCGGATATTTTTTCGAAAAACGACGATCCGGATATCGCTTCATACAAAATAAGATTAAACCAATACTGTACGCAACTGACGGTTTCACAAGGGATCGCCGCCAGCTATTGCCGCTATGATAACACAGCCATATTGCTCTGTGCAGACAGCAACGATCATCTGGAGCAGAAAATTCACGGTATCATGAAGCAAATCGACAGCTATTTTTATAATACTTACGATATTCATGTTTGCGGTTCCTACGGCACCATGGCTGACGATTTTTTATTTCTAAGAAAAGCCTATGTCAGTGCAGAACGAACCATGCTGGCGTCGCAGCTTGACTGCTCGCTGAATTCTCCAAGCGATTTCATTCGAGACCGTTTTTTTCTGGAACAATTTCAATTGTCGCTCGAAGCAATTTTCTTGGATTTTGTATCCTGCAATGATGAAAAACTAAAAAATGATATTCATATATTGATTCGTAAGTTGCCGCCACAGAAGGATCAAAAGGCACTGTTTGTAAGAGCGAGCGTTTTTCTGCTGTATTACCTGACGGAGCGGCTAAAAAAGGGAAAAGACTGTTTTAAATCTGCACTTGAAGCAACTTATAATCTACGGGATTTCTCTTCCTCTGATCATAGCCTGGAAGAAATATGCGGCAGCGTCCTTTATCAGGCAGTCCAGTCTCTCCGATTAAACCATCACATTCAAGAAGGGGCAGAAGGCAGCCAATTGGTCGATAAAGCAAAGGAATACATCTATTCCCATTACAGTGAGCCGATCAGTCTGACGTTAATTGCGGAAAAGCTGGGGGTATCGTCAAGCTATTTAAGCGATTTGTTCCATAAGGAAATCGGGGAGCCTTATTCAAAATTTCTCACACGCATACGAATGGAGCAGGCTGTGAAATTAATGAAGGTAAGCCCAAACGATAAAATATATACGTTGGCAATGCAGGTCGGCTTTGTAAATGCGAAGCACTTCAATTCCGTATTTAAAAAGTATTATAAAATGACTCCGACCGAGTATTTAAATAAAAAATGACCAATAATCATGGAACTTTGCGGTGATTTTCCCCGTGATGAACCGTGACACTCTCTCTGGGAGATACTGTGCCGTTCTCTTAACGGCTCGAAATGTGGTAGCCCCTACTCTGCCAAGCCCGCATAAACACTATGTTTATGCGGGCTTTTTCATTCTCAAATGATGTAAAATTTCCATCCTTTTCTGTGAAATGGTGACAAAATCGTGGTGACATGTCACTACGACAGGTTTTTGCAATATACAGTGCATACATCCATCATGCGTAATATGGTGATATTTTGGTGACAACAACCGTTAAAAGGCTATAAAAAGGACATATATTTATAAATAAATATTTCTACCGTTCCATGTCGTGACTCTTTCCCTTTGCTTTTTTCGCGGTCTTTTGTCGGCATACTTGGCCGTATATATCTTACAGAAGCAGAATACAACGCCTGTGTTAACGCAGACATTGTGTTCTGCTTTTCCAACATCGCACTCAGCTATACAAATAATTTTAATTTATTTGTAAATTTCGCTTGACTTGGAGTCAACTCCAAGTGTTAGGCTTATGTACAGAACAGCAGGACCACACGAGATAAGGAGGATGTGCCATGAGCAGTAATATATTAATTGCATATTTTTCCCGATCCGGTAACAACTACATAGGTGAGAACATCGTGAACCTTTCCGTTGGCAACACCGAAATCGCGGCAAAAAAGCTTCAGAACCTGACGGGTGGCAGCCTTTTCAAAATTGACTCAATAGACCGGTATTCCGAAGATTACCATACATGTACGAAAGAAGCGCAAAAAGAACTTCGCACGAACGCCCGCCCCGAGCTGTCAGAATATCCCAGCAGTATTGATGGATACGACACAATGGTTCTCTGCTTTCCGAACTGGTGGGGTACCATGCCCATGCCGGTCTGGACGTTTCTGGAGCGGTATAACTTTTCCGGCAAAACGATTTTGCCGCTGTGTACCAACGAGGGAAGCGGAATGGGAAGAAGCGAAACGGACATCAAAAACCTTTGTCCCGGAGCAAACGTAAAACGCGGTCTTGCCATCCGGGGTAGCAGCGTTGACCACTCAGACCGGGAATTGGAAAACTGGATTCAAAAAACCGGACTGTAAAACAAGGTGGCTCTCTAAGGAGGAATGCAATATGGCTATTACAGACAACGCCAAACAGTATCATGAAAAGATGTTTCCAGGGTATGTCTCAAATCTTCTGGAAACCGACCCGGAATTCATTGAGCGGTTTGACAATTTTGCCTTTGACGAGGTGGTCAACCACGATGATCTGGGCGACCGTACCCGCTTCATGGCGATTCTGGCTACGCTCATCGGCTGCCAAGGCATCGACGAGTTTCGCGCTATGATTCTGGCCGCGCTGAATTTCGGTGTAACCCCGGTGGAGATCAAAGAGATTGTTTATCAGGCGGTGGACTACTGCGGCATGGGCAGAGTATTGCCGTTTTTGAAAGCTGCCAACGAGGTTTTGGAAGCAAACGGTGTAACATTGCCGCTCACTCCTCAGGCGACCACCACCACTGAAAATCGGCTGGAAGCGGGAGTTCAGGCGCAGGTTGACATTTTCGGTGGCGGAATGCGAGAATTCCACAAGTCCGGTCCGGAAGAAAGCCGACATATCAATCGCTGGTTGGCAGAGAATTGTTTTGGAGATTATTACACCCGCAAAGGGCTGGACTTAAAACAGCGTGAAATGATCACCTTTTGCTTTCTCGCGGCACAGGGTGGCTGTGAACCTCAGCTTACAAGCCATACGGCGGCAAATATGCGCCTTGGCAATGACAAGGCGTTCCTGATCAAAATCGTGTCCCAGTGTCTGCCGTACATCGGGTATCCGCGCAGTCTGAACGCGCTTCGGTGTGTAAATGATGCTGCTGAAAACATAAATAAAAACAAATAAGGAGGATATAAAATGGAGTACTCAAAACTCGGGAATTCAGATATTCAGGTTTCGCGTTTCTGCGTAGGCTGCATGAGCTTTGGCGACCCTGCCAGCAAGATGCACGCATGGACGCTGAACCCACAGGAGAGCGAAACGATCATCAAACACGCACTCGACCTCGGTATCAATTTCTTTGACACCGCCAATACCTATTCGGCGGGCACCAGCGAAGAGTATCTTGGCCGCGCCATCAAAAACAATGTGTCCCGTAACAAGGTGGTATTAGCCTCTAAGGTCTATTTCAACGAGGGCCATCTTTCCAGAGAAGCGATCCTGCGCGAAATTGACGGTATGTTAAAGCGGCTGGGAACGGATTATCTTGATCTTTATATTATTCACCGCTTTGATTATGACACCTCAATTGAGGAGACGATGGAAACGCTCAACAGCCTTGTTAAGTCAGGTAAAGTGAGAGCACTCGGTGCTTCCGCGATGTACGGCTATCAATTCCACAATATGCAGATCGCCGCCAATAGGAATGGCTGGACGCCATTCGTTTCCATGCAGGATCACTACAATCTTCTTTACCGCGAAGACGAGCGTGAGTTGATCCCGATCTGCAATCAGCAGAACGTTGCGCGCACACCGTACAGTCCCCTCGCGGCGGGCAGGCTTTCCCGTCTTGAATGGAATACCGACACAAAGCGCAGCCAGACCGACAAAACAGCCGTTTCCAAATACGACAGCACACAGGAAACCGATTATAGAATAGTAGTTCGCGTCAATGAAGTTGCAGAGAAATATGATGCTACCATGACCCAGGTCGCTCTCGCGTGGCAGTTTGCCAAGGGCGTCACAGCGCCAATCATCGGCGCTACCAAAGCAAAGTACTTCGACGATGCGGTCGGCGCTCTGGATATCAAGCTGACGGAGGATGATATTTTCTACCTCGAGGAGCCTTACGTTCCGCATAAAATCGTAGGCGCCCTTTGATAAAAATATAAGGAGTGAACGCAATGGAACAAACTTATGTAACACTGAACAATGGCTGCAAAATTCCGCAGTTCGGCCTCGGCGTGTATCAGATACAGGGAGACGCGGATACGAAAAAGGCCTGTCTGGAAGCGCTGAAACTGGGCTACCGTCACATTGACACGGCGCATGCTTACCAGAACGAGCGCGGTGTCGGCGCGGCCGTAAGGGAAAGCGGGATTCCCCGTAAAGAGATCTGGATTACCTCCAAGCTCTGGCCCAGTGAATACGGTGAGGGTAAAACCGCTGCTGCAATCGACAAGATGCTGAACCGACTCGATACCGATACCATCGACCTGCTTCTGCTGCATCAGCAGTTCGGCGATTACCTCGGCGCATGGCGCGACATGGAGAAAGCCGTTGCAGCCGGAAAAGTCAGAAGCATTGGCCTTTCCAACTTTGAGTCTGACCGGCTGGAGGAGGTACTGGCAAATTCCAATATCAAACCCGCCATTCTTCAGGTGGAATGCCATCCCTACTATCAGCAGAATGCGCTGAAAGAGCGCATTGCTCCTTACGGAACGGTCATTGAAAGTTGGTATCCCATCGGCCATGGTGACAAATCACTGATTGAAGAACCCATATTTACGGAATTGGCGAAAAAATACGGCAAGACTAATGTACAGATCATCCTCCGGTGGCATATTCAGGAGGGCAACATTATCTTCCCGAAATCCACCGACCCGCAACACATTAAAGACAACATGGACATTTTTGATTTTGCGCTGACCGAAGATGAAATGCAAAAAATCAGGAATATTGACAAAGGGGTCCGTTTCTTCAACATGAGTCTTGCGGAGCAAGAAGCCCATCTCGGACAGTTTGTTCCCGCCGACTAATATAAAAATACAAACATAAAGGAGAAAACACAATGAACAGCTTTATTTATGATATCCCTACAAAGGTCTATTTCGGAGAAAATCAACTTTCCAATCTCGGACCGGAACTTTCCCGTTTCGGCAAGCGTGTGCTGCTGACCTACGGCGGCGGCTCTATCAAAAAGACAGGACTGTACGACAAGGTGGCAGCGGAAATTAAGGCCGCCGGTCTGGAACTGTTTGAATTGAGCGGGATCGCCCCAAACCCGCATATTGATTCCGTGCGTGAGGGTGCAGAAATCTGCAAAAAAGAAAAAATCGATGTACTTCTGGCAGTGGGCGGCGGTTCCACGCTGGACGCGACCAAATACATGGCAGCGGGCGCCTGCGTGGATTTCGATCCGTGGAAATTTCTGAGCGAATGGGCGCCGATTGAAAAAGCACTGCCGGTTGTCACTATTCTCACCCTTGCTGCTACCGGTTCGGAAATGGATTGCGGCGGTGTGATCAGCAACCCGGAAACCCATGATAAGATTGGCCGGCTGGCTCCGCCCATGCTTCCCAAGGTTTCGTTCCTCGACCCCACCAACACCTACACAGTCAGTGCATATCAAACAGCGTGCGGTGCGGCGGATATGATGTCACATATTATTGAAGTATACTTCAACATGGATCAGGATTTACAGATGCTGGACGGTATTATGGAAGCGCTGATGAAAAATATCATTAAGTACGCGCCTATTGCCATACAGCAGCCCGACAATTACGACGCCCGCGCCAATCTGATGTGGACGAGTTCCTGGGCGATTAACGGCTTTGTGAACGGAGGCAAGCGTCAGGCATGGAGCTGCCACCCTATGGAGCATGAGCTTTCCGCCATCTACGACATCACCCACGGTCTCGGCCTTGCCATTCTTACCCCCCGCTGGATGGAATATACACTGGACGAAACCACCGTATCCAAATTCTATCAGTTCGGCGTCAACGTATTCGGTATTGACGCTTCTCTGCCGCAGATGGATGTAGCGAAGAAGAGCATTCAGCTTCTAAGCGATTTTCTCTTCAAGACCCTTGGCCTGAAAAGCAGCTTCCATGAAATCGGTATCGAAGACAAAAACTTTGCGGTCATGGCAAAGAAAGCATGCGGCGGCAGTACGCTGCCCGGCTTTAAGCCACTGAATCAGCAGGATATTGAAAACATCTTTAAAATGTGTCTGTAAAAAGTACGAGTAAAAACACGATAGGAACGGAAGGAATACGATTATGGGCAAAAAGGTTCTCGTGATTTCCGCCAGCCCCCGTAAGGGCGGCAACTCTGACACGCTTTGTGATGAATTTATTCGCGGTGCGCAGGAGTCCGGCAACGACGCGGAAAAGGTGTTTCTGCGCGGCAAAAAAATCGGCTACTGCACCGGCTGCGGCGCCTGCAACAGCACACATCAATGTGTACAGCGGGATGATATGGCGGAAGTCCTTAACCAAATGGTGCAGTCCGATGTGATTGTTATGGCGACGCCGGTTTACTTCTACACGATGGACGCACAAATGAAAACGTTGATCGACCGCACCGTACCCCGCTATACTGAAATTGCAGATAAGGATTTCTATTTCATTGTAACGGCAGCCGATACGGACCAGGCTGCGATGGAACGTACCATCAGCGGGTTTCGGGGCTTCACCGAAGATTGCCTGCCGAACCCGCATGAAAAGGGTATTATCTATGGTACCGGCGCGTGGCAGGTCGGCGAAATCAAAAGCAGCCCGGCTATGCGTCAGGCCTACGAAATGGGCAAACAAGTATAAAGGAGGATGACTGCCATGTCCGTCGTTTACTTTACAAAGGAAATTATGCCGGAAAGACTGATCAATATTTACGAAGCACTCGGCGCATCCCTGAAAGGCAAGGTTGCCGTCAAGATATCCACAGGTGAGCCCGGCGGGCACAACTTTCTGCAACCCGCACTGATCGGGCCGCTCGTGAAAAAGCTGAACGGCACGATTGTAGAATGTAATACGGCCTATGAAGGAAAACGCTATGATTCGGCCGATCACTGGCAGGCGATTCGAGATCACGGATTTGCGGAGATTGCCCCCTGTGACATCATGGATGAGTTCGGCGAATTTTCGATTCCCCTAGAGGGTGGAAAGCACCTGAAGGAAAACTTCATTGGAGAGCATCTGAAAAACTACGACTCCATGCTGATGCTTTCTCATTTCAAGGGCCACCTGATGGGCGGCTTTGGCGGTGCGCTGAAAAATATGTCTATCGGCGTCGCGTCCTCGTACGGCAAGGCGAATATCCACGGAGCAGGCAATCCGTCCGAGCTGTGGACAGCTGATCATGATTCATTTCTCGAATCGATGGCAGAGGCGGACAAATCGGTTATGGATTACATGGGAAGAGAAAATATCGTGTATATCAATGTCGCAAACCGCCTGTCGGTAGACTGTGACTGTGACGCACATCCGCATGATCCGGAAATGGCGGATCTCGGGATTTTCGCTTCTTTAGACCCCGTCGCTCTGGATCAGGCATGTGTGGACGCCGTTTACGATTCTCCGGATGAGGGCAAGGCCGCGCTGATTGAGCGCATGGAATCCCGCAACGGCATCCATACCGTTGAAACCGCGGCGAAGCTGGGACTTGGCAGCCGCACCTATGAGATCAAAACTATTTAAAAACGAAAACAGGAGCAAAAAATTATGGGTAACGCAGAATTTGATGAACAAAATCTTTTCGGACTCGGACAGCCGCTGCCGGAGATGTTCTCCAAGTATTTTATCGGTCAGGCACATCTGAATCCGCTGACGAAGATGCCGAATATCGCTAATGTAACCTTTGAGTCGGGCTGCCGCAATAACTGGCATATTCACCACAAGGGCGGCCAGCTTCTGCTGGTAATTGCGGGTCGCGGCTGGTATCAGGCGTGGGGTGAATCGGCGCGGGAGCTTCATCCCGGCGACGTGGTGGAGATTCCGCCCGAAGTGAAGCATTGGCACGGTGCGGCAAAAAACAGCTGGTTTTCCCATCTGGCAGTGGAAGTTCCCGCGGAGGGCGGCTCCAACGAGTGGATGGAAGCTATCACCGATGAGGAGTATAATAAACTCAAATGAGCAAGGATGTGAAAGCCAATGACCATTGCGGAAGTAGCCAAAAAATATGGGCTTACCCCGGATACCCTACGCTATTATGAGCGCATCGGCCTTTTGCCCAATGTCGCGCGTACCGCCGGTGGTATCCGCGATTATTCTGAAGAGGATTGCCGCTGGGTCGAGTATATCAAATGTATGCGCTCGGCAGGGGTTTCGGTGGAAACGCTCGTTGAATATGTCACGCTGTTCCATCAGGGGAAAGAAACCATACCGGCGCGCAAAAAGCTGCTTTTGGAACAGCGCGAGCAGATTGCAGCGCGCATTCAGGAACTGAATGACATTTTGGCAAGGCTGGACTGGAAACTGGACGGCTATGAAGAACGGATGCTAAAGTGTGAGGAAAATCTGAAATAACGGAATTCATTTATGGTCTGAAATCATAAACTTGTAGTAATCTTACCGAAACGTAAAAAGTTCCCGGCATATCGAACCGGTCTGCGCTCATGTTCCCCACCTGCATAAAAAGTTACCAAGAAATTTCATGATCTGATCAAAGGCAGTATCGGCGTCAAAACTCCGTATGAGATTAAGCCATCATCCTTTTCTAAGCAAAACGTTTACGCTTTTTTCTTTCATATAATTCCCCGTTGTGCTTACGTATAGCTGTAAATATTTTTCTTTCCGTGTTATACTGAAACTGAAAATATGTTGCAGGCTCATATATGCTGATGTTCGGGGGATAACGGATGAATCTGAGGGAACGGGCCCAAAAGCTTAAAACAGACATTCCCGCAGTGTTTATTGCTGTGAAAAAGAAAGAGACTCCGGCCGGGGCCAAGATAATCGCTAGATTAACAGTTGCATACGCGCTGTCTCCAATTGACCTGATTCCCGATTTTATTCCTGTACTGGGCTATATTGATGATATTGTATTGCTGCCGGCGCTGGTGGCACTCACGATACGGATGATTCCATCGGATGTTTTTGACACATGCTGCAAAGAAGCAGAAGGACTCTGGTCAGACGGAAAGCCTAAGAAATGGTATTACGCGCTGCCAATTGTGGCAGTGTGGCTGCTGATCGCATTTTTGGTTATTAAGGCAATATGGTTTTAGGTAAATTCAGCCGGACAAGTTGTTCTCAGCTTGCCCGGCTGAACTATAACATTTCAACGACACTCCGATCCATCTTTATATAAAGATATGCCGTAATCATGGTATAATAGGCTCACACCTACGGCCTGAGCCATTGGAAATTTGCTGCCGGAGCATTACTCCTCCCGCCGCAAATTTCATAGTAGAGATATGGTATAATAATAGTGTTCAAATAAAATTCTGGAAGAGGGGCTACAACGTGAAAAAAACCGTACTGTTTGTTATTCTGGATCGATACGCTGATTGGGAGGCCGCTTATTTATCATCAGCAATACTTGCGTTAGGTCAAGATCAATACTCTGTGAAAACTGTATCCTTAACGAAAGACAGCATTCAATCCATGGGAGGGTTTACCGTTATTCCGGACTATAATATTCAATCAGCTCCAACAGATTTTAACGGATTGATATTAATCGGCGGAATGTCATGGAGAAATGAGTCCGCGCAGCAAGTGAGGCCTCTGGTACAAAGCGCTTTAAACGACGGAAAGATTTTGGGCGGTATTTGTGACGCATCCGGTTTTCTCGGTACAATCGGCGCTCTGAATAACATAAACCATACCAGCAACGATTTAAATGACCTGAAGCAATGGGCTGGGGGCGCATATACAGGAGAAGAAAAATACATTATGCAGCAGGCGGTAAGAGATCATAATATTATTACCGCCAACGGTACGGCATCTTTGGAGTTTGCCAAAGAAGTAATGATTGCTTTAGGGGTTGCCCCCGAAAGCGATATTCTTGAATGGTATAACTTTCATAAACTCGGTTTCTACGAAGCGTCTATGCTGAGCAAGTAAATTTCTCAGATCAAATCTGCCTCCTTTGAAATGGGATGCCTTGTGCACTATCCATTCAAACAAATTTTCACAGTGAGAAAATTTAAATGCTTTTTCCACCTTATATATTCTATTCATTTATTGATTTTAGGAGTACTCGGAACCGCAATCACAGGTCAACTGGCCGTGAGGAATTATGAAATGGCCATTGGGCGCAGTCAGCAACAGGGGCATTGCTCAATTTTCTGAGCATTGCCCCTGTTGTACGTATTCGTATTATAATTCCTAAGCTTACAACCGATACGGCCACTGAACTATGTTCTGAAATACGCTCATCCCTTCACTCCGACATGGGAAACCCCTTCAATAAATTGTTTTTGGAAAACAAAAAACAGAACAATCATCGGGATGACCGCCATAACGGAACCGGCCATCTGCCCGGGGAAATCATTGGTATACTGCCCCTGCAGGGATGCCAGCGCCGGCCCTAAAATCATCATTTTCGGGGATGTATTGACAATCATCGGCCACATGAAGTCATTCCAGGCAAATTTCGCAGTGAAAATCACAAGAGAAATCAGACCCGCATGAATCAGCGGCAACATCACTTTGTAAAAAATCTGGAACTGATTACAGCCGTCCAGTATAGCGGCTTCCTCCATTTCCTTCGGCAGTGACATAAAGAACTGGCGAAGCAGGAATGTCCCGTAGGCACTGAAAAGGTTTGGCAAAAACAAAGCGGGCAGCGTGTTCAGCAATCCCAGCTTCTGAATGATCAGATACTGCGGCACCAGAAAGATCTGCCCGGGAACCATCAGCACCGACAAAACGATTACGAACAGCACATCTCTTCCCGGAAAATGCAGCCTGCCAAAGGCATATGCCGCCATGGAGCAGATAAGCACCTGTGCCAATACGGTAACAATCGTGGAAAAAATGGTGTTGAGGTAGACTTCCTTAAACGGAATCGCCTGCATCACCGAAGTATAGCTGTTAAAATCAAAGTGAGAGGGCAAAATCACCGGAGGAACCTGAATGGATTCTCCCTTGGTCTTGAACGAGGTGAGGACCATCCAGATAAACGGGAAAACAGTAATGCCAAGGCCCAGAATCAGCAAAGCATGAATTACAACGGCACTGGATTTTTTCAGTTTCATAGTGTGGTTACCCCTCTCTCATTCATCGTAATTCACCCATTTTTTCTGCATTCTGATCTGAAAGATCGTAATCAGCAAAATAATCACAAAAATGAACATCGCAATTGCGCTGGCATACCCTTTGTAGGAATAATCGAATGCGTTGCGGTAGAAGATCATCACCAGTGTCTGCGTCGCTTCATACGCAAGGCTCTGCTTACCGATCATCATGTAAACGATGTCGAACACCTGAAAGGAACCGATAATGCCGGTAATCATTACAAAGAAAATGGTCGGAGAAAGCATGGGAAGCGTTATTTTGAAGAATTGGCGAATCGCCTTCGCCCCATCTATGGAGGCTGCTTCATAGTAGGAACGTGAAATTCCCTGCATACCCGCAAGTAGAATAATCATGTTGTAGCCTATACTGCTCCAAATTCCGACTATCATCACCATAAACAGCGCAGTCTGTGGGTCGGAAAGCCAGTTTTTCCCCTGAACGCCGAACGATGCAAGAATTTGATTCAGGATTCCGAAGTCCCCGTTGAAA
The DNA here is from genome assembly GCA_023416955.1 of Bacillota bacterium. Taxonomy (GTDB): domain Bacteria; phylum Bacillota; class Clostridia; order Oscillospirales; family Acutalibacteraceae; genus Caproiciproducens. Next base: position 49,560 of record JAEZGM010000012.1, on the reverse strand, counting down.
ATCCATTTCCACACCATAGCAATCGCCGTGGACATGGTAACAACCGGCAGAAAATACAGCGTACGGTAAATTGAGGTTCCGTGAATCTTTGTGTTCAGAAGGGCAGCCACAAAAAGGGACAGTACCATGCTGATCGGAACCGTAATAACAACATAGAGGCCGGTATTCAGCGCCGCTTGCCAGAGCTCTTTGTCAAGCAGCATTTTCTTGTAATTGTCCAGTCCGACGAACTTTGCCTGATTGAAGGTATTGATGTCGGTAAAGCTGTAAAAAAAGCTCTGGATAAACGGATAAATGTAAAAGGCAATTAATCCAATGAGCAGAGGGGCTATGAAAAAATAGCCCCAACCCCATTCCCCTGTTTTTCTGTTTTTCGTTTTTTCTTTTACTCCTGCAGTATCCTGGGTGCTCATATCAGTCTAATCCCTTCTTTATGATTTTATTTTCGCAAGCAACGCAGTACTTTCCTGGTCAATTTTGGTGCAGGCATCCGCTAAGCTCATCTCTCCGGAATACGCCTGCTTCAGATATTTGGCTTCCGTGTCAAACAGTTCGCTCGACACAAGACACGCCGGCAGAGAGGTGGCAATTGAGGCTTTATCTGTGTAGGCCTTCAGGTTAATCTTCGGGTATGTATCCGCAAAATATTTCTGTGCGTCGTTTCTGGAGGAAATGACAGCACCGGCCTGGCCCTGTATTTTCATGGCTTCTGTTCCGCCCAGCCACAGGGCGAACTTTTCGGCCGCATCCTTTTGCTTTGATTTGGAGTAAACGCTGTAGCCGAGGCCGTTGATGACGTTGGCCTCCTTACCTTCAAAGCTCGGGAGTTCCACCAGATCAATCTTATCCTTTACGACATCATTCTGCATGTATTCCGGTGTCATATAGGAGCCGGCCCAGCACATTGCCAGCTTGCCGGATTCAAACATTGCATCGGCGCTGGTTTCCGTTGTTTGTGCCAGAGTAGGCGAAACTCCGCTCTGAATCAAGTCAATCCAGCTTTGGATGCCCTTTTGCGTTTTCGCATCGCTGTACCCGGTTGCGGTTTTGTCGCTGTTCAGAATGTAGCCGCCCGCCGCAAAAATAGTGTTGTAATAGCAGGTCTGAAAGTCAAGCGGAGCTGCAATGCCATAAATTCCCTTATCCTTATTCGTCAGCTTCTTCGCGGCTGCTACCATGTCGTCCCATGTCCAGCCCGCTTTGGGGTATGCCACACCGGCCGCGTCAAATATATCCTTGTTATACCAAACGGCGTTGGTATCAAAGTCCTTCGGAATCGCATAAAGGTTATTATTCAGTGTATACGCCTTCACCAGTGATTCCGGGAATTGCGCTGTGTCAAACTTCTGGCTTTCGACAGCCTGATTCAGGGGCTCTACCATACCGCCCTGCGTATACTTATCCAGATGAAGAACATTGATCCAGAACACATCCAGCGCGGTTCCTCCGTTCATGGAAGCCTCCAGCTTTGTCCAGTACTCGCCGCCCTTGTAAGGAGTGAGCTGAATTTCGATACTGACATTCGGATTTTCCTTTGTGTAGGCGTCGCACAGTGACTGCATTGCCTTTTGCTGGTTTTTGTCCCAAATTGCAAAGGTCAGCTTAACCGGGTTTGAGGAAGAACCGCTTTGCGAGCCGCCGGTCTGCTGCGCGCCGCCGCAGCCGGACAGCGCAGTGACCGACATAACAAACACAAGTGCCAGCGCCAGCATTCTTTTTGCTCTCTTTTTCATAAAATCATCGCCCTCTCTTAACATTTATATAAATAATGCGAACCAACTTATTTACGGAGCAAGTCCAGATCAATGCAAGCTCCGCCGGACAGCCTGGATCTCTCCGCCGCAAGCGCGATGTAATGGCTTTCCATGGAATGCTCCAGCGAGGTGATGGAGGGAGCGGGCTCGCCGTCGCTGATTACCCACTCCAGAAACTCTTCCACCATTCGGCTGTCCCCGCCCGCGTGGCCGGAAAAGTCGGAGGCGAGAGTGGACACGTCAATCATTTCATGGGGCTCTCCAAAGCGGCATACGTCGATGGTATTTTGCTTCAGATCGGCAATGATGTCGCCCTCAGTACCCATAAATTTCGCATACCGGGAGCCTTCGCTTGTGAAAGCGCTCATGGTAAAACTCATGGTGGAACCGTCCGTCATCTCAAGATTGACAACCTGATGGTCAACAACATTGTTGTCGCAATAATACACACATCTTCCGTAAGGGCCCGATTGAATCGCCTGCATAACACTCTCTTCGTTCGGATGCAGCGCCACCACGTCGACGGGCCAATCCGTCTTTCCTTTTGCAACTCCGGTTTTCTCATTGGTAATATAAATTTTTTCCGCGTCGAAGGGGCAGTTTCCTCTTGCCTTACACCCGTCGAGGCAGCGAAGCGCCGCTCCTTCAGGGGCTTTTTCCGGTTTGAACAAATATGTACCGCCAAAGGAAGAAACACTCTTACAGGTTTTTCCGGCAAGCCAGAGGTACAAGTCCATATCGTGGCAGCACTTCTGTAAAATCATAGGGCTTGTCTGGTTGGAGTTTCGCCAGTTCCCACGGACAAACGAATGAGCTTGATGCCAGTAGCAGACATTTTCAATCGCCATAATGGAAACAATGTCGCCGATTCTTCCGGAATTGATGATTTCCTTGACCTTTGAGAAGAACGGCGTATAGCGCAATACGTGGCAGACAATCACTTTTCTGTTACATTCTCTGGCTACCCGAATAATTTCGCGGCATTCGTCCAAAACCGGGGAAATGGGCTTTTCCAAAAGCAGGTTGTATCCCTTCCGCAGTGCGGGGATTGCCTGCCGGACATGCTGGCGGTCCTGTGTCGTAATAAACATGACATCGGCCAGCTTTTCCTGCCGCAGCATCTCCTCCGCGCTGGAATAGCAGCGTTCTTCCGGAATATGATAAGTCTTTGCCACATCCTCAACCTTTGCGGGGTCAATGTCCGCAATTGCGACGATTTCCATTTTGTCCGGAAAAAGCTTTGCCATCGGTGCGTAGGTATCTTTCCCCCGGCTTCCCAAACCGGCCAGCGCGACTGTGATTTTTTTTTCCATTTCATATCCTCCTGTGATAACAAATCCCGTTCTGAAAGTCAATTACCATCGGCTAAAGCCGATGGTTTGAATTTGAGATTAAGACCTTTTAAAGACGAAAGAACGCTGCTCAAATTCAAACTGGTTAAAATCAATTTTGTTTTCTGTTGAACCGTAATTGACTTTAATAAAAGACTGTTTCAATTTTTGAAATTTTATATTTTCAAAAATTCATATAAACAATTTGAATTTTGATATTTAGTATAGTACAGCAAGTTAGAAAAACAAATGCAATATTATCCGAATTACAGATACTATTATCCGATTATTTTGTATTCTGCATGTTTTATTATGATATTTCTATAATATAATTCTAAATTTATAGATATTATTTTAGTATTAATTTGTCAAAAGATTGCTTTATCGTCCGGGATGATATATACTTACTATCATAGCATTCAATAAATTTTTGCAGGAATATAGAGGTGCAAAGTCATGTCTTACATCAGCACCACTTTAAAAAAAGAGGTTTGCATCGACAGAATTATCACGATTCATTACTTTGAGTACATGAAAAACTTTTATTTTAAAGGGGAATCCCACGATTTTTGGGAATTCCTTTGTGTGGATCGCGGAATCGTGGAAGTCCAGGCGGACGATAAAACCTTTATATTGGAAAAGAACGACGTCATTTTTCACAAGCCGATGGAATTTCACGCGATCAGATCCTGCAGCGAGACAGCGCCCAACCTGGTAGTCGTCTCTTTTGAATCGGACTCGTCTTCCATGCGGCTGTTCCGCGACCGAATTTTGACCTCCACGGAAAGCCAGCGCCTTCTTTTGTCCCAAATTATTTCCGAAGCGCGCATGGCCTTTTCTACACCGATACATATTCCTTCCGTGGAACAGGTGCTTTCTTCTCCCTCAGCACCCTTCGGTGCCGAACAGCTGATTCAGCTGTACCTGGAACAGCTTCTGATCAGCTTCATACGGAGCATGGACGGAAGCAGCACAGCGCAGCTGAAAAAAGCTTTTTCCTCCGGAAAAAAGTCGCAGGAAGACGCGTTTGAAAAAGTATTGCAATATCTTGAGCTCCATATCTGCGAGCGCCTGACAATCGATATGATCTGCAATGAAAATTTGATTGGCCGATCCTATCTGCAGGAGCTGTTTCACCAGAAGACGAACTGCGGTGTGATTGATTATTTTAATAACATGAAAATTCAACTGGCAAAGCAGATAATCCGGGACGGAAACAAAAACTTTTCACAGATATCGGATTACCTGTCATTCAATACCTCCAACTATTTTTCCAAGCGTTTCCGCCTGGTCACCGGCATGTCGCCATCAGAATATGCCCGTTCTATCAAGGGCCTTTCCGAAAAGGTCGCGGATGCCGTCCCCTGCGAAAAAGTAATAGAACGGTCATGAACGCCTTTAAACAGGAAAAGCGCCGGGTAGGACACCATTCCTGTGTCTTATCCGGCGCTTTCCGTTTTCCCCCATCATGACCATCGCACTGGGAGCCTTTAATCCGTTGTGCCATTGCGTTTTCTGTACTCCGTAGGAGTCATTCGGTAAAACTTATAAAATAGCTTGGAAAAATAATTCTGATCTTCAAATCCGCATTCCCCTGCTACCTCTCTTATGCCTTTTTGGGAGCAGGTCAGTATCTCAGCAGCTTTTTCCATCTTAACCGTATTGCAGTATTGGTTCAATGTTCCGCAGTTGTTCTTTTTAAACGCATTCATCAAAGCGGAACGGCTGCAGAAAAAATGTTTGCATAGCAGCTCAATGGTGATTTTTTGACGGTAATTCTGGTAAATATACCGTTTGATTTCCTCCGCCAAATCTTTCTTGGGGGTGATCACCCGATTGCTCAGGGTAATGTATTTTGCACAGATATCCATAATCGTGATACAGGACATCATCTTTTCCTTCGTGCTTACCGATATCCGGTCGACGGCACGGCGAAGGGCGTCCTTCTCCTCTACATAAGGCAGTGCCGCCTGATACACATGCTCGCGGCTTGCGGTAAAAGTATCAAGGAGCTGCCCCATCATCAGGTAACCCATCAGCTGCCCCATACTGTAAAGCGGCGCCACCGCCTCAAAAAGGCCGAAATGGCACTGATAAATGTACACCTTCTGACTTTGTCTGACAGTATTAAAGGTAGACATATCGTTGTCCACGCAAATTCTGCGCGCCTCTTCGTTTTGCTGCACCAAGCCGCAAAAGCAGCCCAGCTCCTGCGGATAAGCCGCAATTTCCTGAAATTCCGTATCGTGCACACTGATGCGAAACCCGGAAATCTGATGAAGGTCTTTCAATACAGTCAATAATTCGACATGGTCTTCCATACGTTCTCCAAAAGTATGTATACACACTTTAGTACAAATTGTTATTTCAATCCGATTTTACTAATAATTATACGATATTATCTGGCGGTTTTAAATCCATTCAATCATAATAATTATTGGAACGGAATTTTTCGCTCATATAAAAGTTTTGGAGGAGAAAATACCATGAAAAAACCTGTACTAGTAATTATGGCCGCCGGCATGGGAAGCAGATATGGCGGGCTGAAACAGATTGACCCTGTTGACGAGTGCGGCAACCTGCTTATCGATTTTTCTATTTATGACGCACTGAGGGCCGGGTTTGAAAAAATCGTTTTTATTATTACGCGCGCCATGGAAACAGATTTTATGGAGGTCATAGGCAGCCGTATGGCGCGGCTCACGGAAATTCAGCTGGTGTATCAAGATATCAACGCACTGCCGGACGGCTTTTCCCTCCCCGAGGGCAGGAAAAAGCCGTGGGGCACCGGTCACGCCATTTTGTGCTGTGCCAGCGCAATCGACAGCCCGTTCGCCGTAATCAATGCGGACGATTACTATGGAAGTCATGCTTTTCAGATGATTTATGATTCCCTGCTGACGCAGTGTGACGGTTCGAAATACAGCTACTCCATGGTCGGCTATCATCTTGAAAACACGCTGACCGAAAACGGTCATGTCGCACGGGGCGTCTGCACCGTCAATGAGGAGAACCTGCTGACCTCCGTCACGGAGCGAACTCGAATTGAGCGAAAAGGCGGCGCTGTCGCCTATACGGAGGACGGGGAAACCTGGACCCCAATTTCCGAAAAAAGCATTGTTTCCATGAACCTTTGGGGTTTCACGCCCAGTATTTTAGCCGAACTGACACAGCGCTTTCCTCAGTTTCTGGAACGAGCAATCCGGGAAAACCCGGAAAAGGCCGAATACTTCCTGCCGGCTGTTGTCAACGAGCTGGTGGCGGAAGGGAAAGCTGACGTAAAAGTTTTACGTTCCCACGACCAGTGGTACGGAGTAACCTACCGTCCCGACCATGAGACGGTTACGGCAGCTATCAAGAAGCTGAAGGAGCAAAAAATATATCCTCTGCAGCTATGGGAGGAAAGGACATGACAAAGGGAGAAACCTGCGCCGCAATCAGAGAGGTGAGCGCTCATTTTTCCGTTTCCGGGGAACTGGTGAAAATTGAGCTTTACGGCAACGGGCACATCAACGACACCTATCTGCTGACCTATTCCCGCAGTCCCGCAAAGCACATGATTTTGCAGCGAATGAACCGGAATATTTTTCAACACCCCGAACAGCTGATGGAAAACATTAACGGCGTAACCACTTATTTGCGCGAACAGATTTTACAATGCGGCGGCGATCCGGAACGTGAAACCCTCGATTTTAAAATATCGGACTCCGGAAAAAACTATTATGTGGACGGCAATCAAAACTACTGGCGCATGTGTAATTTTATCGAGGATTCCATTTGCCTGGAGTCTATTTCCTCCCCGGATGATTTTTTCCAGAGTGCAAGAGGATTCGGGCGCTTTCAACAATTGCTGAGTGATTACCCGGCCAATACGCTGCACGAAACCATTCCCCATTTTCATAACACGATTCTCCGTTTCGAAGCGCTGAAAAGGGCTGTGGAAGACGATCGCTGCGACCGCGTAAAATTGGCAACGCGTGAAATCCGTTTCGCAATGGAACGGCAGGCGGATGTCGGCACACTGGTCCGTTTGCAGGAAAACGGTGAGCTGCCGCTTCGCGTTACGCACAACGACACGAAGCTGAACAACGTCCTTCTTGACAAAGCCACGCGGAAAGCGCTTTGCGTCATTGACCTTGATACAGTAATGCCCGGACTGGCGGCGAACGATTTCGGCGACTCAATCCGATTCGGGGCCAGCACCGGCAGTGAAGACGAGCAGGATCTTACGAAAATCAGTCTGGATCTTGTCTTATTTGAGCAATATACAAAAGGCTTTCTGGAAACGTGCGGCGAGAACCTGACGGAACGGGAAATAGAAACGCTTCCACTTGGCGCTAAAATGATGACATTTGAATGCGGAATCCGCTTTCTTACTGATTATCTGGGAGGTGATACCTATTTCAAAACCAGCCGGGATTTTCAAAATCTTGACCGTTGCCGCACACAGTTTAAACTTGTTTTCGATATGGAACAAAAAATGGACGCAATGCAGGCAATCATCCGAAAGTATAAAGAGGCTCTATAACATGATTAAGGTCCGCCGAATCAGTCTGAATAGAATAACCGGGCGGCAGTGCAGTTCCGATTTCAGGGCTTCGGCTAAGTTCTTTTCTTTTCCCGTGTTGTATGCTATACTGAGAAAAATCACTGGGGAAAGAGTCGAAGTATGATGTATGCCGACTACAATAACTGCCTTGTTAATTTAGCTTGTTCCGTTCTGAATGAGTTTCGGGCGGAATATCACCACCCCACATTGCAATGCATGGACGAACTGCTTCGCAATCAGTATCAGAATATTGTAGTACTGTTGCTGGACGGAATGGGAATGGACGCACTGGAGAACCACCTGCAGCCTGACGGATTTTTCCGTAGTCATTTAGCCGCAGCGTATTCTTCCGTATTCCCACCGACCACGACGGCAGCCACAACTTCTCTGGAAAGCGGATTAACACCCTGCGAACATGGCTGGCTTGGCTGGAGCCTGTATTTCAGCGAAATCGATAAAATCGTGAACGCCTTCATCAATACAGAAAAAGATTCCGCTCAGGCGGCAGCGGATTATCATGTTGCAAACCGCTATATTCCCTATAAAAGTGTATATGAAAAAATAAATGAAACCGGAACGGGAAAGGCCTACAGCGTTTCGAAATTCGGGACAAACAAGATTTCCACTTTTAACGGACTGACGACAGAAATTATTCGGTTATGCAATACGGAAGGCAAAAAATATATTTACGCTTACTGGGAAACCCCCGATGCTCTGATGCACGAATACGGCTGCTATGATAAAACGGTAACGGAAAACATATTACGGTTAGAGGCTGCCGTCCAAAAAATGTCCGGCGAACTCTCCGACACCCTGCTTATCGTGACAGCCGATCACGGTCATATCAATCTGTCGCATTATGTTCTGACCGATTACCCCGAAATTCTAAAAATGCTGAAAAGGCCCATTTCCATAGAAGAACGCGCGGCCGTGTTTTATGTTAAAGATGAATTTCTGTCGGATTTTCCAATCGTCTTCCACAAATTATTCGGTGATGAATTTCTTCTGTATTCAAAGGACGATGTGAAGCGGGAACGGATTTTCGGCGACGGAAATTCGCATAAGAAATTCGACGAATTCATCGGAGACTTCCTGGCGGTCGGAATATCGGATAAAGGCATCTTATACTCCCATCATTCGAAAGTGTTTCGTTCAAATCACGCCGGAATGACAGAACAGGAAATACGTATTCCGTTTATTGCAATCAGCCGGAAGTAAATTCGCGGGGGGCCTTTCTCTGTGCGAATACGCTTAAACCTGGCTTTTCTGCCCCGCTTTCCGAAAGAAATGGCGCTAGCTTGCACAGAGAAAAGGGGTGAAGATTATGCATTACAAGGACGTAAAGAGCATTCTTTCCGCCAAAAACGGTATGAACCTCTACCGGGGCTGCACACACGGCTGCATTTACTGCGATTCACGCAGCACCTGCTATCAGATGGAACATCTCTTTGAAGATATTGAAATCAAGCGCAACGCACCGGAGCTTTTAGAGGACGCCCTGCGTAAGAAGCGCAGCCGATGTATGATCGGCACAGGGTCGATGTGCGATCCCTATCTTCCGCTTGAGAAAAGTGAACGCCTCACCCGCCGGTGCCTGGAATTGATTGACCGCTATGAATTCGGCTTTACGGTTATTACAAAATCCGATCTCGTTCTACGTGATCTGGATCTGCTCAAAAGCATCAACGCTAAAACCAATTGCGTGGTACAGATGACACTGACCACCTTAGACGAAAACCTCTGCCGCATTCTGGAGCCCAACGTCTGTACCACAGCACGGCGGGCGGAGGTGCTGAACATCCTGCGGGATGAGGGAATTCCCACTGTGGTCTGGCTCTCCCCTATTCTCCCCTTCATCAACGACACCGAGGAGAATTTGCGCGGAATTCTGAATTACTGTTTTGAGGCCAAAGTGAAGGGTATCCTTTGTTTCGGCATGGGCGTGACCCTGAGGGAGGGAGATCGGGAGTATTTCTACGCGAAGCTGGACGAGCACTTCCCCGGCATGAAACAAAAATACATTGAAACTTTCGGAACCGGTTATTCCTGCAACAGTCCTGACCATATTCGGCTTATGCAGTTGTTTCACACGGAGTGCGAAAAACACGGTGTGCTGCATTCACCTGACACGGTATTTAAGTACCTAAACCAATTTGAAGACCAGCGAGCCGGCGAGCAGCTGAGCTTTCTGTAAAGGAGAGGATTGCATGAACAATTACCCCTGGCTGGACAAGTACCTGCTTGCAAAACCCGGCGCAACAAAGGATTTCAAGGAGGAATGGGGCTGGTACCGCTATATGGTGGGCGGAAAACTGTTTGCGGCGGTGATGCATCCCGCTGATAAATACGATCCCGCTTATGCCGGCAAAGATCCCGTGAATTTGAAATGTGACCCGATGCTTGCGGAACTGCTGCGCGGTGAGCACGCCGAGGTGATGCCTGCCTTCTACAGCGACAAACGGTGCTGGAATTCGGTGGATTTAGGCGGTGCTCTTACTGACGATACCCTTCGGATGATGCTGGACGATTCCTATCGGCTGGTATTTGAAAAACTCACGAAGAAGCTGCAGAAAGAAATTCTGGCGAATGCATGAGTTGCCCCGGCAAGCTGCGCCGCTATTGGTTACTGATCACCCCGAATCTTGTTTTTGCTCTGCTCTCCCCTGTCAGGCACGACTTATGTAAAATGCATACGTCTTAATTAAAAGGAGGAAACATGATGATGCGCGACCCGGAAAAAACCATTGGCAATCTGATTGACAAAGCAAATAATTCCTTTGTGAGCTACATTGACGGCGAAGGCTTTCCCATCACGAAAGCAATGCTTGCCCCTCGGGAGCGGGAAGGCATTCAGACCATTTGGTTTTCTACAAATACCTCTTCCAACAAGGTGAAATGTTATCTTGAAAACCCAAAAGCCAGTGTTTATTTTATGGACAGGCGTTTTTTCCGCGGCGTCAGCTTGTCCGGCACCATGGAGGTTTTGGAAACAGCGGAGGCAAAAGAGCGCATCTGGAGACAGGGTGACACAATGTATTACAAGCAGGGCGTAACCGACCCTGATTACTGCGTGTTAAAGTTCACCGCCGTAAAAGGGCGGTACTACAGCAGTTTAAAATCGGAGGATTTCGAGGTCTGACCCTGTCCATAAGGAAAATCTGTTGGATAAAGAGCAGATCATTGCCACGGGAAAGGCTCATTTGTGAAATCAATGTATAACAATTGACTTTCTCAAAAGTTGATGATACCTCTGGCTGAATCAAAACAATAAAAACCGGCACCGTTTAAAAACGGTGCCGGTTTTTATATGCCCGCATAACTCTTCAATCCAATTTCCATGTTACTTCAGTTAACATGAAAAGATTCTGATTTACAGAGTCAATTGGTATCCTTTTATTGCAGCGGATATACAGATTGAGTCGAAGGGGCGACACGTTTCTTTAAAATTCGCGCTGCACTATCAGGCAAACAGTTTCTACGGATTTTTCTGTCCGTATTACACTTAGTGAATCGCATTCTGGAAAAACTCAAATGCTTCTTTATCATTGAATCCTTCGTGTACGATTTTTCCAATGGCTTCTGCCATTTGCACAGGATGTGTGCTCTGGAAAATATTGCGTCCCATGTCAAGACCGCGCGCACCTTCGCTGATCGCATGATAAGCGAGTGTCAGCGCCTCATCCTCCGGCAGCTTTTTCCCGCCGGCAACCACGATCGGCACCGGGCAAGCCGAAACGACTTCTTCAAAATTCTCACAGTAATAGGTTTTAATAATGTTAGCACCCATTTCGGCCAGAATACGGGTCGCCAGCTTGAAGAACCGATCGGTGCGTTCCATCTGCTTACCGACTGCGACAACACCCATTGTCGGAATGCTGTAACGCAGACCTTCGTTGATCGCCCGAGATAGGTTATCAATGCTGGAAAGCTGGCCGTCCGCGCCAATAAAAGTCTGTACTGCCATGCAGTCTGCATTCATCCGAATCGCATCCTCGATATTCACAGCCAGGACTTCATGAGAGAGGTCTTCATTCAGCATAGAAGAACCGGAAGTCGCACGCAGTGCAATCGCTTTTTGACTTTCGGGCGGAACACAGGTACGCAGCGCACCGCGTGTTCCCATCAACACGTCGACATGCGGTATCAATTGTGGAATCATCAGATCAAGGCGCTCAAGCCCTGCGGTAGATCCCATAAAGTAACCGTGGTCAAATGCGAACATCACAGAATTTCCGCTCTTGGGGCTAAAAATGTTCGAGAGATGTTTCTTCATCCCCCAGTCCAAATTGTTAGCTCCTTTAACATAAAAGCTGCCCTGATTTGCAAAGGGAACATCCACATGATAATCCTTTGCTACCTTAAATCCTTCTTTATCTGCCATCGTAGTAACCTCCTTGATTCGAATGAGCAAATTTATCTTGAAGGCGGCTGGGTTTTCTTTGCCGCCTCCACTTCATCTTTGAAAACAGATGTGCGTATCACATCTTATATGATCATTTAGAAAGAATAGCTGTCCATGTTGTCCTTCGTAAAGACCAAACGCTCGGGGAGCAGAACAACTCCGCTGTTTGTCTCGCCGGTTTTCGCACCCGGTACAAGGCTGTCGTTCGGCAGAACCTCTACTTCACCAATGATCGGAATATTGATCTTATCTCCGACCTTTACAGTGTTGCCGGCTGCAAGATAAGCTGCGAGGTAGGAACCGATTGCACCCTGAACACCGCAGTCCCACAGGCCCCACTCTTCAATGATGCCGGCTTTGCAGTAATCTTTGATGGACATCGGAGAAGCAAATCCTGTGATTGTAATATCTTTTTTGGTCAGACCCTTATTCTGAGCAGCTTTCAGCTGGCCCGGAAGTGCAGTGGAATCGTTGCAAATAACCAGGTCGATGTCGGGATGAGCTTCAAGAATGGACGCGCCGATGGAAACGGCTTTTTCTGCATCCTGCTCGGAGTAGTAGTTACTCTTTGCCACGTTGACCCATTTCGGATATTTTTCGGCGATATATTTTTCGCCCGCTACCTGCCAGGAGTTCTGGTCGGCCACAGTAGCCTGAGAGTAATGCCAGCAGTACTTGACTGCCTTTGTGTCGGGGTCGATACCGCGCTTTTTCAATGCATCGACGCTCATGTCAACCAGCATTTTGCCGAGAATATCAGGAGTGCCCTGAGAAACCATCAGCGAACGTGCATCCGGAGAAACGTCGGAGTCCCATGTGACCACTTTCATTCCGGCGTTGATGGCCGCTTTCAGTGCATCGTCAAGTCCTGTCGCGTCAACAGAGGAAATGCAAATTGCATCGGCACCGCTTGCGACCGCATTGTTTACGACCTGGACCTCATCAGCAACAGCGGCATTGGCGCTGCCCTGATAATCGACCGTAAAGCCCCATTGCTTGGAATATTTCTGTGCACCGTTGTTTGCAGATTCAAAGAACGCGTTACCGGTCAGCTTGGGAATGAACACGACCGTTTTTCCGGAGACACTGTTCCCGGAAGCTGCTTTGGAACCTTCTGCAGAAGCTGCAGACGCTGTGGACACTGCGGATGACGCATCGCCGGTGCTGTTGGACCCGTTTGATCCTCCGCAGCCTGCGAGCGAAACCACCATCATGGTAGCGAGTAAAAGGGCAATAACTCTTTTCATAATACAACCTCCTAATTTCTTATATTAAACACCACTTTCGCGGGTTCAAACATTGAAAAACTTTTCAGGTACTTTTCTTTTTATAAAGTTTGGGTAAAGAAACTGCAATCTTAGGATTCTGGGCAAGGGCACGTCCCACAATGACAATCAGCAGCAGCAGTCCAACCGGGATGTCGAGATACTGGTTGCCTACCTTGAAGCAAAGCGGCAGGCCGAAGCGCAGAATACCAATGACCAGTGCGGCAAGCGCAGTCCCGATTACACTTCCTTTTCCTCCGGTGGACAAAGTTCCTCCAAGAACAACAGCCGTGATAATCGGCAGGGTGAACGTAACTCCTATGTCGCTTTTCGCTGTGCCAAGATAAGCGGTAAGGACGATTCCGGCGATAGAAGCACTGATGGCGGAGAGCACATAAGTGCTGAGTATTACCATGCGGCTGTTAATTCCGGAGAATTCTGCCGCGCGCGGATTCACGCCGACCAGAAAGACCTTGCGTCCGTATTTGGATTTGTGCAGCAGCAGATACGCCAGTATGGCCAGCACCAAAAAGATAATAAGCTGACTGGGAATCACGTCAAAAAGTTTAAACTTTGAAATTTGAGTAAAGTCTTTTGGGAATCCGCTGATGCCTTTATAGCGCTCGGTCGAGGAAATATTTGAAACCAGCAGCGCGACTCCTGAATACAGGAAGCTGCCGCCGAGCGTCACAACCATTGGCTGAACTCCGAAATATGCTATGAAGAAGCCGGAAAGCGCACCGCAAAGGGCGGCAGCGAGAACGGCAAGCATACACGCAACCCAGATGTTAACGCCCGCATCATGCCAGGCAACGCCGACGATGATGGAGGAAAGCCCTACTATGGAGCCCGCCTGAATATCTATTCCTCCGGTGATCATAACAAAGGTAACGAACAGTGAAATGATACAAATTGAAATAATATCGCTGACGCTTCCCAATAATACTCTGGGCATCAGGAACTTCGGATTTGCGATTCCGAAAACCACAAATTCAGACAGAAGAATCGCAAGAAGCGCAAATTCCCAGCCCTTTGTTCCGTTTTTCAAGCGACCAAGATACGATTTTTTCATCCCGCATTCTCCTCCTTGTCAGTCCCCTGCAGGGCCGTTCTTGCAGCAAGGCGCTCGTGGCGGTTCTTGTCTGCGGCACGATTCTGAGTGATCGCATCAATTACAACAATGGTGATAAGAAGAATACCGGTAATAGTATTGTCATAATCAGAAGAAAATCCAAGGAAAACCAGAATTCTGCTTACTGAAGACATAATAACCGCGCCAATGGATGCACCCACCAGGCTGCCAAGCCCGCCCGTGAGGCTGATTCCTCCAAGAACACAGGCCGCAATCGCTTTCATTTCGTAACCGCTTCCGGCGGTCGGAGTGATAAATCCGATTCTGGAAGAATATATGATGCCGGCCGCGGCAGCAAAGAGGCCGCAAAGCACATAAGAAACCATTTTGGTTTTTGCCGCGGGAATGCCGACCAGCGTTGCGCCCGCAGCGTTATCGCCAACCGCGATAAAATATTTACCGCGGCGGGTTTTGGTCAGAATAAAGTGCGCACACAATACGATGATCAGAGCGGCCAGATAGAAAATAGTCAAAGTGCCCATAACCTTCGTCTGTGAAAGCTGGGTGAATTTCGCCGGAAGGTTTTCCACCCACGCTCCTCCAGTGTACACATAGATCAATCCACGAACAAGACCGTTCGTACCGAGTGTAAAGATGAGGGACGGAATACCCAGAAAAGAGATACCAAGCCCGTTCACCAGTCCGACCAGAGCTCCCGCAAGCATTCCGGCCAAAATCGCGAGCCCCCAGTTGGCTCCGTCGCGCAGCATGGAAGAAGTAATTGCTGCGGAAAGTCCCAAAGTTGCACCGATGGAAACGTCGATTTCTCCTGTCAGAATAACAAATGAAATTCCAACCGCCAGAAGAGTGAATACCACACTGTCATTAAAGCAGTTCAGCAGACTGGTCGGGGAAAGGAAACTGCTATTGACGGAGCCGACAAGAACAAACAATATAATTAGAAAGAGCAAGCTGCTGATTTCGCGAATTTTAAATATTTTCTTAACTGTATTCATGCTTCCGCCTTCTTTCGGGAATCCACGCCAAAGGCCGCGGCCATCAGATTATCCTGATTGATCTCGTTCTTTTTAAACTCCCCATTAATACGGCCCTGGTAAACCGTTACCGCACGGTCGGAAAGCTCTATAATTTCTTCCATATCTGAAGAAATCAGCATAACCGCAACTCCCTGCTCACGCAGCTGATGAATAATCGCATAGACATCGCCGCGGGCGGCAGCGTCGATTCCGCGTGTCGGTTCGTCCAGAATCACAAGTTTGGGATTGGTAGAAAGCGCGCGCCCGATTACAATCTTCTGCTGGTTTCCGCCTGAAAGGCTGCCGGTCAATTGGTCCTGACCGGTGACTTTTATCCGGAAATCGTCAACGTATTTCTTTGTAAGATCGTACTCCGACTTTTTATTGAGGAAAAACTTTCCCATTGATTTTTCTTCCAGCACCGCCGAAGTAGTGTTGGCGGCGACGTCGCTGATTTTGAACAAGCCGTGAAGGTGTCTGTCCTCCGGCACATAGTTGACGCCGGCCTGAAGCACCTGTTTAGTAGACATTCCCGTAATATCGCGGCCATCCAGAATCGCTTTTCCTCCGAGAACCTTGTCCCGACCGAAAATCGTTGTCGCCAGTTCCGTGCGTCCCGCGCCGACTACGCCGGCCACACCCAGGATTTCGCCGGGATAAACTGAAAGGTTAATATCACAGAATCCGTATCCCGAATACCCTTTGAGCTCAAAAACGGGTTTCAGCTTCTGGTAGTCAAAGACTTTCGCTTCTGCTGCGCCTTTATTTTCCTCCACCTCTTCCATATTCGGAGGAAGCAGCCCTTTCACCAGCATCTCTCTGGTAAAATTTTGTATCGGCCCGTTCAGGGTAACCACACCGTCACGCATAATGGCAACATGCGTTGCAATTTCAAACACTTCGGAAAGTCGGTGGGTAATATAAATGATGCTGATTCCCTTTTCCTTTAATCCCCTGACACAATCAAACAGGCTCTTTACTTCATCAAATGTCAAAGCGCTTGTAGGTTCGTCAAGAATCAGCACCCGCGCGTTGCGAAGAAGCCCCCTCAGGATTTCCACCAGTTCCTGTTCAGCAATGGAAAGGCTGCTGGCTTTGCGTGTAAGGTCCAGATGCCAGCCGATCTCGTCCATCTTTTCGACAAGCCGTTTGTGCAGCTCGACCGCCTTTTCCTCGAAACCGATTAAAATATTTTCTTCTACCGTCATATTAGGGAATAGCATTGGTTCCTGTGGAACCATATAAATTCCTTTTGCGAGCGCTACTGAAGGTTTTGTCAGACTCACTTTTTCTCCTGCCACAAAGATCTCGCCACAATCCGGCTGGTGAATCCCCATCATGATTTTCATTAGCGTACTTTTTCCGGCGCCGTTCCCACCGATCAGCGCAACGACTTCCCCGCGGCATACATCCAGGTCAATTCCTTTCAGAACAGCATTCAAACTGAAGGCTTTATGAATCCCCCGAACGGAAATCATGACTTCATTTGACGTCTGCTTTTGTGCCTGTTCCATCTGATCTCCCCCATCCAAATCGTTTGGCGTGTTAAGTTAAGATAAATGTTTTAACTCTAAACTTTTATCAACGAGTTCATCATACGATATTTCATTTTGTTTGTCAACACCACATTTCTAAAAAATTGACACATTTCGAATTATTCTTAGACAAATTATGATATCCTATTCCATTTTTTTACAATATAAAATAATAATGCTATAATTTTAGCTTAATATTAAAGATAAAATTATATAAATTCACATCGAATAATATTTGCATATTTTCGATTGACAATGAAAATTGATGCTGTTATACTAAATCATGTAAAAACAAATATTCATTATAAAAACATTTGTAACGAATATCTCACTTTATTGACGACAGAGAATATGACCATTTTCTTATCCTTAAATAAGGAAATTCTTAACGCCTTGTTTCTGATCTATATTTATACTAGGAGGATCTGTGATGGATTACGAAGAAGCGCTTATGGTAAAAACCGCTTGGTATTACTATTTGGAAAATATGACGCAGCAGAAAATTTCCGAGGAGTTGGGAATATCCCGAATGAGGGTCATCAAGCTTTTGGAAAAGGCGCGGCAAAACGGCGTTATACAATTTAATATCCGGCAGGACAGCGCTTACCGAATGAAAATTGAGCGGCGCCTTGCGGAGCAATGGAATCTCAAGGACACGTTTATAGTTCCCACCCCGCCGGAAGGTTCTGACCTGAACGAAACGATTGCTCAGGCCGCCGCAATGTATATAGGCGACCGAATGTCTGAAAACTGCTTCATTAATATGGGATACGGCGATACTCTTCGCCGTGTATTGAACCACCTTGCTACGATGGCGGAATATCCCATTTCCGTAGTTTCCCTCACCGGGGGAGTAAGCTATTATCTTCCCAACGCACAGTCCAATGTTTTTAACGCTAAGCTGTACCTGCTGCCGGTACCTCTTTTGGTTTCTTCGAAAGAAATGAATATTGCCTTACAGAATGAACCTTCCGTTCAGGAAATTTCACGAATGGTTCGTCTTGCTTCGATGTCCGTGGTCGGAATAGGAGGAATGTCGGACAATGCCACCATTCTGAATAACGGCATTCTAAATAAAAATGATTTTCTATATTTGTCCATGCAAGGTGCCGTCGGTGATATTTTGAGCCATTTTATTGACAAAGACGGTCACCCGATTGCAAGCGGCGTGGAGGATCGGCTCATTTCAACCGATCTCAGCCTGCTGCAAAGCCTTGACAACGTAATCGGCGTTGCAGCAGGTTCGGATAAAGTGGAAGCCATCCGCGCCGTGCTTCGAAATAAATATCTTGATGTTCTTATTACAGATGAGACTACCGCACTTCAGCTTATTGATACAGAAGATCCCGCTTTGGAGGATTAAATTCTGTTTTTGAAAGGGAGAGGTTTATTATGGGAAAGCAATACTTAATGGCAATTGACGCAGGCACCGGCAGCGTCCGGGCCGTGCTGTTCGATATTGACGGACAGCAGATCGGGTGCGCCCAGCGTGAGTGGGAGCACGACGAGGACCCCCGGTATCCGGGAAGCATGAATTTTAACTGGAATTACAATTGGGAGCTTACATGCACCTGCATCAGGGAAGTTCTGAGCAGCACCGGTGTCAGCCCGCGTGAAATCATTGCAATATCCACAACCTCCATGCGCGAAGGAATCGTTCTTTATGACGGCGAGGGACGCGAGGTCTGGGCCTGTGCCAACGTTGACGCGCGAAGCAATGACGAGGTGGAAGAACTGATTCGCATGGATCCTGACCTTCAAAAAGAATTATATAAAGAATCGGGTCAGTCCTTTGCCCTTGACGCAATTCCACGTCTTCTCTGGGTTAAAAACAAAATGCCCGAAGTTTATAAAAAAGTGGCAAAGATCAGTATGTTTAACGACTGGCTGATTTACAGATTAACAGGCGTACTCGCCGCGGAACCGAGCAACGGCTCTACCTCCGGGTTGTTTGACCTGCAAAAACGCACCTTTGACCCCGATATTGTCAAACGATGCGGACTGCGGGCCGATATTTTTCCGGAAGCGAAAGAATGCGGCACGGTGCTTTCATCGGTCAATGCCGAAGGCGCGGCTGACACCGGCCTTTCCGTGGGAATTCCGGTCGTCGTCGGCGGCGGCGACGCCCAGTTAGGCTGCATAGGAGTAGGTGTCATTGAGCCGAATCACGCGGCTGTTTTCGGCGGAAGCTTCTGGCAGTATGAGTTCAATACGGGAACCGGGGCGACGGACCCTAACTGCCGCGTAAGAGTAAACTGCCACGCCGTTCCGAATGTCTGGCAGTATGAGGCGCTGGCGTTCAAGCCCGGCCTTGTGATGCGCTGGTTCCGCGACGCTTTTTGCCAGCTGGAAGAGCAGGAAGCAAATCAGTCCGGAAAAGATATTTATTACCTGATGGATCAGAAGGCAAAGGATATTCCGGCCGGCTGCAATGGTTTGATGTGTACTTTCTCCGACGTAATGAATTTTATGAGTTGGAAGCACGCAGCCCCGACCTTTACAAACTTTGCGATGGACCCCGCCCGATTTAACCGGTACACCTTTTACCGCGCCATTCTTGAAAATACCGCGCTGGTAACAAAAGGACATCTTGATCTTGTGCGCGAGGCGACGGGCAATATGCCGGATAAAATTATTTTCGCCGGCGGCGCGTCAAAAAGCCCCTTATGGTGCCAGATCCTTTCCGATGTGCTTGGTCTTCCGGTTCAGGTGCCTGTTGTAAAAGAAGCCACCGCGCTCGGCGCCGCGATTCTTGCAGGCTATGGCGTCGGCGTTTACCCGAGTATCCAAGAGGCCGCCGAGAGGCTTGTCCAGTGGGACAAAACCTATCTGCCGGACCCGGACGCCCATCGCCTTTATCAGGAGCTTTACCCCTCCTGGCGTAAAGTTTACGCAGCACAGCTTTCTCTCTGCGATCAGAAGCTGACGCATAATTTTTGGATCGCGCCCGGTCTATAATTTCACCTAGGCCTTGTTTAAAAATTAAAAATTCACGGATTTTCGAGATAAAATATTAAACAAGGCCTAATAACTTACTAGGAGGATTTTTGATATGTTTATTATTAGTGAAAACGAGCGGGAGTACCGCTTCGGCGACAACGGACCCAAATACTTAATGAAAGGCCCCCGCATGAATTTTGCACTGGTGCAGTTTATGCCCGGCCAGAGCTTTAAAGCACATTACCATAATGTGATGGAAGAAAACTTCTTTATTCTGAACGGAGAAATCGACATTGTCGTAGACGGTGTTGTAAATCATATGCTGCCCGGTCAGCTGATTCACATTGAACCGGGCGAAGTCCATTTCTGCATCAACAACTATGATAAGCCCGTTAAAATGGTTTCTACCCTTGCTCCCTACCAGCAAGTCGATAAGGTAGAAGTAGAAAATTATACTTATTAAATAGGCTGAGTATTATCAGTTCATTTGAAAACAGAAGCAATCTCCATTTTCCTGGATGTTTTCTAAAGTTAACTGACTATATAGAAAAGGGGGATTTTTATGAAAACCATCAAAGCGGTTTTGGTTACCTCACAAAATTTTGCACCGTATGGTACCATTGCCGATATTAGCAGCCCGGCAAACGCCTACGGCATCGGCGAATCACCCTGCATCTTTTATCGGGACATGCTGGTCGCGCCAATGGAAAGCACCGCTCCCGTTGCCTTCGGTTCGCTCAAGGTGGAACACCGCCCGTTCGTGATTGAAGATGTGGAATATCACTCTCACGCAATGGAAGGAATGATGCCGCTTGACGACGACGTGATCCTGTATGCGGGTCCGGCGAACTGCGGAACTCCGGAATTGGACCGTTTGGAAGCATTTTTGGTTCCCGCGGGCACCATGGTGTTTTTCCGTGCCGGTGCCTGGCACGGCGCTCCTTATCCCGTGCATCACAATGCGACGGTGCTGATTTGTCTTCCCGAACGCACATACCTGAACGACACCTGCAAAACTATTCTGAAAGAGGATGAACAGCTCACTATCGAGCTGTAACTGATTAAACTTATTTAGGATTACGAAAGGAGCGATTTTATGATTAGCAAAAAGGAAATTCATACCATTGCTGAATTGCAAAAAATCCAGTACTATGCCTCTCTTTGCCCGGACAGCGTCGGTCTGCACTCAATGGACGAAAAAACCATTATAGACGCGAAAAGCTATATTGGCATGTACGCACTCGATTTCAGTGAGCCCATTCTTATTGTCAGCGAAAACGAAGAATTCCATAAGCAGATCGCAGACATAGGAACAAACCTTCCGCTGTGTGACTGCTGATACCAAGCAGACGGCGAGCGAACGGGTTTTGTTCCCGCTATGACGCTGGGGAAGTTTAAGACTGTTCGTTTTGCGGCAAAATCACACGATGAAACGTCAGTAATGAGGTGAATGAATGTCAGAAGGCAAAAGAAAACTGAGGTACGGAATGGTGGGCGGAGGCCCCAGCGGCGGTGTCGGCAGCATTCATAGAGATGCGCTGCGCCTGAACAATGAAGCGATTCTGGTGGGTGGTTATTTTTCCCGCCATAAGGAAAAATCCCTTGAAATGGCGAAAGAATATGGTCTATCTGCCGACCGCATTTACGATTCTTTTGAGGATATGGCAGAAAAAGAATCGCTGCGCGAAGACTGCATTGACTTTGTGATTATTTGCACGCCAAACTACTATCATTACCCTACAGCCAAGGCTTTCCTGGAAAAAGGAATCAATGTTTCCTGCGAAAAGCCGCTGTGCTTCACCGTAGAGCAGGGCAAGGAGCTTGAAAGGATTGCCAAGAAAAACGGATGCCTGTTCTGTGTAACACACACATTCACCGGCCACGTTATGGCCCGCGAAGCCCGTGAAATTTACAAACAAGGAACAATCGGCGAAATTCAGATGGTCGTTGTGGAATATCCCCAGGACTGGCTGCTGGACGATCTGGAACATACTACGGAAGACAATAAAACATGGCGGTCGCTTCCCGAGCTCTCCGGCAGGGGCGCTTCCATTTCCGACATCGGTTCCCACATGGAAAACTGGGTAAACTTTGTAACCGGTCTGAAGGTTGCAAAGGTGTGTGCCAATCTGGACTCCATCGGCAAGGGCACGATGCTTGACAATAATTTCGAAGTGATTCTGAAATACAACAACGGTGCTTCCGGAATGTTCTGGGGTTCACAGGTTGCCATCGGTTATGACAACGCCCTGCGCATTAAGCTGCTGGGCACAAAAGGTTCGCTGGAATTTTGCGAGGAAGAAAACAACTACCTGAAACTGTATCTGCGCGGTGAGCCGACCCGTATTCTTTCCAGGGGCTGTAAATATACCTCCCCTGAGGGTATGAAATACGTTCGCACTCCCTGCGGACATCCAGAGGGGCTGACTGAGGCCTTTGCGAATATTTACCGTTCTTTCTGCACTGCCATTTACGACAAGCTGGACGGCAAAGCAATCGGCAACGAGCGTGACTACGGTTACCCGACGATTGAAATGGGGATCGACGAAGTCAAGTTCTTCAATGCGTGTGTCGACAGCAATGAAGCGAACAACACGTGGGTTACGCTGTCCGACTGATTCACGGTCAATTGTACGCAACCCGACAAATCACAACCCCATACGGATAAAGCAAAGCAGCAGGCTCCCGGGAGCCTGCTGCTTTGCTGCAAATATGAAAAGGTTCAAAACGGAGCGAGGTATCCTCTCCTTTTTGAACCTTTCGCCTGTTATACGCTTTTGGATTCACGGGCTTTCTGGTCACAGGGCTCATTGTTCCCCATGTTTTCCGCCTGGCGCGGTTCAGTTCGCTCTGTGCTTTTTTACTCATCTTCCGCTCTGGAATAAACTTTCGCATCGTTCCATCACCCTTTCTATTATATTATATCATAACCTTACTTATGAAATTTGCGCCGACGCGACAGCGGCGAGAGGGGCTGAAGCCCGACAGCAAATTTTCCAATGGCTCAAACCGTAGGTTTGAGACTATTATATCATATTGCGGACTTCCCGGAAATTCGCGCCGACACGACAGCGGCAAGAGGGGCAGCGATCAGCAAATTCTCAATGTCTCAAACCGTTAGGTTTGAGACTATTATATCCTCGTTCCTGCTGAGAATATGCACAGCGCGAAATGTTTTCCACTCACTATAGTTGTATGGTTCTATAGTTGTATGGTTGAAAACAAGTGATGAAAGGAATATAATATTGGAAATTATTGGTGACGTGTAACTGGTTTCAATTCGCCGTGATTTGACAGACATAAATAGTAAGTTTCCGCCCGGCTTTCACTTGTGCCGCCGAGCCAAATCGCCGAACGGTGAAAGCTGTGCGCACTCTATTCGGATTTTTTGACTGAAATCGCGGCGAAAATATACAAGCCCTAAAAGAAAGGAGCATGGCGCAAATGTCGAAAACCGAGTTGCAGAATATTCCCGGCGTGGGCAAACAGGCGGAAAAAGACCTGATTCGGCTGGGGTACTCTACCATTGCTTCCCTCAAAAATGCCGACCCGGAGCAAATGTATCTTCGCGACTGTAAGGAACGGAGTGTACAGCTTGACCGCTGTGTGCTCTATGTCTACCGCTGCGCTGTATATTTTGCTTCCAACGAGCATCATGATCCCGAAAAACTCAAATGGTGGAATTGGAAGGACTGATTGAAATGAGCGATAAACTGGACTACAAAAAAGAGTATAAAGACCTGTATGCACCGAAAACCGCACCCGCCGAAATTCTGCTTCCGCCCATAAAATTCATCGCGGTAAACGGTGCGGGAGACCCCAACGAGGAGGGCGGAGCTTACAAAAACGCAGTCGGGTTGCTTTATACCCTCAGCTATACCATTAAAATGAGCCGTATGGGCGGCAATGCGCCGGAGGGCTACTTTGACTACGTTGTGCCGCCGCTGGAAGGGCTGTGGTGGATGGCTGACGGCTCGCATGGCGTTGACTACTCCCGAAAAAGCGACTTTTGCTGGGTATCCATGATCCGCCAGCCGGATTTTGTAACACCGGAGGTCTTTCAGTGGGCTTGCGGCGAAGCACGGCGAAAAAAGGATGTTGACCCCTCCGCTGCCCGGCTTGAAACGCTGGACGAGGGCCTGTGCGTGCAATGCATGCACATCGGTTCATACGATGAAGAACCGGCGACAGTCGCAAAAATAGAAAGCTATATTCGGGAGAACGGCCTTGTCAATGATATCGGTAACATCCGCCGCCACCATGAGATTTATTTGTCTGATCCGCGAAAGGCCGATCCGGCAAAGCTGAAAACGGTATTGAGGGTACCGGTCAGGAAAGCGTAAAGCCGGATTCGAACGAAGGGAACACTTCGGGTATCCGATGCTTTATGAAATGAATCAGAGTTAAATTTAGAATCTATATATCAATACAATTTGGAGGACTTCCCATGCTGTTCATCTGTTACCCAAAATGCACGACCTGCGCAAAGGCGCAGAAATGGCTGAATGAAGCCGATATTTCTTATACCCTTCGTGACATCAAACTAGAAAGCCCATCCGAAACGGAGCTGCGACGGTGGCATGCGTTGAGCGGCTTGCCTCTGAAACGCTTTTTCAACACCAGCGGGCTGCAGTACAAGGCGCTGAACCTGAAAGACAAACTCCCGTCCATGAGCGAGGACGAGCAGTTTGCGCTGCTCTCCACCGACGGCATGCTCGTCAAACGCCCCATTCTCGTGGGCGACGGGCTTGTCCTTGTCGGGTTCAAACAGTCTGAATGGGAGGCTGCATTTCGATGACACGGCAGGAACTGATCGATTATTGTCTGACGTACACCGACGCTTACGAAGACTACCCGTTCGATGACAGCCCCGATGCCGCGGGCGCTTGGGCGGTGATTCGCCACCGCTCGAACAAACGCAGCTTTGCGTTCATTTATGAGCGCGGCGGGCTTTGTGTCAATCTGAAATGCGAGCCGATGCAGGCGGATTTTCTTCGTCAGGCCTATCGCGGGGTAACACCGGCTTATCACATGAATAAAGAGCATTGGAATACCGTGTATATCAGCGCCGACGTACCGGAGGACGAGCTTCGGGCCATGATTGACCAAAGCTACCGTATCACTCTGCCGAAAGCGATGGCCCCTGACGCATATTTTCCACGCTCATAAATTCTACAGTAGAAAATTTAGGATAGGCTATAACATCGCTTTGGAAAAAATTTTTATATATCTAATTTTATATTATAAAAACGAAATTTTATTCGAATAATTTTTATAAATTGCAAATTAACTACAAAATATTATTGGTTTTATGCCCTTAGTGACAATTTATAATTTTTATTACGAATATTCCAAAGATAAACTAAAAAATATTTTCACCAGTATATAATAAAAAAATAAAATTGTGGAATCTCCAACAAATGCTGCAATGGGCGGCAGAGTGCTGACGGATAACCATTTTACAAACAAGCCCTAGAGCGTGTATGCAAACTCCAAAGCCTAGTCTATTTCTAGACCTTATAAATAGAGGGTACCCGCGCTTGGCAATACGGCGGGTCTGCTGGGCGTTATCCATATGGCCCGAAAGCGATAAAAAGGAGCTGAGTGAAAATGCCGCAGGATATTTTCTCAAAAATTCAAGGAAGCGAAAAGATTTTTACCAAGGCCGAGCGCAAAGTAGCGAACTTTGTCATGGAGTCCCCGCGCGACGCCATGTATATGTCTATTACCGATCTTGCGCAGCGCTGCGGAGTCGGCGATACCACTGTGTTTCGCTTTTGCAGAACGCTGAAGCTGAACGGCTATCAGGATTTCAAGATGACTTTGGCGCAGTCTTTGAGCAGCACGGACAGCATCAACAACATGACGCTTTCCGACGAAATCAACATCAGCGATTCGTCAGAAGAAGTTTGCCGCAAGCTGCTCAGCACCGACATCACGGCGCTGAATCAAACGTTTGACATGATCAATACGGAGGATATTCGTACTGCGACCGACATGATAGAAAATGCGCGCATGATTCACTTTTTTGGCGTCGGCTCCTCCGCTATTATGGCAAACGAGGCCAAGAACAAATTTTCGCGCATCATGCCCAACATTATGTTTACACTGGATTCCCACATGCAGGCTATGGCGTCGGCGCTGCTGGGCGAGCAGGATCTTGCCATTGCTTTTTCCTACTCCGGCTCCACAAAGGATATGATAGAAATACTGAAGCGCGCAAAACAGAACCGGGCGAAAACCATCTGTATTACACGCTATGCGGAGTCCCCGCTTACCGCCTATGCCGATATTGTACTGCTGTGCGGCGCAAACGAAGGGCCCTTTCAGGGCGGCTCTCTTTCTTCGCGGGTCGCGCAGCTTTATTTACTGGATGTTTTATATACCGAATATTTTAAAAGGAACCATATTTCCTGTGATTATAACAAAAAGTGTACAACACAGGCAATCGCAAACAAGCTGCTGTAAATTTCGCGTATTACTCTTTATAGTCAGCTAACTTTAGAAAACATCCGAGAAACAAGCGTAAAATCTTTGGTCTATGGATTTTACGCTTGGTGTTTTGTTATGTTTTCAAACATAATCCGGATAAAAAAACACTGGAATTTATGGAGGAGATAACAATTGAAAAAAGTTCTTTTATTAGGGGATTCGATCCGTATGGGGTATCAGGACTATGTCCGGGAACTTTTAAACGACCGGTGCACCGTTTATTACGATGAGAATGACAACGGGCGTTTCGCGGCCTACACCCTTTGGCAGGCAAATCAGCTTTTCAAAAAATACGGAAAATTCGACGTTGTCCATTGGAATAACGGTTATTGGGACATGAATGTGGAAGCTCCCATGACAGACGCAATGCACCCTGTTGACGAATATATCCATTTTCTGAAACGAATTATGGGGGAAATCCGGCGCAATGGTGCCGAAATTATTTTTGCGACGACCACCCCGATTCTGGAAACCGGCACTGCCATTGACAACACAGGTACCGGTATAAAAATCTCTTATAACAACGAATGGGTTCTGAAATATAATGAAGCCGCAAAAAATCTGATGGCTGAACAGAAAATAACCGTAAACGACCTTTACACCCTGATGCTGCAGGATAAAAACCGCTATAAATGTGAAGACAGGCTCCATCTTACGGAACAGGGATACCGCCTCTGTGCGGAGCAGGCGGCGAGACTGATTTCAGAAAAACTGTAAATCATATAGTCAGTTCACTTAAGAAAGCATCCAAGAAGTAAGCGCAAAATCTTTGATAGATGGATTTCGCGCTTGTTGATTGGTTCTGTTTTCAAATGAAATGACTATATTATCCCGACTGAAAAATTTGACAATCCCGAAATTCATGCTGTGATATTCATTCTGGCTAAAGTCTTTCTGCCCAATTGTGCATTTGACATAAAATCAGCATTGAACTCATTTTACTTTTATAGTAAAATTCAAGAGACGGCAGAAGCTGCCTCATAGGGGGAGATATCAATTGGATAGTTTGTGCAGAGTGCTTATTGCGGAAGATGAATATATTACCCGTCAGGGTATCCGCAATATGGTGGACTGGAACGCGGAGGGCTTCGAAATCGTAGGAGAAGCCAGCAATGGAAAGGACGCCCTTGAGCTTGTGGAAAAGCTCAAGCCGCATATTGTGCTTACCGACATTGTAATGCCGGTTATGGACGGTTTAGAGCTTGAGAAAAAAATAAGATCGGAGTACCCGGAAATTCAGCTGGTCGTACTCAGCAGTTACAGCGATTTCGATTATGTACGCGATTCTTTTCAAAGCGGCGCCGTGGACTATATTCTGAAGCCGACTCTGAATCCCGAGGAACTGCTGAAAACTATGAAGCAGGTATCGGCGCATATTCCCGGGTTGACGCTGCGGGGCCGCCGGAACGTATCTCTTGCGGTGTGCGTAGAGCAAATACTGTCCGGTTTTTCCGGAGAAGATATTCGAAAACAGCTGCAAGATGCCTTTCAAAAATCCGATTTCATCATGGCGGGTATGGACATTGCACGCATTTTCAGTCAGGATGCATCCGCCATGGAAAGACAGGAAAAGCTACTTTCCGCCGGCACGGAAGACGCACTTGCGGAATTCACCTATGTGCATCTGATTGTAAATGAATCCATTCTGCTCCTGATTGTGAATTTTGCCCACACTGAAAGGGAGTTAGTTCTTAACGCGCTGCACCGTATTACGGCGGCGATTGCCCGTCAGGAGCCGCGCGTTTTTTATGCCTCCAGCCGGGTGTTTTCCGGCCCTACACTGCTAAAAGAAACTTACAACGGCACATTTCTGACAAATTTGGATCAGTATTTCTACTATAAAGGAAAACATTTTCTGACTGCGGAAGAATTTTACGAATCAAAGCCCGCCGACAAATTCGACATGACGGATTATACAAGATTACTGCGGACACTGCAGGTGGAAAATGCGCTGAATTTTCTTGAGAATTATGTAAACAAAGTGCTTTCCGAACGGTCACTGGATGAAATGGAGTTAAAAGCGCTGGCACAGAACGCGTGGTATCAGATGATCTCCGTCTTGGAAGATCAGGGGCTCAACGCAGACAGCCTTTCTTACCTGAAGCGGGAATGCCTGATCAAAATTTACGCCTGCTCCTACGCGGAGGATTTCGCGCAGGCTTTCGCTATTCTGCAGGCAGATTTTCTTGCAATTGTACAGAAATACGGGGTTGACTCCCGCAGCAGCACCATACAGAATATTTTAGCCTATATTGACAGCCATTATAACGAACCGCTGACACTTGCAAGCCTTGCGCAGCAGTTCAGCTTCAACTATTCCTACCTCTCTTCCTATTTCCACACCCACCATAAGGAAGGTTTCAGCGAATACCTGAATAAGGAGCGTATTCGCCACGCAGCCGAGCTGCTTCGGCAGGGAACACTTTCCGTGTCCGGCGTATGCGAAACCGTGGGCTACACCGACCAGAGCTACTTTACCCGTGTATTTAAAAAAATGACCGGAACCACGCCGCGAGAGTACCGCCGAAAGTACAGTAAGTCAGGAGAATAAACGAGTATGAACTTCACAAAGCGGATTCGTGCCATGTACCCGGGCAGCCTGTTTATGAAAATTGCGTATGCCGTGGTATCAGGCGTACTGGCTGTTTCGGTTTTTACGCTGGGCGCGGCTTTCCACACCACCAGGCAGGGATATATAGAAACGATGAACCGGTCAAATGAACAGATCATGGCGACGGTACAGGCAAATATGGAATCCATGAACGACAAAATAACCGACGTGGAACTGACGATTAACAGCAGCTGGGCGTTTTCCCAATATCTTCGGTCAGACCAGGACAGCACCCAGACTTTCCTGCAGGTTTATGATATGATTAAGCAGCTGAATACCGTGAAACCGGACACGTTTTACGATATTGCCGTAGTCGGGGTAAATGGGCGCAGCTACATCAGCAATCAATCCAGCCTTTCAATGCCTGTACAGGAACTTCTGAACAGCAAAATTACCCAGGACGCGCGCAAGCATCCCAATCAGATTCTATATCGTTATGTCGAAAAAGGAATCACACAGCGTTCCAAAGACAGCAGCGCTTTTATCGCACTGAAGGCCCTGACTTATCCCGGATCCCAGACCGCGTACGGATTCGCCTACGTTGTCATGAGGCAAAAGGATTTGCAGGCCTTTTTTGATGCTCTGAGTAATAACACAAACAATCTGATGCTTCTCGACGATACCGGTATAATCGTTTCTTCCCCGGACAATGCAATTGTAGGAACCAAAAACGGGCAGCTCGCGCAGATTATCAGCGATATGGATGCAAACAAAGAAACCAGCCGCTATACGCGACTGCAGGATAAACCGTCCCTTGTACTTGCACGCACCATGCCGCGGTGGAATCTGCACATTATCAGTGCCTTTGACTATACACGCGCCCTGAACGAAATGAGCGGAACAGCCTACATTTTGGTAATCTGCCTTGTAGTTACCGTTCTGGTACTGATCACCGTATTTATTTTTATCCGGCAGATCACCCAGCCGATTAACCAACTGGTTCACACGATGGAAAGTGTCACCAGGGAAGGGCTGCCCGATCATATTGAAATTGTCGAAGGCGGTTACGAGGTACGGCAGCTGTCCTCCGCGTTCAGCGTGATGATTGAAAACCTGAACCATTTTGTTCACGCGCTTTTACAAATGGAGAAGGATAAGCGCCAAATGGAAGTTCACACACTGCAAATGCAGATCAATCCTCATTTTATATACAATACATTGACATCCGTCAAATGGCTGATCTGGCAGAAGGACTTTCAGAAAGCAGTACAGGCAATTGATACCTTTACCCTTCTTCTGCGCAACACGATCAGCGGAAGCCATGACCTTATCCCGGTCGCCGAAGAAGTGGAAAACCTAAAAAACTATGTATTTTTGCAAAAAATCCGCTTTGGTCAGAAAATCCACACCGATATTTTTCTAAGCCCCAGCGCGGCGGATTGTTTCATACCGAAACTGCTGCTGCAGCCTTTTCTGGAAAACTCTTTTTTCCACGCCTTTACAAACAGGCAGCAGGGCGTGATCTCTGTATTCATAGACTGCCACGGTGAAAATCTGGTGTGTGAAATCATTGACGACGGTGTTGGAATGCCGCAGAGCAAAGCCGATGAACTGCTTTCCGGCAAACCGGAGTCCACCGGTCACTCCATCGGGATTCGAAATGTAAACGCACGTATTCATTTGCTTTTCGGGGATCAATACGGCGTCGGTATTTTCAGTGAACCCGGGCACGGTACCGAGATAAAAGTAACGCTTCCCGCCGATTCGGAACCGGTCCCATCCGAAAAAAATCCGAATATCAATAATTTGTCCTAATAGAAACAGTTCAGCATAGTGACATCTCCTAAAAAGAGTACTAATATATCCTAAATAAGTCCTATTGATTTTGTATACATCGTGATAAAATGGTGAAACAGTGAAAGAATAGATGTGTATAGGCACAAAATTTTAGGAGGAGTCACTAATGAAACTGAAACGTATTACGGCAACTTTATTAAGCGCGGCCATGCTGGTCAGCCTGGCCGCCTGCGGCGGAGGAAGCCAAACCAGTTCCGCTGCTTCTTCAGCGGCAAATTCTCAGGCATCATCTGCGACCGGCACAGATACTGCAAAGAAAATTACCATTTGGGCTTGGGACGATACCTTCAATGTCAAAGCAGCTAATGAGGCGAAAGCGGTTTACGCGAAAACAAACCCCGGCGTCACCGTGGATGTCGTCAGCATGGCGCAAAATGATATTGTGGCAAAGCTGAACACAGCGTTTGAATCCGGAAATGTGGAAGGGATGCCCAATATTGTTCTGATTGAGGATTATCGCATTCAGAATTACCTGAAATCTTACCCGGGTACGCTCAGTGACCTTACCGGCGTCACAAAACCGGAGCAGTTCATGAATTACAAGCTGACGACTATGACACAGGACGGGAAGGTTTACGGCGTTCCGTTTGACAGCGGCGTCGCCTGTATTTTTTATCGTACCGACTTGATTGAAAAGGCCGGTTACAAGACTTCCGACATGCAGAACCTGACCTGGGACAAATTCATTGAAATCGGTAAAGCCGTCAAGGCAAAGACCGGAACCGCAATGATTTCCGTCGACCCGAACGACCTCGGCTTGATCCGCATGATGATGCAGTCCGCAGGCAAGTGGTATGTGGACGCCAACGGCAAAGCTGACATTTCCGGCAACGCCGCACTGAAAAAAGCGCTCACCCTATACAAGCAGATGCAGACTGATGGCATTACAGTTACCGCTTCCGGCTGGGACGCAGGCGTTGCCGCTGTAAACGGGGGCAAGGTTGCCACTGCGGTACAGGGCTGCTGGTATGCTTCCAGCATCAAGAAGGCCGCCGATCAGTCCGGGAAATGGGCAATTGCCGCTTTCCCAAAAATGTCTGATGTTTCCGGTTCGGTAAACGCTTCAAACTGCGGCGGCGCCAGCTGGTACGTAATCGACAAAGTGGCCGGCAAAGACACCGCAAAGGACTTTCTGAGCAAGACGTTTGCTTCCGATACCGATCTGCTTGACAGTCTGTGCAAGGATATCAGCCTTGTCAGCACTTTCAAGGGCGCGTCTTCGGGCAAAAACGTGAGTGCTCCCGACGCTTTCTTCAGCAACCAGACCATATACAAGGATTTTGCACAGTGGACAAATCAGATTCCGGCAGTCAACTACGGCACCTCCACCTATGATATTGAGAGCAAAATGACAGAAACAGTTCAGAGCATTATAAAAGGGACATCGGTTGATGACGCTTTGAAGGGTGCTCAGACTGAAGTGGAAGGCATCGTTTCCGCGGCAGGCTAATAAACAATAGAACACGGAGCGACCATTGCCGGCAAATGGCAACGGCCGCTCTTTTAAGGAGGTTTCTCGCGTGAACGACAATTATGCCCAGACTACCGCCCGCCCGGAAAAAATTTTGCAAAAAGAAAGCCGGCCGCAAAAACCGGTCAAACACAGCCTCGACAGGAGAACGAACCGCTGGGGCTGGATTTTTGTTTCTTTGAGCATCGTTCTGATCACCATTTTCGTATTTATTCCCATGATTGGCGCGCTGGTTATGTCCTTTCAGACCGGAAAAGGTGTAAACATGCATTTTGGCGGTCTGATTAACTATCAGCGCATTCTGAGCGATCAAACGGTTCTCAAGGCCTTCGGCAATACTTTTATTTATCTTATTATTCAGGTTCCGATCATGATTATCTTCGCGCTCATCATTTCTGTCATATTGAATGACAAAAATCTGAAAGCGCGCAGCTTTTTCCGCATTGCGATCTTTTTACCCTGCATCACTTCCCTGGTTTCCTATTCGCTTATCATGAAGAACATTTTCTCTAACGACGGACTTTTCAACCAGATGCTTTCTCATATCGGCTTATCCCCCATTCTGTGGACAACAGACTCTTTCTGGGCCAAGGTATTGATCATTATTTCGATCACATGGCGCTGGACAGGGTATAACATGATATTTTATTTATCCGGTATGCAAAATATTGAGCCCAGTATTTATGAAGCGGCAGAGATTGACGGTGCAAACGCCGTACAGAAATTTTCCAAAATGACCGTGCCGCTGCTCAAACCCATTATTTTGTTTACTTCCATCACGTCAACCATCGGCACGCTGCAGCTCTTTGACGAAGTACAAAATATCACACAAGGCGGACCGGCAAACGGAACCGTCACAATTTCACAGTACATCTATAATCTGTGCTTCAAATATACACCCAATTTCGGCTATGCAAGCGCGGTCGCGTTCGTCGTAGTGATTCTGATTGTAATTCTTTCAATGATTCAAATGTGGGCAGGAGGAAAAGACAATCAATGAAAAAGAAAAGCAGGCCGCTTTCAGCGGTAAAATATATTTTTCTGATCGTGGTATCGTTCATTTCAATTTTCCCGTTTTTATGGATGATTATCTCAGCTACGAACACAGCCCGGGAGGTAAACGCCGGGAAATTGACTTTGGGTGCACATCTGAGTGAAAACTTGAATAGTCTTTTCCACAGTGAGCTTAGTTTTGGGACTTCGCTGGGCTATTCGGCGCTGATTGCGGTCATTACCACCGTGCTGGCGCTGCTCATCTCCTCCATCGCGGGCTACGGCTTTGAGGTGTTCCGCAGCAAAGCGCGGGACCGTGTATTCAATATTCTCCTTTTATCCATGATGGTCCCGTTCTGCGCCTTAATGATTCCTCTTTACCGCATGTTCAGCACATTGGGCAAGTCCGGCTTGACGGCGTTTGGCCTGAACACCCTTTTCGCGGTAATCATCCCTTCTATCTGCACCGCGTTTTTGATTTTCTTTTTTCGGCAGAATACCAAAAGCTTTCCGAAAGATATTTTGGAAGCCGCGCGCATTGATGGGCTGAACGAACCGGGGATTTTCCTGCATATGTATATGCCCGTTATGAAATCCACCTATGCCGCAGGCGCAATTATCACCTTTATGAACAGCTGGAACAATTACCTGTGGCCGTTGGTCGCCCTGCAGGATCCGCAAAAACGCACCGTTCCGCTCATTCTTTCCGCTATGGGTTCCTCCTACACTCCCGATTACGGCATGATTATGGCCGGAATTGTCATCGCAACGCTCCCGACCGGAATTATATTCTTTGTCATGCAGAAGCAGTTTGTCGCGGGTATGATCGGTTCAGTTAAATGACCGGATACCGCGAAGCAAAATTCTTTGATTAGGGCCTGTTTGTGTAATAGTAGGAATGTGCGAATTATCAAAATAACAGCATAGAACGGTGCAGCCAAGCGGATCTGTTTTGAACTTAGATAGAAAAAACTGCTTTCCTTTTTACAGACAAGACCCAATGACGGAGGCAAATTATGAAAAACAATCGATTTGAAATACGCGACCAATTTTATCTGGACGGAAAACCTTTTCAAATCATATCCGGTTCCATTCATTACTTCAGAGTAGTGCCGGAATACTGGCGCGACCGGCTGGAAAAACTGCGGGCCATGGGCTGCAACACAGTGGAAACCTATGTTCCCTGGAACCTCCATGAACCGCAGCGCGGAAATTTTTCTTTTGAAGGAATACTTGACTTGGCCGCTTTCCTGAAAACCGCACAGGAAGTGGGGCTGTGGGCCATTGTACGCCCTTCGCCTTACATCTGCGGGGAATGGGAATTCGGCGGGCTGCCGGCCTGGCTGATTGCCGAAGACGGAATGTGGCTGCGCTGTTCCTATCCTCCGTATCTGGATGCGGTCAGTGCATTTTACAGCGAGCTGTTCAAGATTCTGGTTCCGCTGCAAATTGATGACGGCGGCCCCATTCTGTTTATGCAGGTGGAAAATGAATACGGCGCTTACGGCGACGACAAAGATTACCTGGAAGCCCTGCGCGCAGATATGCGGAAAAACGGGGTGACGGTTCCGCTGATTACTTCCGACGGGCCGTGGGGGGACTATATTCTGAACGGCAGCGTGAAAGACTCCCTGATTACCGCAAACTTCGGATCAAAGGCAGAGGAGCAGTTTGGAATTCTTCGCAAGCACCAAAAGTCCGGCCCGTTGATGTGCATGGAATTCTGGGTCGGCTGGTTCGACGCGTGGGGCGACCGTAAGCATCATACTGCATCCGCGCAAGAGAGCGCGAAAGATCTGGATTATATTCTCTCCAACGGCAGCGTGAATTTTTATATGTTCCATGGCGGAACCAATTTCGGCTTTATGAACGGCTCCAACTATTATGATAAGCTCACACCCGACGTAACCTCCTATGATTACGACGCACCGCTGTCGGAAAGCGGCGATATTACGCCGAAATATGAAATGCTGCGCGCGGTTATCGGCAGGCACGCGCCACTTCCCACCATGAATTTCACCACACAGATTCAGAAAAAAGCTTATGGGGCATTTCCCGTTACGGAATCGGTGTCCTTGTTTTCTGTACTACTGGACGTTGCGATGCCTGTGGAAAATCCGTGGCCGCTCTCCATGGAAAAACTGGGGCAAAATTACGGCTACACGCTGTACCGCTCTGAGCTGAATCAGGAAGCCGGGCTGGAAAAGCTGCAGCTTTTGGATGCGAATGACCGCGCACAGGTATTTTTTGACCAAAAGCATTTTATTACAATGCTTGACCGCGAGCTGGAGCAGGAGTGCGGTTTGACTTTCGCACCGGGTGACTGCTCAGAAATAGAGATTCTGACTGAAAACATGGGCCGCGTCAACTATGGCCCGAAAATGCAGTACCAGCGCAAAGGCATTGACGGCGCGGTGCTTCTGAACGGACACGCGCACTTTGGCTGGGATATGTACCCGCTGCCAATGGATAAAGCAACCGCTGCCAAGCTGGATTTTTCAAAGGAATATAAGGAAGGCACCCCCTCCTTCTTCCGCATCCCATTTGAGGTAAAAGACAAAGGGGACACTTTCCTTGATATGACCGGCTGGGGCAAGGGCTGTGTTCTGCTCAACGGTTTTAACCTAGGGCGCTTTTGGGATAAAGGGCCGCAGAGGCGGCTGTATGTTCCCGCTCCGCTGCTGCGGCAGGGGGAAAACGAACTTATTATCTTTGAAACCGAGGGAAAAACGGCTTCGGGCGTTTCCTTTGCGGCGGAACCCGGACTGGGATAGAAATATTCAGATCCAAAAAGAATGATTTTCCATTGATAAATATTCAAGAATTTAAAATAATAATACGAGATCGTGTATACAAATCTATACACGATCTTGCAGAAAGGAGAATGAAACATGATTCATAAACCGGACGACCGCAGCGATAATGTGGAACGGATTCAGGCAAACATCAATAGAACCGTCGAGAATATTCGCAAAGCGGATGATATGATAGAAGAAACCTCTGACAGAGAGATGAGGGAAAATCTGAAGGCAAAAAATGAGCGCCGTGAAGAAGCGCTTGATGGTATGCGTCATGAAATCCGTGACGAAGCCGACGCCCGCGAAAAAGGATATTCAAAGTGAAAAAGAGGCACCCGAATCGAATCCGGGCGCCTTTTTCTTTTCCGTGCATATCTTTCTCTCTGAAATGTGTATACAAACCAGAAAAATGCCGGATTTTAGTCCACTCGTTTTACCACCTGCAGCTGTGCGACAGCTGACTGGCTGCCCTTGCCGGTTGTGGGATCTTTGGGGGAGTGGACATTAAACATGAATCCGCGGTCTGAACAGATATTGTCAATCGTATGCTCCTGGTCGACAACCGCGTGCCGTACCCTGCCGATAATCATGGAATTCAACCCCTTCCCGGAAAGGTCGGACACGCTTTCCAGCGTACATTCCAGTGTTAAAAAAGCCTCCCGGATACGGGGCGCTTTCACTGTTTTAGCAGGCTCGGCAGTAAATCCGCCCGCGGCAAACTCATCCGTCTCCTCCCCGTTCTGCGCAATGGTTTTGGCACACCGGTCGTAATAGTCCTGACTTAAGAAATTAACACAGAATTCCTTGTCGCGCAGAATGTTCCGATAAGTGTGAGTACACTGCATCAAGCCGGGCATAACCGCGAAGAAGCCGCCGCTGTCGCCGGAAAACGTGCTCCACGCGTGCAGACAGGCATTTGGCATTCCGCTTTCCTTCAGCGTGGTGATCAGGAACATTGCGGATGGAACGCCGCAGGCAAATTCAAAGTGCGAAAATATATCGTACTGCCCCGGCCACTCCTCCGCAAAGTTTTCGCTTCTGATTTCCTCAATTTCGAATTTCATTTATATGCTCCTTCCTTTTTTCAAACAAACTCTTTTGCGCCGCAAATTAATTTTACGTCATATTGATTTACCATGAATTAAGGATACAGCACCTTTGTTGACATCTGTATGTCAGCTTCATTGATACCGGCCTACAATTTTTTCCGCTTCCTGTTTTACAGCGTCGGCAAGGCTTTTTGGGCTTACCACTTTTGCGCCGTTGCCAAGGCCCAGTACGGTTTTCACCATTTCACGTTCATTTACATAATCCCATTTGGCAAGGATATGCTCATCGTCCACCGCCTCATAAGAGTCCGGGCCATATTCATCCACCATAACATACTCAAGACTGCGGTCAAGCAGAAGGGCGGCGTATTGCTTCGTTTCGGGGTCGGAATAAAACGCTTCCAGATTCAGCTTATCCTCCGGCACCTCCCGCCTCGCAAAAGTTTGCTCGGTCAATTCAAGGCGAATCAGGCGATTTAGCTTAAACAGCCGAAAACCGCTGCGCAAGCGGCAATACCCAAACACGTACCACGCCGACCATTTAAACGCAATGAAATACGGCTCCAACTCCCGAACCGTTCTGCCTGTTTTTGAGAAATATTCAAACTTCACGGTATTTCTGCCCGAAATCGCTTTGCGCAGCAGTGCAATCTTAGGAGCTAAGCTGCCTTTATAGTAGGAAGCCAAATCGATCATCATTTCGTCGTCAAGCGCAATATACCGGTTTGGCTCCAACTTTCCAAGCAGGGTGCTGACGGAAGAACCCGTCATAACGCTGTTCAGGCTTTTCAGCCCGAGGACAATGCTTTGCTTTTCTTCGCGCGTCAGCGCGTTTTTATCCAACGTGAAGCCTTCGGCGATGGCGATGCCGCCGTCCCCGCCCGGATAGGTGACAATCGGAATT
The DNA here is from genome assembly GCA_023416955.1 of Bacillota bacterium. Lineage (GTDB taxonomy): Bacteria > Bacillota > Clostridia > Oscillospirales > Acutalibacteraceae > Caproiciproducens. The sequence goes on along the minus strand of JAEZGM010000012.1, from coordinate 11,560 downwards.
CCCGCCTTGCAAATGTCCTCAATATCGCGGTAAATGGTGCGGAGCGATACCTCATACCGTTCGGCAAGCTCCTTTGCCTTCACCTTCGGCTTTTGTGTAAGAATGGTGACTATCCCAAGCATCCGGTCAACCTTCATACGCTTTTTCACTTCCGTTTCTACCGCTATCATAACAAAGCTGACAACAAAATGTCAACTTCCTCCATTCGCTTTCCGGAGGTCGCCGGAGTTCCGCCCAATACAATTACACGCATTTCTCTATTTATTTGATTCCTGCTCATATTCAACAACCAGATTCGGGTCATGCCGCTTTTCCAGCACATGCTTTGCTTTCCGGTTTGCTACGGTATCAAATACTATGGAAAAGTCGTAATCCGGCGGGTAAAGCTCGCTTGCCGGGGTTTTCAGCTTGAGCCGCTTGTGGCTGATCCGCTTTTTCACGCCTTTGATCTGCACACCTACTTCTCCCCGTGCATTGGCGGAGCAAAATACGATTCCGATTTCCTTTTGCGGGTAAACCAGAACGCTGTCCCCCATTTGGAATTTCTCCGCGTGAGCGGAAACAGCCTGTGCCGGCCTGATTTTTTCAAGCTTCGGAACCGGGGTTTCCACAGGTCCTTCGTCTGCGACGGCGCTGTCAAACTCCGGCTGAAAATCGGGCGTGGGGGTGCCCCGCTTTTCTTCCCGGTAGGCTTCGCGGTACGCGCGTTCCAGCAGCCGCGGCGGCAACCCGAGGCGCTTTGCAATGTAGAGCGCGCAGCTTTCCCCCGCCTTACCCAGTTCCAGCCGGTAGGTGGGCCGCAAGGTTTCGCGGTCAAACGCCATCCGCGCGTTAATCAGCCCCGGTGCGGACTCCGCGTAGTCTTTGACCTCCGGGTAATGTGTGGTCGCGATCAGCAGGCAGCCCCGGGCGCGCAGCTCCTCAAGCACCGCAACGGCGATTCCCATTCCCTCGGCGGGGTCTGTTCCGGAGCCCAGCTCATCCAGCAGAACCATGCTTTCCCGCGTTGCGTTCTGCAGAATCTCAATGATATTGGTCATATGCGCGGAGAAGGTCGACAGGTTTTCCGCGATGCTCTGCCCGTCGCCGATATCGCACAGATAGGCATTGTGCATACACAGCCTGCTGGACGCGTCCGCCGGGATATGCAGCCCGCTCTGCGCCATCATGGAAAGCAGCCCGACCGTTTTCAGCGCCACGGTTTTTCCGCCGGTATTGGGGCCGGTAATTACCGCGCCGGAACAGCCTTCGTCCAGTTCAAAGTTCAGCGGAATGCAAACGTTTCTGCTGAGCAGCGGGTGCCGCCCTTCCCGTATGCGTATTTTCTGCCCGGCGCTTATGCTGACGGGTACGGCGTTCATTTGTACGCTGAGCTTCGCCTTGGCAAACAGTACGTCCAGTGTTTCCATGGCTTCCGTATTCTGTTTTATTTCCGTATGACTCCCGTCAACGAGCGCCGTCAGCGTATAAAGAATTTTACGGATTTCGTTTTCTTCCTCAATATGAAGCGAAGACAGTTCCTCCTGCAGCTTTGTGACGGAATCCGGCTCCATAAAATAGGTGCCGCCGGTGCCGGAAACGTCCAGCACTCTTCCGCTGAACTGGTTCTTGAACTCTTTCTTTACGGGGAGCGCAAACCTTCCGCTGCGCGTTACCACCGCGCTATCTGAGAACCACTGCTTTTTGCTGTGCAGAATGCCATTGAGCTTGCTCTGCACTTGTGACTTGATGGTATCAATCTTCCGCCGTACATCGCGGAGCGCGGGGCTTGCGCCGCTGTCAACCTGCTCATTTCGGATACACCGTTCAATTTCCTCCCGAAGCGGGGACAAATCGTACATACTGTTTCCGTAACAGGCGACCGTACTGTCGTATTCCTCCGCTTTTTTCAGGTAGGATCTTATCCGGTTGCAGGAGACGACAAATTGGGATACCAGAAGCAGCTGTTCGGGTGAAAGCATGGAACCCGCCTGACACAGTACCATAATTTCATCGATCTGTGTCATGGCGGTCAGCGGCGGCGTGCCGCAGCTGTCAAGGATTTTTCTTGCGGCAGTCGTTTCCTCCATCTTTCGCCGGCATTCGCCTTCATTCATATAAGGGGTTAATTCCGAAAGCCGCTTGCGGGCGCGTTCGGAAAGGGCATGATCGCAGAGCATTTTTTTGACCTGATCATATTCCAGTATTTTTTCGGGTGAATTCATTTCGATTACTCCTCAGTATAAAAATACCCACAGGCACATCTGCCGACACCTTCAGAATGCGGCGGATTTCTTTTCAACAGAAAGATACAAAAGTGTTGAAAAACTTCGCCGGAGTTCAGAAAATGGCAGAATACTCCTGTGGGTATAATCCACCCGTATGCAATCAGCGCGAAAGCATGATCGAAATAAAATGGCGCAATGAGACAAAGCCCACTGCGCCACCTGAAGCGGTGTAAAAACGGAGGATTCCGTCATTCACACACAATCTAATTACCGGATGGTTATATCACGGCTGAAAGCCGCTTGGAAGCAGTCTGTAAGGGCAGATGAAGGCATAACAAATAACGCGGATTCACTCCGCCTTTGTTAACAAGCCTTGCACAACTAATTCAGTTGTTGTTCACCTTTACAGACAATTCCGACACAAATACCATCCTTTCATTTTTGGAAGATACCTATACTATAACATTGCGCTGAACAGCTGTCAATCATCAAGTGAAAGCCTGTCATTCACCGAGCTTTGGCTTCTGCCTTTCCCACACTCGAAAGACGAAAACCGAAACCGCAAACCCAAACAGCCAGCCGCCCAAAACATCGCCCGTATAATGCACGCCCAGATAAATGCGGCTGAAACCAATGAAAGCCGCGAGCACCAGACAAAGAGCCGAAAGCAACATTCTTTTCGGCTCATCCTGAATGAATTTCCGAATCAGGAATACCAGCATAATGTAAAGCGCGCCGTTAATCATCGCGTGGCCGCTGGGAAAGCTGTAGCCGGTTTCGTTGATCAGACGCAAAATATTCGGGCGCGGCCTGGCGAATATGTTTTTTAAAATCAAATTCAGCGCGGCGGAAATAATCACAGTGACCGAAACGGGCATCGCAATGGTTTTCCTTGATTTCGGTACAACGAATAAAAGCAGGCAAAACGCAATTACAACGGCGGAGTCACCAAGATGTGTAATTGCTTTCATCACCGCCGTCAAAACCGGCGACATTCTTTCAACAGCTTCGCTGTAGGCCCAGCCTTCAAACCCAACGGAGACTCCCGCCTGGATGCATACCGCGAGCATGGCAAATAAAATCAACGGCACAAGAACCAGCCGTATCTTTTTTTCTCTCATAGAATTCCCCCTTTTAATTGGTATTGCTGCCTGCGGTCGGATTGAGCTCTCATGCTCTTCTTTCCCCAATGAATTAGTATCAGTCCGCCGGGATTGTTTTATCCGTTTTTACAGACGGTCTGTATGTGAATCGTCGGAAACGCGCCCCACCTTTTCTTTCATCAATAGTATAATTCAGCAAAATAAACTGCAATTAAAGCGGAGTTAAACAGAATTTAAACTACAGCTTTTCCAGTTTAATTGTGGAATTGGCTTGTGTTCATCCCCGTCTTAGGCGGGGGATAAATACATCTTGTTTTGCAATCTGTAAAGAAATTGCTGTATTTAATTTATAAACAGTTTAACTTTAGTTTTTCTGCAATTTATAAAGGCACGATAAAATGCTATAATGTAATGAAAAGAATACCGGAGGTGATCAGTCGCTTGAATATCAAAAAAAGCTTATTCATTTCCAATATTTTAATGATTGTAATCCCGGTAATATTGAGTATTGGCACGGCCCTCGTGATGCTTCTCGTGTTTACGGGAGCGATTGATATTCACAGCGGGCCATCCATTCACGACAGCGATTTATTTTGGAAAGTCGCCGAAGATGCGGACGAACTCTTCTCCGGCTGGTCAAAAAATCCTGATATAAAAGTTATGAAAGCGGATATTGACCGTTTCAACGTGAAAAACAATCCGAGAAACATATCCCTCACTCTTTATGAAAACAACCGGATGGTATATCCCTTGAGCGCTGAAGCGGAAGCACAGAACCGGCCCTTTTTCCAGATGATGCGGGGGGATTCCGAAACACACAGCGGGTGCTGGGATCACTACGCCTTTTACAGCAGGCAGTTTGGTCGGTACACCGCAGTGGTGACATGCTCACAGTACACCGATATCGGTACTGCCTATCTGAATTATAAGCAGGATCTCATTCACTTTATTCTGTTGTTATTGGTTCTCGTAATTCTGATTATTGCAATTACCAATTACATTTTAACACGAAATATCATCAAGCGCATTGTCTCGCCCCTTGAAATACTCAACGACGGTGTTCAGCAAATTCAGCTTGGCAATCTGGATTATCGGATTCAATATGAGCGGGAGGACGAATTCTCGGTTGTATGCGCTGATTTCAACTCCATGGCGCAGCGGCTCCGCGACTCCGTCGACAGACAGGAGAAAGACGAGACCAATCGGAAAGAATTGATTGCGGGAATCTCCCACGATTTGCGTACACCGCTCACTTCCATTAAAGCTTATGTGGAGGGGCTGCTTGATGGAATCGCCTCTACTCCCCGCGTGCAGAGGAGCTACCTCGAGACCATATGCGCCAAGGCGGAGGACATCAACAAGATTGTGGACAAATTATTTTTGTTTTCCAAATTGGACCTTAACGAGTTCCCGTTTTACCCTGAAAGGCTGAATATTGGGAATGAGCTGATCACATTCGTGGAAATAAACGCGGAAGAGTACAAAAGCAAAGGTCTTTTGCTCCGGCTTACACAGAATGCGAAGGACGCGGCCATAATGGCTGACCCCATACAGCTGCGCAATGTGCTTACTAATATTCTGGAAAACAGCGTGAAATACAAAGGCAAAGAATGCGGCTGCCTTGAGGTTTCCTGTGCGGAAGAGGGGAACAGCGTGCGCGTTGCGCTTGCCGACGACGGCCCCGGCGTGCCGGAAGAAGCGCTCGGCAAGATTTTCGACATTTTTTACCGAAACGATCCGTCCCGTGGGAATCCCGGAAAGGGCAGCGGGCTCGGACTGGCGATTTCCGCCAAGATTATTGAGCGCTCGGGCGGGCAAATTTGGGCGGAAAACGCTTCCGGCGGAGGACTCAAAATTGTAATTGTATTGCCAAAATGCAAATGACAGGCGGTGTTCTGATTGAAAAAAATTCTGATCGTTGAAGATGACATCTCAATCGCACTGATTGAGCGGGACTACTTGACGGCAAACGGATTCAGCGCCGATATCATCGCAAACGGCGAAGAAGGAATGAAAGCCGCGTTGACGGGGAGGTATGACCTGATTTTACTTGATGTAATGCTTCCCGGTATGGACGGATTCGAAATTTGCCGAAAAGTCCGCGGCACACTCAAAATTCCAATCCTAATGGTTACCGCAAAAAGAGAAGATATTGATAAAATACGCGGTTTGGGATTAGGTGCAGACGATTACATCGTGAAGCCATTCTCCCCAAGCGAGCTGGTCGCACGCGTAAAATCACACCTCGCCACATTTGAACGGTTGACGGAAAGCAGAAAGCGAATAACGGAAAGCGAAATCACCGTAGGGACGCTTCGGATTAACCCGAATTCCAGAAGAGTCTACGCGAAAGGCACGGAAGTGGATTTAAAAAACAAGGAATATGAACTTTTGCTCTTTCTGGTTCTGAACGCTGATATAGTTTTCAGTAAGGAAACGCTGTATGAGCGCATCTGGGGGCTGGACGCCTACGGCGACAACGCCACCGTTCCGGTGCATATCAACCGTATCCGGGAAAAGATTGAGGAGGACCCGTCCTCTCCGCATTATATTCAGACTGTTTGGGGTGTCGGCTACCGCTTTAAAGCCTGAACCGTTAATTATAATTTGAGGTGATCGCAGTGTGGCTTTTTTACGCGCTGGGTTCGGCGCTGTTTGCCGGACTGACTTCTGTTCTGGCAAAAATAGGAATTAAAAATACGGATTCCAATCTGGCAACGGCGCTTCGTACTATTGTTGTGCTGCTGTTTTCCTGGCTGATGGTCTTTATCGTCGGTTCTCAGGGCACAGTCGGGGCGATTTCTTCCCGCAGCCTACTATTTCTGATCCTGTCCGGGTTTGCCACCGGCGCTTCGTGGTTATGCTATTTTAAGGCACTGCAGCTTGGAACCGTGAACAAGGTAACGCCCATCGACAAAAGCAGTACCATTTTAACCGTCATTTTGGCGTTCTTATTTTTGGGTGAGGTTCCCACCGCATGGATGGTCGCCGGAATTGTCCTGATTGCCGTCGGTACTTACCTGATGATACAGAAAAAGAAAGAAGAGCCTTCCGCTGCCAAAAGCAATTCGTGGCTTTTTTACGCAATCGGTTCCGCAGCGTTTGCCGCCCTGACCTCCATCCTCGGAAAGATTGGGATACAGGGAATCGAGTCCAATCTGGGTACCGCGATCCGTACGGTCATTGTACTGGTTATGGCGTGGGGAATTGTTTTCCTTCAGGGCAAACAAACCGCACTGAAAAGCATTGACAGGAGAAGCTGGGTATTCATTGTACTTTCCGGCTTTGCGACCGGCCTTTCGTGGCTTTGCTATTACCGCGCACTGCAGATTGGAAAAGCCAGTCTGGTGGTACCCGTTGACAAGCTGAGCATCGTGGTGACAATTGTGTTTTCACGGATATTCCTCAAAGAGAGGCTTTCCGTAAAATCGGGAGCCGGTCTGGCGCTCATCATCGCGGGGACGGTTATGCTATTGATTTAATCATTCCGCTTCAACGGTAATGCGAATCTTTTCATTTTCGTGACATCCGCTGTCAATCCTATCAATACCATAAAGGGAGCTTGCATTTTGAACTTAAATCTGATTATCGATATTTTCCTTCATTTGGACAAATATTTGAATATGCTCATCAGCCAGTATAATGTGTGGGCGTATGTCGTGCTGTTCGTGGCCATATTCATTGAAACCGGACTTGTGGTTACGCCGTTTTTACCGGGGGATTCCCTGATCTTCGCCACCGGCGCAATTGCGGCGGTCGGCGGCCCGATTCATATTCCGCTTATGATTGCTCTGCTCTATATTGCCGCAATCGGGGGGGATACGGTCAATTACCATATCGGCCACCTGCTGCGTAAAAAAGTGGCCAACCGCGAACATATTCCGCTTGTCAAGACGGAGTACATCGACAGGACGCACACCTTCTTTGAGCATCACGGCGGAAAAACCATTACGATTGCGCGGTTTATTCCGATTATCCGCACATTTGCCCCGTTTGTCGCGGGGGTCAGTGAAATGTCATACCGGCATTTTCTTCTGTACAATGTCATCGGGGGGCTTTCTTGGGTATCGCTGATGTTCGGAATCGGTTATTTTTTCGGGAACATCAGCTTTGTGAAAAATCATTTCAGCGTAGTGGTCGTTGCCATTATTCTGATTTCCGTACTTCCGGCGGTCGTTTCCTTTATCCGAAGCAAAATGAACAAACAGAAAAGCTCAAAGTAAGTAGAGCTCTTTCGGGGTCTCGTACCAACATCCAATAGAAAATAGGGTAAAATTTCATGGGCCTCTCTCCCCGCCTACGGCGGGGAGAGAGGCCCATCCTTCTTTCTGCCTAGGTAACCGATGATTAAAGTCACAGCAATTCGAAGCCGCGAAAATGTTGAACTGAGCGGCTTCAGAATTGCTTTAATCAGCGGTTACCTTACTTTTAATAAAATCAGGCTGTTTCACGCGCGGGTTGAAAGCAAGAGAATGACACCATTTACTTTCGGTTCAGGAACGCAGGCAGTTTAATCATGCTTATAATATACTGGAACTCCTTCGTCCGGTGAAAAATCAAAAAGAACAGCAGATTCGGAACCAAAAGGCAAATGATGCATTTTACCGCAAAGCTGACCAAGGATGGCCCTGCTACCAGAGAGCAGCAGTACCAGGTAAGAGCTCCCGCCGCAAATGTAAGAACGGTGTACCCAACATACCGACTAAAGTACGGCACCGGTGAGCGATGAAATCCGTGGCGAAATAAAACAAGCGGCTCCACCCAGAAATCAACGGTCATGGTGCTGATCAATGTTCCGAGGAATACACCGGCTATCCCAATTTTCTGTACGAGGATAATGGAAGCAACCAGATTGATGGCCGCCTCCGCAATTGCCTTGTACCGGTCGTACCAGAATAACCCGAACGCATTACGAAATGTTAAAGTCGCCTGCCGCATTCCGGTCGCGAAAAAATTCAGGACAATCAAAAATACAACAAGAGTCGGAAACATCAAATCATCCCGCCTCAGCCACATCCGGATAAACGGGTTGAATAGACAGAGCAGCGAAATGGCGCAGAAACCGAAAATCCAGAACCCGGCAAAATTGATGGCGAGGTAAATTTTGTAGGATTTCCAATCCTCCTCCTCAGCGCCCAGATTGCCCACGCTGGCGGTAATCGCACCGAAGATTTGGGAAGTCAGAGCGTTCAGCGTGCTCGTAATCAAAAAATAGTTGGAATAGATTCCCGCACTCGCCACATTGACAAATGACGAAATCAGGAGTGCGTCGGTTCCGTTTACAACCGCACCGCCGATCCGGTGCATAAACATCGCCTTAATATTCTTAAAAATTCCATCTTTTTCGGTCTTACCAAGTTTTTGGGTTTCATAGTGCTTCAGGTAAGGATACATTCTGTCCGCTTTTCTCGCCAAGAAAAAGTTTGTGAGAAAACTGAAGATGATCTGTGTGCACAAATAAAGGATAAAGTTATGCGTCCGGAAAAGGATCACAATCTGAATCACATTCTGCGTAATGCTGAAGCCGTACTGATACAGGGTACAGATATAATTCTTTTGATCTGCTATAATGATGGACTGCTTATAGGAAAAGAAGTATGTGAGTACCGAGTTAAAAAGATAGAGAAAATAAATCTCGGTAAGGTACGGAACATGGGGAGGATCCTTCATAAAGAGCCGATAAAACGGGGCAAACGCAAGCCCGGCTGCGGCGACGACCAAGCCGATCACACGGTAAGCCCGCTTGTATAGCCCCATTAACGCGCCTATCTTTTTTCGGTCGTTCTGCGCCAAAGGCTGGTACATACTGAAAATGATGGCAGTGCCGAAACCCAGCTCTGCCACAGACAGTATGGAAAGCACGTTGCTGAAGTATGAGCTGATGCTTAAGTAAGAGTTCCCCAGCGCACGGATAAAAACAGTTCTGCACAGGAACCCCAGCAGGATATTGACAAGCTGACAGCCTACATTCACCACTAAATTTTTTCTGGAATTTTCACTCCGCACAAATCCACGGCCTTTCTGTAAATCACCGAACGGTCAATGCTTTACCTGTTTTGAAGTACTCATTATACCACAAATTGTACGCTGATTTTCCTATTTTATCATAATGGAAGCTGCCCTTTGCGCCCAATGTGCCGAACACGGTCAGAACTTTTTCTTTAGGTAAATCATATCGACTAACTGCACTCCGCCTTCATAGATCGGATGGTCGTAATGATCGGTAAAAAAGTTTTTAACACGATGGGACACCGTAAACCCGCAGTGCTCATAAAACGGGATTGTAAGCGGACTATCCCCGGTGCCGACCAGCATTTCTTGGCCGCTTTCCCTGTAATGATCAAAAAGGAAATCAATCAGCTTTTTCCCGTAGCCCCGCCCCTGATATTTTTCGGCGGTCGCAATGTTTTTCAGCTCGTAAATCCCCGCGCCCTCCTCTGTGACTACACCGATACTTTTCAGGTCATCGTCAAACAGAGCGAACATTTCGCCGCGCTCCAAGTACCGGTCAATCATATCCTCCTGCTCATCCGCCAGCAGAAGCAAATCCAAATACTGTTTTTTATTTTCCGTAATCTGAATAAATTTCAATTTGCACCCCACATTTTTATAAAACGATAGAAAAGTAATTGTAAATATTGGTTCCGCATTTCGCGTCAAAATAGGACTTGAGTTCAAAATACTTCTTCCACTTCGGCACGGGGTCTTTTGAAATTCCGTGCCGTATGGAAACGTCGATCAGCCTTTTCTCTATGGTGCAAACGCCGTCCGGGTAGGCCATTGCGTCGCACAGCTGAATCAGGCGGTCGAAGTCGTCATACTCCGTCTGTTCCAAAAAGCGCATGATAAAAGCCGTCTCCTGCTCCGTACAGTCATTCTTTCCAATATAGTACTCCAGTCCTTTGAGCGGAAACGAATGGGTAATACAGATTCGCCCCACGCTGGGAAAGCCTTCCCCATTCAGAAAACAATAGCCGTCATAAATATGCCTCATTCCGGTTACTCCCGCCCTGCGTCCAATGTCATGTAAGAGCCCCAATACATACGCCTGTTCCGCGTCCATACCGCATTTGGAAGCGATTTTCTCCGCACAATGCGCCGCCACAAGCGAGTGCTTCTCCCAGTCACCCGGATTGCGTTCTGCCGCTGCGCTCAGATAGGCATGAGCCCGATCTCTTGCCGGAATATTCATATTAAAAATGCCTTCTTTCAAAGCCTGCATTTATACCATTATTATCTAAATCATTAATATATCATAAAAAGCAAAAATTGAAAACAGAAAAATGAAACCTGCCGTGTCAGGTGGCACAGCGGTACCTTCCGACCGCTCCCTTTGTTGTATCAGCCTGACCGGATAACTCTTCATTACCAGTCAGCGTTTCATTATTCTTTGCAATCCTGACACCAATAATAAAACTGCGATTGCACACAGGTTCTTTTATTTATATAATAAGTATATTGATGTATTGCCTACTGTTTTAGAAGGGAGTCAACCATGAAAATTGCCGTTATTTATGCCACACAGCGGAAGGAAAAATCCAGCACCTACAATCTTGCGCAGCAATTTATCGGCGAACTGTCGGAAGGTGAACCCGTGACAGAGTTTTTTCTGCCCAAGAGCATGCCGAATTTTTGCCGCGGCTGCTGGAACTGCTTTACCGATTACACAAAATGCCCTGACTATTCCTACCTTGAACCGATTATAGCAGCCATGCTGGAGGCCGACCTGCTCATTTTTACCGCGCCGGTCTATGTTTACCACGTTCCCGGGCAGATGAAAGCTTTTCTCGATCATTTTGGTTACCAATGGATGGTGCATCAGCCCCGAAAAGAGATGTTCCGCAAGCAGGCGCTGCTGATCTCCACCGCTGCCGGAGCGGGAACGAAGTCCGCACTGAAGGATTTAAAAGACAGTATGCGGTTCTGGGGGCTTGCCCGTACATACACCTTCGGCAAAAACGTCTACACGGCGGACTGGGATATGGTTTCACCCAAAAAGGAAGCGGAGCTGCAAAAGGGCGTTCGCAGACTTTCCCGAAAAATCAAAGCAGCGGGAAAGGACGTAACCCCTTCCATTCAGACGAAGTGCCTGTTTTACGTCATGCGGCTTATGCATAAGAAATTTAAATTTGTGCCCGCAGACGCAAGCTACTGGGAAAAAAGCGGCTGGCTTGGAAAAGAAAGGCCGTGGAAGGCTACTAAAGAATGATAGCATAAAAAGGAGGTGTGGGGGGGGGGGGGGGGGGGGGT
>JAEZGM010000005.1 GCA_023416955.1 Bacillota bacterium | reverse complement strand
TAATATTAAAAGTCTTTATTAGGGTCTACAGTTTTATCCTCAGAGGTAAAACTGCTGCTTGATTTTTTAACGGATCGCCATTTTTTACGGGGGGTTCGAGAAATTTTTTTTCCACGGTTTTCACAAGAAAATGCAGTTCAACCGCAAAGGTTGAGCTGCATTTTTACTACTTGGGAGGGATCGGACCCGAAAGGGTCTGGGCGTTAAAAAAATGTACCGCTGGCACGTTTTTAGCGAAGAGCGGCGTGGCGGCAGTGCCGCAAGCCGGGAGCCTGCGCAGCAGGCAATAAATTTCTCCGGGCGGGCTCAAGAAAGACTATAGCTTTTATAGTCTTAACAGATTACATTTTAGAGAATTTGACAGATCTTGTGTTATAATTTATAATTGTTAATTAGTAAGATTCAGATAATTTATATAGTTTAAAAAGGTGCAAAATGAAGAAATTTTTAATGGCTCCGCTTATGATTATGTTGGTGACTTTAGCATTTTCCGGATGCTCCTCTCAAAAATCTGCAAAATCAGAAAATTCACTTGAATCGCTGGATAATGCCGTTATAATAAGCCAAGAGACAGTATCTCCGAATAAAGAATATATCAATTCGGAAAAAGACGCTATTTATTGTACAGTAACAATTTATCAGCAAGAGAATAATCATATTATTGTCGACGCCCGCTCTGATTCCCCGCTTTTCAAAGAACAGCAATATAGCGTTGAATATGATAAGAAAATTACGCAGTCAGACATATCTATAAAATGGACGACTTTGATGGGAAATGAAGTACCTAAAAAAGAAGATCAGCTTAGTGTCGCTGCCGTGTCTTTGTCAGCAAACGGAGATATATTCAGCGAAAGAAAAATTAATTTTGCAAAAGGCGTAATTGATATTGTTACAGATAAAATTGTGAGCAACCAATAAATTTTGTGTTTTTTATCCAACAAAGGCTCTTATCAATAGTTGGGGTAAACCAAAAATGGAAACAGTGAGGGGCAGTGTCAAGCTGCTCCTTTTTATGTCTTTCGCCTTGGTGATCTATATGCTATAATTACTCTGAATTATTTATTAACCGTGAATGGTGGGAATTTAGATGCTGAAACCAAAGCAATTAGAGCTTGGCGACAAAGTGGCCATTGTCAGTCTTTCATGGGGTGGTTTGGGAGACGCTGATTTGATTCATAAATACCATATAGCCAAATCACGGCTTGAAAATGATTTTGGACTTGTGGTTGTACCTATGCCGAATGCGTTAAGAGGAAGCGAGTTTGTAGCAAATCATCCTGAACTTCGCGCAAAAGACCTGATGGACGCTTTTACAGACCACTCAATTTCCGCTATTTTTTGCGCCATTGGCGGAGATGATACAATACGTACTCTTCCGTATATTAACTTTGATGTTATTCGCAGCAATCCAAAGATTTTTATGGGCTATTCCGATAGCACAATCAATCATTTGATGATGTATAAGGCGGGGCTGGTTTCATTTTATGGGCCTTCCGTAATGTGTGAATTCGGTGAGTATGTACAGATGTTTGATTATACCAAACGAGCTGTAACAAATACGCTATTCAATGATACGGCAGATTATTTGATTGAATCCAGCAAGGAATGGTCTGAAGATTGGATACCGTGGGAAGAGAAAAACCTGAATGTCGCTCATACACTGCAGCCGGATAAGCACGGTCATGAGGTCCTGCAAGGAAGCGGAATCGTGAGCGGTCATTTGCTTGGTGGTTGCATTGATGTTTTTATGATGGCTATAGGCACAAGCATATGGCCGTCCTTGGATAAGTGGGCCGGTGCCATTCTTTTTGTAGAAACCAGTGAGGAGAAACCATCACCGGATTTTGTAAAATACACCTTGCGAAATCTGGCTGCACAAGGCATTCTGAAGGTGTTGAACGGGATTATAGTAGGCAAGCCGCAGGGCGAAGTGTTTTATGAAGAATATAAGTCTGTAATCAAGCAAGTGGTAGCCGATGAGGAGCAGCTTATAAGTTTGCCGATATTCTATAATGTGAATTTTGGACATGCCAGGCCAATTGGCGTATTACCGTATGGTATTATGACGCAACTGGATTGCCAAAACAAAACAATTACTTTACTGGAAAGTGCGACTAAATAACGCCGGCTTATGAATATAATCCAAAGCAAAAATGTATATCTTTTTGACCACACTTGCCAGCGGCGAGTCGCCGCAGACATGACGCGCTCACAGTTTTACGCCCGCGCTTATACGCAGATGCAGAATTGCATCTGTTTTAGTCTGATTTTTTATGCTATCCTTATCTCCATAAGCGGCAAAAAGAAGAAAACAATTTTGAAAGGAAGGTGCTAATGAATGATTATCAATAAGGAGATTGATCATGGCAAAGCATTTGATTGGGGAAAAACATCGAAAGACTATGCAAAATTTAGAGATATTTATCCCGAATTTATTCTATCAAAAAATTGTTGAACTTGGGTTGTGCGTTAAGGAACAAACGGTTTTAGATTTAGGTACTGGTACAGGGGTGTTGCCGCGTAATATGTACAAATACGGAGCGGAATTTACAGGTGCGGACATATCAGAAAATCAAATCAAAGAAGCTAAGAAGCTATCCGATGAAGCGAGTATGAAAATAGATTATATTGTTTCGTCCGCTGAAAATATAAACTTTCCCGATCGTTCATTTGATGTGGTTACAGCTTGTCAATGTTTTATGTATTTTGATAAATCTGTTGTTTTACCTAAAATTTACCGATTGTTGAAAGACAATGGTCATTTTTGCATACTATTTATGGCGTGGTTACCTGATGAGAGTGAGATAGCGAAAAGAAGTGAAGATTTAGTCTTAAAATATAATCCATCTTGGACTGGCGGGCATATGAAACGCTATGCACTTGAAACACCGGATTGGTCAAGGAAATTATTTGAAGTAGAAAATGCAATCACATATGATCTAAATGTTACCTTTTCCCGCGAAAGCTGGCACGGTCGTATGAAGGCCTGTCGCGGTATAGGAGCGTCGTCGTTGAGCGCAGAAAAAATTGCAAAATGGGAAAAAGAGCACTTGGACTATTTATCAACAGTACCGGAAACATTTGATATTATCCATTATGCGACGATTCTTAATTTACGCAAACGCGTATTATGAGTATATGGTTTTCTGTAAAAGGCCACCGAATCCAAACGAAAAGGATTCGGTGGCCTTTTGTTGCAACCCGAACCCCCCGGCTATGCCGGGGTAACTATTCGTCGGCCATGGGAATCCCCCAGTGCCAATTAGACAGAATAAAAAAGTGCCATACATCGCGTAGAAAGATGTCATCAGCGTTCCGAAGGGCTAAGCTGCCTGCAATCAAGGTTGGCAATTATAGAATATGATTGCCAATCAATTCATCTGTAGTTATGTCAAAGAAATGCGCGAAAGCTTTTAGTTCAATATCCGTAACAAAACGCTGACCGCTTTCAATTTGCTGAATTGCATTTTTATTTAAATCCATATCTCTCAGCTGCATTTGATCTGCTAAAGCACGTTGGGATAAATTCTTTCCTTTGCGCAGTTCTTTAACCTTGATACCGCACAGATTTAGCGCTCCGTCTGCATTTTTATTTTTGAACATCACACTTCTCCTAATGTTTTGACATTTACTGCTTGTCATTAAGAAAAGCATATGTTAAAATAAGCGGTAATATGACCTCTACTAAAGGTCAATTGTAAAAAAGGAGAGTAATCATGCAAAGAAAATTTGTTAGGACAGTGGATGCGTTAGGACGAATTATCTTACCACAGGAATTTAGAAATGAAATGTGTTGGAAGGAGGGAACAAAGCTTTCTATTATCAGGGATCATGACAAATTGATTTTGCAAGAAGATAACGGCGCTTGTTTCCTTGGGGACACTAACAAAAAAGAAAGCCAATAAAAAGTATGTCGTTTTTTCCGCATAAAGGCTGCATCTAAATTGGGCGAACGGCTAAAATAAAGCAGCTCAACCTTTGCGGTTGGGCTGCTTTTTCTTTACCTAAGAGGGTGATTAGAACCCGAAGGGGCTCAGGCATTGCCGCGGACATAACGCGCTTCACAGTTTTGTGGGCGAATCTGCTTTTCCAAAGTTACAGGACAGGAATTGACTCTGCACGTTGCTTGTTATATTTCCGCACGATAAACGGAATCTGTTTTTAAAGCCAGAAAACGCTGGATTTTAGCGTTTTTCGCTGTTTGTAAAAAACTTTACCCCCGTCTTTTCTAACGCAGCTGCAAGCGGAAGACCGAGTGCATAGCAGACGACCAGCTCGCCGGCACCGACGCTCAGCGCCATGCTGCCGAAAGTGGGCCACAAAAAGCCGCCCGGGGAAAGAATCGTGATTTCAAGGCCGACAATCACCGCGTTGAACAGAACGGGCGGAAGCGGCGCGAGAAGAGGCAAATTTTTAAAACGAATATTTCGTACCATTCTGGTTCCGACTGCGGCCAGAAGCGTTGCCAGCGTGCCGAAAACCATGTCCCATATTCCGTAGCCGCTCCATATATTTGAGAGCAGACAGCCGATTGCAAGCCCGGGAATTGCCGCGGGTGTAAAGATGGGAAGAATGGTAAGCGCTTCGGAAAAGCGGAACTGGAACGGGCCATAGGCCAGGTTCACCGACGCTGCAAGCAGGGTCAAAATGGTGTAGAGCGCCGCAATTAGGGCACCTTGCGTTAAATACTGGGTGCGTTTTGTTTGTGTCTTCATATTCTGTTTCCTCCGTAGTTTTATTTTAGGTCAGGATATTGCGAACTGACCGTTGAGAAGACCGATTCATACCATATCACATTCGGCGCGGAAAATCAATTAAAAAGAAGATGCGCCTTGAAACGGCTTTCAAAGCCCGATCAAGACGCATTTTTATGTTAAGGCGTTATATTTTATTCCTGCTGCCCATCTTTGCCTGTTTGCTGGGGTTCGATGTGCTTTTCAATCAGAATCTGTGCGATGCGCCGGTCTTCTACCTTTTCCACGGTTAAGGTGAGGTTGCGCACAGTGACGCTGGGGTGTTCGTCCGGATTGGGGATACGTCCCAGCAGCTCTACAACAAAGCCCGCAATTGTGTCGTAATCACCCTCCGGCAGGTCAACACCCACAAGGTCGGATATTTCATCGATGCTCGTCGCACCGTCAACCGTGAACTTATTGTCGGATACCTTATGGATTTCCTCTTCCTCGTTGTCGTATTCATCCTGAATATTACCCACGATGGATTCCAGAAGATCTTCCATTGTGACAATCCCTTCTGTACCGCCGTATTCGTCCACAACTATCGCAATCTGCTTTCTGCGTTCTGTCATTTCAGCCATAAGAGCGCTGCAGCGCATGGTGGAGGGCACAAAATAGGCGCTGCGCATCAGTTCGGTCAGTTTGATCGCGTTGCAGTCGGCTTTGCCGACGTATTGGAGCAGGTCCTTTACATATATAATACCCAGAATATTGTCAAGGTCTTCTTCAAAAACCGGAATTCTGGAATACCCTTGCTCAATGGAAAGATCGACTACATCCATAATCGTGGATGTATCTTCGACGGCAGTGACCTCGGTGCGGTGGGTCATGATTTCGCTGGCGGTCAGGTCGCTGAAATCAAAAATATTTGAGATCATGTCCTTGGCGCTCTCTCCGATCACGCCCTTTTCCTCGCCTGCGTCCACCATCATCAGAATCTCTTCCTCTGTTACGGTGTCTTCCTCGGCGTTCGGGTCAAGGCCAAATATTTTCAGAACCACATTGGTGGAAGCGGTGAGCAATGAAATAAACGGTTTGAATGCAACGGAGGTTCCGTCCAGAATTCCGATAAATTTATAAGAAAGCGCTTCCGCGTGCTGCATGGCGATCTTTTTGGGAACCAGCTCGCCGAATACCAACGAGAAATAAGACAGCAGAATGGTGATAATAACAGTGGATGCACCCTGCACAAAGCTTTCTGAAAAAGGAAGAAACGAAAGTGCGTTTGACAGTTTTCCGGCAAAGCTTTGGGAGGCTGATGCGGAGGTCAAAAATCCGCTGAGCGTAACGCCCACCTGAATTGTTGCCAAAAAGCGGCTGGAGTTGGAGGTTAACTTTAAAATCTTGGCGGCTTTTTTGTCGCCATCTTCCGCCATTTTTTTAATCTTGTTGTCGTTCAGTGTGATAACGGCGATTTCACTCGCCGCGAAAAACGCGTTTACCAGAACAAGCAGGATTAAAATCAGAATAGAGACGAAGTCGTTTGTAGCGGTAGATGGTGTAACGGTCGTTTGAGCGGCCAAATGGTGTGCCAATGAGCCGCCAGGTTCGGATGGCATGTAGTTTACCCCTTTCGGTTTTGCATAGTTTATTTGTAAAAATACAATAATATTATTGTATCGTAAAAATCGTGTAATTGTCAAACCATATGCGCCCTATCTGCGCTTTTATGCGCAAGAGCCACAATCAGCAACAATGACAAGAGGGCTGTTTTCCAGCGCTTTCAGAGTAAAAACGGGCTAATTCAGGGTCATATGGGTATGTGGTGCTTCAGAAAAATGGTTATTTGACGGGTGCAATAGGAAAGTCCCTCCTTATGTCTCGAATAGCGCGGAAGCCATGCGGTTCCGTGCTATTTTTTTGCTCTGGGCACTTCCAACATTATGTCAACTAAATTGTAATGAGTATCGCTCTGCTGCGTGTATTTCCGCTTGACGAATAGACTTGGGGAGCAAGCAAAATAAAAGATTTGTACTTAAATTTAACAAAACAGGATAATTGTGCTAAAATAAACTCGTGAGAATTCCTTAAAGGAAACTAAGGAGAGCTGATGCAATGATATCAAGTGTTATCACCGCAATGAACGATGGCGATGATAAGGCGTTTATGCTGAACCTGTATCAAGACTATTACGCTCTTGCCCGCAGTACGGTTTATAAAGTGATACACAGAGAGAACGATGTCAATGATCTGGCGGAAGATACCTTTGTCAGGTTGATTGAAAAAATTCCTCTTCTTCGTACCTTGGATTGTTGCAAAATCGCAGCCTATATTGTCTGTACTGCTAAGAGTGTAGCGATTAACTTTATCAAGCACCGTGACGTTCAGCAAAAGCACACGTTCTACGGTGAAAACGCAGATATATCGGATGAGTTATTGATTCCGGAAGACACTTTGGAAGAATCATATTTTCGCCGTGAAGAATTACGGGCTTTGTCGAAGGCATTGTTAAAGCTGCCGGAGCGGGAAAAGAATATTTTGCATTTCAAATACATATTGGAAATGAATGACGCGGAAATTGCAAAAAAGCTCTCGATCAGCCCGGGCAGTGTCCGGGAATACCTGACGAGGGCCAGACGAGCTGCAAGAAAATTGATGGAAGAGGGGGAAAACGGCAATGGCGAGCCGGAAGACTGAACCGATCAGACAGCAATTTTTTTTCTTATTGAATGGGCGGTAAAAATTTTAGGGGGTAATTTTATATGAAGTTTCGTAAAGCAATTTTAATTGGTTTGTCGGCGCTGCTTATTTTCACAGCGGGCTGCGGCGCGCCGAACGGAAAGGATACGACAAATTCCGCAGCGGAAAACCTGTCTTCCGAATCCGTTTCCTCTTCCGGCAGTCCGTCAACTTTGTCCAGTCTATCAAAGCCACCGGCCAGATCAGCTTCTTCTTCAAATTCAACTGCGACTTCATCAGATTCGTCCAATCCATCAAAGCCACCGGTCACAACAAGTTCATCTTCAAATTCCACTTCAGCTCTGCCGGCTTCAGAAACGAAAAAGCTGGTGTTTGCTGAAGATGATCATACAAAGGCAATATTTCATATAGGAATGACATCAGATCAGGTAAAACAGGCTTTAACTGAGAATCAAATGCAAACCGTGGAAAATGAATATCCTAGTCCGAATAGGATTTCCACTGATCATGGAATCGACTTGCTTTTTACACTGGGAACTGATCTGTTCGATATGATATCAATCGAGTCTGATTCAGACACACAACTGCACAGTTCCTATAAAACACAAAAAGGGCTAAAAATAGGCGATGCAGTTGAAACGGTTAGAAAATTATACGGAGAACCCGTAGAACAAGTAAAATACGGGGATGATCTTAACGGTCTGGGCGTGGCCTATTATTACGATATTCCAATTAACTTGGACAATTATTATAAAGTACAGACTGTCAAGCATAAAAGCGACAGAGGGGTTTATCTGCGTATTAACATATCGCAGTCAAAAGGAAATGATTATAATAAGGTAGTTACAATTATTTATGCTGAGAAAGCAAACAATTAAATTGCATTTATTACTTTCTTACAAATCAATTCGGATTTTGAGGAATTGTTAAAACTTGATCCAGCTTGGCATTCTGCTTAATAAGGCACCTCGTGCCATCTTTTATCGGTGGTGTTGGTGCTATTATCCCAAAGCTTTATTGCGTTCAATAGCCTTAGAACATCTCTTCCTTTAACGAGAAAGGAAGCCTGAGCGGTACGCTCAGGCTTCCAGCTTGTTGAACGGTTTAAACGACCTGACATACAAAGACGGCAGAGGGACTTCCGTTGATGTAAATACCTGTGGAGCCAGTGCTTACTCCGGTAAAGGCAAAGTAGTAATCGCTCCCGGACTGGCTCGCAAGGCTGACAGAAACAATGCCGCCTGTTCCAGCCACGACTTTGGGATACGACGCACAAGTGATACGCGCCTGATATTTGTTTCCCTTTTTGATGGTGACCGTCGAATGGGTATCACAGGTAAAGGAAGTATCGTCCCCAGAAGAAGTATGGGTCCAATAAGCCATAGGACCTTTTAAATTTGCGTCTGCTTGGGCCACCGTTGTATTACCTTTGCCTGGATCTAAGACAGATGTAGAACTCGTTGCTAAAACCGCGTGGGGCGTGCCGGTATAATAAACAATGGGCCATGCATCATAATTTGGTTTGGTGGTTGTATGGGAAAATTTAAAAGTTGTATTATTGTACGTTATTGTGGCTGTCCAACTAAAACCTCCGTTCGCATCTGTACAATTTGAGATTACAGATTTAATAACGGCCAATTTACCAGTATCATCGCTAATCGCAAGTTTTTTGCAAATTACCATTGCCGCACAAGAAACGACGCAACCCGCTTTTCCCATGGTTGAACTTCCAAGCGGAAGGTTATTCCACTTTGAATTTGTTTGATTAATATAACAACTGTCTGCCATTTTAAAGACCTCCATTTTAAACGTTACAACAACTTTATAAATCATTTGTTTGGACATAACGACATTTATAACGTGTCCAATTTATAAACGCCGAAACAACTCATTCATTGCTGTATATAAAATAAGGAGAAATTAACTTCGATTTTGTAAACTTAAGAAACCACAAAATCATAAAGGGGGAACTTCGCTATGAGAATCCGCAAAATTCTCGCGATCTGTCTGTCGGCAGTTTTGTTTACCGCAACCGGTTGCGGCGCTTCCGCCGGAGGACAGATGTCAAATGCGACAACCAGTTCCGCGGCGGAAAACTTGTCTTCCGAATCTCCGTCATCCGTATCCACAGAAAAATCATCGACACAAAGCGTAGTTACTGAATCGGCTTCCAGCAACAAGAAAACCAGCTCAAAAATTAATGCTACAGAAAGTGTTTCCTCCGCTGTACAGGACAGTTCTGAAGCTTCACAAAATGACAGCGAGTGGGTGGCGTACGACACCAACAAAGACCACTACAAGCTCCATATTAAAAGAAAAGACGGCAGTGAAGACAAAGTCATTGTAAACGACGCCGTGTTAGCACCGTGTGTGGCGAGCGAATGGGTGTATTATATTGATCCCTTAATAGAGATTGACAAGGTGAAATTGGATGGCTCACAGAAAACAAAAGTATGTGATCTTTCAATGGGAATAAGCGGCAGCACGGCGGTTACGGCAGAGTATAAGGACGGATACATTTTGTACACAACGCGGCAAATGCGCGAAGTCGGAGACATTAGCTCATATCCTGCGTACTATTATAAGCTCGATCCCGATATAAATAAGATTACAGAAGTGAAGAACCAGTAAAGCAATGCAGATTGCTTGCGTTATTCGAGAATCATCTTACGATTTTTAATAAAGGAAGAAATCAGCATGAAAAAATTAATCTGTGTTTTATCTCTTTTATTAGCGCTTACTACCGGCTGTTCCACTCAATTGTCTATGAGTGACCACAGCACGGCGAATACAATTTCAACAAGCGGCGTTTTCTCCTCATCGAGAACAACTCCTGATTCAAAAGTTACTAATCAGACAAAGCAACCGGACCCGTTTACTGAAATCAATATGACTACAACAAATTTTGGATATGCCATCACCCAAAATCGTCATGTTTTGAAAACCTTAGACGGTGGAATGGAGTGGGCGGATGTATTAGAGAACAGTGCTTCTCCTGCTGATTTAAATGAATCTGCGATTTCGATTCCTGACGGCGAAACCGTACTTATTGCGTCTTTTACAGATTCCGGCGTACAGGTAAAAAAATCAGAAGATGCAGGGAGAAGTTGGTCTGGAGCAGAAATTAAATTAGAGCCGGATGACCCGAATTCCGGGTATGGCGGCAGTTTGGCTATGAGCTTTGTCAATCCGTCCGACGGATATCTTTTGGCGAGTGGTCTGCCTGCGGCAGGCAAAATGGGAAAAGTGCTTTACAAAACAGCGGACGGAGGAAGCAGTTGGTCTTTTGTGAGCGCAAATCTAAATCCTGAAAAGGGCAGTGAAGGTCTGACCGAGATAAACGGCTATCCAACCGGATTGGCCTTTTCCAGCATCAAAACCGGGTACATCACCAGCACATATCACGGTCAAAAAGAAGTTTCAGTTTATAGGACTGGAGATGGAGGAACGCATTGGTCTGCTGCTTCAGTTCCTCTTCCTGAAAAGTTTGCTTCTTTAATTTACGAGCGGGATTACTACGTTGATGCTTACCCTCCTGCCTTCTACGGCAGAGATAAAAAAAGTGCAAAAATGGAGTTGTATTTCTGCCATAATGAAGAACGCCATGCCTATATTTATTCTTCAAATGACGGGGGAGCTGATTGGCAGATCGAAGGAGCCAGTAATCTACTAATGAAAAAATACTGTTTTCAAGACGAGCAAAACGGATTTGGGATAGATGAAAACGGAACACTTTATACGACGCAGAACGGTGGTCTCACGTGGCTCGATAAATATTGATTTTTCATTTTGTGGGCTACAAAAGCTGCGATGTCGAAATTGCTCAATTCAACCACATTTGTTTTATAAAAGCAAGCAGAAACAGCAAGGATTTATAACCTGGCTGTTTCTTTTTTTGCTTTAGACCTTATTTTTGCTTTTTTACGTTGCGTATATGGTTTAACGATTCGCTCTCTACGCAACTCGGGCGACAAAACGCTTAAGCGGCTGTTCCCCCGGTCCGGCAGTATAAATTCCAGTTGCCTGACCGGAACTTCCGATATAAAGTAACTGCCAGTAGTCGGATTGTCCGTCACGTCTAAGGTGCGTAAGTGTCACTACTCCGCTGGTACCGACGGTAACCGTAGGAGTTTGTTCTGATGTGGTTTTAAAGATATAAGTTTGTCCAGCATTTTTTGTCACATCGGTTGTAGTATCAATTTGGACGACAGTATTTGAGTTGATAAGCAAGAATCCTCCCGCATTGGTTGCAATATCCGAATCGAATGTAACACCTCCAATCGTCACGGTGGATCCCTGCTTTATATTCCATGAGGTATATGCGCTAGATTCTCTCCACTTAC
Source organism: Bacillota bacterium (assembly GCA_023416955.1). Classification (GTDB taxonomy): domain Bacteria; phylum Bacillota; class Clostridia; order Oscillospirales; family Acutalibacteraceae; genus Caproiciproducens. The sequence continues at coordinate 161,188 of JAEZGM010000005.1, read as the reverse complement.
TTGATGCAGCGAGCATGGTATAGAGCACAGTCGTAACATTTTGATAGATGTAATTGCAAACAGCGCCTGAACCGTACACTCCTATTTTGTATTGGTTTCCCAGGTCTGAAAACGCATCATGAACGCCATTGAAATATTGTAGGATTACACCTGACACATCTGAAGCCGATGCATCATAGTCCACTGCAAAATAAATAGGGGTTCCCGAAGGCTGGCCAATGGTATCTTTTGCATAATTATATGCTGTTTTCCCATCGGCAGTTCCTTTATTATAAGAGAAGTAAGATGAAGATGTAGGAGATCCACTTTCCCATAGGGCGACTATTTGGACACCTGCTTTAGAAAGAGCTTGTGCTTCTTTTAATGTTAACTTATAGTTCCCATAATAACGTCCTATAAAACTGTAACCATTACTTTTTACGGTGCTCGCTACATTTGTGCAACTGGAAGCAGTGTCTAGACCTTTTACTGTACTCATAATAGATATCGACCTTTCTGTTAGTTGTTTTATTGATATTGACTTGCAAGTCTAATTACTAAAGAGAACTCATACAGAAAATTGTAAACACCGCGAGTTAATCTTTTCAGCTTGCAAATTAAAATAGTATAAAAGGGAAGAAGCGCGATTGCTTCACTGCCGCGCTTCTTCCTTTTTATACTTATTTTTGGACGGGCGGGTTCTGACTTAGTTGCTTTATGGCATCTTTCAGTTTTTGCGGCAGCGGCAGCCCGATCGCCCCTGCGTTTTCTATTATACTGATTCCCTCGTTGGTTAAGTAAAATAAAATCAGCATTGTGCGCAGAGAACTGCCGGTGCCGATCACATACTGGTCAATCACATGCCCCACCGCAACCAGTACGAAAATCATAACCTTTTTGCAGATACCTTGAAAGCCGATTTCGCTGGATAGCTTTTTCTCACGGATTGCCAACAGAACCCCCGTGGCATAATCAAGCGCGGCAAATGCAATCAAAGCATAAATCAGGGAATCAAAACCACCGAACAACCACCCTGCAACGCCTCCCGTAAAGGCAAATATGATTTTACAATCATTTAAGATATCATCCATAATATCACCTCATTTCTATGGCTTGTCCAAGAATTGCGTTTTTAACTTTTTTAATGCCCGATTTTTCATCTGATTGACGGCTTGTCTGGAGGTACCAAGTTCTTGTGCGGTCTCGCAAACAGAATATTCCATAAGATAAATCATTTTTATAACGTCTGTTTCAGGCTTCGTAAGTACTCTCTCAATACCGGGGAATTCATATTCAAAATAAATATCGTTTACCGCAGAGACAGCTTCTAAAGAATAGAGCTCTTCTTCCGCGAAATTGGATTCAGGAATAAAATTCCGCAGCTTTTTTAAAGCAGCTAATTTTTTAATATAACTGCTTTGAATGGATTTGCTTATGTAGGATACCAGACCGCCTTCGCACTTATGATACACACTGTCGAGCTTTATGTTATGAAGAAGGTCAATAAAATCGACAAGCAGGTCATTATATGCATCATCGTAATGCAATTGATAGGAATATTTTTTTAACAATGGATTAAATTTATTGATTAGCGCAATCGTAGAGTCGCTGTTACCGCCCTGTGAACGAAAAATCAACTCCGCAGTCATTGGGAATCCCACCTTTCAACTGATAAAGAGGCGGAATCCCAATTTTTGTAAATACTCCCGGCTAATTTTTTATCATTCTCGATCACCCGCTTAAAAAGACGAAAACACAGTTATAAAACCGCATTTTCCAAACATCTTGACAGCAATGTGACGAAACTAACTATTTGTAGTTTTAAATTCAGATATTATAAAAACAACACTCCCGGTGAATCAATATTTGTTTTTCACACAGAAAGACAGGGAAAAAATTATTGTGCAACAGTCGAATTATATCGAGCGCTGATCTCATGATTTCTTCATGATCTCAGCAAGCAGGAATATACGCCGCCCCGCTTACTTTGAGTATAAAAATTCCCGTCATCTGCATAATACAGTCAGTTCATTTGAAAACAGAACCAATCTCCAAGCGTAAAATCCTTAGATCAAAGATTTTGCGCTTGTTTCTTGGATATTTTCTAAAGCTAACTGACTATACATGATGACGGGAACGGTAAATTGTAATCGCTCACAGGCATTCCTGTTCGATTTCTGACAGCGGTAAATTTGTGCTCTTAAAATTCCCTATAGCGTTCTGTCTTTTTGCGGACTTTTCCTTTACATACCCGGAAAAAAATGATAAAATCATGATTGGTACAGTGCGGGTAGTTGTGCCGTGTTTAATATACTATCCTTAAAGGAGGAAAATGATAATATGGATTCACGTAAGATGAAAACCATGGATGGCAACAATGCAGCTGCGCATGTTTCCTATGCATTCACAGATGTCGCTGCCATTTACCCAATCACACCGTCGTCCGTTATGGCGGATGAGACGGACAAGTATGCCGCTGCCGGCAGGAAAAACCTTTTCGGCAGAGAAGTTAAAGTGACGGAAATGCAGTCAGAGGCCGGCGCAGCCGGTGCTGTTCACGGGTCGCTGTCAGCCGGTGCGCTGACCACCACGTTTACTGCTTCCCAGGGCTTGCTTCTGATGATTCCAAACATGTACAAAATGGCCGGCGAGTTTCTGCCGAGCGTTATTCATGTTTCGGCACGTTCGCTTTCCACTCATGCGCTTTGCATTTTCGGTGACCATTCCGACATTTACGCCTGCCGCCAGACCGGCTATGCGATGCTGTGCTCCAACAGCCCGCAAGAAGTAATGGATCTGGGCGCTGTGGCTCATCTTTCCGCCATTAAGGGAAAAGTTCCGTTCCTGCATTTCTTTGACGGCTTCCGTACTTCCCATGAAGTACAGAAGATTCATATGTGGGATTACAAGGACCTGGGCGATATGCTGGATTGGGACGCAGTTGACGCGTTCCGCCGCAATGCGCTGAATCCGGAGCATCCTGTTACACGCGGCACCGCACAGAACGATGATATCTTCTTCCAGGCAAGTGAAGCAGGCAACAAGTACTACGATGCACTGCCGGATGTTGTCATCGATTATATGAACAAAGTCAACGAGAAAATCGGCACCGACTACAAGCCGTTCAACTATTACGGCGCACCGGACGCGGAGCGCGTAATCATTGCAATGGGTTCTGTCTGTGAAACAGCGGAAGAAGTTGTCGATTACCTCAACGCAGCGGGCGACAAAGTCGGCCTGATTAAAGTCAGACTGTACAGACCTTTCGTTGCCAAATATTTGCTTGACGTAATTCCGAGCACCGTAAAGAAGATTACCGTGCTTGACCGCACAAGAGAGCCCGGCTCCATCGGCGAACCGCTTTACCTGGATGTGCTTGCTGCACTCAACGGTACCGAGTTCGGCGTTGTTCCGGTATTCACCGGTCGTTACGGACTTGGTTCCAAGGACACAACCCCGGGCCAGATTGTTGCCGTTTACCGCAACATGGAAGCCGAAACACCGAAGAAGCGCTTCACCATCGGCATTGTCGACGACGTGACACACCTCTCTCTTGATGTCAAGGAAAATCCGGATACCACTCCGGCGGGCACACATTCCTGCAAATTTTGGGGCCTTGGCGCAGACGGCACCGTCGGCGCGAACAAGAACTCCATTAAGATTATCGGTGACCATACGGACATGTATGCACAGGGCTATTTTGCATATGACTCCAAGAAATCCGGCGGTCTGACCGTTTCCCATCTGCGTTTCGGCCACAAGCCGATCAAGTCCACTTACTATGTCAGCAAGGCCGACTTCGTTGCCTGCCATAATCCGTCCTATGTCGATGAGTACGACATGGTTCAGGATCTGAAAAAGGGCGGCAACTTCCTGCTGAACTGCCAGTGGAGCGACGAAGAGCTGAGCGAACGTCTCCCCGCGAAGATGAAGAAGTTCATTGCCGACAACGACATCAACTTCTACACCATCGACGGCGTAAAGCTGGGCAAGGAAATCGGACTCGGCGGCCGTATTAATACGATTCTGCAGTCCGCATTCTTTAAGATTGCCAACATCATTCCGACCGAGCAGGCTACCCAGTATATGAAGGAAGCCGCTGAGCATTCCTATGCGAAAAAGGGCCAGAAGATTGTTGACATGAACTATGCTGCAATCGAGCGCGGCGCGCAGGAATTCCACAAGGTCAGCGTACCGGAAGACTGGAAGAACGCCACCGAAGCAGCTGCGGCAAAGAAGGTTACCGCCGGTAATCCGGAAACAGTTGATTATGTCAACAATGTGCTGATTCCCGCTAATAAATACAAGGGCAACGAGCTGCCTGTTTCCGCGTTTGAATCCATGGCGGACGGCACCGTGCCGAACGGCTCTTCTGCTTACGAGAAGCGCCATATCGCCATTGATATTCCGGAATGGAATCCGGACAACTGTATCCAGTGTAACTTCTGCGGCTATGTTTGCCCCCACGCTGTTATCCGTCCTGCCGTTATGACAGAAGAAGAAGCAGCAAAGGCGCCCGCAAGCCAGAAGTACAAGGATATGACCGGTATGCCGGGTTACAAGTTCGCCATCACCGTTTCCGCGTACGACTGCACAGGCTGCGGTTCCTGCGCAAACGTCTGCCCGGGCCTGAAGGGTGCCAAAGCGCTCACCATGCAGCCGGCAGAAACTCAGCTTGAAAAACAGGAGGGCTCCGATTACGCTCGCACCCTGTCCGACAAGCCTGAAGTCAACGAGAAGTTTAAGGTTACCAGCGTTAAGGGCAGCCAGTTCAAACAGCCGCTGCTCGAGTTCTCCGGCGCCTGCGCAGGCTGCGGTGAAACTCCTTACGCAAGACTGGTAACACAGCTGTTCGGCGACAAGATGTTTATTGCAAACGCAACAGGATGCTCCTCCATTTGGGGCGGTTCCGCACCGGCTACACCGTACACCGTCAACAAGAAAGGTCACGGTCCGGCATGGAGCAATTCCCTGTTCGAAGATAACGCAGAGTTCGGCTACGGCATGACGCTCGCTCAGAACGCCGTTCGCGGAAGACTGGCAGAGTACGTTGAGTCTATCAGTACTGCTGAGGACGCAACCGATGAGCTGAAAGAAGCCGGAAAGAACTACCTCGAAACTTCTTCCGACACCATTGCAAACGGCGTGGCGACTGAAAAGCTGGTTGCCGAGCTTGAAAAAGCCGCAAAGGGTTCCGGTGAAGTGGCTGAGCTTGCAGCTAAGACACTGAAGGACAAGGACTTCCTCGCGAAGAAGTCTATGTGGGTCTTCGGCGGCGACGGCTGGGCATATGATATCGGTTTCGGCGGCCTTGACCATGTAATGGCTTCCGGCGAAAACGTGAATATTCTGGTATTCGATACCGAAGTGTACTCCAATACCGGCGGGCAGGCTTCCAAATCTACGCCTATCGGTTCCGTGGCTCAGTTTGCCGCAACCGGTAAAGGCATGAAAAAGAAGGATCTTGCCGGTATGCTGATGAGCTACGGTTATGTATACGTTGCCCGTGTTGCTATGGGTGCGGATTACAACCAGTGCCTCAAGGCAATTCATGAAGCGGAAAGCTACAACGGCCCGTCCATCATCATTGCTTACGCACCGTGCATCAACCATGGTATCAAGGGCGGTATGGGTATTTCCCAGACCGAGGAGAAGAGAGCTGTGGAAGCCGGTTACTGGACGAACTACCGTTACGATCCCCGTTTGGCTGCTGCCGGAAAGAATCCGTTCCAGCTCGACAGCAAGGCGCCGACCGCCAGCTACCGTGACTTTATCATGGGCGAAGTTCGTTACAACTCCCTGACCCGTGCGTTCCCTGAACGTGCGGCAGAGCTGTTCGACCAGGCGGAAAAAGACGCCACAGAGAGCTACGAACATCTGGTTCAGCTTTCTAAGATGGAGTAATTAATCCGTCATAAACCTAATAAAAACCGCCGGCATGCTGCAGCATGCCGGCGGTTTTTATGTATGGAATTAAAAATATTGATAAAATGTACGATCTGGAATATACTCGTAGTAAAGTAATCTATTTACAAATAACTGAAAGGAGCAAAACTGCACATGAAAAAAGGGTTGCATTTGCTCTTGGCTGCTTTGTTGGTTACTGCCGCGACCGTTCCGATTGGCGGGGAAGAGCGCAGAACAGTATTTGACGAGCCTTTACCGTACCGGCGATTCTTGACAAAATCAACAGCGAGCTCGGCTCATCTATTTATATTCCGGAAGGAACGGAAGAACAGGTCTATCAGAGCGTGAAAAAGGAGTTTAAAAATCCGGATGAGTTTGAAGCGGAAATGCGCAGGGAATACCTTGAAACACTGACTCAAAACAACGCGGTGCAGGAAAAAAGTAACGAAAAGTCTTCCGTCAAGGGGAGCAGCGGTGATTTGAATGCCGTACCACCTCTGCCGAATGCCTCAGGGACGGTAAGCGTGGCGCCCTTGCAATAGAAGGAATTCAAACAGCAGAGAGTCGACAAAACTTTGTACATTGCTTCTCTTATATAAACACAAGCTTCGACGCGACACAGTCGCGTCGAAGCTTGTGTTGTTTTACTTTAAGCAAGTAATAAGGATCCTTCACCCGGAAAAAATAATGATATAACGCGGTATTTATTTACAAGGGATTGACTATCGAACAATTGGTGATACAATATATAGTATATTTGATTTGAAGGGGAACTATATATGAGGATTTCGGAGAACGCGCGGACCGTGCTGGAAAAGCGCTACCTGATAAAGGACGAGGATGGGCGCGTGAAGGAAACAGTCGAGGACCTGTTTCACCGGGTCGCTGTAACTATTGCGCAGCCGGACAGGCTCTATGACGCGCAGGCCGACTTACAGCAGACGGAGGAAACATTTTATCATATGATGGCGGAACTGGAGTTTTTGCCGAACTCGCCTACGCTGATGAACGCCGGACGCCCGCTCGGTCAGCTTTCCGCGTGTTTCGTCCTGCCCGTTGAGGACAGCATGGAGGATATTTTCGAGGCAATCAAGCAGGCGGCGCTGATTCACCAATCCGGCGGCGGAACCGGTTTTGCGTTTTCCCGTCTGCGCCCAAAGGGGAGCACGGTGAAATCCACGGGCGGCGTCGCTTCCGGGCCGATCAGCTTTATGAAAGTGTTCAACATGGCGACAGAAGCCGTGAAGCAGGGCGGCACGCGCCGCGGCGCGAATATGGGAATTCTGCGTGTTGACCACCCCGATATTCTGGAATTCATCGACTGTAAAGCGAATAATAACGAAATTAATAATTTCAATATTTCTGTAGGCGTGACGGAGCAATTCATGGACGCGGTTGAGCAGGATGCCGAATACGATTTGGTTGACCCGCACACGAAAAAAGTTATGACTTCTTTACGCGCAAGAGAAGTCTTCGAGCGGATTGTCGATGCCGCGTGGCGCAACGGCGAACCGGGCATTGTGTTTCTTGACCGCATGAACCGCGACAACCGGGTGCCCTCCTACGGTGAAATCGAATCAACGAACCCGTGCGGCGAGCAGCCGCTGCTGCCGTATGAATCCTGCAACCTCGGCTCCATTAACCTGACAAAGATGTTGAAAACGGACGACGGGAATACGGAGTTTGACTGGGATAAACTCGCCGTTACCGTGAAAAACGCGGTGCATTTTCTCGACAACGTGATTGACGCGAATAAATACCCGCTTCCGAAGATTGAAGAGGTCACAAAGCAAATGCGAAAGATCGGGCTTGGCATTATGGGTTGGGCCGACAGCCTTCTGATGATGGGAATTCCGTATAATTCGGAGGAAGCCGCTGCACTTGGCGAAAGAGTGATGAAATTCATTACGGAGCAGGGACGGCGTGAGAGCGCCGAATTGACCAAAACACGTGGAACTTTCCCAATGTTTGAAGAAAGTACAATGCCGAAGAATTTTCCGCAGCGTAATGTGACCATTACCACGATTGCGCCGACCGGCACGCTTTCCATCATTGCGGGCTGCTCCAGCGGTGTGGAGCCCGTTTTTGGCTATGTGTTTATCCGAAACATCATGGACGGCACGGAGCTGATGGAAGTAAACCCCATTTTGAAAGCGGAGCTGGAGAAAAGTGGCCTGTACAGCGACGTGCTGATGAAACGGATTGCACGGGAGGGCACCATTGCCCATATGGAGGAGCTGCCGGAGGATTTGCGCCGGGTGTTTGTTTCCGCGCATGATATCCTCCCGGAGGATCATATCCGCATGCAGGCGGCCTTCCAAAAATACACGGACAACGCCGTTTCCAAGACGGTTAATTTCCCTAACAGCGCTACCCGCGAAGATGTTGCGCAGGTGTACCGTCAGGCGTTCCGCCTTGGCTGTAAGGGCGTTACGATTTACCGTGACGGAAGCCGCGGCGAGCAGGTGCTGAATATCGGAAAAGTCAATAAGGAACCGGTGCCGCAGGCAAAAATCCAGGAGGCGGAAGGAGCAGGCAGGGCGGAAAAAAGCAGCTCGGAAGGTGCTCCCCGGCGCTGGAAGGGTGGCGGAACAGCGGGGATGAAGGACTGCCCCGACTGCGGAAAAACATTGACGCATGAAGGTGGCTGCGTGACCTGCCGCCACTGTGGATTTTCTGTGTGCGGCTGATCGTGGGGCGCGAGAACCGTACGGTTTAAGTGTACTATGAAAATTTCTCTTTCGTTTTTCACAGCAGAGCTGCGAATGGTTGAATATTTCCCGGGAATTGCGATTTTAGCCGAAATGGATAAAGCCTCGTATTTTATAAAAAAGGAGAAGCGCGGGTGTCTGCGCTTCTCCTTTTTTATGCAATTTAAAACTCGATTCCGCGCCGCGCCGGAATATTGCGGTCAAACGGGTGCTTGACTTTCTTGATTTCGGAAACATAATCGGCGAGGGCCAACACCTGCGCGGAAGGGTCGCGCCCGGTCAGTACAAGCTCCAAGGCAGGCGGCTTACTGCGTGCGAATTCGGTGAGCGCTTCCTCCGGCAGCATCCCTGTGCTTACCGCGCCGAATACCTCGTCCAGAATCAGCAGATCACAGTTTCCCTGTCGTGCGGAATCCACAGCCTGCTCAAAGCGGTTTGCGCAAAGCAGCGCGGCCTGCGCACGTTCCTCCTCATTCATTTGGAATGTAAATTTCAGCGTCTCCGGGTTGGGAAAAACGGTAAAACCCGGCAGAGCGCGCAGGACTTCCAGTTCCCCGGAATCCGCGCCTTTCAGAAACTGTACGAGCAGAACGTGCATTCCCCTGCCGCAGGCGCGCACGCCAAGGCCGATGGCGGCGGTGGTTTTTCCCTTACCGTCGCCGCAGTAAATATGAATCAGTCCATTCATCGTGAGCCCTCCGTAGGTCATCGTGTGTTTTTATCATCATAGCATAAATTGACGTTCCTGGGAACTCTCGGACTGGTTCATTTAGGGCCGTAGTATTTAAAATATTTCTTCCGTAAAATCCCCCCTGCACCCCCAAGTATCCCCAAGGGGATGTGAGGTGTAGACTTCTTCTTTGGTTTTTATTGACGGAGGGACGAAATTAAGGCTGTTGCCGCGCGCGTTCATAATTCCGTTACGGTGCGGTAACATATTTTACTAATTATTTTCATAGAAATATAAACTGCTTATCACATTCGCGTCACATTGCGCAGGTATCATAAAATCACAGTAAAAAACGAAAGGAAATGATAATATGTTTACTCCTTTTGATCACGATGATAAAAAAAATGACCATTCCCCGGATCAGAACAATGCCATGAATAGCAACAGCGGATATTCTGGCGGGAACAGTTACGGGAGCGACAGCAATAACAGCAACACACAGTGGCAAGGCAGTAATTACCGCTATGTGCGCCCGCAGGGGGAACCGGTGCAGAAACCGCCGGTGTACTCGTGGGAAAAACCCGCCACGGCTCCGAATTATGTGCAGGCAGAATATAAGCTCCCGAAAAAGCAGAAGAAGGGCAAAACCGCAGTAAAAGTACTTGCCGGGGTTATGGCAGCGGTAATGATTTCCGTTGGTTCCATATACGGATTTACCGAACTGGTCAATAACGGCGTTGTAAAGCTCAATACGGGCTCTGCTTCCAGTACATCGGCCTTCACCATTACCAAGGTGGTGGGGAGTACCACAAACACGGCCACGACCAGCGGGCAGCTGACGCTCCAGCAGATTGCCCAGAAGGTTGTCCCTTCGGTAGTATGCATTCAGAATTATCAGGTTACTCAGAATACGCGGTACGCGATGGGCGGCGTTGACGGTAACACCGCGGCGGCAAGCGACGACAGCGCGGTTTCACCGGCAAGCGAAGGTTCCGGTATTATTGCCACAAGCGACGGCTACATCATTACGAATGCGCATGTTGTATCAGGCGCAACTTCCCTGAAAGTGGTTACATCTGACGGAAAAAGCTACACGGCCAAGCTGATTGGCAGCGACAGCGTGACGGACCTGGCGGTCGTTAAGATCGAAGCAAGCGGCCTGACCGCCGCGGAGTTTGGTTCCTCCGACGACCTGAAGGTAGCGGATACGGTTATGGCAGTCGGCAACCCCGGCGGACTGGAGTTCAATTCCAGCGTTACAGTGGGCTATGTTTCCGCATTGAACCGTGAAATTACCAACTCCGAAACCGGATACACCATGAAGTGCATCCAGACCGATGCCGCCATCAACCCCGGAAACTCCGGCGGCGCGCTGGTCAATATGTACGGCCAGGTGATCGGCATTAACTCCTCTAAAATTGTCGCGACCGGGTATGAGGGCCTTGGGTTCTCCATTCCGATCAACGTGGCGCAGCCGGTAATCAGCGACTTGAAGCAGTATGGCTATGTGAAAGACCGCGCGATGCTCGGGGTTTCCGGCCAGTTCATCGACGAAGTAACCGCTCGTTTTTACAGCTTGCCGGCTGGTATGTATGTCAGCTCTGTTACAAGCAGTGAAGTGACAAAAGCCGGTCTCAAAAAAGGCGATGTGATTACAAAAATCGACGGCAAGACTGTAACAAGCCAGAATGTGATTACTTCGGCGGTCACAGCCAAAAAGCCGGGTGATACGGTGACGCTGAGCGTAACCAGTTCCCTGACGGGGCAAAGCTTTACGGCGACTGTCAAGCTGTCGCAGGCAACAGGCAAATAAGCTTACAACTTTCTTCTTCATAAACTCCCCTTGGGGCGCTTTCATTTCAGAAAGCGCCCCGTATTCTTGTATCATATCAGGAAAGAAGGTGTTGTGAAATGAATTTTCATTTCACAACACCTTCTATTTTATCCGCGGAGTCATTTACCAGAGTTCCCTTCGCACGCGGGAGCATCAGGTTCCGCAAACGGTCAACCATACGCTGACTGCGGATGGCTTCACCCATCATTTTATCAATCGTGTTGCCCTTACCGCCCACCAGGTTCATCAGCATCTTCGATGCGGCGTCCACACTGGGCAGCTCGTTAAAGCGAATCAGAATGCGCTCGTCGTAAAAAATAAACTTAATGGTACGGGTGAACGGTGTTTCTATAAAGGAAATGAACAGCTTCAATACGGGCCGGTCGTCTTCATCGGTATTCAGCTGAGCGGTGGAACTGATAATGTAGGGCTCGCCATGCACAGTGATATTTCCCATTCGGGGTCTCCCGTCCATTCCTGCCTCCACAATATTGACATCTTGACCGTCGTAGAAGGTGATACTGCAGGAGCCCGGCTCAAAGACGAAATCGAGCCCGGTAATGCCGTCCGGAAAATTATTTGCGATGGTTTGCAGAATCAGCGGCATCAGCGTGCCGTACCCGGGCTCAAGCGCGTATTTCCTGCCACTCAGGGCCGCGGCGGCGGGGGAAAGCACATTTAAATCTCGGCGTGCGAGCACACGGTTCAGCAGCCTGCCGACAGGGCCGGTATCTTCGGGTTCCGGGGCGGTTTCCTTCACAAAATAGAGGTGATCCAGCGTGTTTTTCAGCGCACGCAGCTCGCGCACGTTATTGGGAAGCGGCGTTTCCGAAAATGCCGGCGCATCGTCGCCGAAAAATTTTTCGACAATATCACAGGAACGGTCGGAAAACAGATTCTGGCTTCCGCTGGTAATTGCAATCACCATGTCGCGCTCGGGCAGCACAATGACGTATTGCCCAAATACCCCGTTGAACTGGTAAGCGCCCTTTGCGCCAAAATTCCAAAGCTGGTAACCGTAGCCGTCGGCGTGATCGCTTTCCCGCGTGGCGGTATCGGTTTTTACGGATTCCTCAATCCAGTCCCGCGGCACCAACTGTCGGGTCTGGCCGTTGGCTTCCCAACTGCCGCCCTGCAGATAAAGCTGCCCGAGCTTTGCCATGTCGGAAGGGCGAAGGTACAGACCCCACCCGCCCTTTTCAATTCCCACGGGGCAGGTTTCCCACTGGGGAATCTCTATTCCGAGCGGCGCAAATAAACGCGGGGTCAGGTAATCCGTCAGACTCATGCCGGTTTTTTTGCAGAGAATTGCGCTGAGCATATAGGAATTCATGCTGTTATAGCTGAATTCAGTACCGGGCTCGTATTGGCAGTCCGACTGCAAATACGCCCGCACCCAGTCCTTTTCAAGCGCGGAACCGACTTCGTTGAATTTGATGCCGCTGGTCATATTGAGCAGATGCAGCACGGTGATGCTGTTGATGCGGGGGCTGTGCAGCAGCGATGTTTTTTCGGGAAAAATATCAACCAATTTATCGCTCAGTGAGATCAGGCCGTCGCGGACCGCCATGCCGACCGCCATGCCGGTGACGCTTTTAGCAAGGGAAAACATCATGTGGGGGTAGGCGGCGTTATATGGCTGGAAGCTGCCCTCGGCAATCACCTTGCCGTGGCGCAGGATCATCACGCTGTGCACACGGATTTCATCGCACGAATCAAGCTCTTCGAAAAAGCGTCGGATATACGCGCTGTGCATGCCTTCGCTTTCCGGGGTGGCGTGTGCAAGGCCGCCGAGAACCGGCTGCAGGGAGCCGGCCTGTTTTAGGGGCACAAAGTCGTAAGGGGTAATATGCCGTAAGTCGCCGCGCACAAATTTCAGAATCAGGTCGGACACTTTCATTTGCGAAATGATATCCAGCATAACAAAATCCTCCTATTGAATGCGGCTCATGGATTCCTCAACCAGCGTCCCGTAATCAACATCGCTTTCCTTCGGCGGCTCGCCGCTCAGAGAAAATTTCAGGTTCAGCCGTTCACAGGCCTGCGTCAGGAGCGCCGCAAGCTCGGCGGGGTTGTCGGGAAAAATGACAATTGCCTGATTCACGCTTTCCACAAGGTAGCCGTTTTTCTTCGACCCATTCAGCCGCAGCACGCCTTTCGGCTCGCCCTCAGTGTTCAGCGGAATATGCAGCGTTTCAAAAATGGGGCGCGCGGCGGCAGGCTGTGCCTCGGGGCAGCCGCTGACGACAAAGACCACGGGGTGTGCTTCAAGCAGCGCGGCCATGGCAGGGCGAAGCCCGCTCTGTTTCGCGCAGATTTTGACGTTTGAAACAGCAATGTCGTAGTGCATCACATACCGGGCAATCTGTTTTTGGCAAAGCGAGGTTTTTCGCGAAAGGTAAAATAAAAGCCCTGTATTCATTCGCTCTCACTCCAAGGTAAAACTTTGTTCTTCACAGCCTGCTCATAGGTTGCGGGCCACACCGGCTTGCTGCCGCCGTTTTTCCGGTACCAGCAGTCGGGGTAAACCGTTTTGTTATTGTACAGAACACGGCTGGTATCCACCGCCGCGCTCTCGCCGGTGCGAACCCGCCGCGCCGCTACCACAAGCCGAAAATCATCAAATTCATAGGAGCAGGTAGAAAGCAGAAGAAGCTGATCGTCCGCGTTAAAATCGACCCCGGTATTGAACAGGGAGCGGATGCGCAGCTGGTACATGAAATTCAGGTAGTCGCTGTCATTCTTAAATGTGGTTTTCATGTAGTCGAACGGCTCGCCCTGCTCGGGCAGCGTATTTGTCAGGATGACGGAAATAATTTTCCATTGCGCCGGATTGTCAACGGTGTCGAACGTGAACAACGGATTTTCCTTGAAAAACGCGTAGCTTTTATATTTGCCGAGTTCTGAGAACATGCGGCCGGAATTCAGCGTATGGCCGTAAAGGACGATGCTTTTTGTCTCGGTGCCGGCAACTTTCGACTTTGCGTCGGCAAAAATGCTGCCCATCTTCGAGCTGTTTTTATTATAATCGTGGCTCAGGTAAAACTCGGGGTCTTTCGTGTTGGCCTGCAAAACCGGCAGGTCGATATTGGTGTTGGGAAGATTGATCCAGCCGACGATATCGGGATTGACTTTCTGCAGGTTCACAAAGCGAATCAACCTGCCCTGCGCGTCCCGTTCGGGCGGTGCGCTGGAAACGGGTGCGCTCTCCGCCCCGGATTCATCGGAGCCGGAGGAGGACGGCGCCGGCTGTGAGCTGGTGTAATACATGCTTCGGATATCGGCCTGTTCCCGGTCGGAAAGCAGAGGCTGTATGACAAGGTCATTCAGCAGATAAGCGGCGGAAGCAATGAACACGCAGGCGAAAAAGAGGGAAAGAAGCTTGTAGATCCTGACCCTGCGGCTGTCATCCTTCTGCGGCAGCAGGGCACGGTAAAACGGCGCTCTGCGCTTTTCTTCGGGGTGTTCCCCGGCGTTCATTTCCGGCGCGGCGGGAGCCTGCTCCCTATTGTTATCTTTATCGTCCTTTGTGTTCATATTTTCACCCTCTTATCAATCAAAATAATAAATTTAAGAGATATTCCTAAAGTCTTTCAGACCTTCGGATTTTATCTTATTTGAGTTTCTTATAAGTGTAGGCGGCTTCCTCAATCCCGCCCAAATCGAGCAGGTAGCGCCGTACCATGTCGAGCGCATTGGAAGCCGCGAGCCAACGCAGGTAGCTGCGTCCTTTTTTGCTGTTGCCGCTCATTTTGCGCACCCACGTGTGCTCTCCGTCGCTCAGGGCGAGGTATACAAGCCCGACGGGCTTTTCCGGAGTGCCGCCGCCCGGCCCGGCTATGCCGGTAATGCCTATGCCCAGCTCGCTGCCGGATTTTTCGCGAACGCCCTCGGCCATAGAGCGCGCGGTCTGCTCGCTGACCGCGCCGTATTGGCGTAGTGTTTCTTCGGGTACGCCCAGCAGCAGCGTTTTGATTTCATTGGCGTACGTTACCGCGCCCATATGGAATACGTCGGAAGCGCCGGGGATATCCGTAATGCGGGAGGAAAGCAGGCCGCCGGTGCAGGATTCCGCACAGGCCAGATGCAGGCCGTGCTTTGCAAGTTCCATGACCGCCGCTTCCTCCAGGCTTTCCACATCAATGCCGTAAATATAATCGCCCAGACGTTTCTTTAGTTCCTCCACCACCGGTTCGCACATTGCGGCGGCGGTTTCCTCATCCTTTGCCCGCGCGGTTACGCGTACGAACATTTCACCGTCTTTGGCGTAGGTTGCGGCGGTTGGGTTCGCGCAGTCCGTCAGGTCGGTAATCTGCTCCGCAACATAGCCTTCGCCCAGTCCGAACACCCGAACGATGCGGGAAACGATGACCGCGTCTTCGTCCTTCGCAAGGTAGGGAACCGCGTAGTTTTTCAGCATGGGTACCAGTTCGTTCGGCGGGCCGGGGAGCATAATCATGATTTTGCCGGAGTCCGTTTCAAAGCCGCAGCCCGGTGCGGTGCCGCAGTCGTTTTGGAATACGGTGCAGCCTTCGGGCAGCATGGCCTGCTTCTGTTGGGTTTCGCCCGGGACATTCCCTTTAAAGTAATCGATGATGCGCCTCATGCTCTCTTCATGCAGCACAAGCCGCTTGCCCGCCGTTGCGGCGATGGTTTCCTTGGTCAGGTCGTCGCCTGTGGGGCCGAGGCCTCCGGTGGTAATTACGAGGTCGCTGCGGTGCAGCGCGGTTGTAAGTGCTTCTTTTAATCGCTCCGGGTTATCGCCCACGGTACCGGAGTACAGCAGGTTAATACCCAGCGCGGACAGCTCGCGTGCCACATAGGCAGCGTCGGAATTGATGGTATGGCCGAGCAGAAGCTCGGTGCCCACAGCAATAATTTCAGCATTCATCAGTATACAGCCTTCTTTTCAGGATGAATTTTTGTTATTTTTACGTTTGCAACGCATTCTTCGATCAGCGCTTCGCAGTCGAGCGCGGTTTCGGCTTCCAGAATATAATTCAGATCCGGCCGGGTTCGGGGATGCTTCGGGGTAAATACGGTACAGCAATCCTCGAACGGCTGAATCGAAGTTTCAAATGTATCGATTTCGCGGGCAATGCGGATAATCTCTGTCTTGTCCATCCCGATCAGCGGGCGAAACACCGGCATATTTGCCGCCTGATCCGTACAGGCAATGGCCTGCAGTGTCTGGCTCGCAACCTGCCCCAGACTTTCACCGGTAATCAGCGCGCCGCAGTGCTCGCGCTGCGCGATTTTTTCCGCCACGCGCATCATAAAGCGGCGCATAATCAGCGTAAACAGCTCCTCCGGGCAATTTGCCATGATCTGTTCCTGTACTTTGGCAAACGGCACGGTGAACATGGTCATACGCCCCGAGTATTGGCTTACCTTTGTCAGCAGGTCAACGACTTTCTGCTCGGCGCGCTCGCTGGTGTAGGGCGGGCTGGCAAAATGCACGGCGGTCAGTTCAATGCCGCGCTTCGCCATCATCCACGCCGCAACGGGGCTGTCGATGCCGCCGCTGATCAGGATGGCGGCGTTTCCGCCGGTGCCGACGGGAATTCCACCCGCGCCGTGCAGGGCCGGGCCGTGTACGTAAGCGCCGAAGTCGCGTACCTCCACGCGAACCACGATATCGGGGTTGTGCACGTCAACCGTAAGGTGGGGATACTGTTTCAGCAGATATTCCCCCAGTTCGGCGCTGATCTGTGGCGAGGTCAGAGGGAAACGCTTATCGGAGCGTTTCGACTCCACCTTGAAGGTTCTCGCCGCGGTCAACTCGTGACGAAGGTACTCCCCGGCGGCTGTCAGAATCGCATTAGTGTCTTTTTCCACGGCGCACGCGCGGGTAAACGCCACGATGCCGAATATTTTTCCGATCCGGTCAGCGGTGGCTTCCAGATCCGCGCCGTTTTTCGGTTCCACATAAATGGTGGACTGCGCGACGCGGACGTTATAATCCCCCAGCTGCCCAAGGCGGCGCTTGATTGTCTTAAGAAGTACGGCTTCAAAGGTGTTGCGGTTCAAGCCTTTCAGTACCATTTCGCCCAGTTTTATCAAAATAACTTCGTTCATTGTTTTCTCCCGTCTATGGAATTATAGTTAGGTTCTAATTTTTGGATCGGTCAAAAATTTGCGCCGCTCCGACAGCAAATTCGTAATGGCTCAAACCGTAGGTTTGAGCCTATTGTATCATGAATCAATGCCTTTTTGCCAGCTCTGCGGTACCCTGTTTCAGTGCTTCAATGAAACAGTCGACCTCTTCTTTTGTGCTGTAGCGGGAAAAACTGAGCCGAAGTGTGGAATCGACTGTTTTTCGGGGCAGTCCCATTGCGGTCAGTACATGGCTGGATTTTCCTTTGGAGCACGCCGAGCCGGAGGAAACGTAGACGCCTTTTTCGGCAAGGTAATGCAGCATGGTTTCGGAACGGATATTTCCCGCGGAAAAACTGAGAATATACGGCAGACCGTCCTCAGGTGAATGAATTTCGGTGCTCTCTGCTTCCAGAAGGCGTTCCCGGCAGTAAGTATTGAGTTCGCGTATTTTTTGCAGTTCGGCTTTCGTGTCCGGCAGCTGCCGCACCGCCGCGCCGAACCCGGCAATCAGCGGAAGTGCCTCTGTGCCGGGGCGGATATCGTGTTCCTGCCCGCCGCCGAACGAACGCGGTGAAATATGCACGCCCTTTCTGACATACAGCGCGCCTACGCCCTTCGGCCCGTGAATTTTATGGGCGCTCATACTCATCAGGTCTATTTTCAGTCTGTCGGGGTGCAGCGGCAGCTTGCCGAACGCCTGCACGGCGTCCACATGAAACAGCGCGGGCGCTTTCGCCGCCTGAATCGCGGCGGCAACGGTTTCCAGTGGAAGAATGCTGCCAACCTCGTTGTTGACGCACATCATGCTGACAAGAATGGTATCGGGTGTGACGGCCTGTGCAATCTGTTCCAGCTGAATTTCGCCGTTTTTGTCCGGCTTGAGGAGCACGACCTCAAAGCCTTCTTTTTCCAGCTCCTTCAGCGGGTTCAAAACCGAGGGGTGCTCTATCATGGTGGAAACAATGCGGTTTCCGCGTTTGCGTCGGGCGTAGGCCGCGCCGAACAGCGCGATGTTGTTGCTTTCCGTCCCGCCCGAAGTAAAATAGATTTCCTCCTGCCGCGCGCCGATGCGGTCAGCGACGGTTTCGCGCGCCGCGGTCAGTTCGCGTTCCGCCCGAAACCCGAGCGCGTGAAGGCTGGACGGATTCCCGTAGTTTACGGTCATCATTTCCATCACTTTATCAGCCGCTTCCCGGCAGACCATGGTTGTGGCAGAATTGTCAAAATATATATCAGTCAAATTGGTACCCCCAGGTTTGAATTCAGAATCATTTGACCATATTATACAACAATTACGGTCGCGCTACAACGCACAGCACACCGGTACATTGCAATTTTTAAATTGTGTATTATAATAGAAAAAGAAACAGGGGGCGAAACAATGGCGGTTTTTAAGAATACAAAGCAGCGGGGCGCAATTTTGGGAATCCTTCACCACAGCACGGAACCCATCAGCGCGGAGGAGATTTTTGCCGCCCTGAAGGACGAATACCCGACGATGGCGCTTTCCACGATTTACAGAAACCTGGAACGGTTTGCGGAGAACGGACTTGTCGGAAGAGATGTTTTTCACGATGGTGTGGTTCGTTATTCATTGGCGCAGGAGCATCACGGGCACTATATAGTGTGCACGCAATGCAGCAATAAAATCAAAATTGATGATTGCCCGCTGACTTGTCTGGAACAAAATATTGAACGCGATACGGGATATGAGATTGAGGGCCATACGCTGACACTGTACGGCAAATGCCCCGAGTGCCTGAAACGCGAACGGAATAAGCAAGAATAAAAAAGAAGGTGTTGCAAAATGAATTTTCATCCATTTTGCAACACCTTCTTTACGGAGAAATTGCTTGTGGGTCACCACCAGGCCCGTATTTTGTATTTATACATGTGAAAATAAATGTAAAACCGCAACTTTTCTAGCTTGATCGGTATATTTATTCATTTTGCGGTATCTTTTTGTTTTCAACTAAACTGCGGGAATGGGTGGCATGAAACGCGTATTTCACATGTATATATAAAAACAGGAAATAGCCCTTGCTAAATTTTTCCGTAGGGGAAAGTATACCGATGAGACGACTTACGGTGCACTTTCGCCTGACCGGCGTTTTTTTCAATTAAATCGTTGATGAGCGAGAGGATATTGCGGTTGGATTCGGACGTATCGAACTGCTCGCAGGAGTCGCGCATGCTTTCCAGCCGCTGACTGTCCTCCAGCAAAGTGCGTATGGTTTCGGCAGGAGCCACGTCTTTTTCCAACTTGACCGCCATATTATGTGTTAAAAGGAAATTGGCGTTATCCTCTTCCTGCCCCGGAATGGCGTCGAATACCGCCAGCGGAATGTTGCAGGCGAGCGCTTCCGAAACGGTCAGCCCGCCGGGCTTTGTAATCAGCAGGTCTGAAGCGTGCATATAGTTTTCAACCTCGTCGGTAAAATACACCAGCTTCGTCATTTTCGGGCTGCTCTGAACGACCGGGGTGAAGGCTTCGTAAAGCCTGCGGTTCCGCCCGGTGATAATAATAACCTGAAACTCCAGCGGAAGCTGAATCAAGTCCTTGTAAATTTTCATGATGCCGGTTACGCCGAAGCTGCCGGCCATAATCAGGATTGTGGGCAGTGCCGGGTCCATTTCAAACTTCTCGAGAAGCGTTGCCTTATCGGCACCGAAAAAGAACGCGTCACCCACAGGGATGCCAAACGGGTAAATGAGCTCTTTATTTACCCCCATCTCCTCCATTTCGGGAATCATGTCGGGGGTGGAGACCACATATGCGTCAACATGCTCCGCAATCCATGCGCGATGCGGGCCGTAATCCGTCATCAGGCAGATGAGCGGCGCCGTCACAATTTCCTTCCCCTTCAGATGTGAAATCATTTCAGTTACAAAGGGGTGCGTGGAAATAATCACATCGGGTCTTTGTTCCTCCAAAAGCGGAATCAGCTTTTGGCTGAACACACTGGTAAACCGATTCATCACGGTAAACAAAATATTCTCTTCATTTGTTTTGCGGTAAAGCTGACCGAACATCTTCGGCGTTTTGGTGGCAAGAAAATGGTAGCCGTCGCATACCGTTTTGTCCAGTACGGCGTTGATGCTTTTCAGCGCATCAATGACAACGACTTCGTTCCCTTCGGAACTTTCTCCGATATATTTTTCGATCGCCCGGGACGCGCGCAGATGACCACCGCCGGTTGCCGCGGAAAGAATTAATATTTTCACGCTGTCACTTCCAAGTTTCATAGAATTGTGTGGCTTTGTTCCAATTACTTATTATTCCATGCTTTGATTATAAAAGGTATGCCCCGCATTGTCAATGACCGGTCTGAAACGGGCTTTGAAATTGCATTACAATGCCTAAAAATAGCTGAAAAACCCTGCCTGATTGTAATGAAGCTGTTACTTTACTTTTCCCGGGTCAGCCTCTATAATGAAATCAGTACAATGTAAATATTTGGAGGACTTATCATGGCAAATTATAACGTGGCAGATATATATTCCGGTGCGCCGCGTAAGAAGCACACCGCGCTGTGGGTATCGCTTGCAGTGCTGCTTGTTGTCGGCGTGGTCGGCGGCGTTTTCGGCAAACAGTTTTATGAACAGTACCGGCACCAGCAGGAGGTTTCGGCCGCCATTGACACCAATACGTTTTATCAGGGGATCGTGGTACAGGGAATCTACCTTGGCGGTAAAACAATGGAGCAGGCACAGGCTGAGGTAAAAGCGCTGGAGCCTTCGCTGCGCGGCAAATACAACATTACTGTCCAGTATCAGGATAAAAGCTGGGTGCTGACGGAAGACGATCTCAGCTTTACATTCGACACGGATTCCGTTTTGCAACAGGCTTATGCCTACGCGCGCAGCGGTGACCGGGAAACGCGCTACGAGCAGGTGCTCGCTTTGCGTACAAACCCGAAAATATACCAAATTTCAAACACCATGAACTATGACAACATTGACGCAAAGCTGAAGGATATGGTGAAGGATATTCCCTACGCCCCCGTGGATGCGACGGTCGCCTCATTTGACACCGCAACGGCAACTTTCCGCTATGCCGACGGGAAAAACGGTCTTTCCGTAGATTATAATAAGCTTTACCACGATGTGGAACAGATTATCAACGATGCTAAAATAGGAACGGTGCAGGTTCCCACGCAGACGGTGCCATTTAACAAGACCGTTGCCGAAGTAAGCAGCCATTTGCAGAAGCTGGGCACCTACAGCACGGTTTCCACCAACAATGCAAGCGGAACCTTCAATATGTCGCGCGCGCTTGCCGCCATAAACGGAACGGAGGTAAAGCCCGGTGCGGTGTTTTCCTTTAATGCGACGACGGGTGACTGCAACAAAGCAAACGGATACAAGGAAGCGGGTGCAATCTTAAACGGCAAGCTGATTCAGTCCTACGGCGGCGGAATCTGCCAGGCTTCTACCACCATTTATGGTGCGGCACTGCGTTCCAACATGGCCATTGTACAGCGGTCAAATCATTCGATTCAGTCTGTTTACTGCCCGATTGGGCAGGACGCCGCGGTCAGCTACCCGGAACTGGATTTCAAATTTAAGAATCCAACGGATTACTCCGTTTACATCGTAACTTCCACGAAAGGCAGAACACTTACCGCGACTTTTTACGGCTACCAGTCACCCGATTATGACCGGATTGAAGTAACATCTCAGAAAACAGAGACTGTTCCGGCGCCCACAACGGCGAAATATGCGGTGGACAATACGCTGAAGAAAGGTACGGTAAAGCTGGACTCCAAAGCCCGTGCCGGCGCCCGTGCCGTTGCACAGCGCCTGTTC
Organism: Bacillota bacterium; assembly: GCA_023416955.1. Taxonomy (GTDB): domain Bacteria; phylum Bacillota; class Clostridia; order Oscillospirales; family Acutalibacteraceae; genus Caproiciproducens. The sequence continues at coordinate 139,179 of JAEZGM010000005.1, read as the reverse complement.
TATAAAGACGGGCAACTGGTGAAAACGGAAAATCTGAAATCTTCCTATTACCGCCCCAGCCCGGCGTATTACTCTGTCGCCCCCGGTACGACCGTAAGCAGCAGCCCGTCTTCCCAGGCGCATTCGTCCGCGCCGGGCTCGAAACCGTCCGCTTCCTCCGGCAAGCCTGCGTCTTCTCCCGCTTCCTCCGCTCCCGCTGCTTCTTCCCAACCGCAGAGTACATCTTCTTCGCCGGCGGATACGCCGGACGACGACCCGAATTCCGGTACGATTATCCCGGATTAAGTGCGATTCTGCGCCTGAAATTTGTTCTTAAGGGGCGGTTTTTGCACGCCCCTTTCATGAAGTTTGTCTTGACTTTTATTCCGGAATCTGCAAAAATGAGCATAAGAGCACATAGCATTACATGCTTTGGCATTACACACTGTGGCATTCTATGTATTTAGTATTGCATGCATTTTGTGAAATGAATTTTTAATAATTCGGGTATGTAGTATGATACCGGGGCGATACTAACAGTACGCGTCCGGATTCAGAAAGGATGAGTTATTTGACATTAGAGTGTGAGAATCCGAAGGTAAGCGTCGTGATTCCTGTCTACAATGTCGAAAGATACGTCGGGAAGTGTCTTTCTTCCCTTGTTGAACAGACATTTACCGATTTTGAGGTCATTGCCGTAAACGATGGTTCACGTGACAGTTCACTTACAATTTTACGCAAATTTGAGGAACGCTATCCGTTCATTACCGTGCTTGACCAGCGCAACCAGGGAATGTCTGCCGCGCGCAACGCAGGCATGACGATTGCCCGCGGGGAATACCTGTGCTTTGTCGACAGCGACGACTTCGTCGCGCCGACTTATCTGGAGGAGCTTTATAACGCGTGCGTGGAAACACAGTCGGATATTTCCTGCTGTTATTATTATTTCCGGTTTGTGGAAAATGAGTTTCTGTTTGAATACCCGTTCCGCTTTAAGGGGATTCTGAATCAGACACAGGCGATGAACAAGCTGCTGCGCGATGTACAGGTTCAAAGTCTGGTCTGGAATAAAATGTATAAACGTTCACTGTTTACCGACTATAATATCCAGTTTCCTTCAATGGCATTTGAGGATATGGCGATTGCCAACAAGGTATTTGCGCACGCGAATCAGGTTATTGTGCTTGACCGTCCGCTTTACTATTATAATCAGCGTCCGGGCAGCACGCTCGCGACCATAAATGCGGACAAGATCAACGATTTTATCCGTGCGATTGCGATGGTGCGTATCTCGCTGGAACGCACGGGGCAGTACGAAAAATACAAAAAAAGTTACCTTGCACTGACCAGAAAAACATGCAGCTGCTGTTATATGTATGTATTAAAGCTGCATAATGAGAAAAAATGTATGCGTGGGTGCATGACAAACATGAAACGCATTTCACGCGCGATCAAGCATTACTCCGGAAAGGAGTTCACTCCCACTACCATGTTCAGCGATTTACCGGATGTAGTAGCTTCCCCCGAAGCGCTGAAGGAGGATTACTCCATTCGCTGACGAAAGTATTTTTATATTTGTCAGACGAAAATTAATATTAATTAATATTAAATTCACCCTTGGAAGTAGGAGCAAATTGGGTTATGGGTCAAAAAAAGAGCAAAGCGGCAAAGTGGTTTCAGTGGGCACTTTTTGCGGTCACTTTGGTTTTGCTTGCGTATTTTTGCATTTCGGGCAATAACTTGGTGACGCTGCTGCACAGCCTGCCCGGGTTAAATCTGCTTTGGCTCATTTGCGCAATGGCGGCCGTTGTGCTGAACTGGATGATGGACAGCCTTGTGATTAAAACGCTGCTGTGCGCATCTTATGATGCCGAGTATGGCTTTCACCGCGCGTTTCGCGTTACCATGGTCGGGCAGTATTTCAACTCTGTAACGCCGTATGCCGTTGCCGGCCAGCCGATGCAGCTGGTTTCGCTGACAAGGCAGGGCGTTTCCTCCGGCGTCGCGCTCGCAATGCTTGTGCGTAAATTCCTTGTTTACCAGACCACGATCACGCTTTACTCACTGGCGGTGATCGTGGCAAAATATTCGTTTTTTCAAAGCCAGGTTCAAAACTTCATGGCGCTGGCGTTTATCGGGTTTACCGCGCAGTCGGCGGTCGTGGTTGTTTTGCTGCTGTTTTCCAAAAGCTCGGCTTTTACGATTAAGCTGATTAACGGTATTACCTGGCTGCTGACCAAAGTGCGCATCGTGAAGAACCCCGCTGAAATCGGGGACAAAATCAGGGATCAGCTTAACTTTTATTTAAAAAGCAATAAAATGATGATCGGCAGCAGAAATGTGCGGTTGAAGGTGTACGGATACACCTTTGTTCAGTTAACCGCCCTGTTTTCTGTTCCGTTTTTCATTTATAAGGCGTTTCACAACCCGGGGCTCCCTGTTACGGATATGATCGCGGCACAAAGCTTCGTTACGATGATCTCTTCCTATACGCCGTTGCCCGGTGCGGCCGGCGCGGCGGAAGGCAGCTTTTTAATGCTGTTTCAGCTGTTTTTCCAGCGGGATGTCATCAAGCAGGCTATGCTTCTCTGGCGGCTGATTACCTATTACTCCTGCATTATCGTAGGGGCATTTTACGCGGGACTTGAAAGCAAAGCGGGTAAAAAAGCGCAGGGGGAAGAAAGTGAACCCGAGGAAGGGGATTTTCAGGCGGAACCCTTTTTTCCGGAAACAAAAAGGTAAAGGAAATGGTGCTGAAACAATGCAGGACGGTTTTATCAGAGTAGCGGCTGCCACCCCCTCGATCAAGGTGGCGGACTGTGATTATAATGAAAATGCGGTTTATGAACTGATGGTTCAGGCCGCGGAGCGCAGCGTAAGCGTAATTGGTTTTCCTGAACTTTGTCTGACGGGCTACACCTGCGGTGATTTGTTCCGCGACAGTACGTTGATTGCGGGCGCGCAGCGGGCGCTTGCCGATTTGATAGAGCGTACGAAGCATCTGAATATTCTGGCGGCTGTCGGGCTGCCGGTAGCGGTAGGGGCTGACCTTTATAACGCCGCCGCCGTGTTCTGCAAGGGGGAACTGCTTGGCTTTGCGGCTAAAAGCAGCCTGCCGAATTATACGGAGTTTTACGAAGCGCGGCACTTTACCCCCAGCCCGGAATGTATCGAGGTCGACTTTTTCGGCGCGGTTGTTCCGCTCGGCAACAGAATTGTGTTCCCATGCCGTAATATGCCGGAGCTCGCCGTCGGGGTTGAAATCTGTGAAGACCTTTGGGTGCCGAACCCACCCTCCGCGGAATTGGCGCGCGGGGGAGCAACCCTGATTCTGAACCCCTCCGCAAGCGACGAAACCATCGGGAAATCCCCGTACCGCCGTGCACTGGTGAATTCTCAGTCAGGCCGGCTGATTGCTGCCTATGTTTACGCTGACGCGGGCGAAGGAGAATCCACGACGGATCTGATTTACACCGGGCATAATATTATTGCGGAAAACGGCACGGTTTTGGCAGAGTCAGCCCAGTTCTTCACCGGGCTGACCACGGCGGACGTGGATTTACAACGGCTTCGGCAGGAGCGTCTGCGTATGACGACATGGTCCAACAAAGACTGTGCGCTTCCTGTTCCGTTTGAACTTGATTTTCCGGATTTTGAGCTGGAACGCAAAATCCCGGCTCTGCCTTTTGTGCCGGATGATGATAAGGACTTGAATGAGCGCTGCGAGCTGATCTTGAACATGCAGGCGTGGGGGCTGAAAACCCGCCTGGCGCACACCGGGGCAAAAAGCGTCACGATGGGAATTTCCGGCGGACTGGATTCCACGCTGGCTTTGCTCGTGATTGTGCGCGCGTTTGACCTGCTCAAGCTGAGCAGGAGCGGAATCAACGCGGTTTCAATGCCCGGCTTCGGCACGACGTCGCGTACGAAAAGCAACGCGCAGCGCATCTCCGAGCTGTTGGGCGTGCACTTTCAGGAAATTCCGATTCACAGCGCGGTGGAGCAGCATTTTAAGGATATTTGCCATGACCCCGATGTGCACGATGTCACTTATGAAAATTCACAGGCGCGCGAGCGGACACAGATTTTGATGGATATTGCAAACCAGAGCGGCGGCTTCGTCATCGGAACCGGTGATCTGTCCGAGCTGGCGCTCGGCTGGGCGACGTTTAACGGCGACATTATGTCGATGTACGGTGTGAATTCCTCAATCCCCAAAACGCTGGTGCGCCATCTGGTGCATCACGCCGCGATTACGAGCGGAGAGGAGCTGTGCACTCTGCTGGAGGATGTGCTTGCCACCCCGGTCAGCCCCGAGCTTCTGCCCCCGGTAGACGGTGAAATTGCGCAGAAAACGGAAGAAATTGTCGGCCCGTACGAGCTGCATGATTTCATTCTGTACTATATGATGCGCTTCGGATTCCGCCCCGGGAAAATTTACCGCATGGCGCAGCGCGCGTTCAAAGGAACTTATGATGACGCAACCATCAAAAGATGGTTGAAGAATTTTTATAAACGCTTTTTTGCACAGCAGTTTAAGCGCTCCTGCCTACCGGACGGCCCCAAAGTCGGCAGTGTGTCGCTTTCCCCGCGCGGTGACTGGCGCATGCCCAGCGACGCGTCCGCCCGCCTGTGGCTTGAGGAAATCGAAGCGCTGTAAGAGAACGTTTTTATTATAGTCAGTTGACTTTAGAAAACATCCAAGAAAATGGAGCTTGGTTCTGTTTTCAAATGAACGACTATATGATCCCGGCAACCGCCTTTTGACTTTGGGCGGTGCCGGGATTGTTTTATGGCATAGCCGGTGTTTAACATGAAATTCATGCATAGAAAAATCCTGCTGCTCCGCATGTACCGCAGGGCAGCAGGATTTTATTTGTTTTCTTTTTATTTCGAGGAGGCGGAAGAAGCGGCGGCAGAAGAAGCCGGGGCCGCTGCCGCGGCGGAAGAGGAGGTCGCCACATAGAACATGGAGGGATCGTACGAATCAATCGCTTTCTGATTGACGGTGGCTTTGCTGTAGGCCTTTGCCGCGTTCTGAATTTCGGTGGAAAACTCCTTTGACTTCATCTGTGACAGCACGGCGCTGCGCCCGCTGTCGCTGCTGAATTGCTCGGTGGTCTTCTTAGTAATATCATTCTTTGAAATCAAAACATATACGCCGGAGGTGGACAGCTCCAAAGCCTTTACCTGACCGGGCTTCATCGCATCAACAGCGGCCTTGAATTCCGTGGGGAAGCTGGTATCGCTGTCCATGACGACGGTTGCGGTGTTAAGCTGGTCGTTGGTCTGTTTGGAAGAAGTCTTGTAGTCGTCGGCAGCCTGCTGCATGGTCTTTTTGCCGGCGGTAATATCGGCCGCGTAGCCTTCAAATTCCTTTTTGATCGCCGCTTTTTCCGCATCGGTCAAAGCAGCGTAGCTGCCGCTTGCGTCCGCCTTGTAAAGCGGGGCGACAACATAGGAAATATCGGTGTAGTTCTTTTCAAAATAAGCCTTGAGGTCAGCGTCGGAAACGGCCTTTGTTCCGCCCTTGCCGTAGGTTGCCTCGAAAATCTTCTGATATTTTGCGGCATAATCAGCGTAAGCCGTATTAAAGGAATTTTTTGAAACGCCGTATTTTTCCAGTGTGGAACTGTACTGGCTCCATTGGCTGTCCGTGGCATCGGAAATATTTTTTGTCTCGTCGGCGGTAAGCGTCAACTTCATCTCTTTCATCTTGTCGTCAATGACAAAAAGCTCTTTCGTGTAGTCCAAAGCCTTATTTTTGATCCATGTTTTAGCGTCCTGATTATCAATCTTCTGATCAAGTACAGGCTTTGATGAATCCGTTACGGAGGAAGACGCACTTTGGTATGCAGAGTACAGGTAATAGATGTAAGTGCCGATGGGGGCGGTAAGCGTGTCTGTTTTCATCGCCCAGCTTTTGTCGGTGGAGCAGCCCGCCGCGGCGGACATCATGACGAGAGCCAGCATAGCCGCGATAACTTTTTTTATTCTTTTCATCTTTTACACTCCGATTCTGTTTGTATTAGAAAATTATACTCTTTAAATATAATTTTGTCTATCCTTCCCGCTTTTTTATCAGGGGACAGCATTTAAAATATTTTTTGCTTTGGAGCGGGGAGAACGACAAAATTCCCTCAAATCCCAATTTTGGATTTGAGGTATAATGAAGCTTGCCCTCAGGCCGGGCGTCAGCCGGCGCTTTCGGGAGCGGATTTCCCGTGAATCGCGTTTAGGATTTCCGTCAGGGTATCCAGCGGGGAATCGCCGGGGTGGATTTTTACACTGATATAGGGCTTTGTTCCGGCATTGACCATGACGCGGGAACGCATGGCGGAAATCAACTCGCTGATTTGTTTCATATCAATGGAGTTTTTAAACAGCAGCAGCATGTCGTTCTGCTGCTTGATTTCATAAATACCCAGCTCGGAGGCAAGGTTGCGGAGCAGCGCGATTTCAATCAACCCGTTCACGCTTTCCGGCGGCTCGCCGAAGCGGTCAATCAGCTCGTCGGTTACATCGAGCGCGTCCTCGCGGGTGCGGATGTCGGCTATGCGGCGATAAATTTCAAGCCGCTGGTTCAGGTTCGAAATATAATCCTCCGGAATATGCGCCTGAACCTGCATATCGACAAGGCATTCGGTGCCGTATTCCTGCGGCGTTTCGCCTTTTTCGCGGCTGATGGCTTCGCTGAGCAGATGCAGGTACATGTCGTAGCCCACGGCCTCCATGTGACCGTGCTGTTCGCCGCCTAAAATATTGCCCGCGCCGCGGATTTCAAGGTCGCGCATTGCGATCTTGAAGCCGGAGCCGAATTCGGTGAACTCACGGATTGCGGAAAGGCGCTTCTGCGCAATTTCGGAAAGCACCTTGGAACGGGTAAACGTCAGATACGCGTAAGCGCGCCGGTTTGAACGCCCCACGCGGCCGCGAATCTGGTGCAGCTGGGAAAGACCCATGCGGTCGGCATTTTCAATAATTAGCGTATTCGCGTTGGGCACATCGACGCCGGTTTCAATAATGGTGGTGCAGACCAGCACGTCAATCTCGTGCTCGATCAGCCGCCGCCATACTTCGGAAAGCTCGTGCTCGCTCATTTTTCCGTGGCCGAATCCGACGCGCGCTTCGGGAATATCCGCCTGTATCTTGGCGGCGGTGCGCTCAATGCTGGCAACGTCGTTGTGCAGGTAGTAAACCTGCCCGCCGCGCCGCAGTTCGCGCCGAATCGCTTCATTGATTAATCCGGTATCATGCTCCAGTACATAAGTCTGTACCGGGTGACGGTCGTGCGGCGCCTCGTCAATGACGCTCATATCACGGATACCGGAAAGCGCCATGTTCAGCGTACGGGGAATCGGGGTAGCGGAAAGCGTGAGAATATCCACGTTTTTACACAGATCCTTGAGCCGCTCCTTCTGTGCCACGCCGAAGCGCTGCTCCTCATCAATGATGACAAGGCCGAGGTCGCGGAACTTTACGTCCTTCGAAATCAGGCGGTGCGTCCCTACAATGATATCGACCTCGCCGCGCTTTAAGCGGCGGATAATATCTTCCTGCTGCTTGGGCGAGCGGAAGCGGGAGAGAAGCTCCACCCGTACGGGGAAGCCCTCCATGCGCTTTGTAATTGTCTGGTAATGCTGCCAGGCGAGAATCGTGGTCGGTACCAGCATGACGCATTGCTTGCTGTCCGTCAGGCACTTGAATGCGGCGCGCAGGGCGACTTCCGTTTTGCCGAAGCCGACGTCGCCGCAAAGCAGCCTGTCCATGGGTGCCTGCTGCTCCATGTCCGACTTGATTTCATCAATACAGCGGAGCTGGTCGTTTGTTTCCTCAAATTCAAAGTGGGATTCAAAGTCGCGCTGCCATTCGTTGTCCTCTGGGAACGCGTGGCCCTGTGCCTGCATCCGCTCGGAATAAAGCTTAATGAGCTCCTTCGCCATATCCTTGACGGCGGAGCGCACCCGTGCTTTCGTCTTCTGCCATTCCGTGCCGCCAAGGCGGTGCAGCTTAACATTCGCGTCCTCGCGCGGGCCAATGTATTTGGAAACCATGTCCAGCTGGGTAACGGGAACGTAAAGCGTGTCATTTTTGGCGTAGCGCACTTTGATATAATCCTTGACGACGCCCTGCATTTCCAGCTTGTGTATGCCTTCAAATACACCGATTCCGTGCGTTGCGTGTACAATATAATCGCCGGGCGCAAGGTCGGCAATGCTGTAGATTTCCTGGCTGTTCTTGCTGCGCTTGACCTTTTTTGCCTTAGGAACATTCAGGCGGCCGTGCGTAATCAGCCCGAAGAAGGAGCCGGGGTACTCCAACCCTGCGGAAAGCGCGCCGGAAGTGACCACGACCGTGCCGCGCTCCACGGTTTCGGGGTCTTCGGCGTATACCGCCCCAATGCCCTGTGCCTGCAGATCGGCAACAACAGTCTGCGCGCTGCGTTCGTTTCCGGCAAGCACTACACATGCCCATTTGTTGAACAGCATCGCCTGCAGATCCTCGGTCAGAAGCTGCATGCTACCGCCCCAGACGGAAAGCTGGCGCACGGTAAAGTTGATGAGCGTCCGCGTCGGGGTGTCGTAACTGCCGCGCACAAACGTGTCCATATAGATGGTATTGGATTTTTCAAAACGGTCGACGGCGTAGGTCCAGTCGCCGCTGTAGGTATCGAGCCCGCGGCAGAGCGTTCCGTCCGAAAGGTAATCCTTTACATCTTCGCCCCACTGCCAGAGTGTGCTACGCACGCGTTCCTTCGCTTTGGCGGGTTCGCTGACAAACAGCAGCATGTCGTCCGCCATATAATCAAACAGAGTCGCGGTACCGGGGTAAAGCATGGTGATATATTTATCCGCGCAGTCCAGGTGCAGGCCGCCCGTCAGCTTTTCAGCCTGTGCCGAAAGCACGGCCTTTGCGGTGGGCGCGGTTTTCCCCCGCAGCCCGGACGCGTAGGCGTTGATTTTTTGTGCCAGCTGTTCCGGGTTATCAATCAGCACTTCTACCGACGGGGTCAGCGTAATGTGGTCAATGGAATCCGTGCGGCGCTGCGTTTCCAAATCAAAGAGGGAGATCGTGTCAATTTCGTCGCCCCAGAATTCGATGCGCGCGGGGGAAGCCGCGTCGGGCGCAAAAATATCCAGAATACCGCCGCGCTGGGAAAACTGACCGGTACCGTCAATCTGAACCGCGCGTTCATAACCGCAGGCCGCAAGAGCGTCGAGCACCTGCTGCATCGAAACGGACTGACCGGCTGTCAGGGTGACGGTGCGGCGCGCCAGCTCCTGCGGCGGAATGGTGTACTGCAGTGCGCCGTCCATACAGCATACAACGGCGTCGCACAGTCCGCTTTGCACGCGTTCCAGCACCTGCAGCCGCTGATGCTCGTATTCGTGGCTGCTGCCGGCGGTGTCGCGGAAATTAAAGTCGCGCACAGGGTAGAAAAGCGGATGCATCCCCATGGAGGCGAGGTCGTCGCATAGGCGCTGGCCCTCGCTTTCGTCACCCGCAACGACAAAAGCCCTGCGGCCCAGGTCGGCGCAGAGCGAATAAATGAGATTGGCTTTGTGAATACCGGAGAGGCCGGTGACCGCGGCGGGCAGCGTGCTGCTTCGGACGGCAGCCTCCAGACTTTTGTACTCCGGCAGATTTCCGACGGCTTTGGTGAGAAATTTCATGGTATTCTCCAGTTAGCATTCATTGTAAAATAGTATATGCACGCGCGTCAGGAATTATATTGATTCATTGCTTCGTCTGTTTTCCCCTGAACCATCAGCTCGACGGAAGCGTACGCGTGCTCAATGGCTTCGTTGAGCTGCTTTTGCTCCTGCGCGGAAAATTTGGACAGCACCCAGTCCGCCAAGTCCCATTCGGGGTTCGGTTTATTGCCCGTGCCGATTTTCACGCGGGGAAAAGCGTCTGAATTTCCCAGATAAATGATATTTTTCATTCCGTTCTGGCCGCCGTCGCTTCCTTTTCTGCGAATGCGGATATGACCGGGCGGAAGGGAAATATCGTCAAACAGAATGATGGCCTTTTCGGGCGGCAGCTTGTAAAAATTCATAGCTTCGGTGACGCTCTGCCCGCTCAGGTTCATATAGGTGGAAGGCTTCAGCAGCAGCACTTTTTTTCCGCCGATGGCCGTGACCGCGCACAGCCCCTTAAACTTGATGCGGTCAATGCTTACGCCCGATTTTTCGGCAATGTAATCCAGTGCCATAAACCCGGCATTGTGCCGTGTGCCCTCATATTTTGCACCCGGGTTACCCAGCCCCGCAATGATGTACTCAACCGGGCCCACCGGCTCGGCGGCTTTCAAAAAAGGATTTTTCAGCATAGCAAACCTCTGATTTTAGAAGTAATCGGGCATATGCCCTGGCAACGGAACAGGGCGGGGCAGACAATCTGCCCCGCCTGGAGTATTCCTTTATAGAGTTCGTATGAATCAGACAAACATGGGGGAAACCGGTTTGTCTTCGTAAATGCGCTCAATCGCTTCCGCAAACAGCGGGGCCACGGGCAGCAAGGTAATGTTGGGCAATTTCTTTTCCTCAGTCAGCGGAACGGTGTCGAGCAGAACCAGTTCCTTGATCGGGCTCGCTTTAATGCGATCGATCGCCGGGCCGGAAAGCACACCGTGTGTGGCACAGGCGTTCACTTCTTTTGCGCCTTTTTCCATAATCGCAACCGCAGCGTTGCAGAGCGTGCCGGCAGTGTCGATCATGTCATCCACCAGAATGACTTTCTTGTCCTTCACGTCGCCGATGATGTTCATGACTTCGCATACGTTTGCTTTTTGACGGCGCTTGTCCACAATCGCGAGCGGGCAGCCGATGCGGGAAGCAAAGTTGCGGGCACGGGTGACGGAACCGAGGTCGGGGGATACCACGACGTAGTCCTCCGTATCATCGCCTACTTTGTCCTTCATGTAAGAAGAAAGCAAGGGCGCGCCGAGCAGATGGTCAAGTGGAATGTTGAAAAAGCCCTGAATCTGTGAAGCGTGAAGATCCATAGTAAGCAGTCTGTCCGCCCCGGCGGTGGTAATCAGATCGGCGACCAGCTTGGCCGAAATCGGGTCGCGGGCCTTTGCCTTGCGGTCCTGCCTTGCGTAGCCGAAGTACGGCATAACGGCAGTGATGCGTGCGGCGGAAGCGCGTTTCATCGCGTCGATCATGATGAGCAGTTCCATCAGATTGTTGTTGACCGGAGCGCAGGTTGACTGGACAATGAAGCAGTCGGAACCGCGCACGGATTCGAACAGCGAAACCGCGATTTCACCGTCGCTGAACGTTCCTACTTCGCTTTTTCCCATAGGAAGCCCCAGACAGTCTGAAATCTGTTTTGCTACGGCCTGATTGGAATTGGCAGCAAAAATCTTGATGTCTTTGCCGTGAAAATTCATTTGCTTATCCCCCTGTAAAATGTTTGTATATCCTGTAATTTGCAATGTACGGCTGATTAATAAGGCCTGGGTAAACGATGATTAAGTCGCAGCAACTCGAAGCCGCGAAATTACCGGGCTGAGTGGCTTCAGAATTACTTTAATCAGCGGATACCCTATTTATGAAATGCAATGATGAATTTATAAACAAGGCATGGGCAGCACGGAGAATGGCGCCGGCGCGGTATCCGAAGACACTGAGCAGCCCCGGCACTGAACGGTGCTCAACACCACATGGTCGCCGACCTGACTGTCGCATATGAATGTGTTCGGCCCCAGCGTACAGCCGGAGCCGATGGTTGTCTTTCCCTGCAGAATGGTACCGGGAAGAATGCAGGTGTCGCTGCCGATGGTTACGTCCGGGCCGATCATTACGCCGTCGCGGCAGGGAATTTCAACCCCGGCGGACATGTGTGCGGAAAGAATCTGCTCGCGGGCAATAGAATTGAGCGCGTTTAATTGCAGGCAGTCGTTCGCACCCAATACGGTGTGAGCGTCTCCTGTAGTGTAGGCGTCTGCCTTTTTGCCGTTTTCAATCAAAAGCCGAACGGCGTCGGTCAGGTAATACTCGCCCTGCGCGTTATTATTTTTAATCTGCGATAAAATCGCAAGGAGATCGTCTGCTTTAAACCAGTAGGCGCCCGAGTTGATTTCGCCGATTCCGCGTGTCGCCGCGTCGGCGTCCTTCTGCTCTACAATAGCGCGTACCAAATGGGTTTGCGCGTCGCGTACAATACGCCCATAGCCTGTCGGATCATCAAGAACGGCAGAAATGACGGTGACGGCATTTCCGTTTTCAATATGTTCCTGCAGCGCCGCGCCTATTACTGCGGGGCTGACGAACGGAGCGTCCCCGTTCAGAATCAAAACATCTCCGCCGCGGTGCGCGTTCAGAAAATCGGCCGCCATCATGACTGCGTGGCCGGTTCCCTTGCGTTCCGACTGCAGCACATGGAGTACGTCGGAATGGGTGGAATCGGCTGCGTTCAGTTCCGCAAGGTACCCTTCCACCTTTTCATGCATATAGCCTGTGACGACACAGATGGAATCGACGCCGGCGTCCTGTGCCGAATCAATCACCCATTGAAGCATCGGCTTGAAAAGCACCGGTGAAAGCACTTTGGGGCGGTTGGACTTCATCCGTTTCCCCTCGCCGGCCGCTAGTATCACTGCACAGCTTTGCTCTGGCATTGTTTTCCCTCCGTGACCATTTATATACACCTTTGTATAGTATTATATTATGTTCATTTATGAGCATGTTACCGTTCGGTTAATCTGCCGATAAATATAATCGCAATTATCTATTCCTATTATCTCATAAGAATTTGATATTTCAAGCAAAAATTATGTTTTTTGCACAGTTTTGTTAAACATACTCTGTTTTCTTCACATTTATTTGAAATTATCGGTTGCTTTTATTGAAAAAGATATAGCATTTGCCAAATCTTTTTGCTATAATATTCTCTGAGCGATTAGGGCGCCGCCGAAAACGAAAAACAGCCGGAGTTTTCGCTGTAAAAAACGGATTCAGGCAATGTGCGGGAAGGCGGGGCATTTTGATCAGCGTTTATGCCGGTCATGCCGTCGGCAGCAGAAAGATGACAGAATTTTGGTGCTTTCGAACGCCCCTGAAAGAATAAAAAAACAAGATGCTCGCAAAATTAAATATTTTTAGGAGGTATTTTCCGAATGGGCCACAAATATGTTTACCTTTTCTCAGAAGGAAACAGAGACATGAGAGAACTGCTCGGCGGCAAGGGTGCAAACCTTGCTGAAATGACCATAGCAGGCATGCCTGTTCCCCAGGGCTTCACCATCAGCACCGAGGCCTGCACACAGTATTACACTGACGGCCGCCAGATCAATGAGGATATTCAGGGGCAGATCTATGAATATCTCAGCAAGATGGAAGAAATCACCGGCAAGAAGTTTGCAGATCCCGCAAACCCGCTGCTGGTTTCCGTGCGTTCCGGCGCGCGTGCTTCCATGCCTGGCATGATGGACACCATCCTGAACCTCGGTCTGAACGACATCGTTGTTGAGGGTCTGGCCAAAATCACAAACAGCCCCCGTTTTGCTTACGATTCCTACCGCCGTTTCGTGCAGATGTTCTCCGACGTTGTTATGGAGCTGCCGAAATCGGAATTTGAAAAGATTATCGACGCCAAGAAGGAAGAAAAGGGCGTAAAGCAGGATACCGAACTTGACGCCGACGATATGAAGGATCTCGTGCGGAGATTCAAGGCTTTCTATAAAGCCCAGAAGGGCGAAGACTTCCCGAGCGACCCGAAGGTTCAGCTCATGGAAGCCGTAAAGGCTGTTTTCCGTTCCTGGGACAACCCCCGTGCGAACGTTTACCGCCGCATGAACGAAATTCCTTATGACTGGGGCACCGCCGTGAACGTACAGGCGATGGTATTCGGTAACTCCGGCGACCATTCCGGTACCGGCGTTGCATTTACCCGTAACCCCGCGACCGGCGAAAAGGCACTGTTTGGCGAATACCTCATCAACGCACAGGGCGAAGATGTTGTTGCCGGTATCCGTACCCCGCAGCCGATCAGCCACCTGCAGCAGGAAATGCCCGAAGTGTACGACGAGTTCGTGGAAATTGCCACAAGACTTGAAAAGCACTATAAAGATATGCAGGACATGGAGTTCACCATTGAAAACGGCAAGCTCTACATGCTCCAGACCAGAAACGGCAAGAGAACTGCCGCTGCCGCACTGAAAGTCGCCGTTGACCTCGTTGACGAAAAAATGATCGACGAAGAAGAGGCCGTACTGAGAGTAGAGCCGAAGCAGCTTGACTCCCTCTTGCACCCGCAGTTTGACGCTGCGGCGCTGAAGAAGGCACAGGAAATCGGCAAAGGCCTTGCGGCATCCCCCGGAGCTGCCTGTGGCCGCGTGGTATTCTCTGCGGAAGACGCAAAAGAATGGCATGCAAAGGGCGAGAAGGTCATCCTTGTTCGTCTGGAAACTTCCCCGGAAGACATTGAAGGTATGGCAGTTGCACAGGGCATCCTGACCGTTCGCGGCGGCATGACCTCCCACGCGGCAGTTGTTGCGCGCGGCATGGGCACCTGCTGTGTATCCGGCTGCGGCGAAATCGTCGTGGACTACGATGCAAAGAAATTTACGCTCGCCGGCAAAACTATCAGCGAGGGCGACTACATCTCCATTGACGGCTCCACCGGCAAGATTTACGCAGAAGCAATTCCGACGGCTGCGGCAAGCATTTCCGGCGACTTCGACCGTTTCATGAAGTGGGCCGATTCTGTTCGCAGACTGGAAGTTTACACCAATGCAGATACCCCGAAGGACGCCCAGCAGGGTAAAGATTTCGGCGCGCAGGGCATTGGTCTGTGCCGTACAGAGCACATGTTCTTTGAGGGTCAGCGTATTAAGGCAATGCGTGAAATGATCGTTTCCAAGACGACCGAAGACCGTGAGAAGGCACTGGAGAAGCTGCTGCCGTTCCAGCAGGGCGACTTTGAAGGCCTGTACGAAGTAATGGAAGGCCGTCCGGTTGTTATCCGTTACCTCGATCCGCCGCTCCATGAGTTCCTTCCGACCAAGGAAGAGGACATCGTGGAAATTGCCGGCGAACTGAACATCACTGTGGAAGACCTGAAGAACGTCATTGCAAGCCTGCACGAATTCAACCCGATGATGGGTCACCGCGGCTGCCGTCTGGCTGTTTCCTATCCGGAAATCGCAAAGATGCAGACCACCGCTGTCATCAATGCTGCAATTGCTGTCAACAAGCGTCATCCTGAGTTCAAGACCGAGCCGCGCATCATGATTCCGCTGGTCGGCGAAGAAAAAGAGCTCAAGTTTGTCAAAGACATTGTTACCGCCACCGCGGACAAAGTTATTGCAGAAGCGGGCGTAGAGCTGAAGTACCAGGTTG
This sequence comes from Bacillota bacterium, assembly GCA_023416955.1. Lineage (GTDB taxonomy): Bacteria > Bacillota > Clostridia > Oscillospirales > Acutalibacteraceae > Caproiciproducens. The sequence continues at coordinate 123,850 of JAEZGM010000005.1, read as the reverse complement.
GTACCATGATCGAAATTCCGCGCGCGGCACTGGTTGCCGACGAAATTGCCAAGGATGCTGAATTCTTCAGCTTCGGCACCAACGACCTGACCCAGATGACCTTTGGTTTCAGCCGTGACGATGCCGGTAAGTTCCTTGATTACTACTATGAGAACAAGATCTATGAGTCCGATCCGTTTGCACACCTTGACCAGAATGGTGTTGGCAAACTGGTGAAGATGGCTGTTGAACTCGGCCGTCAAACCAGACCCGAGATTCACCTCGGCATCTGTGGCGAACACGGCGGCGACCCGACTTCCGTTGAGTTCTGCCATAAGGTTGGTCTTGATTACGTTTCCTGCTCACCGTTCCGCGTGCCGATCGCACGTTTGGCTGCTGCTCAGGCTGCTATTAAGGAAAAGAGAGCGAAGTAATTTTCCAAGCTGATCAACTATTCAACTACCCGCATAAATAGGAACTCCCCTGCATCGTAAGGTGCAGGGGAGTTTTTGGGTTATTTCATACCAATATTCCATTATAAGGCAGATGGGGGAAAATCCATGAAAATTTTATCATTTTTCTATTGGATGTTTTCTAAAGTGAACTGACTATAACAATAGTTTAGGATTGCGGAAAGAAAGGTTTTGCGGTATCATTATAAATAAGGAGTTGACGGAATTTTGGATAAAAAACAAATCAAAATGTGGGTTATTATATTGGAAGCGGTTTCGATTCTGGCCCTGTTTTTTCCGGCGGGAAGAATCATAAACAGTCCGGGAAAAGAGAGCAACTCACTGAGTGTGTTCGGCATGATCGCACGCTATGGCGGAGTGGGCTTTTCCGATGACGCCCTGTTTTATATGATTTTGGCCTGTGCTCTTCCGGCTGCTGTTGTGCTGTCCATGCTGGTGATTAGGGAGCGTAGAAATTTTGGCGTTGCAACGCTGCTGAGTGCGTTGCAGGCCGCTGCTGCCGCCTGTTTTTTCACAGCCGCTTCCCGCCAGTTGGTAGACTATTCCGCAATGACGCTACTTCCGTACCTGATTGTGTTTCTTGCGCTGGGCATAATGGCGCTGCTGATCATGGGGTATATGTCCGCATACACGCCGCAAGGGGGAGACGGTGCGGCGAATGACGACAGTGGGAATAAGAAGGAGTAAGCGGTTAAAATTCCGGGCATTGATTGACAAATGCCATGCAGTAATTTATAATAGGGGAGTTATATGCGCCCGTAGCTCAGCTGGATAGAGCGTCCGCCTCCTAAGCGGAAGGTCGGGGATTCGAATTCCTTCGGGCGCGCCAAATTTCCCGAAACTGGCAGTAAGTTTAAATTCTTGATTTTTCGCGCTCTTGTAATACGAGCGCGATTTCTTTTATCTCGGTCTGCTATAATTTCTTATGTGGACTGAGGAGGAATGGTTATAATCTGTTAAGCGCAATGCTTAAAAGGAGGATCTATGTACTATCCGCCCTATTCTCCGAATTTCAATTATGAAGCATACAATATGGCGTGGGGTGTAAAAAAGAATTTACGCAAAACGTCCAATGCGGTCTGCTGGGTCGTCGTCGCGGCTTTGCTGCTGATGATCGGAATTGAAGGGTTCCTGTGCCCTTATTATTTGAAAGCGGTGGGTTACACCGCAGATTATTCAAATCCGGATTTTAACGGTTTTACGCCGATTTTATATTACCTTACCACGGCGGCGGGTTATGTAGTGGGGCTTTCCGTTCCGGTGCTTTTATATTTTGCTTTTAAACGAGTTTCTCTGAGAAACTTTTTGCCGTTTCAAAAAACAGGCTTTTTCAGAACCGCGGCCTGCGTCTTTTTTGGCGCGGCTGTGTGTATGCTTGCCAATATCCCCGCGAATATTGTGGTAGCAATTGAAAAAGCGCTTGGATTCAGCGGAGATATGCCCCAGTCGCCGCTGACCGACGATCCGGCTATTCTGATTTTATACGGAATCGTAATCTGTGTTATTCCGCCGATTGTTGAGGAGCTTTTGTTCCGCGGTCTTGTGCTGCAAAGCCTTCGCAAGTATGGAAACGGTTTTGCGATTGTTGGGTCGGCGATGCTTTTTGGCTTGTATCACGGCAATTTTGTGCAAATGGTGTTTGCGTTCATCGCCGGGCTGGTAATGGCGCTGGTTGTTGTGCGCACCGGCTCGCTTTGGACTTCCATCGTGATTCACTTCCTGAATAATTCGATTTCCTATGCGCTTGAAATGGTTCAGCGCTACAATGGAGACGAGGCTATGAACCAGGCGAGCTCCGTTGTGATGCTCGTAATGATTGCACTGGGCGTTTTATCGCTGATCTGGCTGATGATTAAGGATAAGAGCTTTTTCCGCAGCGAGGCTCCGAACCCGGGGCTTCCTTTTTCCGCTAAGCTGGGGGCACTGTTCGCAAACCCGGGTGGCGTGGCGATGATTATTTTCGCGTTGTATTCCTCCATCAAAATATTGGTTAGTTATTGATATGAGCAGAGAAGAAGAGTGGATGCGTCAGGCACTGACGTTGGCGCGCGAAGCGGCGCGGGAGGGCGAAGTCCCGGTAGGCGCCGTTGTGGTCTGCGGCGACCGGGTCGTGGGTACGGGGCGCAACCGGCGTGAAACGGGGAAGAATGCGCTTTTCCACGCGGAACTGGAAGCGATCGATCAGGCTTGCCGGACGTTGGGCGGCTGGCGGCTGTGGCAGTGTGAGCTTTATGTGACACTGGAGCCGTGTCCGATGTGCGCAGGTGCCATTATTAATGCGCGGATTCCCCGGGTTGTGTTTGGCGCGAAGGACAGGAAAGCGGGCTCCTGCGGCTCCGTTATGAACCTGTTTGAATTGCCGTACAATCACCGCCCGGAGCTGATGAGCGGTGTTCTGGAAGAGGAATGCGCCGCTCTGCTGACGGATTTTTTTCGAAAGTTAAGAAATGGAAAAGAAGATGTTGCGAAATGAGTGAGAACTCATTTCGCAACATCTTCTTTTCGGTAAATCGCTTGCGGGTCATTATTAGGCCCGCATTTTGCTTTTATAGTCAGTTCACTTTAGAAATTACTTAGTCCGAGTAAACTGCTGGTCATCCAAATAGAGAATATTTCCGTCAAGCCGCATTTGATAGGTGTTTTTGATATCTTTGACCAGGACGCGGTATTCGATGGTAATTTGGTCGCCGTCAATTTCGTAGGTGCCTTTGAAGGAACCTAAATTGAGCGCTTCAATTTTCATTTTTCCGTTTGATTGAAACTGATATTTGGTCAGCTCGTAGGAATCGGTCCACGTACCCACGATGCTGTCACGATTTTCTTTGGGTCTTATCCTTGCGCATCCCGCAAGAGGAATTATGAGTACGGCGATTAACAGAATTGCACAGATGTTCCGTTTCATTCACGTTCTCCCTTACGCCCGAATATAATAACAGTTTATCACTTTTTCTTAAGATTAACAAGAAGAAAAGTAGTTAAAATCCCATAAAATGGAATTTTAAAAAATAATATACAAAGTCCCATTAATGTCTCTTAAAAGAACAAAATAGAACATTTGTTCTTATTATCTCTTGTAAGGGCGCCTCTTCCGTACTAGTATTAAATTATAACCTGGAGGAAAAGGAAAGGAGCAGTATGGATTACAACGAATGGGGCGCGCAATATCTGGAAGAGGCGCACAGGCTGAAAGAGTACATCAAACCGCTTCGGCAGCAGGCAAAAGCCGCCGATAACGAGACGGCATCCAAATTGTACAGAAGAATTTTCACACTGAATGAAATGTACCTTGACTGTCTGCACGCGGGAAATCATTTGACACAGCGCGGAGGTAAGAATGAAAAGGCAGTCGAATTTAAGCATTGATCTGTTTGGGGACAGGCTGAATCTGAACCCAAAGACAAATGAAGAGGATGACGGGGACTACCGCAGGATGCTCTGTGCGTTGCGGCGTGCTGTGGAGGGGGAACTGACTGAACGTCAGCGCGAATGTGTGCAAATGTGCTATTTTGAAGGGAAAAGCGGGCGTGAAGCCGCGAATACACTGGGTGTTACCCCGGCCACCGTATCAAAGCATCTGAAAAAAGCACGGGCACGTTTGGGCAGAGTAGTAGGGTATTCCTTCAGCAGACTGCATTAGTTAGGCCTTATTTGTAAAAAGGTGGGGATTGTGCGAAATATTAAATATCAAGCATAGAACGACGCAGTCAAGCGGATTATTTGAGTTTAGATTTTACAAACAAGACCTGGGGAAATCGGGCGGCATCCATATTTTGAACAGTTTGCTTCCTAATTATTCCATGGTAAAAAGGCTGCACAAGGGATAAAGATACCGACGAGGCAAGAGAAATCGTGATTTTGTATTTATAGTCAGTTTACTTCAGAGAACGCCCGAAAAACAGGCGGAAGATCTGTGATCTATAGATTTTACGCTTGGAAATTGGCTTTATTTTCAAATTAACTGACTATGTCTTCACAAAAAGAAATACAGAATGCGGGCCTAATTATGACCCATAAGCGATTTTTCGTAAGGGAGGGGCTGCGAAATGAATTTTTAGTCATTTCGCAGCCCCTTCTTTTTTATGTTTCCGTCTGGATAGTACCGCCGCCAAGAACCAGATCGCCGTCATAAAACACAACGGCCTGTCCGGGAGTTACGGCGCGCTGGGGCCTTTCAAACTCCACCCTGACCCTGCCGCCCGGCATCGGCGTCAGCACCGCCGGTGCGGGCTGCGCCTGATAGCGTACCTTTACTTGCGCGTGGATTGGGAAATCCAATGTATCAAAAGGAATGAAATTCAGATCGGCGGCGGTCAGCGAGCCGGAATACTGGCTGCCTTCCCCGCCCAGCGTTACTTCGTTGTGCTGTGTATCTATTTTCGTCACATACATCGGTTTTCCGAAGGCTGTCCCAAGCCCCTTGCGCTGACCGATGGTGTAATGCGTAATCCCGCGGTGCCGGCCGATGACCTGCCCTTGCTCATCGACAAAGCTGCCCGGCGGCGCCTGATTCCCTGTGTATTGCTCAATGAATCCGGCGTAATCCTTATTCTCCACAAAACAGATTTCCTGGCTGTCGGGCTTGTGCGCGACGGGAAGTCCCGCTTCCTCCGCCAGTGCCCTTGCCTGCGGTTTTGTGTAGTTCCCCAGCGGCATCAGCGTTTGCGCCAGTTGATCCTGTGTGAATGAATACAGCACATAGCTTTGGTCCTTGCTGTTCTGCGCACGTTTCAGCAGCCAGCGCCCCGCATCGTTCCGCTCAATTACCGCATAGTGCCCCGTGGCAACATAATCAAAGTCCAGTTCGCGGGCACGGCGCAGCATCGCGTCGAACTTTACGTACCGGTTGCAGGCAATACACGGGTTCGGCGTGAGCCCGGCGGCGTACTGCGCTGCGAAATAGTCGATGACCTGCTTTTCAAACACTTCCTGAAAATTGAGCACCATATGCTCAATGCCCAGCTTGTAGGCGACCCTGCGCGCGTCGTCAATATCGTCCAGCGAGCAGCAGCCTCCCGCCGCGCTTTGCTGCATATATTCGTCGGGGCGCAGCCGCATCGTGACCCCTGTGACATCATACCCGGCTTCGAGCAGAAGCAGAGCAGCGACCGAGCTGTCAACGCCGCCGCTCATGCCGAGCATTACTCTTTTTTTCATAAAAACTCCGGCGGAACCGTTGTATCGTCCGCGGCCTCTTCGTTTACTTCATCAGCATAAGCCGCGGAAGGAACGTCCGCATTCTCATTGGCTCTGCTTACAATGCAGGAAACACTGGGATTGTTTTCATCGCAGAACTCCTTACGGGCGGGGGCGACGGAGGGTTCCTCGGGCTGAATGTCCGGATCCTGCACTTCTTCCGGTTCTTCGGAATAAGGGCAGTAATCGCAATCGCTGCCGCATTCGGTACAGGAGTCTTCCTCACAGCCCTCGGGCGCGGTGATTTCATCCAGTTTGGCAAACGCTTTCTTCATGCGGCGGTCTGAAAAGTCCACCGTGCGGCAAAGCAGCTCGGTTTCCTCGTTTTCAGGATCACGCAGATGCTCGAAATAATATTTTCCCAGCGCGACATATGCACGCGATTCATTTTCCCGTTCGTTTTTAATTACGACCTGAAGCCGGTTAATCATAGCGGCTTTGCGGTTTTTGTCGACAACGAAGTCAACCGCCTTTGTAAGATTGCTGGACAGGCTTTCAAAAAAGTTCATAGCTTACCTCCCGGCCGCAAAAGCGGCAAATCAATAATAAATTTTCTTCTGTTATTATAGCGCAAAAAGGCCAAAAATAACAGTATGATTTCGCATTTGCAAATAATATCGGCATGTGGAAATACTTTGTAATACAGCGTCACAAATTTTTGTAAATCAAGTCAGACAAAATGTAAAAGAAAGTTTCGCCTGCCGCGCGCACATGATGCCCGAACCGTATTCCTTTTTGTTCCTTGCTGTGATATAATAACCAAATACGCAAAGGCTAAGGAGGAACCGGAATGCCAACGCAGATGAACAAGGATGTAAGCTGCCCAAGCTGCGGTGCGGCTGTTAAAACCCAGATGTACCCCGGAATTGACGCGCAGAAAAACCCGGAGCTGAGGAACGTTGTGCTGGATGAAACGCTCTTCGACTGGAAGTGCCCGGCGTGCGGTTATGAAGCGCAGTTGGTTTATCCCTGTCTTTATCATGACAGCGAATTGAAATATATGGTTTATGTGGTGCCCAACGGGAATGACCGAACCCTCGGAGCGGTGAGTGTGGAACAGAAGTTCCCCCAGCTCGCCGGACTGAAAAAGCGCGTGGTGGTTTCTTTGGCGGAACTGAAAGAAAAAGTGCTGATTTTCGAATCGGGGCTGAATGACTTTGCCGCGGAACTCACCAAGCTGGCCATGCTGGACGTTGCAAATCAAAAACACGGAGCGGTCGTGGATTCCTGCTATTTCTGTTCGCTGGACGAAGCCGCCGGACGAATGACGTTTTCCTTTTTTCTGCACGGTCAGCAGGAGCCGGCGGTGCAGAGTACACGGATGGAAGTGTACCGCAAATCGTTGGAAATAGTGGAGAGTGTGGGCTGCTCCGAAGAAGAATTTCAGGCTGTGGATGCCGAAACCGCCCGAAAGATACTGCGGGAATACCGCGGAGAGGATGAATAAAAATGTGTGGACTTTGTGGATTTACAGGTGAAGTAATCGACCGCGATGACGCAATCAAAAATATGACGGATGTGATTACGCACAGGGGGCCGGATTCCAGCGGCATCTATTCGGACGGTAAAATTTCGATGGGCTTTCGCAGACTGAGCATTATTGATATTGCTTCCACAGGCGACCAGCCGATTTATAACGAGGATAAAACGCTCGTTTTAATGTTTAACGGTGAAATCTACAACTATCAGGAGCTTCGCAAAACGCTGATCGAAAAAGGACACCGCTTTTACACACAGACTGACTCCGAAGTGCTGGTACACGGGTTCGAGGAATGGCACGAGGAGCTGCTGAACAAACTGCGAGGTATGTTCGCGTTTGCAATCTGGAATACAAAGGATCAGAGCCTGTTCATTGCCCGCGACTATTTCGGAATTAAGCCTATGCATTACACGCAGGTCGGCAACAGCTTTGTTTACGGGTCGGAAATCAAGAGCATTCTTGAATTCCCTGGATTTGAAAAGAAGCTGAACCGCAACGCGCTCAACAATTACATTTCTTTTGAGTACGCCGTGCCCCCTGAAACATTTTTTGAAAATGTGTTCTGCCTGATGCCCGCGCATTACCTCTGGTACCGCGACGGGAAGGTGGAAACGCACCGCTACTGGGAACCGCAGTTCCACGCGGATGACAGCATGACGGAGGAGCAGGCGGTCACCGAAATCGAAAAAATCTTTGAAGATTCCGTCAATGCCCACAAAATCAGCGACGTGGAGGTCGGTTGCTTTCTTTCCAGCGGCGTGGACTCCAGTTATGTTTCCACTTACTTCAAAGGGCAGAAAACGTTTACCGTCGGATTCGACCACGGGGAAAAGTACAACGAAATCAGCTGGGCCAAGAGCCTTTCAGAAAAAGTCGGCGTGGAGCATCACTGCAAGGTGATTTCCGACGACGAGTACTGGGGCAATATCCGCAAGGTGCAGTACCATATGGATCAGCCTTTGGCAGACGCTTCCTGCATTGCGCTCTATTTTGTATCCAAAATGGCGAGTGAATATGTAAAAGTCGTCCTTTCCGGCGAAGGTGCGGACGAGCTGTTCGGCGGGTACAACATTTACCATGAGCCGGACGACTTTGAAGCGTATAAGAAGCTGCCGCTCGGTCTGCGCAAAGCGCTTGCCGCGCTGGCGAAGAAGCTGCCGTTTGCGTTCAAGGGAAAGAATTTTCTGATTCGCGGCGCGCAGCCGATTGAGGAAAGCTTCATCGGCAACTGCAGCATGTTCACGATGGAAGAAAAGCGCGCTCTGCTGAAGAGCGATATTCCGGTAACACGCCCGCAGGAGCTGACCAAGAAATATTATGAGCGCGTCAAGGACAAGGACGACGTCACAAAGATGCAGTATCTTGATCTCAATGTCTGGCTGGTGGGCGACATCCTGTTGAAGGCCGACCGTATGAGCATGGCGAACTCGCTCGAACTGCGCGTGCCGTTCCTTGACAAGGAAGTTTTCGGCGTGGCTTCCCAAATTCCCCGCAAGCTGCGCGTAAACAAAGAAAACACGAAATTTGCCATGCGGAAAGCGGCGGTGAAGCATCTGCCCGCCGAAACCGCACAGAAAAAGAAACTGGGATTCCCGGTGCCGATTCGTGTGTGGCTTCGCGACGAGAAGTACTATAACGTGGTAAAGGAAGCGTTTACCGGAGCCGCGGCAAAGGAATTTTTTAATACAGATGCACTGATGGGTGTTCTGAACGACCATTACAACGGGAAATGCGACAACAGCCGCAAAGTCTGGACTGTTTTTGTATTCCTTGTCTGGTATGATATTTATTTTAACGGTGGTTCCCACGAGCCGGGCGATATGCCGGTCGTGAAATAATAAAGGGTATGACGATGGGCGGCGGAATTTTCCGCCGCCCCCGCTTTGTGCCCAAGTCATTTTACCTTGTGAGGACGCGCCTGCTGTGCTATAATGCAGGAAAATAATAAAAATGATTTTCAAAGGAGGCCTTTTATATGATGCCGGTTGCTTTTGTCGGGCACGGAAGCCCTATGAACGCGGTCGAGGACAATCCATACAGCCGGGGGTGGCGAAGCATTGCGGAGAAAATACCGAAGCCCGAGGCAATTCTGATGATTTCCGCACATTGGTACGTGGAAGGAACACGGCTGCAAACTGATGAGCACCCCAAGACCATCTATGATTTTTACGGCTTTCCCAAGGAACTGTACGATGTGGAGTACCCCGCGCCCGGTACGGCGGCGCTTGCGGAAAAAGTGCGGCGGCTTGTGCCGGACTCCTCCGCTGACAACAGCTGGGGGATTGATCATGGCGCGTGGAGCGTGCTGCGCTGGATGTACCCCGAAGCGGATATTCCCGTATGCCAGATGAGTGTGGACGGCAGCCTTACGCCTCAGCAGGTATTTGAAACCGGAAAGCTGCTGCGCCCTTTGCGCGATGAGGGCGTTCTGGTCATCGGAAGCGGAAACGTGGTGCATAATCTGCGGCTGGTTGATTATAGCGGCGGAGCGTACGATTGGGCACAGCAGTTTGACGCAGCGATCCGCACCGCGATTGAAGGCAAAGACTTTGACAAGGCGGTTCATTACGACAGCGCGGGCGAAAGCGCGCGTCTTTCCGTGCCGTATCCGGATCATTTCTACCCGCTGCTCTATATTCTGGGCGCGGCGGAGGAAACGGACGAAGCCGAGGTGTTTAATGCCGACTGCGTGCTGGGCAGCCTGTCCATGACTTCTTATCTTTTTTCAAAGTGAATGTTACATAGAAGTAAAAAGACTTCAAAGCGGTGGCCTGAATGGAAAGAGCCAAGAAAATAAATCATACGGGAGATTCAATATGGAGAAGGTTAAATTGACCGTCACATGTGCAGAATGCAGATGCGGATATCATCATACAGGCGATAGCTTTATTGTGGAAGACATATGTCCCCCTCTGTGCCATGAGCTGTGGAATATCATATATCCCTCCGTCTATACGCTTCTAAATGGGGGAGCTTTGGACTGCGGCGAGGAGAGAGTAAGATCTTTTGATGCAAAATGCCCGGATTCAGGACGGGTATGTATCCATGGCGAAGCCGTATCTGATGTATTCTGATGTGAGCATACAAGCAATCATTGGCCTCTTTGATACCCGAATTATTATGAAAAATCCATGCGCCGTCATAAGGCACATGGATTTTTTGTTATATCAGCTTTAAATATTTCAATGCGGAAAAGATGCCGTTTTCAAAAACCGGAGCCGTTACGTAATCCGCAGCCTGCTTCATCTCTTCCACCGCGTTCCCCATGGCAACACCGAAGCCTACCTCCCGCATCATGGGAAGATCGTTGTGGCCGTCGCCGAAGCCGATGGTATCGCTTTTATCAATTCCGGCGTATTGCAGGAACGAACGAATTCCCGAGCCCTTATCCTGCTCCTTGAAGCACAGGTCGCTGGCGGGGCTGCCGGGGTAGTAGTTCAGAATCATGGTATCGTCCAGCGCGGGAAGAATGCGCCGGTAATCGCTTTCATCGCGCAGTAAAAAATCCAGCATGCTGGCGTGTACGTCCTCCGGCGACCATTCCATGACCATATAGTCGGGAATTCCATAGAGCTCGTTCAGCTTTTCAGGGTAGTGCGGAGAAATGTTTCTGCCCCACGCGTGGTCTTTTCCGACAAAGGAATAGCGGCAGCCGAACGAATCAAAATGCGCTGTCAGCGCGGCAACCTTTTCGGGCGGGAGTTCACGCAGCAGTACAGTATGCCCTTCATATACCACATGGGAGCCGTTCAGCGCGACATAGCTCGTGAACAGTCCGGGAAAGAAACGGTGAATAAAAGCCTCCGGTCTCCCGGAGCAGACCGCTATGCGATGCCCATTTTTCGACAGCAGGCGCAGAGCTTCCAGTGTACTTTCCGGAATACAGAACCGTTTGCCGTTCCGACTGGAAAGCAAGGTCCCGTCCACATCGAAAAATATGGTTTTTTTATTCATAAGAAACTCCTTGAAATGTATAAGTCCGCGGTGAAGGGCGAAACTAAAACGGAGGTGATAACGTGGACTATCTATGGGCTTTTTTAATCGGAGGCGCAATCTGTGCGGTCGGCCAGGTACTGATCGACTTCACGAAGATGACCCCCGCGCGCATTCTGGTGCTATTCGTTACGCTTGGAGTGGTGCTCACGGCGATCGGGGTGTATGAACCGCTGGTCAACTTCGCTGGCGCCGGCGCGACGGTTCCGCTGACCGGGTTCGGGTATGCCATGGCAAAAGGAACCATGGAGGCAGTACGGGAACGTGGGCTGCTGGGGGCGTTTTCCGGCGGTGTAACCGCCAGCGCGGCGGGTATTGCCGCAGCAGTGTTCTTCGGCTATTTTGCTTCCCTTGTTGCAAAATCCCGGGACAAAAGCTAGATTTGCAAAAGGACATAATAGAACAAAACGGGCAGGTAATACACCTGCCCGCACCATTATGCGCCTGAAGTCCCAGTTGTTACTGAATGGAGTAATCCAAATAGTGCTCAAGCTCTTCTTCGTCCTTGCGCTTTTTCTCAAAGTACAGCGTAACGGCAATTACGGCGGCAGCCAAGGCAGCTGCTGCGGAAATCACGGTTAACACGATGCTGAATGCATTGTTTTTTTTCAACACGAGCACCCCCGTTTATAATTATAAATTTATTATATGATAACCAATTATTTTAAAAAAGTCAATTATTTCTCTGTCCGCCTTTGCCCGAATTGTTTTCGGCAAATATAAAAAAAGCAGGGCACATGGCTCTGCTTTTGCTTTTCACCGCGTACGCGTAAAAGGTTATGCGTTCACTGCGTTCAGTTTGCGGGCGAGAGCGGATTTCTTTCTCGCAGCAGTATTCTTGTGGAGAATTCCCTTTGCAGTGGCCTGATCAATTGCTTTTACGGCAACTTTCACGGCTTCAGCCTTATCGGCTGCTCCACTTTCAATGGCAAGGTTTGCCTTCTTTATATCTGTTTTCAATTCGGAATTGATCGTCTTGTTGTGCAGGGACTTCGTGGCAATAACCTTTACGCGCTTTTTCGCTGATTTGATGTTCGGCATCGTTACACCTCCTTTTGGCATCGTCATATATTGATAATAATATCATTTCAGCGGTTAAATTGCAAGTAAAATCAATAAAAAATATTGGAGATGATTTCTTGATTTTCAGAACGGATCTGGCACTGGAAAATACCGAGCCACAGCAGCAGCGGCGCACGGAAGAAGACGGGTGTGTGGTCACGCACATTGATGAAGACGGAAAGGCTTATATTACCGTTGAAGTACCTGCGATTTCCGACCATCTTGACGCGGACCACGGCGTTTTAAAGCTGGTTGTAGAGGAACTAAGCGCACTTTTGCCGGAAAGTGGCATGGCGCTTGTGGCAGGCCTTGGCAATCGCGATATTACGCCCGACGCAATCGGACCGCGAACCGCTGAAAACGTCATGGCGACCCGTCACATTACGGGTGAAGTCGCGAGGCTGACCGGGTTGGAGGGACTGCGCCCGGTGGCGGTTGTCGCACCCGGGGTGCTGGGCAATACCGGCATTGAGGCAATGGAAATTTTAAAGGCATTGGTACAGAACCTGAAGCCGTCCGTTGTCATCGCAATTGACGCGCTCGCCGCGCGCAGCCCTGCGCGGCTCGGCTGTACCGTGCAGCTCAGCTCGGGCGGAATTTCCCCAGGCGCGGGGGTCGGCAACGCACGCCCTCGAATTGACAAAAGCACGCTGGGCGTGCCGGTTATCGGGATGGGAATCCCGACAATGGTAGACGCGGCAACGCTTGCCTACGACCTGCTTGGGGAGGAAAACCGCAATGCGCTGGAAAAGGTGGAGCCGCGCGGAGCACCGATGATGGTGACGCCGCGCGAAATAGACCTGATCATAGGCAGGGGAACACGGCTGCTGGGTATGAGCGTGAATCTGGCGCTGAACCCGAGTATGTCGCTGGAGGAATTTGAGGAGTTGACATAATATAGTCAGTTCGTTTGAAAACAGAACCAAGCTCCAAGCGTAAAATCCATAAATCAAAGATTCCGCGCTTGTTTCTTGGATGTTTTCTAAAGCGAACTGACTATGTCAGTTCATTTGAAAACAGAACCAAGCTCCAAGCGTAAATCCATAAATCAAAGATTCCGCGCTTGTTTCTTGGATGTTTTCTAAAGCGAACTGACTATGTCAGTTCATTTGAAAACAGAAGCAATCTCCATTTTCTTGGATGTCTTCTAAAGTTAACTGACTATATCATGAAAAGAGACGCGCCCGCATAAATTTGTGAAAGGGCAGTTTGTGATACGGCTGTGCGGCGGATACGGTCCGCATCACAAACTGAATGACTGATGAATCATGGGGGCGGACTATGAAAGGCTGGACGCAAAAAGCGGCGGGATTCGGTTCCGCCATACTCGTTTTAATTGCCGTGGTCTGTGTGGTGGACCGGCTGCCCGCGGTTGCGGCGCAGAATACTGCGCTTGCCGCGGTAGGATTTATTATGCCCGGCGGTGCCCCGCAGGCGTTTCAGTCCGATTTTTTGGAAGAGGACGAAGAGGACGGCGGAAATTCTTCCGTGGCCGTGCCTTCCGCTGCACCGGATTCCGGCTCTTCGCGGCCGGGAAAATCCCCCGACTCGTCTGCGTCGGCTGCTTCCTCCTCATCCGCGTCGGAAAACGCAGCCTCGTCCTCCGGCAGCACTGCTTCCTCAGCCCCGGTCACTTCGGGAATACAGGAGCTCAGTATTGCAAATGCCGGAGTTTCATACCAGAATGTTTGGGTCAAAAATTCGAATAAAAACCACACCATTGATATCGCCTCTGAATTGAGCAAAGCGCCGGCAGTCAAAATCAGTAAGAACGCCGGTCCCCAGGTGCTGATCTATCATACGCATACCACGGAAGCGTTTTTGGGGGACACGCGCAGCCGGGATTCAAGCAAGAGCGTTGTGGCGGTCGGGGAAGAGATCGCGGCGCAGCTGAGAGCGGCGGGGATCAACGTGCTGCACGACACGACTTTACATGATTACCCGAGTTATAACGGCTCTTATGACCGCTCGAAGGTGACTATGCAGAACGACCTGAAAAAATACCCGGGGATTCAGGTTACGCTTGACATTCACCGTGACGCTATGGGCACGTCCGACGGTACGCGCCTGAAGCCGACAGCCACGATCAACGGAAAAAAAGCGGCACAGGTTATGATTATTTCGGGTTGTGACGACGATGGCACGCTGGGTTACCCGAACTGGGAGTACAACCTGCGCCTTGCGGTGCGGCTGCAGAAATCCATGGCGGATATGTACCCCGGGCTCGCGCGTCCGCTGAATTTCTGTGCGCGCAAGTACAACCAGAATCTGACGAAGGGCTCTCTGTTAGTGGAGTTCGGAACAGAAGTGAACACACTGGAGGAAGCAAAATACTCGGGAGAACTGTTTGGAAAATCGCTTGCCGCCGCGCTCAGCAAACTGACCTGAACGCGGTTTGAAAAGCAATTCGGAGGGGCATAATATAGTCAGTTCATTTGAAAACAGGACCAATCTCCATTTTCTTGGATGTTTTCTAAAGTTAACTGACTATATATAGAAAATAAAAAAATGTAAAATTACCCGGCGGGAAGTGAAAACGGCTGAAATGATCATAAAAACCCGAAGAGAAAAAAGAGTGTTTTTTGCCTCGTTTTGCAGCACGCTGTGCGTGCTGCTGCTCTTTATTGGCATGATGGAAGTAGACGCAAATTCCCGCTATATCGGTTTTGGGGATTCCCGTACGCTTTTTTATGAAATTACAGGACAAACATGGAGGGAAACTTGCAATACGGTGGAAATATGGTATAATCAAACTATATCATCCATTAAGAGGAACGATGCGGAGGAATCGTGATGAAGAAACAAAAAAACGGCTGGCTGTTTTTGCTTCTCTTTGTTGTAGCCGCTACAGTTTATCCGGTTACTGCGTTTTCCACTTCCGTCTCGTCCGCGGTTCCTGTATCGTCCGCCACGAGCAGTGCCGTGAGTATTGTAAACGGTCTGACCGCAGAAGAAACAGAAAAAATTCTTGCCCAGCAATCGGCGGCTTCCGCGGCATCTGCCGCTTCGCAGAAAGCAGCTTCCGCTTCCGCCGCAGTCAGCTCCAGAAGAGCAGCCTCCTCAAACCGGGCGCAGCTTTCCTCCGCTTCTTCGGCTAATTCATCAGCGATCTCGTCCGAATCGTCAAGCGGTCTGGACGCAAGCAATTTTTCCAGCACGATCAGTCTGCCGAGCGTTGGCAGTGTGACGGAAAATGACCCGCTCAGTTCGTTGGTGGTGGATACGTCGGGGAATCGCCAGAGTAAGTGGATCGGGATCATTTCCTGGGTCTGTATTTTACTCGGTATTGTGGTCGTGCTGATTGTCGTATTCAGCAACCGCAAGCCGCCGAACAGCGGATCGGGGCGCAAGAGGTACCACAAAAAGCCCCGTTCCAAAAAGAAACATCTGCTGAATGATAAATATTACCGCAATTCACGGTATTGAACAGAGGGCGCGAAATTCCGCGCCCTCTGTTTTTGCGCTTTTTCATTCTATTGATTGGTTTGTATTTGGCTATGTGTCATGATTGGGTTTGCCCTCGGGCCGTCCTTTGCATCCTTTCGCTGCGTCCGAAAGGATGCAAAAGGACGCAGTGTGCACGGAGTGCACACCGGGGGATTTGAAAGGCCAAGGGAGGGCTCCATAAATCCCCCCTGCACCCCCGGGGTATCCCCATTAGCCTGTGAGGTGCTGGCTTGCTTTGTGATTTTCATTGACGAAGGGGACGGGGGCGGCGCGTACACTCCGCTGAATATCCCGGTGGGATATTCAGCGTCGGGCTTCCTTTTGACTTTTATGGACGGAAACGCTTTTGGAGTTTCTATTACTTCCTAAACAGTGAAAATAATGAATGCGCATTGCTCATTTTCTGAATTATATGATATAATAGCCTCAAACCTACGGCTTGAGGCATTGGAAAATTTACTGTAGGAGCAACGCTCCTCCCGCCGCTGCCGCGTCGGCGTAAATTTCATAATTAGGTTATGATAATATAATAATACATTAGCTTTCTGTGGGAAAAGACTGTGCCCATGCGGAGCGACGATGATTTTAACAGAGGATTAGGTGATCAATTTGGCGGTTTCACGCGATAAAATACGCAATTTCAGTATCATTGCGCACATTGACCACGGAAAGAGCACACTGGCTGACCGTATTCTGGAGCAGACGAAGGCGGTCGCCCTGCGCGATATGGAAAATCAGCTTCTTGACAATATGGATCTGGAACGGGAGCGCGGCATTACGATCAAGGCGCACGCGGTAACGCTGGTTTACCATGCGCAGGACGACAGCGACTACGTATTTAATCTGATCGATACCCCCGGCCATGTGGACTTTAACTATGAGGTTTCGCGCTCGCTCGCGGCCTGTGAGGGTGCGGTGCTGGTTGTGGACGCAACGCAGGGCATCGAGGCGCAGACGCTGGCAAATACCTATCTTGCGGTGGATGCGGGGCTTGAAATTGTCCCGGTCATCAACAAGATTGACCTGCCGAGCGCGCAGCCCGACAAGGTGCGGGCTGAAATTGAGGACGTAATCGGCATTCCTGCGGACGATGCGCCCTGTGTTTCCGCGAAAATGGGCATCAACATCGATCAGGTGATGGAGCAGGTCGTGAAAAATGTTCCCCCGCCGGATGGGGACGAAACCGCGCCGCTGAAGGCGCTGGTTTTCGACTCCTATTACGATATGTATAAGGGCGTTATTATTCATGTCCGTATTCGCGACGGGCAGGTACATCCGGGCGATGTGATCCGCATGATGGCGACCGGCGCGGAGTTCACGGTGGTGGAGTGCGGCTACGGGCGCGCCACCAGTCTGGAACCGAGCAGCGGGCTGAGTGCCGGGGAGGTCGGCTACATTGCCGCTTCCATCAAAGCGGTCAAAGACGCCCGCGTGGGCGACACGGTTACGTTGGCGGCGAATCCTGCCAAGCAGGCACTGTCCGGTTACCGTTCGGTACAGCCGATGGTCTTCTGCGGTATTTACCCCGCCGACGGCGCGAACTACCCCGACCTGCGCGAGGCGCTGGAAAAGCTGCAGCTGAACGACGCGGCGCTTTCCTTTGAGCCGGAAACGTCGGTTGCACTGGGCTTCGGCTTCCGTTGCGGCTTTCTGGGATTGCTCCATATGGAGGTTATTCAGGAGCGTCTGGAGCGCGAGTATGACATTGACCTGATTACCACCGCGCCGAGCGTGGTGTATCATATAACAAAGACCAACGGAGAAGTCGTGTCCATCGACAACCCGACCAATTACCCCGACCCGTCGCTGATTGCGCAGGCGGAGGAGCCGATGACCAACGCGCACATTTACTCCCCGAGCGAATATGTCGGAAATATTATGGAGCTTTGCCAGGAACGGCGCGGCGTGTTTACGGACATGAAATACATCGATACCGACCGCGTGGACATTCATTACGAGCTTCCGCTCAATGAAATTATCTACGACTTTTTTGACGCGCTGAAATCGCGTACGCGTGGCTACGCTTCGTTTGACTATGAGCTGAACGGCTATAAAAAGAGCAATTTGGTCAAGCTCGACATTATGCTGAACGGCGATGTGGTGGACGCGCTGTCCTTTATTATCCACGCGGATAAGGCTTACGGGCGCGGGCGCAAAATGGCGGAGAAGCTGGCGGAGAAAATTCCGCGTCAGCTGTTTGAGGTGCCGATTCAGGCGTGCATCGGCGGGCGCATTATCGCGCGCGAAACCGTAAAGGCAATGCGCAAGGACGTTCTTGCGAAGTGCTATGGCGGCGATATTACGCGCAAGAAGAAGCTGCTGGAAAAGCAGAAGGAAGGCAAGAAGCGCATGCGCCAGCTTGGTACGGTAGAGGTGCCGCAGGAAGCGTTTATGAGCGTTCTGAAATTGGACGAGTAATGACCACTTATTGCCCTTGAGCGGGCGGGCCCGTACTTTCGGTCGCGGTCGAAAGTACGCAAAGCCCGTGCAGGGGGGATTTGAAAGGCCAGGGGAGGGCTCCATAAATCCCCCCTGCACCCCCAATGTATCCCCATGGGGCTATGAGGTGTTGGCGGCCTTTGAGATTTTCATTGACGAAGGGGACGGGGACGGCACGCACACTCCGCCAACTGTCTCGGCAAGATAGTTGACGTCAGATGGATTTTTTTGACTTTGTGTGATGATGAAGCTTGCCCTCATTTTGGACGGCAAAACAGCAACTTTGTACTTGGCTATATGCAGCCGCTTTAATTTGCAGGCAGGTATTTTAGAAATATGTTTTATATTGGTACAGGAGGGTTATTAACCAAAAATGCACGAACAAACTAAAAACATTGGCATTTATCTTCATGTGCCGTTCTGCGACGGGAAATGCCCTTACTGCGATTTTTACTCCATGCGCGGCAGCGAAGAACGCATGAAAGAATATACTAAATGTATTATTGATCGATTAAATTACAGTGGGGCAGAGCTAAATCGCCGCGCGGATACGCTGTATTTCGGCGGGGGTACACCGAATCTGCTCGGGGCGGAGCGAATCGCTTCTATTGTGGAAGCGGCACGGAAAAATTTCGGACTGAAAGACGCTGAAATCACGCTGGAAGTGAACCCGGCGGAGGATTTGAGCGGATTTTTGGGGGCGGTTCACGAAGCGGGCGTGAACCGCCTTTCCATTGGAATGCAGTCCGCACAGGAAGAGGAGCTGCGTCTGCTCGGGCGCAGGCACACCGCGCAGCAAGCGCGGCAGGCAGTGACCGACGCACAAAAAGCCGGATTCAGCAATATTTCACTTGACCTGATGATCGCGACGCCCGGGCAAAGCAGAGAAAACCTTGCCCACTCCATCACATTTTGTGCGGAATCCGGGGTACAGCATATTTCCGCTTATTTGCTGAAAATCGAACCGCACACGGCGTATGACAAAATGCGGGAACAGCTTACTTTGCCCGATGATGACGAGGCGGGAGAGCTGTATCTGTTTGCCTGCGAAGAGCTTGAAAAATACGGATTTTATCAATATGAAATTTCAAATTTTGCAAAGCCGGGATTTGAAAGCAGACACAATTTGAAATATTGGCACTGTGAAGAATATCTGGGCCTTGGCCCCGCGGCGCATTCGTTTATGAACGGCGAGCGGTTTTACTTCGACCGAAGCCTGCGCGATTTTTTGAACGGTGCGCTCCCAGTTAAAGACGGTGCGGGCGGCGACTTTGAGGAGTATGCCATGCTAGCGCTGCGCCTTGCCGAAGGATTGCGCGAAAGCGATTGTCAAAACCGGTTTGGTTTTCCGATTCCACGCGAAATGTTCGAAACCGCAAAAAAATATGAAAAAATTAATTTGATTGAAATGTTGCCGGACGGATTCCGGCTGACGCGCGAAGGCTTTTTGGTGTCGAATTCGCTGATCGCCGAGCTTTTGTGCTGAAAAGCGGCTTCAGCCCGATAGAACGGTATTTTTGGGGAAAACTAGACCTTGTTTATCATTTTAAAACGAATGCAATTTTACCTGAAATAAACAAAGCTTTACTTTTTAAGCATTGCCTACGGCGTGCAAATATTTGATTTCACAATTAGTTTACAAATATGATATTGACAACAGTGCATAGGAATGGTAAATTAATATCTAGAGTTAGCACTCAAACAATAAGAGTGCTAAAACTCAAAAAGGAGTGAGGAGATTGCAGCTTAATACCAGAAAGCAAAAGATTTTGTCAGCTGTGATTGACCTCTATGTCGCAACCGGGGAGCCGGTCGGCTCCAAAGCAATTTGTGACATCCTCGATTTCAATGTTTCTTCGGCCACGGTTCGCAATGAGCTGAGCGAGCTTTCCGAAATGGGGTTGCTGGAGCAGCCGCATACTTCGGCGGGACGCGTCCCTTCCCAGAAGGGGTATCGCCTTTATATTGATACACTGATGAAGCGGCACCCGCTTTCGGGGGAAGAACAGCGGTACCTCGACAGCATGCTGCTGCCGACCGCAAATGACCCGCAGCGCCTGCTGGACGGTGTTTCCCGCGTACTGGCGGGAATGTCCCGCTTCACGGCGATTTCTACCACGCCGAGCAGCAGCACGGCGGAGGTAAAAGGTGTTCAGTTCGTACAGACGAGCCGGCGCACCGCGATGGTAATCTTAATGACCTCCGCGGGTACGATGAAGAGCAGGGTTTTCCACTGTGACTTTGATTTAACGCCCGAAATTCTTCGTGTGTTTTTCAGGGTGCTGAATGAAAAACTTGTTGGTCTGCCCGTATCCACCATTACTCCGGCTTACATTCAGTCGTTGGCTGTTTCTCTTGGGGAAATGTCAATTTTGATGAGTTCCCCGCTGATGGCGGTGTTGGAGGTGGCGCAGGATTCCATGCAGGCCGAAGTTTTGCTGGACGGTGAAATGAACCTTTTGTTTTACCGTGAATTTGAGCCGGAGGAAGTCCGGCGCATTATGGGCTTTCTTTCCCGTCCGCAGGAAATATCCCGTCTTTTGGAGCAAAAAGCAAACAGCATACGGGTACTGATCGGGGAAGAAACGAACCAGCCGGAGCTGAGCGGGTCAAGCGTGATTGTTTCCCGTTACGCCGTGGGGGGCGAGGACGCCGGAGCGATCGCGATTATCGGGCCGACCAGAATGAATTACAGCAAGATGATTTCCAATATCGAATACCTTTCAGGCTCCGTGGGAAAAATTCTGACGGAGCTCATGGATACGGAATAGAAGGGAGCTGCCTTATTTGGGTGATCAGGAAAAAGAACAGGTAAGCGAAACACAGCAGACAGAACAGACTGAGCCGAAGCAGACTGAAACGGCGGAAACCGCTGCAGCGGACGAGGCTGGCGCGGAACGGGAAGGAACCGACCCGATTGTGCTGCTGAATAAAGCGCAGGAGGAACTGAACAGGCAAAAGGATCTTCTTATGCGCACCGCGGCGGAATATGACAACTACAGAAAACGAACCGACCGCGAAAAGTCGGTGATGTATTCGGACGGGACTGCAGCGGCGGTAACGGAATTCCTGTCTGTGGCGGATAATCTTGAACGCGCGCTTGCGCAGAAGGATTGTTCCGTTGAGGATCTTCGTAAAGGTGTGGAAATGGTTTTTACCCAGATGCAGGCGGCTTTGAAAAAGCTGAGTGTCACAGAGATGGGTGAAGCCGGGGAGCCTTTCAATCCCGATCTTCATAACGCGGTGTCCCATATAGAAGATGAAAATGCGGGCGACAACGTCATCGCCCAGGTGTTCCAGAAGGGCTATCAAATCGAGGGTAAGGTCATTCGCCACGCAATGGTACAGGTGGCAAATTAAATATATAAAATCGAAATGAAATTTGAATTCATTTTTGGAGGTTGTTATTATGTCAAAAACAATAGGCATTGATCTTGGTACTACCAATTCCTGCGTGGCGGTTATTGAAGGCGGCGAACCGGTTGTTATCGCAAACGCTGAGGGCGCCAGAACAACTCCGTCCGTTGTCGCTTTTTCCAAAACAGGCGAGCGTATGGTCGGTCAGGTCGCAAAACGTCAGGCTATCACCAATCCGGAGCGTACCGTTATTTCCATTAAAAGAGAAATGGGCACGAACTTCAAGGTAAAGATTGATGAAAAGAACTACACACCGCAGGAAATTTCCGCAATGATTCTGCAGAAATTAAAGACTGACGCGGAAGCGTATCTGGGCGAGCCAGTCAATTCCGCGGTTATTACCGTTCCGGCGTATTTTACCGACGCACAGCGTCAGGCGACAAAAGACGCGGGTAAAATCGCGGGCCTTGACGTAAAGCGTATTATCAACGAGCCGACGGCTGCCGCGCTTTCTTACGGCATTGATAAGGGCGAAGAGCAGAAGATCATGGTTTATGACCTTGGCGGCGGTACATTCGATGTTTCCATCATTGAAATGGGCGACGGCGTGCAGGAGGTTCTCGCAACAGCCGGTAACAACCGTCTGGGCGGCGACGACTTCGATAAGCGCGTGATGGACTGGATGGTTTCTTCCTTTAAGACAGAGACCGGTATTGACCTGAGCGGCGATAAAATGGCGATGCAGCGTTTGAAGGAAGCCGCTGAAAAGGCGAAGATCGAGCTTTCCGGCATGACGACCAGCGCAATCAACCTGCCGTTTATCACAGCGGACGCAACAGGCCCGAAGCACCTTGACCTCACACTCAGCAGAGCGAAGTTCAACGAGCTGACCTCCGACCTTGTTGAAATGACCATGAGCCCGGTTCGTCAGGCTCTTTCCGACTCCGGACTGAAGATTGACGAAATCGGCAAAGTGCTGATGGTCGGCGGTTCTTCCAGAATTCCCGCCGTACAGGACGCGGTGAAGAAGCTGACCGGAAAAGACCCGTTCAAGGGCATTAATCCGGATGAATGCGTTGCAATCGGCGCTGCGCTGCAGGCCGGCGTGCTCGGCGGCGAAGTCGAAGGACTGCTGCTGCTCGACGTTACCCCACTTTCCCTCGGCGTTGAAACTATGGGCGGCGTTATGACAAAGATCATTGAGCGCAACACCACCATTCCGACCAAGAAGAGCCAGATTTTCTCCACCGCCGCAGACGGTCAGACCCAGGTTGAGGTCAACGTGCTGCAGGGTGAACGTGAATTTGCGCGTGACAATAAGCAGCTCGGCCTGTTCCGTCTTGACGGCATTGCTCCGGCGCCGCGCGGAATCCCCCAGATTGAAGTCGCGTTTGATATTGACGCGAACGGCATCGTAAATGTTTCCGCGAAAGACCTCGGCACCGGAAAGGAGCAGAAAATTACGATTACTTCCAGCTCCAATATGAACAAGGACGATATTGATAAAGCAGTCAAGGAAGCGGAGCGTTTCGCGTCGGAAGATAAGCAGAAACGTGAAGAAGTCGAGAAGAAAAACGAAGCAGAAAACCTCTGCTACGCAGTTGAAAAGCTGATTTCCGAAAACGGAGACAAGATCGGCGAGTCCGAAAAGAGCGATCTGAACGCGAAGGTTGCTTCGCTGAAAGAAGCGATTTCTTCCAACAACACAGCCGACATGACCAGCCGCACGGAAGAGCTTCAGAAGGCGATGTACGCGGTCAGCGAAAAGCTGTACCAGAGCGCCGCACCGCAGCAGGGAGCCCCTGCACAGGATGCCTCCGGCGCACCGGCACAGGACGCGAACGGCAATCCGGTTTATGATGCCGAGTACAAAGAAGTGGATGACGACAACAAGAAATAAGTAACTTATTTCTTGTTGTAATGAATGATGAACACCGGAACGGGATGTTTATCGCGCGGGACTATATTGATTTGTCGAAAAATCGCGTGTATAATATTCCTCTAGGCCTTGTTTTCAAGTATCAAGGCCTTGATCCGTGTTCATTGTTCATTTATTATAGGAGTGATTTGGTTTGGCTGATAAAAGGGATTATTATGAAGTCATGGGCGTACCTAAAAATGCCACTGACGATGAGATTAAAAAGGCTTACCGAAAGCTGGCAAAAAAATATCACCCGGACCTGAACCCGGGCGACAAAGAAGCCGAAGCGAAGTTTAAAGAGCTCAACGAGGCCTATGAGGTGCTTTCGGATAAAGATAAGAAAGCGCGTTACGACCAGTTCGGCCACGCCGGGGTAGACCCGAATTTCGGCGGCGGAGCCGGCAGTCCGTTTGCGGGCGACATTGACCTTGGCGATATCTTCAACAGCTTTTTCGGCGGCTTTGGCGGCGGGCGCTCAGCCAACCCGAACGCACCGCGGCGCGGCAGCGACGCGGAAGCTTCCGTAAGCATCAGCTTTGAAGAGTCCGCCAGCGGCTGCCCGAAAAAAATATCATATGATAAAATTGACCGGTGTTCCGACTGCGGCGGCAGCGGTGCGGCGAAAGGCACTTCCGCCCATACCTGCCCGAACTGCAATGGCAGCGGTCAGGTGCACGTCAGTCAGCGTACGCCGTTCGGCGTGGTGCAGACAGCCCGCACCTGTGACCGCTGCGGCGGCTCCGGAAAGGTGATTGACACGCCCTGCAAGACCTGTGGCGGTGCCGGGCGGGTACGCTCGAAAAAGACGATTGAAGTCAACATTCCGGCCGGTATCGATAATGATCAGGTGCTGAACGTGGGCGGTCAGGGCAACGCCGGAACAAACGGCGGGCCGGACGGTGACCTACACGTTTATGTAACTGTGCGTCCGCACCCGATTTTTGAGCGCCGCGGGAACGATATCTGGTGTGAAATGCCGATTACGTTCAGTCAGGCGGCACTCGGGGCGGAAGTTGTTGTGCCGACCATTGACGGACGGGTCAGCTACGATGTGCACGAAGGCGCCCAGCCGGGTGACGTATTCAAGCTGAAGGGAAAAGGATTCCCGCGCCTGAGCGGCCGCGGTCGCGGCGATCAGTTTGTGCGCATGACGATCGAAGTGCCGAAGAACCTGTCAGAAAAGCAGAAGGAAATCCTTAAGGAATTTGACAGCGCGAGCGGAGAGAAAAATTACCAGAAACGCAAAGGATTTTTCGACAAAATAAAAAATATGTTCGGTGATTGACTCCGACGGTAATCGAAACCCCGGGAGCGGCAGCTTTGCGCTGTTGCTTCCGGGGCTTTTTTGCGTATTTTATTTTTTAGTCAATTTAAAGTGATTCGCTGCATGTGAAGTTAATATTATTAAACAGGTTTCCGTCTTCACAAAAAAATCAAATTGTTGCCCTCCCCGAGGCAATAGCTGTTCCTGCATACCTCCATATATGGATTAAACATAGAAAGGAGGATGGAAAATGAATCCCAAAAAAGGAATTGACGTCTCCCATCATCAGGGAGAAATTGATTTTCGGAAGGTGAAAGCGGCGGGGATTGAGTTCGTCATACTGCGCGCTGGGTACGGAAAGGAAAATCCGTCCGCGCAGACGGACCGCATGTTTCGCCGGAACTACAGCGGCGCGGTACAGGCGGGGCTGCCGTGCGGCGCGTATCATTACAGCTATGCCAAAACGCCGTGTGAAGCGGAGCAGGAAGCCGATTTCTTCCTGAGCTTGGTGAAAGGCTGCTGTTTCGAGTACCCGGTGGCGTTCGACCTTGAGGACGCATCGCAAAAGAACCTTGGGCGCGATACGCTGACGGCCATTGCCGCCGCGTTCTGCGGGAGGGTGGAACGAGCCGGGTACTATGTATGCCTGTATACGAATCCCGATTGGATGAAAAACCGTTTGGATATGGAGCGGCTGAATCGGTTTGATGTTTGGCTCGCACGGTATGCCGGAAGCCCGGGTGTGGAAAACATCGGTATGTGGCAGTACTCCAGCACGGGGAGAGTGGAAGGTGTTTCGGGCGCGGTGGATTTGGACTTTGCGTACCGTGACTACCCCGCGATCATGCGCACAAAAGGGCTGAACGGCTGCCAAACGCAGCGCGCGGCGGGCAGCTACACCGTGCGCCCCGGCGATACCATGGCGGGCATTGCTGCGCGCTGCGGCGTAACGCTGAACGCGCTGGTAAAAGCGAACCCCGGTGTAGCGGACCCGAACCGGATTTACCCCGGCGGCGTGCTGACCGTCCCAAGATAGGGGGCGCGTGATGCAGGAAGCGGAAAACGAGCGGCAGAAGCGCATGGATGAGCGCTTTGCGCGCAATCAAAAAGACCTTGAAAGGTTGGAACGGCGGCAGGATGAAGAGGAGGAACGCGGGAGAAAGCTGGCGGAGCTGAACATCAAGATGGGGGAAATTTTAAAGAATTACGATGAAAAGCTGACGAACCACGACCGCCGGCTCGGCGAACTGGAGAGCGTGGCCGGCTCGCGCTGGAACCTGATGGTAAATTATCTGCTGTCGGGCATTGTGGGCGCGGCAGCCGCCGCAGCAATGAGATTGATTTTGGGAGGATAAAGTAAGTATGCAAACAGTCGTCTGAGAAAGGGTAATAATAAGATGAATTATTTTGCGTTAATTTTTCTCGCAATTATTTTAGAGGGTGTAATTACCTATGTAAAGGAATTTTTCGTGAAGGGAAACGTCCGCTGGGAAATGCTGATTTCCATTATTATCGGCGTGCTGATTACCTCGGCCTACGGTGTGGATGTTCTCGCAATGGCGGGGCTGAAAACGCCCGTGCCGTTTCTCGGCAGCATTCTGACCGGTATTTTAATCAGCAGGGGAAGCAACTATGTATTTGACCTGATTAAGGGAATCGGAAACTTGCAAGGCAAAACAGGCGCGTAACGCAAACAGGCCGCCGGAAAATCCGGCGGCCTGTTTTATAAGATTCTGCTTATTCGTCCTTACCGTGGCACTTTTTGTATTTTAAACCGCTGCCGCACGGGCAGGGATCATTGCGCCCGGGTTTCTTGCCTTTGCGCACGGTGTGCGGGGTATTATCGGCCGGGTCCGCGTTGGTGGCGGTCGGCTTTGCGACCTGCTCGCGCTTCGGTTCCTCAGCGGTGCGAATCTGCACAGTGAGCATCATGCGGGCGGTGTTTTCACGAATGGTGGCAATCATCTGGTCGAACATGTCGAAGCCTTCCAAACGGTATTCTACCACCGGATCGTGCTGACCGTAAGCGCGCAGGTTAATGCCCTTTTTCAGTTCGTCCATTGCGTCAATGTGATCCATCCACTCGGAATCAACGTTCTTCAGCAGAATCACGCGCTCAAGCTCACGCATGATGGATGGAGTGAATATCTCCTCGCGTTTTTCATAAAGCGCAAGAGCCTTTTTGTTCAGCTCTTCCTTTATGAAGTCGGGTTCCAAACGCTCCAGCTCGTCGTCGGTATAAACGAGATCGTCCGGCGTGATGAGCCAGCCCATGTAATGGTCGCGAAGACCTTCCAGATTCCAGTCGTCGCGCAGCGAATTTTCGGGCAAATACTGTTTTACCTGCTGCTCAATGGCCTGCTCAATCATTTTCAGTACCTGGTCCTTGACGTCTTCGCCGTTCAGGACCTGATCGCGCTGGGTGTAAATGATTTCGCGCTGACGGTTCATAACGTCGTCAAACTGCAGAACGTTTTTGCGGATACCGAAGTTGCGGCCCTCAATTTTACGCTGAGCATTTTCAATCGTGTTGGAAAGAAGTTTTGTTTCAATCGGAGTATCTTCGTCCACATTCAGGCGATCCATCATGGTGTTGATGCGTTCTCCGCCGAACAGGCGCATCAGGTCGTCATCCAGTGAAATGTAGAAGCGGCTCATACCCGGGTCGCCCTGACGGCCGGAACGGCCGCGCAGCTGGTTGTCGATACGGCGTGATTCATGGCGCTCCGTACCGATGATATACAGGCCGCCCGCCGCTCTGACTTCTTCTGCTTCCTGCTCAATCTGCTTCTTGTATTTATCCTGCAGCTCCACAAAGGTTTTGCGGGCATTTAAAATTTCTTCATCCATTGTATCGGAATAAGCGGTGGATTCGCCGATCAGTTCTTCGGAAAACTGCAACCGGCGCATTTCGGACTTTGCCATGAACTCGCTGTTGCCGCCCAGCACGATATCGGTACCACGACCGGCCATGTTCGTCGCAATGGTGACAGCACCCTTATGACCAGCCTGTGCAATGATTTCTGCTTCTTTTTCATGATACTTTGCGTTCAGCACCTCATGCTTCACGCCGCGGCGGTGCAGAAGCCCGCTGAGTTCCTCCGACTTTTCAATGGAAATGGTACCGACCAGAACCGGCTGCCCTTTTTCGTGGTGGGCGATAATATCGTCAATGACCGCGTTGAACTTTGCTTTTTCGGTTTTATATACCACGTCGGACAGATCCTCGCGGACCATCGGCTTGTTTGTCGGGATTTCGACAACGTCAAGCTTGTAAATCTCACGGAATTCGGCTTCTTCCGTCATTGCAGTACCGGTCATACCGGAAAGCTTGTCGTACAGGCGGAAGAAATTCTGGAACGTAATGGTGGCGAGTGTTTTACTTTCGTGAGCAACCTTCACGCCCTCTTTTGCCTCAATGGCCTGGTGAAGTCCCTCATTGTAGCGGCGGCCGTACATCAGGCGGCCGGTAAATTCGTCCACGATGATGACTTCGCCGTCCTTGACGACATAATCAATATCCGCCTGCATCACGCCGTTTGCTTTTATGGCCTGGTTAATGTGGTGCTGAATGGTAAGGTTATCCGCGTCCATGAGGTTTTCAATGCTGAAATAAGCTTCCGCCTTTTTCACACCGGAGGGAGTGAGGGTTGCGGTTTTCGCTTTTTCGTCTACGATGTAATCCGCGTCCTTATACAACTCATCGTTGTCTTCCTTGTCGTTCAGTTCCGCTACCTTGACGCGGTGCAGTGCTTTCGCAAAACGGTCGGCAATGGTATACAGCTCGGTGGACTTGTCGCCCTGGCCGGAGATAATCAGCGGGGTTCTCGCTTCATCGATCAGGATGGAGTCCACTTCATCGACGATGGCGTAATTGTGCCCGCGCTGCACCTTGTCTTCCTTATATATGACCATGTTGTCGCGCAGGTAGTCAAATCCGTATTCATTGTTCGTACCGTAAGTAATATCCGCTTCATACGCTTTTTTGCGCTCGTCGTTCTCAAGATCATGCACGATCAGGCCAACGTTCAGGCCGAGAAAGCGGAAGATTTTTCCCATCCACTCGGAGTCACGGCGGGCAAGGTAATCGTTGACGGTAACAATATGCACGCCTTTGCCGGACAGCGCGTTCAGGTAAGCGGGCAGCGTGGCGACCAGCGTTTTACCTTCACCGGTTTTCATTTCGGAGATACGGCCCTGATGAAGCACGATACCGCCGATGATCTGCACGGGGAAATGGCGCATTCCCAGCACACGGGCGGAAGCTTCACGGCAGACGGCAAATGCGTCGGGCAGAATGTCGTCCAGTGTTTCTCCGTTTGCAAGGCGCTCTTTCAGCGCGGGGGTCTGTGCTTTCAGCTCGTCATCAGACATGGATTTGTACTGTTCCTCCAGTGCAAGCACTGAATTACAGATAGGCTGAATGCGCTTCAGCTCCCTTTTGCTGTAGTTTCCAAAGAATGCCGCAAGTATATTTTTAGCCATATCAGTCACCTCAGAATTTCTTCTTTTACAATCTTATCAATTATAGCATAAGAAAAAATAAAAATAAAGAATAATTCATGAACAATCGCTTTGGATGGCCAGCCTGAAGATAAAGCACGAATCCACGCATGGCGGCTTTCCGGGGGAACTCTTTCACTGATCAAATGTAATGCATACACGCTCTGGTACCTTATTGAATGGAAACCTTCCACTTCAAGTTTTTCATCACGCCGTGATCCATAAGGTCGAACAGCAGTTTTATGATGCTCTCGGCTTTCGGCTTAGCCTCGCGCTTATAATAATACGTCAGTACGCCAAGAATGGCGGATGCGGTATATTCCATGGTACATTCCAAAGTCAAATCGTCTGTACCGCTAATCTGAAGATGCTGCTGGATCACTGATTTCAGCACCATTTTTACTTTTTCCTGAAAGGCGGGGTCCCCGTTTTCCCCCAACAGCACAATGTAATATTTTTTGTTTTTGCTGTATATCCGGATGAAGTGACTGAGCGACAGATGCAAATCCGGTTTTTGCACCAGTTTCCGTACGGCGTCGCTTTTCAAATTCGGCAAAACGGAGTTTTCTATTTGATCCAGCACATCGTAAACATCGGTAAAATATTCATAAAACGTGCTGCGGTTGTAGCCGGCCTTGTCAGCAATTTCCCGGATTGATATTTTTTCAATTTTTTCTTTGCAATACAGTTCCCAAAATGCGTCCAGCAGGTTCTGCTTTGTTTGCGCGGTTATTTCAGGGTTGCGCTTCATTTTGATTTCTCTCCGATCTTCTTCGCAAAAATCCGACAGTCAGGCGGCAATTGACGGTTGATGGCTTGATGATTGAAAGCTTATACTGATTATACAACATGCTGTCGGACAATCAAGCATGAATCAAATTTCAGTGCGTTACAGCGCAAGCGCTTTGCCGCGCTGGGGAGAAAGGTCATAACATGATGCAGTTTGTCATATTGGTAATCGTCGGATTTTTAATGGGAATTGTTACAATTGCTTTTGGAGGGGGATGCGGCGCCGTATATGTCGCCGTACTGACCCTGCTTTTCAATATATCTCCGGCTGTAGCCACTTCAACGTCTTTGGCTACAATGTTCCCAACCGCCGCGGTTGCCGCATTCAGTCACTGGAAAGTCGGAAATGTCAATATCAGAACAGGACTTATTATGATGGGCGGGGGCGTTGTCGGATCGGTTATCGGTTCGCTTTGTTCCGGATTTTTACCAACAGACATCTATAACAAGCTGATAGGGGGCGTTATCGTTCTTCTGAGCGTCCTGATGATCATTTCCGTGATCAGAAAGAAATATTCGCAAAGGCAGGCGCTGAGAAAAAAGAGCAGGAAACGAAAAGAAACATCATGATGAAAGCAATTGCTTTTGGTGTAATCGGCGGGGTAATATCCGGACTTGTCGGGACGAGCGGAACAACGGCGATCGTGGCGGGCTTAACGGTTTTAGGCTGCACTGCGCTTGAAGTTGTGGGCACGTCGGTGTTTGTTTTGGCAGGTATTTCAATTGCTGGTTTTGTAATTCGCCTTGGTGTTGGAAACGTAGACTGGACGCTGGTTTTGCTGCTTACATCCGGCGCGGTCATCGGAGCTGTTTTGGGTTCAGTCGTACTTAAAAGGATAAAAAAAGGAGATAAAAACGGGAAAACAGACAAAGTCTTGCAGCCGATTTTGATTTCTGGAAATTTAGCGATCGGAATTCTGCAGCTGCTGAAATAAGCGGAAGGATTCATATGGTGATGATTCGGAATATCGTATCGCAAAAGCCCGACGGTCAGAGGGGAATCTTTCAGACCGTATGAATGCGGGTACGGCCTGATATCAGTTCGCTGACGCCGTTTTTGTTAAATTATTAATTAATAGAAGTGCCCCTCTTGCACAGCGCAAAAAAATGCACTATAATAAACCGGTATGTTGGTTGGTGGTTGCGCCAAAGGACATTAAAACCGAAAGGAGTACCGATATGAATTATTCCGCAGAAGTGGAAAAAATGTGTACTGTAACCAAAGGCCCGAAGCATGGCCCGGCACCCATCCCGGAAGAAGGGAAATGGGTAAAAGCGTATGAAATTAAAGATATTTCCGGTCTTTCCCATGGTGTGGGCTGGTGCGCGCCTCAGCAGGGCGCCTGCAAGCTGACCCTGAATGTGAAAGAGGGTATTGTGCAGGAGGCGTTGGTAGAAACCATCGGATGCTCCGGTATGACGCATTCCGCGGCAATGGCTGCTGAAATCCTGCCGGGCAAAACTTTGCTTGAGTGCCTGAACACCGACTTGGTGTGCGACGCAATCAACGTTGCAATGCGCGAAATCTTCAAGCAGTTTGCTTACGGCCGCACCCAGACCGCGTTTTCCGAGGACGGTTTGCCGATTGGCGCCGGACTGGAGGATTTGGGCAAGGGATTGCGTTCTCAGGTTGGTACCATGTACAGCACCGCCGCGAAGGGCGTTCGCTACATGGAAATGGCGGAAGGCTATGTCCTGAAAATCGCGCTGGACGACAACGACGAAGTCATCGGCTACCAGTTTATTAAGCTGGGCAAAATGCTGGAGGATATCCGTCACGGCATGAGCCCGGACGAAGCTTATAAGAAGAATATCGGTCAGTACGGCCGCTTTGATAACGCAGCCAAGTACATAGACCCGCGTGAAGAATAATCAAGACCATAAAAAGGAGGACTAGACTCAATGGCTAACGATGTTATTTTTGAAGGAAAAGAAAGAAGAATGGCCAAAATCGAGAAGTGTCTTGCCGAGTATGGCCTTGCCAGTCTCGAAGAGGCGCGTGACCTTTGCCTTTCCAAAGGAATCGATGTAGATAAAATTGTAAAAGGTGTACAGCCGATTGCGTTTGATAACGCAAGCTGGGCGTACACACTCGGCTGTGCCGTCGCGCTGAAATCCGGCGTTACTTCCGCTGCCGAAGCCGCCGAAAAAATCGGCGTCGGTCTGGAGGCTTTCTGCATTCCCGGCTCTGTCGCGGAACAGCGCAACGTCGGCTTCGGCCACGGCAACCTGGGCGCAATGCTTCTTCGTGAAGAGACAAAATGCTTTGCGTTTCTCGCAGGCCACGAATCCTTTGCCGCCGCAGAAGGCGCAATCGGCATTGCCCGCACTGCAAACCGTGCCCGCAAAGAGCCCCTGCGCATTATCCTGAACGGCCTTGGCAAGGACGCGGCTTACATTATTTCCCGTGTGAACGGCTTTACTTATGTAAAGACCGACTTTGATTTTTATAATGACGAGCTGAACGTGCTTGAGGAAAGAGCATTTTCCGACGGCGAGCGCGCGGCGGTAAAATGCTACGGCGCAAACGACGTGCGCGAAGGCGTTGCGATCATGCAGCATGAAGACGTCGATGTTTCCATCACGGGCAACTCCACCAACCCGGTTCGTTTCCAGCATCTTGTTGCCGGTACTTACAAGAAGTGGGCGAACGAAAACGGCAAGAAGTATTTCTCCGTTGCAAGCGGCGGCGGCACAGGCCGTACCCTGCATCCGGACAACATGGGTGCGGGCCCGGCTTCTTACGGCCTGACCGACTCCCTCGGCCGCGTACACGGCGACGCACAGTTCGCGGGTTCTTCCTCCGTTCCGGCGCATGTTGAGATGATGGGCCTGATCGGCATGGGCAACAACCCGATGGTCGGCGCCACCGTTGCCTGCGCAGTTGCGGTTTACGAAGCAAAATAATGACGGCATGTCGGAATTCACAATTCTGAGCAGCTCAACATAAAAACGGGGTACGGCATTGTCGTACCCCGTTTTTGCGCCCAAAAGCTGCTGCACAATGGAC
Source organism: Bacillota bacterium (assembly GCA_023416955.1). GTDB lineage: Bacteria > Bacillota > Clostridia > Oscillospirales > Acutalibacteraceae > Caproiciproducens. Next base: position 90,940 of record JAEZGM010000005.1, on the reverse strand, counting down.
ACCGATACGAATTCCACGGCGACAGCATTTACTTTATTTATGACAGAACAGTTTTCATCTCTCCGTCCATGAAAACCGAAAAGAAAGCCACATCGCATATCCCCTTGGGGATCCCCGGGGGGTGCAGGGGGGATTTTGTGGAACCCTCCCTTGGCCTTTTAAAATCCCCCTCGTGTGGGCGGCGCGCCCCCTGCGGCCTTTTGCGTACTTTCGGACGCCAACCGAAAGTACGGGCCCGCCCGGCCTGAGGGCATCCCCGACCGGAAAAATTGATTGTGGGTTTGCTGATGACCCACAATCAATTTCTCCAAAAAGAAAGTGCTATGAAATGGATTTTCATTCATTTCACAGCACTTTGCTTTATATTAAAAATTTAAATTTTTTCGGATTGAACCACCGGTTCCTTTTCAATCGGAAACCATTTTTCAACCAGTCCCAGAAAGAATTTAATCAGCGGGCCGAGGCCGAACGCCAGAATCACGGTGCCCACGCCCACAACGCTGCCGCAGAGCCAGCCGATGGCAACCGCGGAAACATCCCATACAATCCGAACCCACTGGTAAGGGAATTTCAGCTTTTCCGTGAGCAGCATGGGGATTCCGTCGTAAGGGGAAACGCCCTCGTCGGGGTACATATACAGCGCGACGGTAAACGCAAGCAGAACGACGCCGGCGAGCATCATGAAGATGCGCAGTGCCAGAGAGGGATTCTCCGGCAGAATATGCTTGTAGATTCCGGAAAAGAAGTCCACCAGAAAACCGATTCCAATCATGTTGGCGATTGTACCGATTCCAACCAGCCGGCGCGCGAATACAAACAAAACCACGAGCAGTACAAGGTTCAGCGAAAGCTGCCAGATGCCCAGGGAAATGCCGAGTTTGCTGGAAATACCAAGATTTAAACAGGTGTAGGGGTCGGTGCCGAAACGGGAGTAAACGTTCAGGGAAATGGCAAATCCCATCAGGAACACGCCGACGAGAGCCATCATAATGCGGCGGCGTTTGTTTTTATTAATGTGCAATACCTTTTTTCACTCACATTCATCATTTATGGTTTGCGCAGCCGCGGAACAAACCATACGGCAGCGGCCCAGAACAATTCATACAGAAGAAGCGCGGCGGTGGTGAGCTGTTTTAAGCCCGAATAACAGGTCAGGAAAATGACCAAAAGCATTCCGAGAATCACAGCGATGTTCTGCAGTGCAACGGCGAGCGAAATGTTGCTGCGCTGACGCACGCACGCGGTCAGTATCCGCATCATCGCGGTGGAGCGGCCTTTTGTAGCGAGTAGGGCGGGGGAACGCTCCTGCGGCTGCGCAGTCAGCTCCGCGTAAACCTCGCCGAGCCGTTCGGGCAGAACACGGATACACTGCTCGTCCAGCCCGAAGCATTCCGCGAGCAGGTGCGGGGTGATATTCGGGTCCTGCGTGCGCACAATCAGACTGATGCCGTTGTCCTCCATCCGGCGCAGCTCCATTGCGCGCCGCCGATCAGAGTTGTAGGAAACAATGAACAGCGCGATTAAATCGCCGCCGGTTGCAAGGTAAACGACTTCTTTACCGCCCTGAATGTATTTTTCCTCATAGTCGCGCGAGGGCGGTTCAATGCCGTGCGTTTCCAGCAGACTGCGGTTCCCGATCAGAATCCGGCGGCCCGAAACCCAGCCGGTCACGCCCTTGTCGTCCTCGTAGACAATGTTGTCGATTTTGGGAAGAATGTCGCGGCGGTTCTGGATAATCTGGTCAAACAGGTCGCTCAGCGGCCCACCCACGGCGCACATCAGCGCGGAAGCATCCACAATTGCCTCGTCAATCCGCTGACCCGCAAAGGTTTTAATGCCATTGAGCACGACGGTTCCCTTGGGGAACAGGTCTTTCGCGTCAAGCATAACAGCGTTTGTTGAACCGAATTCTTCGACGGCGGGGTAACCCACAATCATGGCGCCGCAGCGCGAAGCAATTTTGGAAAGGCGGTTCAGAGGCAGGTTGACGCTGAGCATATTCATAAACGGCGTGCCGACACAGGCGGCCGCGGCAAAGGCAGTCAGCGCGGAATACACGTCTTTGGTCAATACAAATGTTACAATCCCCAGAATGAGCGAGCTAAGAAAAACCAGCGGCGCCATAATCTGGGCGGTTTGTTCGCTGGGATCGGGAATATAGGAAAAGCGGAGAAAATGCTTCAGAAAATCCGTCTTGGACTGGTAGGCGATTGCCGGGGAGTCGATGAGAACGTCTTTCCCCATTTGCAGCGCGGTATTATAGTCGTCATAGAGCTGCACCGCCTGTTTTTGATCCGGGGAGGAGACAAAACGGAAATTTTTACAGATGCGGCGCATCATGCTCACTTTGCCCAGTGCGTTCAGCAGCAGGGCAAGCACTGTAAGCGTGGAGTAAAGGTGGAGCTTTCCGCTGCTGACGGTATTCTGCGCGGAAAATAAGATCGCGCTCTGAATAGTGGCGGCGGTCACGGCAACGGCAACCGCACTGTCGGAATTTGCCTGGAAAGTGAACAGACCCTTAAATCCGTTAATCAGCGGCTCGTAGTTCATCAGTACCGCAATGGACAGAAAAATCAAATTCAAGATCAAATAGGTCTGCGTTTCCAGCGTGATCTGAAGCGCCTGCGGAAAAATCCCGGAATACTCCCCGAAAAGACCGAACACAAACAGCAGGAGCGTACAAATCGCGGTTACGGCGCCGCGCAGGTAAAGGCGGTGCAGGTTTCCTATCAGATCATTCGCGATGGAAGGCGCGTCCGACGGGCTAGAGTAGTCGTCCAGCTCCGGGGGTTCGGGCTGTGGTTCTTCCTGCGATTCGTTATCTTCTTCTTCGTTGCCGAAAACATGAAATTGTTTTTTCTTTTTAAGTTTGAGCGAGGAAGTCGGCCCGTCCTCCACCGGTGAAAATTCGTCCGCCGTGGGCGGCGCAATGGGAAACGGAATCGGTTCTTCCGTGAAAGCGGCTTCCGCTTCTTCGGCGGGGATTTCCTCAGCGGCGGCTTCGGCATCGACCGTCAGCGGCTGCTCGTCGTCACCCGAAGGAGCAACCGGTTTTTCCGGCAGTGGAATCGGCTCCGGTTTAGGCTGCTCCAGCGGGTAGAGCTTTGCTTCCTGCTCCAAAATAGAGTGAAAGTCATTTAGATCAATCATATGTACCGGCTTTCCGGCACAAGGCCGGTAACCGGGGATAAAAGGCTGACTGATTTTAGCGGAATAGGGCGGCCGCTGAACCGGCGGCTCCCTGACCGGCGGGGGAGCAAGAACGCCTTCTTTGACCTGGGGCCGAGTTTCCGGCTCCCGCACCGGCTTTTTGTCCTCATTGCTCTCACAGCGAATTTGGGGGCCGATGACCGGCGTCGGCGCGGCGGGCTGCTGCGGCTCGGGTTGAAAAACCGGTTCCGTCATCGGCGGCGGGACTTCCTGCCTGCGCTGCGGCTCGGGAATTACTTCCGGCGTGGGCGCGGGCACGGGTGCCGGGCCCGGCAGAGGCACCGGAACGGGCATGGGCTGCGGCTGGGGAATGGTGGCGGGCCCCGGTGTTTCTGGAATTGTACTGACGGGGGAATCCGGCACGGGCGGTTCGGCCGGAATTTCCGGAGGAACCTCCACCGAATCGACGATGGCGTAAATATCGTCGCTCTCCAGCCCCGCCTCACGGAGTGTGCGCTCTATGCGCTCCCGGCGCGCGCGATGCAGCTCTTCCCGCTGCGCATCCTGCTGGCTGCTGGGTTCGCCTGACTGTTGGAATAAATAAGAAAAAGGAGAACTGTTTTCCGCTTCCCTGATTTTTTTCGAATCAATGCGGATGGTCTTTTCGTAATCCTCGCGGTATTCCTGCAGGGATTTCAGCTGAAGGCCGTAGTAGACATCCTCTTCCTCTTCAAATTCGGGAATATCGCGTTTTTTCCGCCCGAAAAACGAACGGCGTTTTTTCTCTTTCTGCACGGCGGCCGTTTCGGAGCCTGCGGGTTCCAGCTTCAGTGCCTTTTGAGCGCTTTCGGCAATATCCTCGGGGGAAGAAAAAACGGGCAGCTTCGCGCCGGATTCGAGGGCAGCGTCTGTGCTGCCGGTATCCGGCGCTGTTCCCTGTTCAATTTGCGTATCTTTCAGCGTCTGTGCCTCCGCTAAAATTTCGTCAAGGGAAAAGTCGTTTTGCGGAGCTCTGTTTTTATCGGCCATAAAATATCCGCTCCTGTATTCTATTAATTCTTTGCTTTTAACCCGGCGCGCTGACGCGCAATCTCATAGCAGAGTATTCCGCACGCGACGGATGCATTCAGCGAATTTATTTTACCCTTCATTGGCAGGGATATGACAAAGTCGCATTTTTCTTTTACCAGACGGCTCACGCCGAACCCTTCCGAGCCGATGACCACGGCGGCGGGGCCGGCGTAGTCCTGACTGCACCAGGACTGGCCATCCATATCGGCGGCGTAAATCCACACGCCGCGCCGTTTCAGTTCCTCAATGGTCGCGGCAAGATTTGTTACCCGCGCGACGGGAACATATTCGACCGCGCCCGCACTTGCCTTGCCGACAGCGTAGGTCAGGCCCGCGGAGCGCCGCTTCGGAATGATGACGCCGTGCGCACCCGCGCATTCCGCTACGCGCAGAATTGCCCCCAGATTGTGAGGGTCTTCCAGCTCGTCGGCAAGAATCAGAAACGGTGCTTCGCCGCGTTCCTCCGCCAGCTTGAACATATCCTCGACCGTGGCGAATTCCTTCACCGCGGCGACTGCCACAACGCCCTGATGCGTCGCGCCGCCGCACATGAAATCCAGTTTTTTGGTATCGGCTTCCTTGATACTGATGCCTGCCGATTTCGCTTTTGCAATCAGTGCGCTCAGCGCGCCGGAACGGTCGCCCCGCGCGACATACAGGCTGTCGATGGTGCGCCCGCTGCGCAGCGCCTCGCTGACCGCGTTTCTTCCGACGATAATATCTTCGCCGCGCCGATTATTTTCCATATCCATAAAAGTATAACTCCCTAAATTTACTGTTTTAAGGGCTGCTTTGCCCAAGGGTGATCTACCCCGAATGCGCTGACTACGTCTGTAGTCGTATAGATTTAATTATTATAGCATATTTTGATGAAAATTAGGAACTTTTTTACTGTAAATTTAAAATCTTCTGTGCAATTTATATTTTAAAATAAATCCGATTGGGAATATACATTTTCTTTTCCCCGTCCGTCCTAAGGTTATACCTACAGTATTTGCAATGGTTTACATAATGATGTGGAATAACTGTTTTATTAGTGTGGAAAACCCTGTTGAAAATGTTGATAAGTGGCAACAGCACAGGAATCGGGGGTTTATACATTGTCCCTGTATATGATTTTATGTTAACCGGATTGGTTCATGCTTCATAACAACCTGTATTTATCATGAGAGGGATTCCTGTTTTCCAGTTTATACAGGATTATGCTGATACGGCTTTTTATGGTATAATAGGCTCAAACGGCAGGGTTGAGCCTATTATACTGCTAATTTATAAATATACCGCAATGGCATTTTGTTTCTGTGGCATCACGATAGCTTTGCCCTCAGGCCGGGCGGGCCCGTACTTTCGGTGCTGTTTTCTTTGCGGGGTCATCGACGTTTTTGGTTTTGCCCTTGTGGTATAATGGGATCGAGCCTATGGTTTGTGATATTATTGACTATACACGATCTAAGCGATGGGTGTTCGGCTTCCTTTTTTTAATGCATGGGGAAGCGGCTGATTGCAGAAGTACATAAAGTGAGGATTCTATGGAAAGCTTTGATTTGGTTCAGACGCTGGAGTGCGGGCAGTGTTTTCGCTGGAACCGCCAGCCCGACGGTTCCTATACCGGCGTGGCCTCCAGCAGAATTTTAAATATTTCGCCCGAAACCTGTAACAACGCGCTGCGTGACCCGTTTTGGAAGCATTATTTTGATTTTGACCTTGATTATGACGGGATTCGCGCCGACCTTGCGGAAAGCGACCCGGTTCTGGCACAGGCGGCGGAGTTTGCGCCCGGGATGCGCATTTTGAATCAGGATCCGTGGGAGGCGCTCTGCTCCTTTATTATCTCCCAAAATAATAATATTCCGCGCATCAAAGGGATCGTCGCCCGGCTGTGCGATGCATTTGGCGAAGAAATCGGCACAGGAGAGCACACGTTTCCCGCGCCGGAGCGCCTTGCCGTGCTCTGTGAGGATGACCTTGCGGTTGTACGCTGCGGCTTTCGCGCGCGCTACCTGTTGGACGCGGCGCGGAAGGTTGCTTCCGGTGAAATTGACCTGGAACAGGTGCGAAAGCTGCCGCTGGACGAGGCGCGCGAAAAGCTGACGGGCATTGTCGGCGTGGGACCGAAGGTTGCGGACTGCGCGCTGCTGTACGGGCTGCACCGGCTTGACGCGTTCCCGATGGACGTGTGGATGAAGCGCGCAATGCAGACGCTGTTCCCCGGGAAAACGCCGGAATCGTTCGGCCCTTACGCGGGCATTGCGCAACAGTATATTTTTCATTACAGCAGAATGAACCCGGAGCTGTTTTCCCAGAAGGAACAATTATTGACCGCAAAGGCATAAAAAGCTGTTATAATTTTGTCAAAATATCCGATTGTTTGCAATTCCCCGCAAAATCCCTTTTAAATTTTGACAATATGAGGTATAATAAAAATCAAGTAAGACATCAGGAAGGGGACTATACCATGCCATTAGTAAATACGACCGAAATGTTTAAAAAGGCATACGCCGGCGGATACGCCATCGGCGCGTTCAATGTGAACAATATGGAAATTGTTCAGGGAATTACAGAGGCTTGCAACGAACTGAAAGCGCCCGTAATTCTTCAGGTTTCAGCGGGTGCGCGCAAATACGCGAACCATACTTACCTGACCAAGTTGGTGGAAGCCGCTGTTATTGAGAACCCTGAAATTCCGATCGCACTGCACCTTGACCACGGCCCGTCCTTCGAGCTTTGCAAAGACTGCATCGACGGTGGCTTTACCTCCGTCATGTTTGACGGTTCTTCCAAACCTTATGAGGAGAACGTGGAAGAAGCCCGCAGAGTGGTACAGTACGCACATAAATATAATGTTACCGTTGAGGCTGAACTCGGTCAGCTCGCCGGCGTGGAAGACGAAGTTTCCGTTGACGCCGACAAAGCGAACTACACCGACCCCGCTCAGGTACAGGATTTCGTAACCCGTACAGGCGTTGACTCCCTTGCAATTGCCATTGGTACAAGCCATGGCGCTTACAAATTCAAGCCGGGTCAGAAGCCGCAGCTCCGTTTTGACATTCTGAAAGAAGTTTCCGACCGTCTGCCGGGCTTCCCGATTGTTCTGCACGGCGCTTCCTCCGTTATTCCGGAGTTTGTACAGCAGATTAATCAGTTCGGCGGTGAAATGCCTGACGCAATCGGCATTCCGGAAGAAATGCTCCGTGAGGCCGCTAAAATGGCCGTCTGCAAGATCAACGTCGACTCCGACCTGCGTCTTGCAATGACCGCTTCGATCCGCAAGTATTTTGCGGAGAATCCGAGTCACTTCGATCCCCGCCAGTATCTTGCTCCTGCACGCACAGCGATCAAGGATATGGTAGGGCATAAGATCAACACCGTGCTCGGCTGCGCAGGCAAGGCATAATAAATATTTTTTAAAGCGCAAACGCCCGTCCGGGTTTCCGGACGGGCGTTTTTCGTGCTGTCCGCAGTCATAATTTAGGGAGACAGCCAGTACATATTTTAGGGCAACAGCGTTTACCTAGGTCTTGTTTGTAAAAAGAAAAACAACTTTTTCTATTTAACTCAAAATGAATCCGCTTGATTGTCCTATCTATGCTGATATTTTTGTAATTTGCACAATTCTTCTCATTTTACAAACAAGCCCTAGTCATAATCAATAAAAAAGTGAAGAAAGGCTTGGAGCAAAAGCACCGGAATTTGTTTGTTTGGCATTGTAATCATTGTATGAATACGCTATAATTATTTTAAAATTGGGTGAACAATTGTACTGATGTACCAATGAACCCGCGAAAGGAGTCTCCAGAATGAAACAGTATCATGCGAAGAATATTCTGAATATCGCAATTGCAGGTCACAGCGGCGCAGGCAAAACCAGCATTGCAGAGGCGATGCTGTATTTGTCCGGCGCGTCCGACCGCCTGGGCAAGGTAGGGGAAGGAAACACGGTTTTGGATTTTGACCCCGAGGAAATCCGGCGCAAGTCGTCCGTGTCCGCAGCGGTGGCACCCATGGAATGGAAAAACCATAAAATCAATTTAATTGACGCGCCCGGTCTTTTCGATTTTGAGGGCGGTATGGCGGAGGCTGTTCGCGCGGCGGATACGGTGCTGGTCGCTGTGTCCGGCAAAAACGGCGTGAGTGTCGGTACGGAAAAGGCGGTTGCCGCCGCCAACGCGCGCGGCCTTGCAAAAATATTTTTCGTAAACGGGCTCTGCGACGAAAGCGCGCGTTTTTACCGCGTGTTCGAGGACCTGAAAGCAAAATTCGGCCCGTCCGTATGCCCGGTTGTCGTGCCGTATATTGTGGACGGTACGGCAAATATCTACGTTAATATTTTGGAATATAAGGCGTATGACTACAGCAAGGGAGCGCCCTTCGAGGTGAAAATGCCCGACATGGGCGATCGGCTGGAGGGGTTGCGCACCGCGATTTATGAGGCGGTTGCCGAGACCAGCGATGAAATGTTCGAAAAGTACTTTTCCGGCGAACAGTTTACGCCGGAGGAAGTGATCGTCGGCGTGAGCAAAGGCGTAAAGTCCGGCGCAATCTGTCCGGTGTTCTGCGGCGACGCGCTGCTGATGCGGGGCATGGAGCAGTTTCTGGACGGGCTGGTCTGGCTCGCGCCGTCCGCGGAGGAAAAGAGTGGCGAAGTCGCGGCCGACATGGACGGAAACCCGGTCGAGCTGACCGTCAGCGACGACGCGGCGCCCGCGGCAATCGTGTTTAAAACCATTGCCGACCCGTTCATCGGAAAACTTTCCTATCTGAAAGTGATCTCTGGAAAGGTCGGAACCGATACGCAGCTGATCGATATGCGCACGGGCAATACGGAGCGCATTGGCAAAACCGTACTGATGCGCGGAAAAAAGCAGGAGGACGCCGCGTATATCGGCGCGGGTGATATCGGTGCTGTGCTGAAGCTGCAGGGTGTTTCCACAGGGGATACGCTTTCCTCTCCGGTGCGCAGGGTGACGCTCGACGGAATCACCTATACTGCTCCCACGCTGTCGCTTGCTGTTTTGCCGAAAAACAAGGGCGAAGAAGACAAAGTAGCACAGGGAATTCTGCGCCTGACCGAGGAAGACCCGAGCATTCGTTTTACGACAAATCCCGAAACACACCAGATGGTGCTGTCCGGTATGGGCGAGCAGCATTTGGATGTGATTGTGTCGAAATTAAAAAGCAAATTCGGTGTGGACGTTACGCTGGAGCAGCCTCGTGTGCCTTACCGTGAAACCATTCGGAAAAAGGTGCAGGTGCAGGGCCGCTATAAAAAACAGACCGGCGGCCACGGCCAGTATGGTGACGTGTGGGTTGAGTTTGAACCTTGTGACAGTGAAGGTCTGGAATTCGGTGAACGCGTGGTGGGTGGTTCCGTGCCGAAAAATTTCTTCCCGGCGGTGGAAAAGGGACTGCGCGAAAGCATCGTGAAAGGCCCGCTCGCGGGGTATCCGGTGGTCGGACTTCGCGCAACGCTGTACGACGGTTCGTACCATCCGGTGGATTCCTCTGAAATGGCATTCAAAATGGCGGCGAGCCTTGCCTATAAAACGGGTATGCCCCAGGCTTCCCCTGTTCTGCTCGAACCGATCGGAACCTTGAACTGCACCGTTCCGGACGCCAACATGGGCGACATAATGGGCGAGGTAAACAAGCGCCGGGGCCGCGTATTGGGAATGAACCCGGCCGACAGCGGAATGCAGGTTGTGGAGGCCGAGGTTCCCATGGCGGAAATGCACGACTTCACCACGTTCGTGAGGCAGAACACACAGGGCAGGGGCAGTTTTACCTTTGACTTCTGCCGTTATGAGGAAGCTCCGCCGCAGGTCGCGCAAAAGGTGACGGAAGCGGCAAAGTCCGAGGAGGGCAGCGAAGGGTAAAGATAAATACAAAATGTGGGTCTAATGATGACCCACAAGCAATTTTTCCGTAAAGGGGATGTTGCGAAATGGTTGTTCATCCATTTCGCAACATCCCCTTTTTGCATTTTTTACCGTTCTCGTGCATATTAATTTTTTACAAGGGGGCGGTGAAATGTTTGTATTTTCATTTAAAGCCGACAGAAAGAAAGTTTGTGTCATATTGGCGGTGGTTCTTTTGGTGGTGACTGCGGCAATCGTTTTGACAAGGGTGCATAACACCGCACCGAGTGCCGAAGCCGCTGGGGTAAGGTATTCGCTTTCCGCGGCTACCAATGAAGAGCGCGTGTCGTTTTTCAACCAGTTTGGCTGGACGGTGAATGCGGAAGCGATGGAGACAAAGGACGTAACAATTCCGTTGGAGTTTAACGATGTATACAGCAATTATAATGAAATTCAAAAAGAGCAGGGACTTGACCTGACCAAGTACGCGGGAAAGGTCTGTAAACAGTGGGTCTACGCCGTAACAAATTATCCGCAGGAGACGGATGTGCGCGGGACGATACTGGTGTATGACAATCAGGTTGTCGGCGGCGATCTGAGCACGGTTGCGCTTGACGGTTTTATGACGGGCTTCTTTGGGGAAAGGTCATCAAACGATACGTTTACAAAGTCTTCAGCACTGCCGAGCTCCAGCGCGGTATCGTCGCAGGCCGCGTCCTCTAAAGCGGCTTCTTCGCAGGCGGCTTCTTCCAAATCCGCTTCCTCGAAGTCTGCGTCTTCAAAGTCAGCTTCTTCCAAGTCTGCTTCCTCGCAATCGGCCTCTTCGAAATCTGCCTCTTCAAAATCGGCTTCTTCCAAGTCCGGCGCGTCAAAGGCCGCTTCCTCCGCTTCCATTCAGGAAGCCAAACCGAAGGCTTCTTCCGCAATTCCGACAACGGCCTGGCCGACAGATTGATTTGACCTGATGCGAAGAATTGGTTACAATAATATAGTCGGTTCATTTGAAAACAGAACCAATCTCCATTTTCTTGGATGTTTTCTAAAAGTGAACTGACTATGGCAGCTGAAAACCGGGGGATTTTTCTGCCCGGTTTTCAGCATGGCAAGGGAAAGAATAAAAACAGCAGGACGGTGAAACAATGGGCAGAGAACGGCTTGATAAAATACTGGCTTCCCAAAATGTTTCTACCAGAAAAGGCGCCGGGGAGCTGATTCGCCGCGGCGCCGTTCGGGTAAACAGAGAAACGGTCAAAAAAGCGGATTATAAAGCGGATGCCGAATTGGATGAGATTACGGTGGACGGGCAAAACCTGAATGTGAAGAAAACGGTATATTACATGATGAATAAACCGGCCGGGGTGCTCTCCGCGTCCCGTGACTTACGGGCCCGCACCGTGATTGACCTTTTGCCGCCGGTCATGCAGCGGCGCGGCCTTTTCCCCGCCGGACGGCTGGACAAGGATACGGAAGGGCTTTTGATCATTACGGACGACGGCGCATTCGCACACCGCATGCTTGCCCCGAAGAGCCATGTTTTCAAGCGGTATGAAGCCGTGTTGGAATCACCGGTTGCACAGGAGGATATTGCGCGCTTTGAAAACGGGCTGGAACTGGGCGACATCACCTGTCTTCCGGCGGGATTGCGCGTTTTGGAGGAAGGCGCGCAGCCCCGGGTGCTGGTGCGCATTCGGGAGGGTAAATTCCACCAGGTCAAGCGCATGTTTCTGGCTGTGGGAAACGCCGTGCTGCACCTGAAGCGCATTCAGATCGGCGCGCTGGCGCTGGATGAAACGCTTGCCCCGGGGGAAGCGCGTGAACTGACGCCGGAGGAACTGACAGATGTTTTTAAATCGGATGGCAATTTAGACTAAATAATTTAAATTTATGACTTTGTTTTGTATTTGCCCGATGTCAATTTTGCACGAAATTATGAGCCCGAATTTGTGTTTTAGGAGATTTATCTAAAGCGTGTGATTTAAGTTTAGGCAAAAAAGGACTGTTCAGCGCGGGTCACTTCTGTTATCATAACAATATGAAAGAGTAGGCATGTTCCGGTGAATGCCGGGCATGAGGAAAACTGTATTTACAGGAGGAATATTATGGCAAGCGTAGTGTTAAAGAATATTTACAAAATTTACGATGGCGGTGTTACCGCTGTTTCCGATTTCAATCTTGAAATCGCGGACAAAGAATTCATCATTCTGGTTGGCCCCTCCGGCTGCGGAAAGTCCACAACCCTCCGCATGATTGCTGGTCTTGAGGAAATCTCCAAAGGTGAGCTGTACATTGGCGATACCCTTGCGAACGACATTGCGCCGAAGGATCGCGACATTGCAATGGTGTTCCAGAACTATGCACTGTATCCGCACATGACAGTTTTCGACAACATGGCGTTCGGCCTGAAGCTGCGTAAAGTTCCGAAGGATGAAATCAAACGCCGCGTAGAAGAGGCAGCCAGAATTCTTGATATTTCCCATCTGCTCGACCGTAAGCCGAAGGCTTTGTCCGGCGGTCAGCGCCAGCGTGTTGCACTCGGACGCGCAATCGTCCGTGATCCGAAGGTCTTCCTGCTTGACGAACCTCTTTCCAACTTGGACGCCAAGCTGCGTGCACAGATGAGAACCGAAATCGCTAAGCTGCATAAGAGACTGGGCACCACCTTCATTTACGTTACACATGACCAGACAGAAGCTATGACCATGGGCGATCGTATCGTCGTTATGAAGGACGGCTTTGTACAGCAGGTTGATACACCGCAAAACCTGTATGATTATCCTGTAAATCAGTTTGTTGCCGGATTCATGGGTTCACCGCAAATGAACTTTGTGGATGCAACCATTAATAAGCAGGGGGACAAATATGTACTGCATTTTGGCAAGTACGATATTCCGGTTCCTGCTGCAAAGAACAAAGATGATGTTCTGAAAGATTATGTCGGCAAAGAAGTTCTTTTCGGAATTCGTCCTGAAAACGTACATGACGAGCCGGAATTCATTGCCAATGCAACAGAAGGCCTTGTTGAGGCAGACGTTGAAGTAACCGAGCTGATGGGTGCTGAAACTTATCTGTACCTTGCCTGCGAAGGCAACTCCATCACCGCGCGCGTTGAGCCGACTTCTACCGCGAAAACGGGCGACAAGATTAAGATTGCCTTTGAACTGAACAAAATGCACCTGTTCGACAAGCAAACAGAGCAGGCAATCCTTAACTAATTAATCCGTATGGACTGAGTTCAGCCGCGCCGCCTTGGCGCGGCTGATTTTATACAGAGCGAAATAATGCGAAATCATGGTCAATTATGGTATTATTTTATGCTTCTTCGCCCGCTGCCATTGAAATTTGATAAAAATTTTGATATAAGGTTGAAAAATTGAAATAATTTATGTAAAATGTAACTAGCATGTAATTGTCGATCGAAAAGATTGGACATAATTGATAAAGTGAGGGAAAGCCATGTCAAACAGATTATTTCAAGGGGTTATTCATCAGATGCGCGATGCCATTGACAGGACAATCGGCGTGATCGATGAGACTTCAGTAATCATAGCTTGCAGCGAACTGGGCAGAATCGGTGAGGTAAACGACAGTATTACTGCGGAAACACTGGCTGCGCCTACTGCTTTCGTGGTGAATGGGTATACTTATAAATCCTTTGGGAGCCGTCCGCGCCCCGAGTACGCGGTTTTTGTTTCCGGCAATGACCCTGAAGCTACGCGCTACGCTTCCCTGCTTGCTGTTTCCTTGAGCAGCATCAAACAGTATTATGATGAGAAATACGACCGCAGCAACTTCATCAAGAACGTAATTCTTGACAATATTCTTCCAGGCGATATTTATCTGAAAGCGCGCGAACTGCATTTCAACGCGGATGTCAGCCGTGTGTGCATGCTGATTAAAATTACCAATAAGTCTGATGTTTCTGCCTATGATGTCGTGCAGAACCTGTTCCCTGACAAAAACAAGGACTTTATCATCAATATTAACGAGACCGATATCGCGCTGGTGAAAGAAATCAAAACCGGTATTGAGTCTAAAGATTTGGAAAAGCTTGCCGGTTCCATTGTGGACACGCTCTCCAGCGAGTTCTATACGCACTGTGTTGTGGGCATCGGTGCCGTTGTTACGGGAATTAAGGATTTGGCGCATTCCTTTAAGGAAGCACAGGTCGCGCTCGAAGTGGGCAAGGTGTTTGACACAGAAAAAGCAATTGTCAGCTACGATCATCTTGGCATTGCCCGGTTGATTTATCAGCTGCCTACCACGCTTTGTGAAATGTTCCTGAAGGAAGTGTTCAAGCGCGGTTCCATTGAGTCGCTTGATCACGAAACGCTGTTTACGATTCAGCGCTTTTTCGAAAACAACCTGAATGTGTCCGAAACATCGCGCAAACTGTTTGTACACCGTAATACGCTGGTGTATCGTTTGGAGAAAATTAAGAAAATCACCGGTTTGGATCTGCGTGAATTTGAAGACGCAATCGTTTTCAAGGTTGCGTTAATGGTGAAAAAGTATCTTTCTTCCAATCCCAATAAATTTTAATGCAAGTTTTGTTCTCTTAATAAAATAATTACAGATTTATTACAAATTAATTCTGCTACGAAACAATAAAGGATATGCCCATTGGTATTATGTAAACATGCCAGTGGGCTTTCGTTTCATTGCGCATTTGCAAAGTCAGTCAATTATAAATTCTGACTGCGCGTTTAATAGCACAAATAATTGGCTTGTGCGGATTTTTTATTGACGCTGAACGAATCGGCGGGTGGCCCCTAAGTTTGCGTTTGGCATAAAAAATCTGATTTTATTTTTTATTTGCTCTGTTTTGTCTGCACACCTCTTTCAGCCGGAATTTGGGCGGCTGTGGTGCGCGCTGCGCGGCACGGGAAGGCCGGGAAGTTTTGAAAAGGGAAAACTCAAGGAATTTGCGGAATTGCTCCATGGAACTACTGATCCATGGAACTGTTGTTCCAAGAAACTGTTGTTCCATGGAACTTCCGTTAAACCACAGAGGGAACACAAACGGCCTGTACCTTTATCGGGTGCGGGTATCTTTGCGGCTCGGCCCGTCTGTATTGAGTTTTCGGATCGCCTATAGGGAAAATGACGGAGAATATAGTCATTTAACTTGAAAACAGAACCGATCTCCATTTTCTTAGCTGTTTTCTGAAGTGAACTGACTATAACGGGAGATTACATGATAGAGTTTGAGAATGTGAGTAAAACGTACTCCAACGGAACACAGGCGCTCAGAGATGTAAGCCTGCACATTGACAACGGAGAGTTTGTCTTTATTGTCGGTTCTTCGGGCGCCGGCAAAAGCACGTTTTTGAAGATGATTACCTGTGAGGAAAGGCCCAATGAGGGCGAAGTAACCGTGAACGACCTGAAGCTCAGCAATCTGAAGCGCCGCGACGTACCGTATTTCCGGCGCAATATGGGAATGGTGTTTCAAGACTTCCGTTTGATCGACAACAGAAATGTTTTTGAGAATGTCGCTTTCGCAATGCACGTTGTGGGCGCTTCGACAAAGGAGATTCAAAAGCGAGTGCCTTATATTCTTGGTCTGGTAAACCTGCAGGACAAGCAGAAATGCCGTCCCAAAGAGCTTTCCGGCGGCGAACAGCAGCGCGTGGGGCTGGCACGGGCGCTGGTCAATAATCCGAAGTTGATTATCGCGGATGAACCGACAGGAAACGTCGACCCAGCGCTCTCGTTTGAAATCGTTGATTTGCTCAGCGAAATCAACCGCCGCGGTACGACAATTTTGATGGTAACACACGAACATACGCTGGTGCAGCATTTTCATAAGCGCGTTGTAGAAATTCATGACGGGCAGATCGTGGCGGACAGCGTTTCCCAGGAGGTGCCCCATGAAGATTAGAAATCTGAAATATTTAATCGTTGAAGGAATTAAAAATATTTGGAGCAACCGCACCATGTCGATCGCTTCTGTCGGCGTTTTGATTTCGTGTTTGCTGCTGACCGGTGCCGCGGTGCTTTTCTCCATGAACATAGACACAGCGATGAAATCCATAGAGGGAACCAACTCCGTACGCGTTTATATGAAGCAAGGGCTGCCGACGCTTTCGGCAGTAAAGGCCGGCGAGGAAATCAAAAAACTCGACAATATTGCAAGCTGTGAATTTATTCCCAAGGATGAGGCAATTCAGCAATACCAGAATATTCTGGGAGATAAGAACGGCACCATGCTGGAGGGCATGACCGGAAAGGACAACCCTCTGCCGGACGCGTTCAAGATTTCCTTCAAGGATTTGTCACAGTACAAGCAGACGGCGGAAAAGATTAAACAGATTTCGGGTGTTGATTCGATCAACGATTATTCGGATGTAGCGAAAAAGCTGACGAATCTGGATCATATGGTTACAACGGCCGGTTTCTGGATCATTGCAATCCTCAGTCTTGTTTCCCTGTTTATAATCTCCAATACCATTCGTGTAACCATGTTTTCCCGCAGGCTTGAAATCAGTATTATGAAATCTGTCGGTGCTACCAACTGGTTCGTACGCGTTCCGTTTATTGTGGAAGGAATGATCATTGGGCTCCTTTCCGGCGGAATTGCGAGCCTGCTGCTTTATATGATGTATAACAAGATGCTGGAATCGGTTACAGCAATCATGATGTTTACGCCGATTCCGATCAGTACGATGACATTGCAGATTACACTGTCCTTTATGCTTGCGGGTACTCTTTTCGGCGCAGTGGGCGGCGTGATTTCAATCGGACGGTACCTGAAAAAGGAAGGTGGAGACGTTGTTGGCTGGTAAAAGAATTGCGAAATGTGCAGCTGCCGCGATGATGGCGCTGATTCTGGTCCTTTCCGCTCCGATCGCCGAACAGGCGAACGCGGCAACAAGCATCGGCCAGCTTCAGCAGAAGCAGGCGCAGCTGAAAAAGCAGCAGGCCGCGAACGCAGCGAAGCTGAAATCACTGAAAGCGGACAAAGCAAAAAAACAGGAATACAAGGATGCATTGGACGCACAGGTTTCTACCGTACAGGGTCAGATCAATGTGCTGAATCAGCAGGTCACTACCCTGGACAATGAGATCAATGAAAAAGAATCCCAGATTTCAGCAAAGCAGAAATCCATTGATATTAATTACGCAAAGCTAAAAGAACGTCTCCGTGCCATGTATCTGACAGGGGAAGCCTCTAATCTGGAAATTATTTTGAGCGCGAAAAGCGTGGTGGATCTGGCGGACAAGACCCAGGCCATCCAATCCATTACCACACATGATACCGATTTGATCAATACCCTGAGAACGGATATGGACAGTATCCAAAGTGAGAAAGCGGAAATACAGCGAAGCCGCGCGACGGTGGCGGAAGCGAAGGTCACTCAGGATCAGAAAAAAAGTGAGCTGAACGCACTGGTATCGGAAACCAATCAGGTGATTTCGGAAATTTCAAAAGATGTTTCCTCCGCGCAGCAGAAAGACAGTGAGCTTTCAGCGGAAAACAAGAAGCTGGATGCCGCGATTGACCAATGGTACAAGGACTACTATGCTTCCCAGAAGGGTTCAAGCGGCAGCGGCGGATATACCAGTAAAGGAAACTTCACTTGGCCGGTTCCGGGCGTGAATACCATTTCGAGCGGTTTCGGTTCCCGCTGGGGTAGCTTCCATAAAGGAATTGATATTTCTTCCGCCGGCGTTTACGGAAAACCGATTGTTGCGGCGGATTCCGGCCGCGTGATGATGGCCGGGTGGGGCAACTACGGTACAGGCTACGGTGGGTACGGCAATGTGGTCGCGATTGACCACGGCGGCGGATATTCCACACTGTACGGCCATTGCAGCAGCGTGGCGGTCAGCGCGGGTCAACAGGTGACAAAAGGGCAGGTCATTGCTTATGTGGGCAGTACCGGCGATTCCACCGGCGCACATCTTCATTTTGAAATTCGTGTGAGCGGTGTTGCAAAGAATCCTCTGAACTGGTTCAGCAGATAAATAGTAAAGTCAGTTCGCTTTAGAAAACAGCCAAGAAAATGGAGATTGGTTCTGTTTTCAAGTTAGCTGACTATATACCCGTTACTCCGGCAATACAGCTTTCTCAAGGGGAGCTGCGCTGCCGGAGTAAATCAGGTTTCGCGCGGAAAACCGCCGTACCGGGAAAACTACGATAAGGATGGTCAGCTACTATGAGCAAGAAGCTGTCTTTGGGCGCCGCTGTTGCGCTCGTCGCTGTTTCGGCTGCAGTCACGGTCTCACTGACGTATGATTACGCAATGAAAAACTTTAATGCGAAAATGGCGGACGTCAATGAGCGTCAGGCGATGTATACCAAGTTGAGCGAAATGGATCAGAAGGCGAGGCAGGAATACATCGGCACGGTTGACGAGACAGCGCTGAACGACGGTATTTGCGCCGGTTACCTTGCCGGGCTTGGCGACGCGCAGGCAAAGTATCTTTCCGCTGAAAAATACAAGGAATACCTGAACGCAAACAAACAGAAAAGCGTTGGGGTCGGCATAAAAACTGTGCGCGACGCCGACGGAAATATGGAAGTCATACAGGTTATGCCGAATTCCCCTGCGGAAAAAAGCGGAATTAAAAAAGGCGACACGATTGTGAGTGTGGACGACAAGGAAGTGCTGCGCCTGACTTACGGCGACGCGCTGAACAAGCTGGACGGACTGGTCGGTTCCAAAGTCAAGCTCGGTATCCTGCGCGTTGATTCAGCAAGTTCCGCATCAACGCCATCCTCTTCTACAGTTTCAGTAGCTTCCTCTGGCTCCGGTCAGGCTGCCGTGAAGGCAGATGTGCTGAGTATCACAGTGACCCGCAGCGAGTATGTGGAGCAGACGGTCACGTCGTCCATGATCAACGGGAACATTGCATATCTTAAAATTTCGGAATTTTCAGACAGCAACGCCGCTCAGTTCAGCAGCGCGCTGACAGCACGTATGAAAGCGGGCGCGGCGGGAATTATAATAGACCTGCGAAATAATTCCGGCGGCAGCGTAAAGGGCATGGCGGCTATGCTTGATCTGCTATTACCGGCGGGCAATACGGTCAGTTATAAGGATAAGTCCGAAAAAGTTACGGTGGAGTACCGCTCCGATTCGAATGCGGTAAGTCTGCCGGTTAGCGTGCTTGTGAATCAGAATACGCTTGGTGCAGCTGAAATTTTTGCTTCCGACATAAAGGATTATAAAAAAGGTCTGCTTGTCGGGGAAAAGACCGCGGGCTACGG
Organism: Bacillota bacterium; assembly: GCA_023416955.1. Taxonomy (GTDB): domain Bacteria; phylum Bacillota; class Clostridia; order Oscillospirales; family Acutalibacteraceae; genus Caproiciproducens. The sequence continues at coordinate 71,650 of JAEZGM010000005.1, read as the reverse complement.
TTCCAAAGACGAAGTGGTTCCCCTTTCCGACGGTTCTGCTATGATTTTGTCGGTTGCGAATTATCTGACGCTGAACGGGGCGGTCTTCAACGACCGGGGTATTGATGTGGACATTGAGAAAAAACTGACCGATACACAGCAGAACCTTCTGAATAAAAATTCACTTTCGGGCGAAAAGGATCCGCAACTGCAGACCGCGATCTCCGCTCTGATCCGTCAGGGTGCCGCAGTAAGCGTTTCACCCGGCTCGCAGGCGAGCTCCGCGGTAAATACGGCATCCGGCACCGGCGCCAGTGCTGACCAGAATACGGATTAAAGCAGCGGATCAAAATCATTATTGCGAAAAATAAATTATTTGCTTTCCGTCTGCTTTTTATTAAAGTCAATTACGGTTCGAAACCTTCGGCTTTAGGCGAAGGTTGTTTTCAAGCAGAAAATAAAATTGGTTTTAATCAGTTTGAATTTGAGCGGTGTCCTTTCGTCTATAGAAGGGTTTAGCCTCAAATTCAAACCATCGGCCTTAGCCGATGGTAATTGACTTGACAGCGGGCATATGGTTCACTATAATGTATGTATTGTTTTTAGAATCCGGTCAAATATCCGGCTTGCGTGAACAGAGCGAATCTGGGCGCGCGGGCGGGAGTTTTGCTGGTGTTTGCATAAAAAAGGTGGGATTTGCGTATGGTTAAACAGGTTGTGTTGACAAAAGAAGGTCTTGACAAACTGGAGCAGGAACTGGAAGAATTAAAAAGTGTAAAACGTAAGGAAGTTGCGGAAAAAATAAAAGTAGCGCTTTCTTTCGGTGACCTTTCGGAAAACAGCGAGTATGACGAAGCGAAAAACGAACAGGCCATCATGGAAGCAAGAATTGCGGATATTGAAGTAATGCTCAAAAATGTGCGTGTGATTGACGAGGACGAATTGAGCAACGAAAATATCCACATCGGTTCGAAAGTGGAGCTCAGAGTAACAAACTCCGCTACAGGCGGCAGCACGGTTGTCAATTATAAGATTGTCGGTTCAAATGAAGCCGACCCGCTGGTGGGAAACATTTCGGATGAATCCCTGGTTGGAAAGTCCCTTCTGGATCACGGTATCGGTGACAAAGTTCAGGTTGAGGTACCTGCCGGTACAATGGAGTATGAGGTTCTTACCATATCGAAATAATCCGATTGGGCGGGGTGATCAGGTTCATCCTGCCCTTTTTTGATTAATGCGCGGTTTGCGCTGATGGCAGATGATTTTACTGCGGCGCCGCCGTGAGATATATAGTCAGTTCATTTGAAAACAGAACCAATCTCCATTTTCCTGGATGTTTTCTAAAGTTAACTGACTATAGAAGTATAGAGTTTAGGAGAGTTAAAAAATGAGTGAAGAAAAGATTCAGCAGGGTGAAGCGCAGCAGGAGGACAGGGAACAGGACCTGAGTGAGCTGCTGCAAATTCGGCGGGACAAGCTGACAGCCTTGCAGCAGGCGGGGAAGGATCCCTTCTTCATCACCACCTGTGCGCGCGACACAAGCACACAGGAAATCCGTGACCGGTTTGAAGAGCTGGAAAATCAGGATGTCTGCATTGCGGGGCGCGTAATGAGCTGGCGCGACATGGGCAAGGCAAGCTTTATGGACCTTTACGACCGTACCGGCAGAATGCAGGTTTACCTCAAAATAGACCAGGTCGGCGAAGAAAGCTACAACGACATGAAGAACTGCTGGGATCTCGGCGACATCATCAGCGTGAAGGGCTATGTGTTCAGAACGCGCAGAGGGGAAATTTCCGTTCACGCGAAGGAAATTCAGCTTCTTTCAAAGTCGCTGCTGCCCATGCCGGAAAAGTACCACGGCCTGAAGGATACCGACCTGCGTTATCGTCAGCGCTATATTGACCTGATTATGAATCCCGAGGTAAAGGATACCTTTATCAAGCGCAGCAAGATTATTAAGACACTGCGCAGCTTCCTGGACGACAGGGATTATATTGAGGTGGAAACCCCGGTGCTGAACACCATTGCCGGCGGTGCTACGGCCAGACCGTTTATTACCCACCACAATACGCTGGACATCGATATGTACCTGCGCATTGCGACGGAGCTTCACCTGAAGCGCCTGCTTGTGGGTGGTATGGAGCGTGTCTATGAAGTAGGGCGTATCTTCCGCAACGAAGGTATGGACGTGAAGCACAACCCCGAGTTCACAACGGTAGAGCTTTACGAAGCCTATACGGATTACAACGGTATGATGGAGCTGACGGAAAACCTGATTCACGCCTGCGCAATGGAAGCGTGCGGCACCGACCAGATTACTTATCAGGGCGAGGAAGTGAACCTGTCGGTTCCGTTCCGCCGCCTTTCCATGAACGACGCAATCAAGGAATATACCGGCATTGACTTCCTTACCTTTAAAGGCGATACCGAAAAGGCGCTTGAGATTGCAAAGCAGCTGCATCTTGAAACCAAAACGACCGATCGTTGGGGCGATATCATGTCGCTGGTATTTGAGGAGAAAGTCGAAGAGGAACTGCTGCAGCCAACATTTATTTATGACTACCCGGTGGAGGTTTCTCCGCTCACCAAACGCAAGCAGAGCTGCCCCGAACTTGTGGAGCGGTTCGAACTGTTTATTACACGCCGCGAGCTGGCAAACGCCTATTCCGAGCTGAACGACCCGATTGACCAGCGCGGGCGCTTTATGCATCAGATGGAGCTGCGTGACGCGGGCGACGAAGAAGCAAATATGATAGATGAGGATTTCCTGACCGCTTTGGAATACGGTATGCCCCCGACGGGCGGCATGGGCATGGGTATTGACCGTTTGGTAATGCTGCTGACGGACAGCGCCTCCATTCGTGACGTTCTGCTGTTCCCGACGATGAAACCGAAGGAGTGATTCGCATTGGCCAGGGAAAGGTATTTGCATAATGCCGGGGAAGAAACAATCAATGCGCCCGGCGCGGAGATTAAGATCGAAACGCCTAAGGGAAAATGGGACAATTTCTGGTTTTACCATAAATGGCATGTGATTATCGCGCTTGCCGTCGTCGCGCTCGTCGGCTTCTTTATCCATGATATGCTTTCTGTTGTGCATCCCGATTATCAGATCGGGCTGATTACGCAGGTGGGGTACTCTTCGGAGGCGACCGACAAGTTGGAGCAGGGGCTTGAAAAGTACGGGGAAGACCTGAATCACGACGGAAAAGTGGTCGTGCAGATCAATTCCTATGTTGTGTCAGCCGATCCCGACTCTGCTGACCCTAATATGCAAATGGCTTCGGTAACGAAGCTGATGGCCGACCTTTCCGATGGTATGAGCATGATTTTTCTGACGGATGACGCGTCTTTCCAAAACGAGCAGAAAAGTCAGCAGCTGTTTGCTTATCTGGACGGAACAAGTCCCGCGGCAAACGCAACCGATTATGACAAAATGCGCATTTCACTGAAAAATGCTGCGAATCTGCAAAGTTTGAAAAGCTCCGTATCAACCGGCGAAGAGGCGCTTATGCTGAACAATCTGAGCGCTTCCCTGCGTATTGTGAAGGGTACGAAAGCGGAAGACAAACAGACGGAGTACTATTCGGCGTCCAAAAAGCTGTTTGATCAGGTTTTTTTAAACGGTAAATAAGAACAGGTCCTAAAAATTACGGGCTGAAAGCCGCTGCTACTGTGCAGCGAACGCTTTCAGCCCGTTTTCATTCAGCAGCTCCACGCCGCGGTAGTGAACACGAACCCACCCGTTTTCGTTAAAGCGGCTTAACACGCGGCTTACCGTCACCCGCGAAACGCCCGCGAGTTCTGCCAAGTCTTCGTGCGTGGCGTGTACCGTACCGTTCGCGGCCAGTGTGAGAAGCAGCCTCGCAAGGCGCTGGTCGGCCTGCAGAAACGTCATGGTGTTCACCTGCGCGGACAGCATCCGGATTGTTTCCGACAAATAAGTAAGCAGATTCATGGCAAGCTGTGGCTCCCGGCGGAAGCAGCCCAGAAGGCTCTGCCGGGTAACGGTGATAATTTCGGAATGGACGAGCGTTTTCGCCGAGGAAACGCGGGGCTTGCCGTCGAAAAAGGAAGCTTCGCCAAAGATGGTTCCGCTTTCCAGTATGGTAAGCGTCTTTTCCATACCATTCTCCGAACTGATGAAGATCTTCACTTTTCCCCTTTTCAGGTAATAGAATTCGTCGGCAGGAGAATCCTGCCAGTAAATCATTTGATTTTTTGCATAGGGACGCGCTGTGTGGGAGCTTTCCAGTACATTCCATTGATTGACACCGTCGGTCTGCATTTTGTCTTCTCCCTTTTACGGTTTATTAAAGTCAATTATGGTTAGCCTCAAATTCAAACCATCGGCTTTAGCCGATAGTAATTGACTTTGTTAAATTGTAACATATGATACATTTTTTTTGCAAGTGTTATGCGATAATTGAGAACAAATCGAATGTGCATAAGGGAGGAACACCAATGGCAATGACAATGACGCAGAAAATTCTGGCAGCGCACGCCGGTCTTTCGTCGGTGGTACCGGGTCAGCTGATTGAGGCGAAGCTCGACATGGTGCTGGGCAACGACATTACCTCGCCCGTCGCGATCAATGAATTCGAAAAATGCGGCGCTGCGTCCGTGTTTGACCGCGAAAGAATCGCGTTGGTACTCGACCATTTCACCCCCAACAAGGACATTAAAGCGGCGGAGCAGTGCCGGCAGGTGCGAAACTTCGCGGAAAAATACGGCATTACAAACTTTTTTGATGTAGGCCGTATGGGCATTGAACACGCGCTTTTGCCGGAACAGGGCCTTGTCGGCTCGGGGGACTGCATTATCGGCGCGGATTCCCACACCTGTACTTACGGCGCGCTGGGCGCGTTTTCCACCGGCGTCGGCTCGACGGATATGGCGGCGGGCATGATTACCGGAAAAGCGTGGTTCAAGGTACCGTCGGCAATCCGTGTGGTGCTGAAAAACAAGCCTTCCAAGTGGGTGAGCGGAAAGGATGTGATTTTACACCTGATCGGGAAAATCGGCGTGGATGGTGCGCTGTACCGCTCGCTGGAATTCACCGGAGAAGGTATTGCGGCGCTTTCCATGGACGATCGCCTGTGCATTGCCAATATGGCGATTGAGGCCGGCGCCAAAAACGGAATTTTTCCCGTGGACGAGGTCACCCTCGCCTATACAAACAACCGTTTCCGGCGTGAACCGGTGGTTTACACCGCCGACCCCGACGCGCAGTATGATGAAACCGTGGAAATCAACCTTGCCGCGCTTCGACCCACGGTGTCTTTCCCGCATCTGCCGGAGAATACGCGCACCATTGATGAGGCGGGCAAAGTAAAAATCGACCAGAGCGTGATCGGTTCCTGCACAAACGGACGTATGGAGGATCTGCGCATAGCGGCCTCCATTCTGAAAGGCAGGAAAATCGCAAAGGGCGTGCGCTGCATTGTCCTGCCCGGCACACAGAAAATTTACCTGCAGGCGCTGCGCGAGGGTTTGGCGGAAATCTTTGTGGAGGCCGGCGCGGTGTTCAGCACGCCGACCTGCGGCCCGTGCCTTGGCGGTCATATGGGCGTACTGGGAAAAGGCGAGCGTGCCGTTTCCACGACCAACCGGAATTTTGTGGGAAGAATGGGGCATGTGGAATCGGAAGTCTACCTCGCAAGCCCCGCCGTAGCGGCGGCAAGCGCCGTGACCGGTTACCTGACCGACCCTGACCAAATCAGTGAGGAGAAATTACAATGAATGCACATGGAATCGTTCATAAATATGGCGACAACGTCGACACGGACGTGATTATTCCCGCGCGGTACCTGAATACGGCTTCACACGCCGAACTGGCCGCCCACTGCATGGAGGATATTGACCGCAGCTTTGTTGAAACCGTGAAACAGGGCGACATTATTGTTGCGGAGAAAAATTTTGGCTGTGGCTCTTCCCGCGAGCACGCGCCGATTGCGATTCAGGCGAGCGGCGTTTCCTGCGTAATCGCAAGTACGTTTGCCCGCATTTTTTACCGCAATGCCATTAACATTGGCCTGCCGATTTTAGAGTGCGAAGCGGCTTCGCGTGAGATTCAGAGCGGTGACGAAGTGGAAGTCGATTTTGACACCGGCGTCATTTACAACCGAACCAGCGGAAAAGAGTATCAGGCGCAGCCGTTCCCGCCGTTCATTCAGAATATCATTCAAAAAGGCGGATTGCTGAGCAGCATCATGAAGTAAGAAATAAGCAGCATGCAAAGTCCATTTCTTTTATATAATTTTGGGGAAGCGCGTAAACGCTTCCCCCTTTCATATACTATAGTCAGTTAACTCAAGAAAACATCCAAGAAACAAGTGCAAAATCTTTGATTTATGGATTTTACGCTTGTTGATTGGTTTTGTTTTCAAGTTAACTGACTATATTTGCAGCTAAGCGGTTAAAAGCGCTTTAAACCGGGATTTTATCATGAATTGTTCACAAACTTTTATAAAAAATTCATCACTTTGCGCGAGAACTATTTTATAATCAGATATATAAACAGGATAGGGGTTATAAGGAGGAAGTCAAAATGGCGGGCGGAAAAATTTTGGTAGTGGACGATGACCGGAACATTTGCGAGCTGCTCAGGCTGTACATCGAAAAAGAAGGCTTTGAAGTGGCAATCGCCAACGACGGCCGTGAAGCGCTGGATGTTTTTGATACGGAAAACCCGGACTTGATTTTGCTTGACATTATGCTGCCCGAGCTTGACGGCTGGCAGGTTTGCCGTGAAATCCGCAAAAAGTCACAGTGTCCGATTATTATGCTGACTGCGAAGGGCGAAGTGTTCGACAAAGTTCTCGGTTTGGAACTGGGTGCGGATGACTATGTGGTGAAGCCCTTTGAAGCGAAGGAAGTTGTGGCCAGAATTAAAGCGGTGCTTCGCCGCTTTGGAAAAAATGAAGACGAACTGGTGAAAGAAGTCAAGTATGACAAACTTTCAATTAATCTTACGAATTACGAATTGCGTGTGAATGGGCAGCAGGTCGACACCCCGCCCAAGGAAATGGAACTGATTTACCATTTGGCCAGCAACCCGAACCGTGTGTTTACACGCGACCAGCTGCTTGACGAAGTTTGGGGCTTCGACTATTACGGCGACAGCCGTACGGTGGACGTACACGTAAAGCGGCTCAGGGAAAAGCTGGAAGGCGTTTCCGACCAATGGGCACTGAAAACAGTTTGGGGTGTTGGCTATAAGTTTGAAGTCAAAAATTCGTAGGCTGAAGAGTGGTGTGAGCAATACGATGCAAAAGACGTTATTTAAAAAATATCTCAGAATTACTTCCACGGTTATCGCAATCAGTTTTTTGACTCTGAGCGTCGTAATGATTACATTTGTTTCCTCCTACTGGCGGTCTGAAAAACGGGGTCTTTTGCTGAAAAATGCGCAGAGTGTGGCAGATATTGCCGCGGCAAGCGTAACTTCGGTACAGCCCAATGTTTACGATTTACATAGGGGATGGACGCAGGCGTTTATTGCCGCGTTTTCAGACAATATTGACGCAGATATTTTTTTGACGAATGTCAGCGGTCAGATTATTATTCCCGCTTTTACGGACGAGAAGACCGTTGACAGCACAAAGGCTGTGAACGCGGGAATCATGCAGAGTGCGTTATCCGGAAGATACAGCGGACAGGGAACGCTGGGCGGAATTTACAACGAGCCTTATTACACCGTTGGCGTACCGATTGTAGTGGACAACAACGGTCAGAAAGTTACCATCGGGGCGGTGTTCACCGCTTACAATATCCGTTCGTTCAACCTGTTTCGTACCGAAATGATCCGTGTGTTCGCGCTGGCGGCGATTGCGGCGTTTATGGTGGCGTTTTGCGCGGTATGGATTTTTACTTATAATCTTGTGCGTCCGCTGCGCGGCATGGCGGCTGCGGCCCGTGCTTTCGGGGAAGGAAACTTTTCCGTCCGGGTTCCCGTCACCAGTCAGGATGAGATCGGTGAGCTTGCGCTGGCGTTTAACAATATGGCAAACTCGCTCTCGTCCGGTGAAAGTGTGCGGCGCAACTTCATTGCCAATGTGTCGCACGAATTGAAAACGCCGATGACCACCATTGCCGGGTTCATCGACGGAATACTGGACGGAACCATCCCGCCTGAAAAGCAGAACCACTATTTGAGTATCGTGTCACAGGAAATTAAACGCCTTTCACGCTTGGTGCGCACAATGCTGGATCTTTCCCGCATCGACAGCGGCGAGCTTCGGCTGCGGCCGGCGCGCTTTGATATTATGAATACCGTATTGGTTGCGCTGCTTTCCTTTGAAAAACCGATTGAAGATAAAAAACTGGAAGTGCGCGGACTGGAAGACGCGGAAAGCCTTTTTGTTGACGGCGACCCGGATATGATTCATCAGGTGGTATATAATTTAATTGAAAATGCGGTTAAGTTTACAAACGAAGGCGGCTATATCGAAATTTTGATTACCGATCAGCCAGAGCGCACCGTGGTTTCCGTCCAGAACAGCGGCGCGGGAATCGCACCCGATGAACTTCCGCTGATATTTGACCGCTTTTATAAAACCGATAAGTCCCGGAGTCAGGATAAAAACGGAATGGGTTTGGGACTGTATATCGTAAAGACTATTATCAAGCTTCACGGCGGTGATATTACCGTCAGCAGTACGCAAAACGAATTCTGTCGGTTTGAGTTTTGGATTCCGAAGGCTTTGGAGCAATCAAATCCTAAGGATACTTTACCGATAGCTGAAAAAATAGATAGAAAGGGTAAATGATATGTTCGACAACGACAACAATAATTCCTACGAGCCAAAGGATTCCAAAGATTCAAACGATTCTATGAAACCGGAGAATTCCACGGAGCCTAAGGATCCCGAGGATCTCAAGAATCCCAAGGAATCAGAGGACTCCTTGGATTCTTGGAGTCAGCCTAATACAGACTCCGCGCCAAAATCCGAAGAGGAGAGCGGACCTGTTTCCAGTCAGAATACGGACGCGCTGGAATCCGGTAATGACGAGAGTGTGAATACGGCGGATTCCAGCTCGGCAGGTACACAGGAAAACCCCTATCAGGGAGCGGGCGCAGGGCAGAATCAGGATTATGGGCAGCAGTACCAAAATCCCCAGAATCCTCAAAATTATTATTCTCCATATGGGCAGTACGGCAACTCCCAGTATGGGCAGTATAACAATCCTTACGGGAATCAGAATTCTTACGGCGGTTACAACGGTAACCAATACAATCAAAACCAGTACAATCCATACAACCAGAATCCGTACCAGCAGCAGGGGCAGCAAGGGCAGCAATACTGGAGCTACCAGAAATACGGCGGGCAGTACCAGCAGAATCCGCAGCCGCCGAAGCACACGAAGGGAAAGAATACCGGTCTGAAGGTCTTTCTGTGGATTCTGGGCGTTCTGATTGTGGGCTCGGTTGTGGGCTTCTGCATTTATGGCGTTTATACCGCCATTGATCAGAAAAACACCGCACTTCCCGGAACCTCTTCTGCACAGCCGGGAAAGAACAACGGCGCGTTCGGCGGCACGCAAAACTCTGCTTCTTCTTCCTTAGAGTCTCAAATTGAAGGAGCGGCGCCGGGTAACGGAACAAACCCCAATGCTGCCGGTATTGTGATTAATTCTCAGCCAACCGGAGATGAACTTTCCGCAAAGCAGGTCTACAAGGAAGTGGTGCAAAGCGTGGTTGGTGTGGAAACTGAAGTGACCGACACGTCAACCGGCGAGAGCGGCACAGGCCAGGGCACGGGAATTATCGCGACATCCGACGGCTATATCCTGACGAATGCGCACGTCGTCAATTACTCAAGGTCCAATAAGGTAACCGTCATTCTTTATAATAAGAAAGAATACGCGGCAACGGTTGTCGGCTACGACAAAACCTCCGATATCTCGGTGCTGAAAATTAACGCGACCGGGCTGACCCCCGCAACCTTCGGCAACGCGGATCAGCTGGAGGTCGGCGATCAGGTTATCGCCATCGGCAATCCCGGCGGACTGAATTATGCAAGCTCACTGACGGGCGGCTATGTTTCGGCGCTGAACCGTACCATCGAAAGCCACAGCGACAACGGCATGACCTATATTCAGACCGACGCCGCCATCAATCCCGGCAACTCCGGCGGCCCGCTTGTGAATATGTACGGGCAGGTCGTCGGTATCAATTCCAATAAAATTGTTGCCACCGGCTTTGAGGGAATGGGCTTCTCCATTCCGATCAGCAAAGCAAAATCCATTATTGATGATCTGGTGGCGCGCGGCTATGTGACAGGCAGAAGCCGTCTGGGTATCACGGCGACTACCATTACCGACGCTCAGGCGCAGCTTTCCGGGCTGCCGGCGGGCGTGATCATTCGGGAAGTCACTGCGGACAGCGACCTGAGAAAATCCAATGTAGGTACGGGTGATATCATCGTAAAGGCCGACGGGCAGAAAATCACCAGTCTGGATGACCTGTACGCGGTGCTGAATAAGCACAAGGCGGGTGATACCATTACACTGACGATTTACAGCCAGACTTCCGGTCAGAGCAATACCACAAGGGAAGTCCGTACTAAATTGCTCGAAGACAAGGGCGAAACGCAAAAATAAAAATAGTATTGTAATACTTTGAAACCTCGGCTGCAGTTTTATGATTCTGCAGCTGAGGTTTTTCAATGGGTGGCATTGCGGCACTGCTCGTGTTTCCGCACTGTGAAGCCGTTTTTTTCCTTGCTATTTTCACGGGGTAACCGTATAATGTTTCTGTTAGGGCTTGTTTGTAAAATGGTGAAGATTGTGCGAATTGGCAATATAGTCAGTTAACTTTAGAAAACATCCAAGGAATAACAAGGCCTTGGTCTATTGCGTGACTGCGGCTAATATGATATTTTACCGCGGTTTCAATCGGCGGCTCCCGCTGTTTCCCTAAGGGCGGGCCGCTCTATTGTTTAATGTCAATCATTCTGGAGGCAGAGATGAATATTGAGGAATTTTATCAGTCTGTAACAGGGAAGACTGTTGCGTTCTGCGGCATCGGCGGCAGCAATCTGCCGCTGATCAGAATCTTCGCGCAAAAAGGAGCGGTTGTTACGGCGCGTGACCGCCGAGACAGGGCTGCGCTGGGCAGAACAGCGGATGAGCTGGAACTGCTCGGCGTACAGCTGCAGCTTGGCGACGGTTACCTTGAAAATTTGAATGAGGAAATCATTTTCCGCACCCCGGGTATGCGCTATACCCTGCCGGAGCTTGAAGCCGCCAGGCAGCGCGGCGCGGCGGTTACTTCTGAAATAGAGGTGTTTTTCGACCTGTGTCCCTGCAAAATATTTGCGGTCACCGGCAGCGACGGAAAGACGACGACAACGACGATCATTTCCGAAATGCTGAAGGCGGCGGGGAAAACCGTGCATCTGGGCGGGAATATCGGCAATCCTCTTTTACCGGAAATTGAGTCGATTCAGCCGGACGACGTTGCCGTGGTGGAGCTGTCCAGCTTTCAGCTGATCTCTATGCGGCGCAGCCCAGACATTGCGGTAGTAACGAATATTACGCCGAATCATCTGGATATGCATAAGGATATGCAGGAGTATATCGACGCAAAAAAGAATATTCTGCTGCACCAGAACGCATTCGGCAGGACCGTGCTGAACGCCGACAATGAAATCACCGCCGGCTTTGCGTGCGAAACACGCGGTGAAACACTGATGTTCAGCCGCACGAAGCGCTGCGAACACGGCGCGTGGCTGAGCAAGACCAACGACCTCGTTTTCTCTGCGAACGGCGTTGACACCCCGGTTATGAACGCGGCGGATATTCAGATTCCGGGCGGGCATAACGTGGAAAATTACATGGCGGCGATTTGCGCGCTGTGGGGATTTGTACCGGTTGAAACGATGGCCAAGGTCGCGGCGGAATTCGGCGGCGTGGAGCACCGCAGCGAATTGATCCGTAAGCTGGACGGTGTACGGTATTACAATGATTCTATCGCCACTACGCCGAGCCGAACGGCAAGGGGTATGCTTTCCCTGTTTGACCAGAAAATCATTTTGATCGCAGGCGGGTACGACAAAAAAATCCCGTTTGACTCGTTCGGGCCTGTGGTGGCCGATAAGGTGAAGACTTTGGTGCTGATGGGGGCAACCGCCGGTCAGATTGAAGCGAGTGTAAAAGCGGCGCCGAATTACAGGGAAAACAATCCTGAAATTATTCATGTGTCTTCCCTTGAGGAAGCGGTTGCAGTGTGCCGCGGCAAGGCCGTGAGCGGCGACATTGTCGCGCTTTCTCCCGCGTGTGCAAGTTTTGATATGTTCCCGAATTATGAAACACGCGGAGAAGAATTCAAAAAGCTCGTAAACCTGCTATAATTACAGTATTTAATATATTATACAACGGAGTGACAATTTTGGACGAACTAAAGGAACTGATTTTCAGCCTTTGCACCGCGCCGGGTACGCCGGGCGAGGAACAGACCGCGGCGGACGCCGCCGCGAAGGAGCTTTCCAAATATGCAACGGTGACAAGGGACGCAATGGGCAACGTAATCGCGAAGCTGGGGAAATCCGGAGCGAAAACGCATGTGATGCTGGACGCGCATATCGACCAGATCGGTATGATCGTAACAGGTATTGACGACAAAGGCTTTCTTCATATTGACCGCTGCGGCGGAATGGACCGCCGTGTGCTGCCCGGCAGCCCGGTGAAGGTTTACGGTACGGAAGTACTGACCGGAATTATCTGCTGTACGCCGCCGCATCTTACCGGCGGCGGAGAAGATAAAGTGGAATCGATTGAGAAACTGGCAGTCGATGTGGGACTAAATAAAGAAGAGGCGGAGCGCCTCGTTCACCTTGGCGACCACATTGTGCTGCACGCCGAGCCGAAAAGCCTGCTGGGCAGCCGTGTGACCGCCGCCGCGCTGGACGACCGTGCGGGCGTCGCTTCGCTGATTCGCTGTGTGCAGCTTTTGGCGGGGACCAAATTGAAGTGTGAATTGACCGTGCTCTGCAGCACCCGCGAGGAAGTCGGTGGACAGGGCGCGGTGACCGGTACATATGCTGTCAACCCGACACAGGCCATCGCGGTGGATGTCGGTTTTGCGGCGCAACCCGACGTAGCTCCCGAAGTCTGCGGCAAATTGGGCGGCGGCCCGATGATCGGCATTGCCCCCGCACTCAACCGTTCCATGGGGGACAAGCTCATTGCGCTGGCCAAAGCGGCGGATATGCCTTATAAACTGGATATTATGGGAAACTCAACAGGAACCAACGGCGATGAAATCGCGATTACCCGCAAGGGCGTTCCCACCGCGCTGATTTCTATTCCCCTGCGCTATATGCACACACAGGTTGAGGTTATCGACCTGAACGATGTGGAGCAGACGGCTCAGCTAATGGCGGCATATATCAGGGAGGTAGAAGCATGAGCGATTTTACATTATTGCAGCTTCTTTGTGCCGCGCGGGGTATTTCGGGCAATGAAGACGCGGTACGCGAAATCATTATGAAGGAAATTGCCCCTTATGCCGACAGCGTGGAGGTTTCTCCGCTCGGCAATTTGATTGTGTTCAAGAAGGGGGCACACCGCGCGAAAACCCGTCTGATGCTAAGCGCCCACATGGACGAAGTCGGCATGATTGTAACCTATATCACCGACGAGGGCTTGCTGAAATTCAGCACCGTAGGGGGGATTGACCGGCGTGTGCTTTGCGGCCGCCCGGTTACGGTCGGGGGTAAAATCCCCGGCGTCATCGGCGCAAAGCCGATTCACCTGCTGAAAGGTGAAGAGAAGGAGAAAGCCGTTCCCGAAGACGAGCTTTACATAGACGTCGGCGCGACTAACAGGGAAGAAGCGGAGGAGGTCGTGCTGCCCGGCGATTCCGTCTGCTTTGATTCCATTTTTGATACGTCCCATGGGATGATTAAGAGCCGCGCGCTCGATGACCGCGCGGGCTGTGCGCTGTTGATTAATATGATTCAAAGCGAATTGCCTTTTGATATGTTCTTCACGTTTGTGGTACAGGAGGAAATCGGACTGCGCGGCGCGAAAACGGCAGCTTATATTGTGCAGCCGGACGCGGCGATTGTTGTGGAGTCCACCACTGCCGCCGATGTTGCGGGCGTGAGCAAAGAAAAACAGGTCTGCTGCGTCGGTGAGGGACCGGTTATTTCTTTTATGGACAGACACACTATTTATGATAAGGAATATTATAGAATGGCGTTCTCCGCGGCAAAGCGGCTGGGTGTAAAATGCCAGGCAAAGCGGGCGGTTGCTGGAGGCAACGACGCGGGCGCAATTCATGTTTCCCGGCGTGGTGTACGCACCCTGGCAGTTTCCCTGCCCTGCCGGTATCTGCATTCTGCGGTCAGCCTGATTTCGCAGGAGGACTATGAGACAGTGGGGAAACTGATCGCTGAAATTGCAGGGGAGATTGCGGGCACAATACATGATTAATAAAACAGAATTGATGGAGAATCTTACGCTGTTCGCCGATTCGGTGTTTGGCTGCCGTATTCTTGCCGCCGCGCACGCATATGGATTTCATGAGCCGTTCGCGCAGATCTGGACACAGGACGACAAAGCTGCCCTCTGCAAGCTGGACGACAGCATGGTGCTGGCCGCGCGCGAAGACGCGGATTTTCAGGAGCTTCACGAGTTTATACTCATGTCCGGCGCGCAAAAATTGCTTTGTTCCGCAGAAGCGGCAGAAAAAATCAGTTTTTCAGCCGCAGTAAGCGGTGAAGTAATGGTATACCGCCAAACTAGGCAAACAGAGCCGCCCGCTGGGCTCGAGCTGAATCCCAGCCTGCGCGAAATTCACGCGCTGCTCTGCAAATGTAAAACAGAAACCTTTATCCCTCCTGAGTTTGAGGGCTTTTATCTGGATCTTTCCCATCGAATCCGGCATGAGGCCGCGCTGAGTGTGGGCATCCGCCGGGACGGCGAGCTGCTGGCGTGCGCTGTCTGCGCCGCGAAAGAAGCCGGGAAGGCGATTATCTCCGCCGTGGCCTGCACGCCTGAGCATCGCGGGGAAGGACTGGGGAAGGCGGCGGTTTCCGCGGTAATTTCCCAGCTGGAGCAGCCAGAAATCTATGTATTCCACGCACAGGGGGAAAATGAGGCTTTTTACCGCGCATGCGGCTTCGTCCCCTGCGGCGGATTTACGGAGCAGATTGTTTCACCTTAAGCAATATCGTATTGTTGAGTACCTTCTCATACTTTTAGGGAGGAATCATCATGAAAAATCGATTTGAGGTTGTTTATGAACAGGGAATCATGCTGAACGTACAGCGTATTTTGTTTGACCGGGAAACCGGCGTGCATTACCTGCAGGCTTCGTTCGGGAACGCCGGCGGGCTGACCCCGCTGCTCGGGGCAGACGGCAAGCCGGTGATCAGCCCGCTTGATACCTATAATTTTGATGAATAAACAGTGAGGAATCCGATGTACTCTTATTTCAAGATTGATGACAGTGTTGAAAAGGCGGCTCAGCGCGCCTCTGACATGACGGAGGAGCACCGCCGCCGAATCGATGAAACGACGGAATATAACCAGCAGAAAATGATGGCGGCCTTTGCGCAGGCGGGTGTGAGCGAAAGTCATTTTGCCGGTTCCACCGGCTACGGTTACGGTGACCGCGGGCGTGACGCGCTCGATGCGGTCTATGCAAAAGCGCTCGGCGCGCAGGACGCATTGGTGCGGCACAACTTTGTGAGCGGTACCCACGCGCTTACGGTGGCGCTGTTCGGCGTGCTGCGTCCCGGCGATACCATGCTTAGCGTGACAGGGATTCCCTATGACACACTGCGCGGGGTGATCGGCCTGACTGGGGACGGCAATGGTTCCCTGAAGGAATTCGGAATCCGTTATGAACAACTGGATTTAAAACAGGACGGTACGCCGGATTACGGGGAGATGGAACGGCGCATTCATCCCGGAATCAAAATGGTCTATGTGCAGCGCTCACGCGGCTACAGCCTGCGCCCGTCGCTCTTTGTAGAGGATATCGAAAAAATAGCGAAAATAGCGAAGCAAAAAGCGTCGGACTGCGTTGTCATGGTGGACAACTGCTACGGTGAGTTTGTTCAGCGTGAGGAGCCGGTTTCGCGCGGAGCCGATCTGATGGCCGGTTCGCTGATCAAGAACCCCGGCGGCGGCGTTGCCCCGACCGGTGGCTACATCGCCGGGCATGCCGATCTTGTCGAAAGTTGCTCTTTCCGCCTCACTACCCCGGGCACGGGCCGCGAAATCGGCGCCACACTCGGCAACAGCCGCGAGCTGTTTATGGGCGCGTTCCATGCGCCGCATGTAACCGGGGAAGCACTGAAGACTGCTGTTTTCACAGCGGCGCTGTTCAGCCAGTTCGGCTACGACGTAACGCCGCGCTATGACGAGCCCCGCGCGGACATCATTCAGGCGGTGCTGCTCCGCCGGGAAGAAGCGTTGGTCGCTTTTTGCCGCGGGGTGCAGAAGGGCGCGCCTGTGGATTCATTTGTGGTGCCGGAGCCGTGGGACATGCCCGGGTACGATTCCAAAGTCATTATGGCGGCGGGCGCGTTTACGCTCGGCGCTTCCATTGAGCTGTCTGCGGACGCCCCCTTGCGCGAGCCCTACGCGGCCTGGATGCAGGGCGGCCTGAACTACCACAGCGGCCGTCTGGGCGCGATGCTCGCGGCGCAGACCATGCTGGAGCAGGGCATTCTGGGCAAATAATACTTGCATAAAAGCTGTTATTACGGTATAATAGCTTTTACGCGGGTGTGGTGGAATTGGCAGACACGCCAGATTTAGGTTCTGGTGCCGCAAGCATGCAGGTTCAAGTCCTGTCACCCGCACCATCTGGGCCACGAAACTAAAATGTTTCGTGGCCCTTTTTGTATCGTCTATTTTAATGTCGGATTGCAAAATATGAAGGAAAAAGCGTAGCCGAGAAGAAATACTCCATAGTTACGTTTTTGATTTATATTTTTAGAATTTTAAGTTGTATTTGGTCACAATTGGTAATATAATCAAGATAATAAAGAATATTTTACTAGAAATATTAGTTGCTTATAATTTATTTTTCCTTCCCTTGATTCATCGAATTGTTTATATATAGCTTGGCTTTATTATCAGGGGCTGGTTTATGCCCCTTTTCTCCAGTAAGCTAATAGCAATTATATATCAGCATAAAGAAAAAGAGCAATAGTAAGCAACATAATGTCGACTATTTACAATGAGGAGGAAAAATAATGATAACACGAGGGTCAGAATGGAAAAAATGGGATTTGCATTTGCATTCAAAGTATTCAAGAGAAACAAGAACTAAGATGGAAATCAAAGATATTTTTGAATGTGCAGTAAATAACAACATAAAAATGATTTCGATAACTGATCATAGTAATTTTGATAGTTTGGATGAAATATGGGATATATACGAAAATGGCAGCTGTTCCCTAGGCCTTTTTAAAGATCTTATTGATTTTTTGCCGGGAATCGAACTAAAAACAGATAAGGGTAAAAATGGAGTACATCTTATTTCAATATTTCCTAAAGCAGTTATGATAAAAGGAAAGATGAACAAATCAACGAAATCAACTCTATATGACAATTTCTGTTCAAAGGTGGATTTAACAGTAAGTGCGATTACAAGCAATGGGCAAGGCAATTATTCAAATGGGTTACTTGCATCACCTGTAAATTTAGAGAATGCAGTTAACTTGACACACGAGCTAGGTGGCTTAATTATAGTCCATGGTGGCGATAAGCACGGTAGCATTGAGTCTGAAATGAACCATTCTAACTCAAAAGATCCATCCCCGGAAGAGTTGTATCAACATTTAGATATAACTAAAGCAGAAATTATGAGTGAAAAAATTGATGTAATTGAAATTCCCAATTTTAATTGTTCGGAAGCCAAAAATGCTAAGTTTTATATGCAATACTTTGGGAAACCTTGTATGGTAGCCTCCGATTCGCACGAAAAAACAGATTATGATGTACTATCACAGAAATGTACATGGGTTAAAGCAGACTGCACATTTGAAGGATTAAGGCAAGCTTTAATTGATTATGATAATCGAATTTGTTTAAAAGAGATTCCTGAACAAGTAGACAGAATTAATAAAAATGCTACCAAATATATTGATAGAGTATGTATTGATTGGCAGAACGGATATACTGGAGATAAAGGAAAATGGTTTAAAGATTTATCAATACCTTTAAATCCAGGATTAGTCAGCATTATTGGTAATAAGGGTAATGGTAAGTCTGCCTTGGCGGAAGTAATTGCATGGACTTCAGATAATAAAAACTATAACAAATTTGCTTTTTTAAATAATAAAAAATTTCTAAAAAACAAAATGGCAAATAACTTTGAATGTAAAGTTAAGTGGTTAAATAGTCCTGACTATATTGTTAAAAATTTAGGGGAATTACCCAACATAAATAATGTTGAAGGTGTCCAGTGTATTCCCCAACAGTATTTTGAAGAAATATGCACAGATACTGAGTTACAAAAATTCACATCTGAAATTAATAGTGTTATTTTCTCTCGGTTAAGCGATGAAGATAAAGAAGGAGAAAAATCGTTAGAATCCTTAATTGATAAATACTCTAGTCTCGCGGAAAATAGCATTGCATATAGTATGACAGATATGATGGATACCAACAAGCAAATTATTGAACTTGAAAAAAAGCTTCTTCCTCCATATATGGAAAGTCAAAATGCATTATTAAAGAATGCAAAGGATCAACTAGAAGCACATTCTAAAATATGTCCGACTGAAGTTAAAAAGCCGGAATTATCTGCAGATACACAAAA
Source organism: Bacillota bacterium (assembly GCA_023416955.1). Classification (GTDB taxonomy): domain Bacteria; phylum Bacillota; class Clostridia; order Oscillospirales; family Acutalibacteraceae; genus Caproiciproducens. The sequence goes on along the minus strand of JAEZGM010000005.1, from coordinate 52,878 downwards.
AAAATATGAAAAAATAGCAAAAGATATAAATGATTTGCAAACAGAAATTGAAGTAATTGAAAATGAAAAAAGTGGCTTACTTATATCCTCGAACGAATTAAAGTTAGTATTAGATAGTATAATTGAATTTGAAAATAGATTTCTAAATGAAAAGAAACGCATAAACGAGAAATTATTCAATTATAAAATTAATATTGACGATATTATTAAAATAAACATAAACAAGCAACCAATTGAGGCACAGAAAAAGCGAATAGATGATAGAATTGATTTATTAAAAAATCAAGTTGATAATGAAGATAATGGTTTAAAGAAAATAGTAATCGATAAGGAAAATATTAAAAAATCTATCCTAGCTGATGCAAATAAAGATATTATAGCTTATGATAAATACTTAAAAGACTATCAAGACTGGACAAAAACAAAAAATACTAAAGAGGAAAGTGTAAGGCAAATTGAAGATGAGATTGAATATGTTAACAGTAAAATTCAAAATGATTTAGATCAACTATACCAGAAGAGGTTAGCAATAACTTATAATATATTTACTGAAAAGAAAAAAATTATTCAGATCTATGATCGATTTAAAAAGCCTGTTGATGACTTTATAGAAAAAAACAGAGATTTATTGAATGATTATAGTATATGTATTCGTTCAGGTCTTGTCATAGAAGAATCTTTTCAGCAAGAGCTATTTGACTTTATAAATAAGCAGAAGAAAAATGCATTTAGAGATGACAATTACCAATTGTTTAAAACAGTAGAAGAACTAAATGAAATCGATAATTTTGATGATTATAATAGAATTCCAACGTTGGTATTGCAGTGTATCCAAAATTTCTCAATAGATGTTGCTTCTCAAATTAAGGATAATAAATTACTGGATTTTTATAATTACTTATTCGGAATGAAGTACATATATAACAAATATGAGCTGATTAGCGACAATAAAACTTTGGATAAACTGTCACCTGGTGAACGAGGTGCATTATTGCTGATATTCTATTTACTGTTAGATTTAAGGGATACACCTTTGATCATAGATCAACCCGAAGATAATCTGGATAATCAAAGTGTTTCAAAGGTCTTAGTTCCATTTATTCAGGCTGCAAAAAATCGCAGACAAATAATACTTGTAACGCATAATCCGAATTTAGCTGTAGTAGCAGACTCAGATCAAATTATTCATGTAAAAATTGACAAAGAAGATCAACAACAGGTTCATATTGAAGCTGGAGGTATTGAAAACTCAGAAATAAATAAGTGTATCGTAACAATTCTGGAAGGTACTATGCATTCATTCAAAAGACGAGAAGAGAAGTATATTGAAGCATGAACTTTATAACAGGCGGCAATATTTTAAGAAGTTCAATTGGCTTTAGTTGACGTAGTGGTAAAATCGGGGAAACTTTTACGTCCAGCCTGCACCAAATCGGCCCCAAGACATTTTGTCTTGGGGCCATATCTATTCTATGCAGAGTACAAGTTTGCAAGTATGTATTCAGGCATTTGCTCAATTGACGTATATTTTCCATATCTCCTATCCAAACTTGCCCTTGAAATGGATGAAGCACAGTTGTAGACAATATTTTGCCCAAAAGAAAAGGCGAAGGCCGCCTTAAAGACGACCTCCACCTTATCGTTATATACTGTTACGCGCTCGACGTAGCTTTGAACCATGCTACGGACAACTTCGCGCTCGCTGTGCTTTGCAAATTCCTTTAGTTTGCTCAGATTCTGTTTGACTTGGTCTTCTGTGAGAATAGGGACATTTTTTTCTTTTTCTTCGTGTTGCGTTATGAATGCATTGCAGGTCTCAATCTGCGATTCTAATTCGTTGAGCTTGTCACCGATTGATTTGTTATACCCAGTGTTTTCGATGGTCTCAATGAGATTGTTGCGGGCCTTCTGGAGCACACTGAGGGAGGCCTTGCACTGAATGTACTCCTCGTCATTATTACTGGCGTTTTGTTTCAACTGCTCATTAAGCTGTTGGGTGATTTTTGGAATGGCATCGTCATTAAAGAAGTGATTAAATAGTTCCTCTATTACAAAAGCTTCCAGGTATTCACGCCTAACTTCTTTTAAGTTACAGGATTTATTGTTATCCCGGTGATTACAGCGGTAAGTAACATATACCGGCCCTCCATTGCCTGTATTTCTTGGGTTGCCGTGCAACTTTGCCCCACATTCACCACAGCAGGCTATCCCGGAAAGCAGGTAGAAATATTTGTTATGACTGCGCCCTTTGGGGTTGATTTTACGGATACTCTGTACCCTATTCCACACATCCTGAGGAATTATTGCGGGCACACCGTTTTTAATTCTAATTACTTCGTTTTCGGGTTTGTATTTGTGACTATTTCGGTTGCCATGTGAGTTCCCCCGTGCTATTTTGTTGAAGGTATAATTGCCTATGTATTTCTCATTGTTCAGTATGGCGTACAAACTATTTTTGCCGAAGGGCTTTCCGGCTTTTGTTTTATAACCTAGAGAGTTTAATTTTTGTATAATTGAATTATACCCAAAACCACTCGCGTACATTTCAAATATTATTTTTACTGCCTCAGCTTCTTTTTCATTGATGACATATTTTTTATCAACTATATCATAACCAAGGCAACCGATCCCTCCGTTAGCAAGGCCCTTAAAAGCATTTTCGCGCTGGCCTTTTAAGACCTCGTTTGCTAAATTCGAAATGTAATATTCACTCATCCCTGAAATTATTTTTAACATGAATTGACCCATAGGCGTATTCTCGATACGCTCATAAGCTGAAATTACTTCCACATTCCGACTTTTCAGAAGATCAAATAATTCAAGCGTATCAGCCGTATTGCGGGAAAATCGGTCTATCTTGTGAACAATGATTGCCTGAAATAAACCTTTTTTAGAATCGTCAAGCATTTTTTGAAATGCGGGGCGATTTGTATTTTTTCCGCTTTTTGCTCTGTCACAGTAGAAATTTATCACTTCGTAGTTGTTCTGAGCGGCAAACATTGAAATGAATCGTTTTTGCGCATCGATGGATTCCTCGCGCTGCATATCACTGGAAAAACGACAATAAGCCACCGCTTTTATTTTTGGTGAAGTAATAATATCTTCAGTAGTATTGCAATTTATAGTCATAAGACAATCTCCTTTGAATTAATACTCAGAGAAATAATATATTTTTAGATTTATTTATGAGCTCCGTGAGTAACCCCCACGGAGCTTTAGTTCTATACTAAATATTTTCTAGAATTTGTACGGCTAGGAGCCTCACAGCTGGTGCGAAAAAATCAGAAAGGTCATCTTCAGCAGTATGTTGCAAGCACCTAATTTCTGTATCATCATATTGGTGACTTTTCAGATCTTCGCAATTTATGCAAGACTGAAACGTCATGATCATCGAGCTTGCCTCCTAAGTGGCTCACAGATGGGTTAGCACCCTCAATTTAGTAATAGTTTAAAAATAGAGCATCGCGCGGATATTGCTTTAGAAAGTTATTTCCGCGTAGGTGATATTATCGTCAGGGTCGGTTTTGATAGTAATGCTATTAAACGAGTGACTGGTGTGGCTATTAAAATCCAAATTAAAGCTTTCCGTAAGTTTTTGGACGAGTTCAGCACTATATATTGTTCCCCCCTTGCTGATATTAAGGCCATTTTCTGACGCGATCAATATCATCCCGGATTTGTCCTCATTTAATATAAATTCAACTTCAGTCGGGTTCCCCAGTTGATTGAGCAACCCTTTAGATAGTTTTATTCTTTTACCGTTACCTTCTGTATTTACAATGTTGAGGGAAATTGGTGAATGCGAGGAGGAACGTGACAGTACAAGTTTATGCTCAGTTGAGTTTAACAGTTTTTTAATCATGATGGAATTCTCCTTAAAATAATAATTCTTGTTCAGTTACACCAGAGACGTATTCGATAGGTTCGTAATCTGCTAGATCTTTGATATAAAGGCGGTAGCAGTCCTTTTTTATCCCGTTAACCACGACACGCGCTTTAAGTTTATCAGCGCTTTCAGGTTTAAGGATACCCATCGATTTGAGCTCATGTAGAATGACGGTAGTATCAGTAAAACTGTTTTCGGCGAGGATACGGTCAAAGGTGGAGCACAGTAAAGCTACACAGTTCCCTTTGAGAAAGGTTCCTTCCACAATGGAATTGGATTGCCTGTTTGTTTCTGTTAGCAGCTTACCTCTGTTCCTTGTCACCCAATCCAGGATGCAATCGTATGCTCTTTCTCCAATATTGGACTGATAAGCTAAGCCTTTATGATGTTGAAGAAGAAAGTCGATAATATTATCCTCGTCTACTTGAATACCTAGGTGTTGATTCGCGATGGTTGCTGTAGTTAAAATAATGGCATACTTTGCCACTAGTCTTTCCGTTATCGATGTTCTTTTTTTGATTTTCGATAGCATTAGACCGACCAGTTGGTTGTAAGTGCAGAATATGGAGCTTATATCAGTATTAATTAGGATATTCGTAAATTCAGCTCCAAGGGTGCCATGATTTTGTGATACAAACGATTTGATTAAGTTGCTATGCTCCGCACTGTCTGTAAGGGGAGCATTAAAAAATTCAAGAACGCGTACCCGTAAACCGGAATTTTGGTTACTTGAAGCAAGCAGAGAGCTTTCGCCACTGCTTACTATAGTGGTACAGAACTTCTTTTCAGCCACTAACTGTGAAGACTTCGACAGCCTGCTTTTGCTGGTATTCTGGGAAATCGCGTACAGTAGCGAAGAGAAGTTTCGCGGTAAAGCAGAAGCTTCATCAAAACACTGCACGATGCCGAAGTTATAATTGAGTTTAGAAAGGATTGCGTTATCGGTCGCATTCCAGGAGGATAGCAACCCTTTTCCCATGGCCGGGTTACCCCAGACAGAACAACAGAGTTGAAGCGCGGTCGTTTTGCCATTGGATGAATTCCCGTAGAAGTGTAACAGTAGTGTCTCCATTGGCTGGTATAAAGAAAGTAGGCCTACCAGTGCGGAGGATAAAGCTGCAAGAAGTGTAATTTCTAGACCAGTTCTGCCGGTTATTAGACGATTTATCCTTTTAGTATAATCGCTAAGTTTGCCGACCGGTGACAATTCCTTATCACCGGAATAGTGAAACTCATTATTATCTTTCAGGCCGTAAAAGGAAAGACTCTCACTGTCCAAAATCCACCCAACACTACTGTAATCTGTACGCACTGGGGCAAGACCTTCAGATAGATTTACATACTCTAAAAGAAGGTTTACAGACCTATTGTTGTACACGAGCCCACGAGCATTCATTTCTTCGAAGCACCGTGGAGATAGCACACTTCTTTCAATAATTGTGGTTTCAGTCCCACGCAGCGTATTAATGGAAAGTACGTCGGAATAAAGTTTCGTTTCAAAATTGTAGACAACGGTCTCCACAGCAAAGTATCTGCTAATAGCTTCGGCATGAAAATCAGAACTGCCCTTTTTAGGGTAAATGTAGATAAGCATGTCGTCAGCTCTTGCAAATGGAAACGTGGGTTGTGCTTTTAGTTCGGATACCTCGCTCTCGGTCAGACGTAATTTTTGATATAATTTTATCGCATTTATTGTATTCACCTCCTCATCAGTTATTATCATATCGTTATTTGCTTGACATGCAATAATATATAGCAAATATCTAGGTTTGTCAACACTGATATTTTTAACTAATGATAATAATTATCACAAATATATTTACTTTTATCAAAATTTGTGCTATAATTTTGCTCGTAAAGTCATTCGAGCATAGATGTAATATGCACATAAGCCTGATGAAGTAATAAACCCTAAATAGTTAAGGTAGAATGGGAGGTTTGGGGAAAAACAGGACAATAACGAAGCAGAAAAAGCCCAAAATTGATAAAGAAATTTTTTGTGAGGTAATAAGATGGAAGAACTGTTTGCTAACAAACCATTTGAGAGCAGAATGAATGAGTACTTTGAAGTGCTTCTTAAAAACAGAAAAATAAATTCGGTGGCATCTTTGCTAGAATGTATGACAGATAAAATTCCGAATGATGTCAGCATAAACTATAACCGAGTCCAGAGAGATGTAAAAGAATATTTGAAACGTAATAATATCAGTGATTCTGGGAAGAACCCAATTGCAGACTTAAGGCCTTTGGCAATGAAAAAATATATGCCGATGGAAGAGCAAGATTTTTTCGTAATGTATGGTTTGGACGTCCTTTACGATTTTCCTAATATTTTTATTAAAACGAAGCCTTATGATGCTACGCAATTTGGACAGTATATGAGAGAAAAGCATGGAGACATTTGTCCCTTTGTTATTTCCGATTTTGATACAGTGTTACTACGCTTTAAGACAAAAGAAGCATTTAACGAACTTCAAGGAAAGATTGACGGTTATATTAGTGTGCTTCCAGACAATGATGGTAAAATCCCGGAATCCCGTTGATTTTCAAATTAACATATATAGAAGGGCGGCAGAAAAATCTGCCGCCCTTACTTAAGTTAAGTTGTCAGGACTCCGTTTGAAAAGAAAAAGGCACTAATATCCACTTAGCCCTTACCTGTGGAGCTAAGGGGTGGAATAGGTTCCTGCCCTTTTCATCGGCAATACAGCAGAATTTGTCCTTGTAGCACTCTAACATTTTGAGGACTTCCAGTTTCCGTTCCAGATGTTCTTTTCCCTTACCGAAAGCAATGATGATTCTTTGTGCTTCATCACAGCATTTTACAATGGTTGCATCATTTACCTTGTCACTGGTTGGTGGTTCAGACTGCATCGAACTGAAAAGATTCACAATGTCAATACCCCCAAATGAGTTGTCGTATGCATTTGAAACACAGAGCATGGTGGTTGTATCTATCCTCACTGTATCAGCTGTACCCGCCCGAATCATTAGGATGGTGGCCTTCGGCATGGATTCATCCCATTGCTTTGACAAGAGATAGCGATGACGGTTGTCTTTACTGAAGACTGCGGTTGTATTCATTTCCCCTGTTATTGTGTTGGTATTTCCCGCGTTGTTATTTGACAATTGGGTCACTCCTTTTTATTCTAATATTCTTCAGCCAGTAGAAATGTGTGATGGTCGTAATCATCAATTACAAAGATTTTTGCCGCAACTGGATTTTCTAAAGGGAAAAGGCAGACTTTCGACCTTGGTGGTTTTTCTTGGGAAAGAACAATTTTCTGTAAGTTTTGCCCATCTTGTTTTTCAATGGAAAGAGTAAAGACCTGTAAGTAGTCCAGTCTGTGTGTATGCTTAATGCTATCAAGCATATGAAAGAGTATTAGCTGAGTTGTTATAGGAATGCTGCTTTGAAATCCTTTGGTCACAAAGCGTGGATTTTCAAACATTGGGATCCTCCTTTAGTGGCTAAGAAGAATGTTCTTAGTTTCATCATCGAGAATAGATGATCTACCAAATAGGTCAATTGCAAAGTCGTTATTACAGATTAAACAGCCATGGAAAAGAGTTTCTTCTCCATGACTGTCAGATAGTGAAATTAATTCACAGTATTCAAAGGGTAAGTCTTTGAGTCGCCGATCAAAAGCAAAATCGAGCGGGCTTTGGGCTTCCTCATGACTCTCCAGAAAATAAATGCTGCCTAGATTATCTAAGTTGTGACACCCGTATGAGTTAAGTATGCCATTTAAGTATTTACTAAGGAGTCTTTTTATTTCGGTGGGCAGAGCAGCATTATCCAGATCATTTTGGTTGTTTATCTGAATCATTTATCTTCTCCTGTTTCTGGAAGGAGTTCTGCAGGACATGTACAAAGTAATTGCAGCTCCTGCCCCAGCTAAGAATTGTTCAATCGCAAGTGCAAGCATATTAAACCCTCCTTGTTTCTTTACTTTTAACGACATACTCAAAAACGAGTATGACAGCAAGAGTACCCAAAAATCCGAGTACGTAATATTCCATGTTATTTATCCCTTTCAATTTCCATGATTATTTTAGCTCCTATACGAAATCCTTGTTGGAAAGATTTCCTCAATAGATGCTCCGTTGCATGGTTTACATTTTCTTTGTATTTTTCGAATACTTTTCTCTGATCTGGGGTCAAGGACAAGTCCAATTTATCGTTTTCCTTACTTTGTCTTTTTAAGATACACCGATATTTCCGGTCATGAAGAACAATCTGTTCAGCAGGACACAGATCTCCGTCATATAAGGAATTTAAAATACTCATTATAGCCTTAGCCTCCTTGTGTAAAAATAAAACTCCCTTACATCGAAAAGACGTAAGGGAGAAAATATGAAGTGTGATATTTTAGAAACTCAGTGTCTGCCTGTGGGAATCACCGTATGGCTTTACTCCGCTTTTCACAGTGACCTTAACGGAGGCATGACTGATCTTTTTGTTACTTGAATTTAATACATCAAACATGATATAGGCTGTTCCTGAGCGGATGCCCTTCACTTGATAGTTTCCATTGGGTAGCTTATTTAGCTTAACCGTATTGCTATTATCAGAATATGCATTGATGTGAGCGCCGTACCCTGTAAGAGAAACACCTATCTGATAGCTTTTCCCTGGAGCAGTAGTATAGTTTGCAGTATCGAGTGTTAATGTACCTTTTGCAACCGGTGCTTGGTCAAGCGGTTTTAATGTATAACCAGCTATATTGTGAATATACCATTCAACATGTGAATTATTTGCGTATAAAACTAATTTTGGATTGCCACAGTTCATAGCACCATCACATAGTGCTGTATCTTTGCCAGCAAAAATGATGTAATTTAATTTTTGACTATCCCGAAATGATCTTCCTTTAATCTCTATAACGTTTTTAGGAATCACAATATTTGTAAGACTTGTATTCTGAAAAGAATTATATTCAATATCGAGCACACTGTCAGGAATTATAACTGATGTAATGTCTTTACGGTCTGCAAAAACATATGGTGCAATTACTTGCACTCCATCGGGAATGACAACCTTTCCTCCAGGGCCGGAATATTTTTTTAATACTTTATCTGTTGGCAGTGCCTTGTTATATCCCTCTTTAGTTGCCTCGAGCAATGTTCCCTTTCCTATCAAAAAACCATTTATATTTTGATCGTCATCTTTTAAACTAAAATCTGCTTGTGGTTCCGGTCTGCCATCTCCTATCATTATCCATTCTCCATAGTCATTCTGAAAGAACCCTTCATTTGGACCATATACGTCAACTGTCCCGTCTTTATTTGTGTATTCAACGTAGTACTTTCCACCCTTTATGATTTCAGATACGTTTGTGTACACTGGCATGACGTATGTACCATCTGCTCTGAAATATGGGTGGGTAGAAGACTTTACTAATGCTGATAGATTGTTTGGGGGATCACTTACTGCGTAAGCACTTGGAGCAGTAAATAAAGATATTAACAGCATTAAAGTAAGTAATGTAGAAAATGCCTTTGTCTTTTTCATCATATCACCTTTTTCATTATGTGTATTTTACTAAATAGGTACTATTTATTCTCGTCCAGAGGCTCCTGCACCTCTTTTCCATTGTTTGCCGAATTGGCATCTGTATCTTTCTTGGAAGTGAATTTTGTGTAGATCCAGTAGATGAAGAGAATTGCCGCTAAAATCAAGAGAATCCATTTTAAAAGATACGCAGCCAGCACACCCAAAGAAGCGCAGACCACAAAGATCATTCCTAGTGTAAAAAAGTTTGTAAATAGAAAGTTTATCCGCTTGATGATAAAAACAAAAAAGAAAATCCCAATAATTAATCCTACAATGCCTAAGACTGTTTCCATCGTCTTGTCCTTCTTTCTTCATGTTTTAGGTTATTAATAAACTCTTGTGACATCATTTCCTTTCCAGTTAATATAGTCACAAAATTGGGCCGAATTAAATACTATAGTTATTATTTACAACTAAAACTATATCACGTTGAATGTTGGAATGCAATACCTTACCCTATATATGGTGATTTAAATGGATAATAACTATAGTATAGGTAAACGTGTGAAAGAGCTGCGAGCCGAATTGGGACTATCGCAAGAGAAACTTGCACTACAGGCTGAAATTACAACAGCCTATTTAGGCCAAATTGAGCGTGGTGAAAAGAATCCTACTATTGTTACAGTGGGACGAATTTGCGATGCTTTAGAGATTTCTCTTTCTGATTTTTTCAGTTATCAAGTTTTTTCTCAGTCGGAAGATGATGCGGCCTTAAAGCAGATTATTCTTGAGCTAAGAAACCGGACGGTCGCAGAGAAGAATGAGATATTACAGATTATCCAGCATGCCTTCAAACTAAAAGAAATCTAATTCGTATTCATTTTAATTTACCTACTTTCTAAATGATTAAGGGCAACAGGTTTATCCTGTTGCCCTTTTTTTGCTGTCTTTCGAACGATGCCTCCAAGCTTACACAAAGCGAGCAACAGGGCACACCTTTTGCGGTGTGCCCTGTGTGTGCGGAGCGTTGCCGCGAGGCAATGTGTTAGCGTGGGGGAGCAGAGGAGAGAGACAGCTTTATGTTTCATTTTAATAATATATATTTGGAAATGTGTCTTGTAACGGGTATGTGCTGAAGTACGTTTTTGCGTATCTTCACCAATTGCACTCAAGTCACAAAAACGGCGGGTTTATGTTTGTGACTTGAGGTGCGTGCCGAAGCAAATCAAAAACAGCCCCGCCGTTTTTGCTGACTTTCTGCAATTGGTGAAAATACTAGATGTAATATTTTAGCTTTTTTCTTTACTGATATTGAAATTAAACCCATATTTCCGTATAATAAACATGGTTTTTTATATGCATTATGGAAAGCGAGGTGCGACTTATGAACCCAGTTTTAAAGTATCGTGGCGGTAAGTCGCGGGAAATACCGCGCTTTTTGCAGTATATACCTGACGATTTTAACCGCTATATTGAACCCTTTTTTGGTGGTGGCGCAGTTTATTTTTATCTCGAGCCAGACAATGCCGTTTTGAATGATGTAAACGAGCGTCTTATGACGTTTTATACCCAATTAAGGGATAATTATCCGCTCATGCGCCAACAGCTTGATGAGATTCAGGCAGTATATGAGCAGAACCAAGCGGCATTCAAAAGGTTAAAAGCTAAAGTTCCAGATGACAGAGTACCAAATAGCAATGAAGACTTGTATTATCATATGCGAGAACTATTTAATCACCCTGATGATACATATCTAGAAGGTGTTGTGTATTTCTTCATAAACAAAACAGCGTATTCTGGAATGATACGATATAACAATAATGGTGAATACAACGTCCCATTCGGGCGCTATCCCAACTTAAATACTCGCTTGATAACGCAGCAACATAGTGATCTATTACAAGGAGCAGAACTATTTAACTGTGATTATCGCCAAGTTTTTGATATGGCACAGGAAGATGATTTTATTTTTCTCGACCCGCCGTATGATTGTGTCTTTAATGATTACGGCAATATTGATATGATGAACGGTTTTGATGAAACGGAACACCGTCGCTTAGCTGCCGATTTTATAAATCTTCCTTGTAGAGCATTAATGATCATAGGGAAAACCCCGTTGACTGAGGAGCTATATGGCGACTACATTTTTGACGAGTATTATAAAAATTATGCTGTCAATATTAGAAACCGCTTTAAGAATGACAAGATGCACATTGTTGTAAAGAACTATTAAGGGGGCGCTTAAGTATGGCAAGACTTGATAATAAGGTTTTGTTCTTCACTACCTCACCGCGCACCCCTAGTAAAATGATACCGGAAATAGAATTGTTACATGAGAAATTTGAAGGTAAACCGTGGAATAAAACAACGCAAGAACAGTTTATTGATGAACTTGCGGGAAGTAGTTTTTTCGAAGGTACAGGTTCCCCATCTGATAAAGCCTTTAGCGCCCGCGATAGAATTAACCGCGCGCCGAAAGCCCTAGGGTTTGTTAATCTAGCGCCGCACATTGAGTTGACCAACGCAGGAGAAGCCCTGATATTTGGCAAACGCCCCCAGGAAGTATTCTTGCGTCAACTACTTAAATTTCAATTACCGTCACCCTTTCATACCGAAAATGAAAAAATCGCAGGTACATTCTTTGTGCGGCCATATTTGGAAATATTACGTTTAGTGCGTGACCTTGATTATCTTACATTTGATGAACTGAAGATTTTTGCCGTACAAATGACAGACTATCATAAATATGGTGCTATCAAAACAAAGATTGTTAACTTTAGGCAAGAAAAAGAACAGCATAAGGGTGAATACAAGCGCTTTATAAATGAAGTGTGGACAAATGCAATTTTAGATATTCATAGTGCCAGAATAGCCGAAGGTAGGACGAAAACACGGGAAACACGAGACGCAAGCTTAAGTACTTTTATAAAGACGCAAAAAAGTAATATGCGCGACTATGCTGATGCCTGTTTTCGGTATTTGAGATATACAGGGCTTGTCTCCATTGCACACAAAAGCAGGACTATTTCAATTTTTAATGATAAGACAAGAGATGTAGACTATATCTTGTTTAATGTTGACCGTAATCCGGTTTTTGTTAATAATGTTGAGGCCTATAAGGCATACCTGTTTACATCAAACACACCTGCTTTATACACTGACAACAAAGATAATATTATTGATGTCGTTATGCGTATAAGCGACTATACCAAGCGTGAATTGCTCGACCGTAACATTGAAGACTTAAAAGACTTGCGTGACGAAATTGTTGCACGGCACAAAGAAAATGTCATTCACGAACAAGTTGCGGAGATCAAATCTTATGCTTTGTATTCTGAAATTATCGATACATTCAACGAGATCGTGTCCGATGAGTACTATGACGCACCGCTGATGTTTGAATACAACACCTGGCGGGCAATGACTATGCTAGATGGTGGAAATATTTTAGGTAATTTCAAGTTTGACGATGTAGGGCAGCCACTTTCTACAGCATCGGGGAACATGCCTGATATAGAATGCGATTATGCCGATTACGCCTTGTCCGTTGAAGTAACTCTGCAATCGGGGCAACGTCAATATGAATCAGAAGGCGAATCTGTAGCACGACATTTTGGACAGCTAAAAAGGAAATCCGGGAAAGACACATACTGCTTGTTTATTGCACCGACGATAAACGCAGCAACATTGGCGCACTTTTACGGACTAAACCATTTGCCTATTGCGCTTTATGGCGGCAAATCAAAAATTATTCCACTTGAATTAGACCAATTTATGCGACTTGTTGAGAACTCATACAATTACAGAACACAACCCGAACCTGCTGATGTTCGCCGATTTCTTGATTTAGCGATTGAGCAAGGTGAAAAAGCAACTGATGAAAATGACTGGCGGGACAAAATTCAAATTTGTGTTGATACATGGTTGGTCGCTTGATTGTTCTTTGAAATTTTATAAAAATAGAAACGGCTAAACCTATGCATTTCACTTGGGCAGTATTATTGTATTTATACCTAAAAAATCCGAATGCAGATCAAGACTGCATTCGGATTTTTAATTCTTCTCAGTTGCGTTTTGACAGCATTTATAATTAAGCATTTATTCAGATTTACCTTGATTCCATTTTAATCCATGATACAATTATATTGCAAATTGAGTAGGGGGTCTAAAATGATGGCTGATATAAAGCTGTTTTCGATAAATGGTAATGTCACTGAATTGGAATCCAAACAAGTCCTTTTGGAAAAAGAATTACAAATTCTTATTGAACAGAATATGAGTACGTTTTTCGGAGTGACATTTCTAAAATCAGAATTCTCTATCACAAATGGCCGTATGGACAGTTTAGGTATTGACGAGAACAACTGCCCCGTAATATTCGAGTATAAACGTAGTATAAATGAAAATGTAATTAACCAGGGCCTTTTTTATTTAGATTGGTTGCTTGACCACAAAGCAGATTTTAAATTATTAGTGTTAGAAATACTGGGAGCCGATAAAGCGGAGTTAATTGATTGGAGTATGCCGTGTGTGATCTGTATAGCTAATGATTTCACAAAATTTGATGAACATGCAGTCAATCAAATGCAGCGTAACATTAAACTTGTTAAGTATAAAAAGTATGATAATAATTTTATTCTGTTTGAGCACCTTAATGCTCCACAAGTTAAGGCCATAGCATATCCAGACGAGGTAGTTCCTATTAAATCAGTGAAAACTGCAAAAGATAAGACGTTTGCTCAAAATCTTGAAGAAGCGCCACAAGACAAGAAAGATCTTTACGAGTCCATAAGGGATTATGTTCTTTCTCAAGGAGATGACATTTCTGAAAATCAGCTAAAGTTATACGTAGCTTTTAAAAAAGTCAAAAATATTGTTTGTATTGAGGTCTATAAGCATATGATACTTCTACATCTCCGCTTGAATCCAGATAGCATTGATTTAAAAGAAGGATTTATAGAAGACGTTCGGACTAAAGGTCATTGGGGCACTGGTGATCTCCGTATCATTTTGCACAATGCGGATGATTTTGAAAAAAGTAAATTACTGATAGATAAAGCATATCAAGAAAATTGAGTTTAAAACCTAAGGATGATCTGAAAAGTTAAATCATTAAGATAAATCCTGTCGATTGGTGAATCACCCCGTTGACGAATCAGTTGTCAGAACCTGCAAGGAATTTCAGGCGTGAACCTGCATATGTCACACGCTTTTCTTTGACTAAAAAATCCGAATGCGGTAACCAAAACCTGCATTCGGATTTTTTAATTCTTTAAATTTGCCGACTTCTTTTATGGCCTTTGCCTTTGAAAGTCATTTTCTTAATAAAAGTCTGTCAAACTCATGAAAATTCGAAATGATATCATATACCTCTGGCATTCTTTCAAATACATCCTTCTTACTTTCAGGACAAATAGCAATCACCTTCCCAATTCCTGCATTATGAGCTGATACGATTCCTGATACAGCATCTTCAACCACAATACAATCTTGCGCAGGGATATTAATTGCCTGAGATGCTCTAATATAGAAATCGGGATTTGGCTTGCCTGGAATGGTTCCATCATCATAGATGATTTTATCTAAGTCGAACCACCTTTTTAAGTGAAAACTAGCTGTATAAAAATCTACATTTGTTTTTCTGGAAGCCGTAGCAATCGTTCGTGGAATTTGCCGTGACTTTAGATCATCTAATAATCTAGGAGCCCCGCTAGCTAAATGGAAATGAAATTTATCGTTAATACAGAGTTGGCGGTATATGGATTCCTTTTTCTCAACCAAGTTACTAATTTGGCATTCAGTCAAAGGCCTTTTTGAAAGATATTCCATTATAAAGTCATTATTACGACCATGAATGTAGTTGGAAAATTCTTCTTCTGTGATTAATCTATTAAATTCTTTTTCCGAGAACTGTTGCCAAGCTCTCTCTTGCTTTTCTGAATCATTGAACAAGGTACCGTTAAAATCAAAAATAACACCGATTGAATAATCTGTTTTGATGGGCATATGTAACTCTCCTTTCCCTTGATTATTCTTGTTATTATGAGTATAATGCAAGTGGTGAAGCTAAAATATATTTTTATTGCATTGTTTTATAACAATCTTGCATGGAGCGCGAAATGGGCAAAAATATTTATATTGATAAAAATCAGAGAGAGCTAAAACAGCATGGTACAATCGATTTTCCTTTTAAAATTGGCGAAGAAAATATCCTTGAATATGACAATAAGCGCTTTAACTGCCACTGGCATAAGGAAATTGAGATCACTTTGGTTTATCAAGGCAAAATGGTGTACAAGGTAAATGAAAAAGAGTTTACGATTACTGAGGGTGACTGTTTATTTATTAACGCAAATGCCTTGCATATGGGCTGGAGTATAGGTAATGAGCCGTGTATCTATCATGCTATGACTATGGACCCGTCGATATTGTGCCAAGAAAAAAGCGAACTTCGGGAGAAATATGTTGATCCGGTTTTAGACTGTACAGCATTTACCTCTTTGCTAATTCGTGCTGAGAAAGACTGGCAGTTAAAGCTGATATCGATTTTAAGAGAAATTGATACCTTATACCAGAAAAAGAGTTGTTGTTATGAGTTTGAGATTATATCAGACATCATGAAAGCTTGGAGTCTGTTATATCAAAATATAAATTCATTTTTAAGTCAGCAAAATATGCCGAATAGAAATGTAATCAGGCTAAAAATGATTTTAAACTTTATTCATGAAAATTACGCATCAAGAATATCTCTTGATGATATTGCTAGATCAGCTAATATTTCGAAAAGTGAATGTAGCCATTTTTTTAAGCAATATATGCACGAATCACCGTTTGAGTATTTGCTTCAATATCGGATAGAAAGAAGCTTACCTTTATTAATTAATGAGGGTAAAAATATAACTGAAACAGCTTTCAATGTTGGCTTTCCAAATTCAAGCTATTATACCGAAATATTTAAAAGATATAAAGGCGTTACACCAAGAGAGTTTAAAAAAATAAGAGGCTTTTGGTGAATCACCACATTGACGAATCAGTCGTCAGAACCTGCAAGGAATTTCGGGCTTGAACCTGCATTTGTTTGGTATGGATTTTGTTGGAGTATGATAATAATAATTATATGTAGGTTCAATATGTCCGTACTCTGTTTTATCTTTGAGTCTGCAAATGACTTTAAGAATCTTGTTAGCATTTGGGAAATAATAGTTTTAGTCAATAGAATTTATTTTAGTAGTTTAATATATGGTAATCTCCCGCAAAGTGTAATATTAAGGTCAGCTTTGCTGGATTTTTTGTTCCCAAAGCTTATCAATTGAAATATGTAACAGGTGCAGCTTATCTTGATAGATAAAAATGGTTTAAAGTAAAGGAAATGCCCGCTGGATCTAATTCCAGCGGGCATTTCCTTTGTATTGTAACTTTATAAAAACAATCGCTAGCTTTGAGGGTAAGAAATAAACTTTCAAGTATTTGTTTATTCTTTCTGTTGTATTGCTGAGAGAACTGGAATGGCGTAAACGAAATTGTTTTAATATGACAAGGATTTTATTAGCTTACTTGGGATTACGGTGTTTTGTACTGGAATAAGTGGATTCTCTATCCTTTGGATTATCTGCAATCCAGCAATACGTCCAATGTCAGAACTGAGAATGACTTGTCTAATATTGTAGTAGATGCTGAAAATTGGCGATAAGAATGACTGATCAGAATTCATCTCTCGAATTTAAACATTTATGTAACGGTAAAAACAATTTGAAGACAAAGTACTGAAAGAAGGTACTTTGTCTTTTTGGGATCTAGTGGGTGATATTAAACATGATAAGCAAAACAAATATTTTCTTTGTTTAGTAGGATAGAATATAACTCACATATTAGTTGCTAAAAGCTTTATTTTAAAACAAATTATCAATAATTTAAATTGACTGGTCTTGATAATGAATTATATACTAAAATTAAAAATGAATATAATTCTTGGGAGGATAGGTAATGAAAATTAGATACATGGGTACAGCGGCTGCGGAAGGAATCCCAGCAGTATTCTGTCAATGCAATTTGTGTCGATACGCAAGGCAGTATGGGGGAAAGGATAAAAGGACTCGCTCTCAATCGTTAGTCAATGATGATCTTTTAATTGATTTTCCACCAGACAGTTATATGCATTATCAGCTTTATAACTTTGATTTGCCTCAAATAGAAAATCTTTTGGTTACGCATAACCACACGGATCATTTTTATGCAACCGACCTGGAGATGAGATGTGAACCTCTGGCGCATCCGGAGCCTAAAGTAATGCACGTTTATTCAAATTCGACTGTCAGAGACATGTTTTATGCCAGAATGCCCAAAAAATATAATGTAACGAACAAATATGATTTTTGCGTAATAGAACCTTATAAGACGTATCAAGTGGGAAATTACAAAGTGACTCCTATGCTTGCGCAGCATGATAAAACGCAGCAATGTGTTTTTTACGGTATTGCCGAGGGAAACAAAAAGCTTTTATACGCACACGACAGCGGCTATTTTCCTGACCCAACCTGGGAGTATCTTGAGAGTGACAGTGCATGCTATAATCTTATCAGTCTGGATGGTAATGCAATGTGCAGGAGCGACGGAAAAAACCATATGGGGCTGCCAGATGCTATAAAAGTGAAAAAACGCCTGCTTGAAATAGGTGCAGCAAATGAAAAGACCATATTTGTTATGAACCACTTCTCGCATAATGGCGGATTAACCCATGCGCAATTACAGGAGGCCGCTTCGGATTATGGCTTTCTGATTTCATATGATGGACTGGAACTGGAGTTTTAACGGCAAGATGGCTTGAATCCTTTGATAAATGAATATTTGTAATTCAGATATAAGATTAAAGTCCGCACCTTTGATGTTTGAAAAAGAGCTGAGCTTACATGAAGGAAAACGATAACTTACGATCTACTGTTGAGGAGTGTAAAATTAATGAAAATAGGAGTTAAGATACTTTCGCTTTTTTTAGCTTTCGCACTGATCTTAGGTGGGTTTGAAAGCACATGGGCGTTTGCCGCCACAGATATGAACAGGGAGCAAGAGAGTGGTTATCGTGACAGTGGAACTGTTATAATGACGTATAATATATTGACGACCAGTAAAATTTCTTTGACAGCGACAAATTTGGATGGCTCTATGACAAGAGGCCAAATGTTAATCGATTTGATTAATCAGGAACTCCCGGATACGATCGGACTAAATGAAGTTACCGGTTCATGGTTGAGCTATTTAGAAAGCGATGTTGTTACTCATACATATTCAAGCGCAGCGACTTATGCGATTGCAGGCTTGAAAAGCAGCACGAATACAACCCTGATCAGCGGTTCATCCGAATATTCTCCAATCCTCTACCGCAGCGACAAATATGATTTGGAAACAGAAGGGGGATATTGGTTTTCAGAAACACCTGCTGTATATTCTAAATATGGTGATATAAAGGACAGCTATGGAAACGTTAAATATACCGGGATGAAGTTCGAGAGGATTTATTCTTACGTCGTATTAAAATATAAAGGAACGAACAAAATCGCATATATTCATATCCAAGCACATTATGATCAAATGAGCTCCGATTATATCAATACTTTATGTTCAAAGCAAATTGCTACGAAAGCGAACGAACTAGCGGCACAGTATCAGTGTCCGATCACTATATCCGGAGATTTAAATGCCAACGAAGACTCTCAGGCATATAAATATTTGGCAAACGGCAGTAACGGCTACGTGGATGCAAAATATCTGACAGATCAATATTCCTCGCTCGCCACTTGCCCAGGATATGGAGAGGATTATAATGCAGCCGCCACAACTGCGATTGATCATGTTTTTGTATCAAACGGAAATATCGGAGTTTATAAGCACGATGTGATTCCGAATCAATATTTGTCGGACCATTCCTGCGTGTACACAAAACTCTCTTTGAATTCGGAACCGGTACTTGACGGCATTAAAATTGATGGAAATCCAATACAGAATTTCTCACCAACAAAATATGCTTATACTGCCTATACCGATAGCAATCGTGTCGATGTATGCGTAAAGGCCGCAAGTAACTCCAGATTTTTTATTGATGGTGAAGAAGTAGAATCTGTTCCTGCTGAAAATGGATTTTTCGAAGCTGTGACTTCGTTAGAATTGCAGGACGGTAACAACGAGCATATGGTTTGTGTTGAGGACGAAAGCGAGGTTCGTACAGTTTATTCAATTAATGCTTATAAGAATTACGGACAGGCAAAGCCAATAATTTCTGAGATATTTCCGAACGCAGACCAAGGTTATAAATATTTTGAGGTTTCTAACCGTGGAACCAGATCATTTAATACATCGGATTATTATTTCTTGTGGGGAAATATCACAGACGATACCACCAGAACGTGGGAGGGAAAATTTGATCCAGATCGGAATGTCGAAATCGGGCCAAACCAAACGGTTGTGTTCTGGTTTACGAATGGGTTTTCTGGAACACCAACGGTAGATGATTTCAATGATAAATATGGCACGGATCTTACAGATGACGAAATCGTTATTTCAAGTCCCGACAAAACATTTAACGGGTACATAAATGGTTTAATCAGCAAAACTTATACAATGGGTGGAACCACGACCAGGGGCATGCGTATTGCAAAAGCGTGTGACGAACATGGGACAACTTATTCATGGGTTTCAGTCAGCAGCAAAGGAGATGCTTTGTTCAACGGGCCGACCGTTTCGGTTTCTTCCTATAATGGCTTGAGCAGTGCTTCGCTGACTTCCACTCAACTGTATAAATTTAAGTATGTAGAAAGTAAAGTACTTACTGCCAGTTCGGATTTGCTCAGTTCGTCCTATGCGACTCCCGGAGTTTATGATACCATACTGGGCAATGAAACCAGAGATGCCTTTACAAAAACAGAGGGCGAAGACTATTTTACGAGCGGTATCGCCACGGCTGAAAATACCGTATTAGCCGGTACAAAAAAAGGCAGCTGGGCATTTTACTCAAATGTTATGTTTGGCAACGACGGGGCGGCGTCAGCTCTGTTTAACGGTGCCGTGAAAGGCAGCAACGCATCGGGTAGAATTGATATTTACATTGATGGAACAATGGATGGCGATTTGACACATGCGACTTTGGTGGGCAGCCGCAGTATCACTCCTACTTCCGATAATGATTGGAATACTTTTCAAACTTTTTACTGTGACTTGAATAAGGCAGTTATGGGAACGCATAACGTCATTCTGAAGTTCATTCCGGATTCATCCAAGACCTATGTTATCAACCTGGATTATTTTCAATTTCAGCCTATTGTAAAAGGAAACGAGATCACCAGTGTAAATAGCTTTGCATTCTCTTTAGATGGAGAACAAATCGGACCTCAGGGTGTCACCAAAGACGCCTCCCCCAGTCATTCCAAATTCATACTTAAAGATCTGACGTCATATAGCCCGGCTGATGCGGCGTATAGTGTCAATTGGGTAAGCAATAATACGAATGTTGCCGCTATTGACAATACGAACGGTACTATTACTGTAATGGGCCCCGGTTGCGTAACATTTACGGCAAATGTGCTCTCCAATAGGAATTTGTTTCAATCCTTTGTTTCCCCTACAGTGACATTTACATATAAAGTTGACGCTTTTGGAAAAGTTGAGTGTGAATGGGTTGATTCTTTTACAAATGGGAAAAATCATGTCGGTGAAACAGCCTCTGCGAATCTGCAGAAGGCCTCAGGGTGTATTGGTATATCAGATAGTTTTAAAGATAATTTTAACATTATAGGCAATACGGTAAACGGCAGCACCGCTAAATATAAGTTTATCGATTTCGGCAGCGGAAACTTAACCGATGTTATTTTTAATATGGCTTTAAAGACTGGGAAATGCGCTGGGACAATAGAAATTTATCTAGCAAATGATGATGGTTCCCCAGGCAGTAAAATTGGATATTGTTCTGTATCTGATCCCACGGATGGGGGCGCAGAGAACTATTCAACATATAAAACGTTTCATGGGGTAATCCTTGACGGCAGCATTACGGGAATACACGATATCGTTTTAAAATTTGTCACGAACACTTATTATGTGGCAAATATAGACTATTTTACCTTTACAAATCTGAATGCTACAGGAAACCCACCTGCACCTACGAAATCAACAACGCCGCAAGTCCCAATAATTTCTACCGCATCAAGAACATTTCTCAGTGATACCAATCAAGACTTTAGAGTGAATTGCTCGTATCAATTCAAGATTACCAGCAAAAACGGTTTCGCTCCGTTCTTTGTAATAGGCACGCCGGGCGTGTTCAACTACGCTTTGATCAAGACAGTAGGTAATGACTATTACTACAGGATTACCGCTATCGGGGACGTGGATTCGAAAGCGGGAATCTATGTAAATGGCACAAAGGTGTTGGTCGCTACGGTAGGTGCTGATTTTATAAGCGACACTACCCTTCCGTTCAACGTAAAAATGAACGCATCTTATGTTTTTAAAGTGACAGCAGACGCAAAACCCAAATTTGTGGCGGGAACTTCTTCGGTATTCAAGACAGAAATTGTCAAGTCAACCGGCAGAGATTATTTCTTTAGGGTAACTGCAGTCGGCAAGGCCTGCGCGAGCTGTGGCTTCTACATTAATTCGCAGGAAAGGCCAGTTGCAGTTGCAACAATAACAAAGCAATGAGCTACACCGAATCTTGGGGTTCCCGAACGGAGTTGCTTTATAACAGAATTGAAAATAATCGAAATACTCCCTCTGCTGTCTGGCAAAGGGAGTAAAATTTTTATCGTTTCCTTTTATAAGTACAGCATGGTCAAGCCCCGCATTTTTGGATATTTCAATTTCAGTATACTTATTTGGTAGTGAAAATTATTCTAATTTCAATAGAAATTGAACGTATTGCGAATAAATAAAGGCCATATTGCTAATTTTTAAAGCTTTATCCTTGTTATTTAAATTTACAAAGCATGGGTTTGGGTAATATTATATATAATATCGCAAGCTTCACAAAGATATATTACAGGTATTTCAAATGGCCCAAATAGGATATGGAGGGAACATTTATTTTGGAAAATGCAAATCTAAAAAAGGCTAAAATGAAAAATATGATTAGTCAGACAACGGTAAAGAAAAAAAAGTATGGACTGTTGGTGGATATAAAAAAGAATCCCGCCTCTTATCTGCTAGCTCTGCCCGCGTTGGTTTACGTTATAGTTTTTAGCTATATGACTTATCCTTATATGATTATTGCCTTTCAAAAATTTAATTTTAGAACGGGGATTTTCGGAAGTGAATTTGTTGGATTTCAGAACTTCGAATTTTTCTTTAAATCCAGTGATGCACTTCGAGTAATATCAAACACGCTATTTCTTAACATACTATCAATCTTTTTTGGGACGCTTGCAGCACTGACCTTAGCTTTGTTGTTAAACGAGCTGAGGTCAAAATGGTACCTTCGCGTTTCTCAATCCATGATGCTTCTACCGCATTATCTGTCATGGGTTATTGTGAGTTATGTCCTATACTCCTTATTTTCTACTGACTATGGTGTTTTTGATCAAATACTGAGAGCTCTGGGCAAACAGCCTATCAATTGGTACTCTGAAGCTGGAACATGGCCCGCGATTTTAACTTTGATGCGAGTTTGGAAGAGCATGGGTATGAATGCGGTTATTTATCTGGCGGCAATCACCGGTATCGATGCGTCTCAGTATGAAGCAGCGGCGATTGATGGAGCGAATCGTTGGCAGCAATGTAAATACATAACAATACCACTCATTATGCCAACAGTCATAATTTTGACTTTGCTTTCCATAGGGAAAATTATGTATGGCGATTTCGGCATGATTTATGCGTTAGTTGGGGATAACGGTGTTTTGTATCCCACCACTGATATAATCGATACCTATATTTACAGGGTTTTTCGACTTACAGGGAATCCGTCTCAGGCGATGGCGGTTGGATTGTTCCAATCCGTGATTGGATTCTTTATGGTGTTTGGTTCAAACCGTTTGGCGAAAAAGTTCTTCCCCGAAGGCGCTATTTATTAATAGGAGGAAAATATGAAAAGATCTGCTCTTTCACAGACTGTTATCTATATATTGACCAGTTTGGTTGCGCTTATCTGCTTTTTACCGGTTCTCTTGATGCTGATGGTTTCCATTACAGATGAAAATGCGATCGAAAGTTATGGTTACCAGCTGATACCAAAAAAAATATCATTCAGCGCTTATCAAATGATTTTCAGTAATGGTTCAAATGTGCTCCGTGCCTTTAGCCTGTCAACATTCGTTACTATCGTAGGCACGGTGCTTGCCGTTATCATTACGACAGGATGCGCTTATACATTGGCGAACAAAAGTGTGAAGTACCGCAACACCCTGGCACTTATTTTCTTTATACCGATGATTTTTCATGCAGGTATGGTTCCTTGGTATTTGGTTTGTCAGCAGATTGGTTTGAGAAACAATATTGCCGCGTTGATTATACCCTCGTTGTTGTTCAGCTCCTTCAACCTGTTTTTGGTAAGAAACTTTATGGCCGACATACCGGATGCCCTGCGTGAATCAGCTACGCTGGACGGGGCAAATGATATTACCATTGCCTTTCGGATTTATCTTCCGCTGTGTCTGCCTGTTCTTGCAACGATTGCCTTGTTCTATGGCCTGGCCTATTGGAATGACTGGTGGAATGCAATTATGCTGGTGGACGACAGCAAGATGTATCCATTACAGTATTTTCTTCTGGAAATACAATCTCAAATTAGTATGCTAAATGAAGTTGGCAGCGATGCAGGTATTAGCGAAATTGCGTTGCCGACAGAAGCTGTAAAAATGGCGACAGCAGTTGTTACGATCGGACCAATCGTACTCTTGTATCCATATTTACAGAAGTATTTTGTCAGCGGGCTAACAATTGGTTCCGTTAAGGGCTAACCTTACAGATAATAAAAATACGACTGTATTTTTATTATAAATATTTTTGTAGAGGAGAAGTATTAATGAAAAAGGTTTTAGCATTTGCACTTTCCATACTTATGGCGACCTCCTTCATTACAGGCTGCCAGACAAAAGATGCCACCAGTACTGGTGGGCAGGCTTCCGGCACAAAGAATGAGTCTTTAGTTACCGTATCGATTTATCAAAGAGGCTCTAAGCCGAAAGATTATGATTTGGTAAACGGAAAAATTAACAAAAAATTGAACGCGGATGGCACAGGAATACAGATTGAAAGGGTTTATATTCCTAATGATGCATGGGATCAGAAAATCAACCTTATGCTTTCAAGCGGCAATGAATTTGATATTTTTCCAGTTATGGCGGATAAAACCCCATTTTCCTCCTATTATTCTATGGGCGGCCTCGCTGACCTGACTGAGGCAATCAACAAATATGGTCCAAATATTAAAAAGTATATTCCGACCGAGATGATGAGCGCTGCGACGGTAGGCGGAAAAATATACACGATTCCAACATTCTGGATTACAGGCGCAAGCGACGGTGAATTCGATATCCGCAACGATTTGCTTGAAGAAAACAAACTCTCCATGCCAACTAACCCCGATGAGCTTTTGACGACGATGAAAACCGTTCAACAGAATTGGAAGGGAACGAAGAAACTATATATGATGTTTACTCCGAGCTACGATCCAACTTCCATTCATACGGCGGTTCTGCACCGTACATATGATACATGGCCGTTTATTGTGAAAGATGGATTCTTCTATATTGATCAGCAGGGAAATGTGAAGTCTTGGTTTGAAACGCCTGAATTCAAGAAAGACTGTGAGTTCATGAGAAAAGCCTTTAAAATGGGATTGATCAATCCGGATATTTTAACATATAAAACCGATCAATTCACAAATGACGTCGCTGCCGGTAATTGGTTCATTTCTTTTGGAACAACGGGAACGGTATCCGATTTGAAGAAAGTTAACCCAAAAGCAAATGCTGACAGTGTTTCCGCGACGTTTTTCAATGAAGAGAAGCCAAGCGTTATTGGCCTGGCATTTAAAAACAGTATGTCTATCTCGTCTACAAGTAAACACGTCAATGAATCTATCAAGTTCTTTAACTGGCTTTATGACAATCAGGATAACTTTGATTTGTACTTCTACGGGATAGAAGGCAAACACTACACGAAAACTGGGGAGAAAGGGATTACAAAGATCAACGACCCGAACAACAATAACCAACCTGCTTATAGCGCGAGCCAAGCAACAGGTGGCAGCAACCTTCAATATCAGAGACTCAGCACGAACGAGTTCAATGCAAACAATAAAGTGCTGTACACGGTAGATAAAAATGCCAAGTATAATGTAGCTGCAGGTTTCACTTTTGACGGAAGTAAAGTACAGACACAATACGCGAATATCAAGTCAACGGCAAATGAGGTTCTGACCCCGCTTGTAATGGGTGTACAGGACTATGACAAGGCTTATCCTACCGCAATCGCAAAAATGAAGGCCGCGGGACTTGACCAGGTTCTGGCGGAATACGAAAAACAGCTTAAGAACTATTTAGCTAGCAATAAATAATATCTTTAGGGATGACAGCCATCGAAAGATGGCTGTCATCGCTAATAGTTTATACAGTGACATGAAGAATTAATTTGACAAAGGTGGTTTTAAATTTTGGTTCAGTTCGAAAGACTCGGGATCCTGTTGAGGCCGGAAACGGATGCCCAGGCGGTTTTCAATGCGGGGATGATCAGAGAAGGCAATACGGTGCACATGCTGTATCGCTACTGCGAAAAACGTGGTATTTGGCATGGGAAAACGATAGACAGAAAAAAAGTGCACAGCGGGCACGGAGAATTTCCTTATGTTAAGAATTGCATTCGCTACGCCAGATTAAAGACTGACGGAACGCTTGCTTGCGATTCCAAGAAAGACGTCATATTCCCGGATGCGCCTGGGATCGTTGGTTGCGAGGATCCACGCATTGTTGCATTCGAAGGATATTATTATATTTTCTATTGTACTTATGATAATATCAGAGCAAAGGTCAGTATTGCTCGGACACGGGACTTTCAGTCTTATGAAAAAATGGGTGTAATTGATAATTTTGCCCACGATAAGGATGCCTTTATCTTTCCAGAGAGGTTCAACGGAAAGATTGCATTGATGCACCGGATTGATCCGGGTATTCAGATCGATTATTTTGACAGCTTTGAGACGATGCTGGATCCAGAAAACTGGAAGGACTATCAGAGCAAGGTGTCGGACAGAACCATTTTAGGGCCGAAAAACGGATTCCGCAAGGTTGGCGGCGGGGTTCCCCCTATCAAGACGGAGATGGGGTGGCTGCTGCTTTACCATGAGGTAGATGATAGTCGTTTATACCATGTCGGGGCGATGCTTCTGGATTTGAAAAATCCGGAAAAGATTATTGCCCACATTCCGTATCATGTTCTGTCTCCAGAAACAGACTATGAGATCTCAGGAGATTATAATGGTTGTGTTTTTCCGCAGGGTTATTACATGGATGGCGATGATATTGTGATTTGCTATGGTGCCGGAGATCGATATACGGCGCTTGCAAAAGCAAATCTGCAAATGCTGCTTGATGAACTTAATGAATATCGGCTCTGAAGTCTGCAGTAGGGCGGAAAACGTATCCAAAATAAAGAAGGCTTCCAGTTGATATTGTTACGGTAATAATGTATAGTTTAAACATTATGCTTATAGGAGGCCGACTTAATATGAACATTTTGGAGAGAATACGCAGTTATAGAATGTTCCGAAACATGATTGTCTCCTATATTACACTTGTAGCGATTACGATTACCATACTCAGTTGCGTCTTATTTTCCATTTTTTCGAAAAGTGTCCTACAGGAGGTCGAAAATCGCACCAATGTTACGCTACGCCAGGACAGCTATGCATTGGATTCGCTGGAAAATAAGATGGTTACGATAAACAATCAACTGATTCTGGACAATGATGTATCCAATTATGTATATAGATCTTACACTGGGGAAGCAGATAAGGTTGAAGACTATGAAATGTACTTGAAGATGCGTAGCATTCAGTCTACATACAGCATGATTAAGGATATTGGAATATATGTTTTTTCCGGAGACAAGTTTATAGATACCATGGGTTTTTCGGTGAATACTTCCAGCATCGCCCAAAACACTGAAAAATCCATGTCATTTTACTCATGGGACGCCTTCTCTGGCAGTGTAGATAATCAACTGCTGACCTTCGTATTCTACACGAATAACAGATGCAACAAATCGCTCAGATATGCAATTGTAATCAGCGTCGACCAGAAATACTTGGTAAGCACGGCAAACGAAATCAGCGGAAGTCAGCAGGACACGTCTGTGTTTGTGTTGAATTCCGAAGGCCGCATCATTTCACATAACGACACAGATTTGTTTTTAAAGAATCTGTCCGGTTCAAGTTATGTGCATGCCATCCTGAGTTCTAAAGATAACGAAGGCAGTTTTATTAATTACGGGGACAAAGGGGAGAAAGAGCTGATTACCTTTGTCCGGACCAATAATATTCTTAACCTGTATTTTGTTTCAGTAAAGTCTTACGATAAAATGATAGCTAATATAAACAGCCTAAGACAAACTACAATTTTTATCGCGTCGCTGTTGCTGCTGCTCGGCGTTTTAATATCACTTTATGTGACAGGCTATCTGTATAAGCCTCTGAGGGGGTTGATTGATAAAATTGGGAAAATGAATAATTCAGGCACGGGATCAAAAAAAATTGATGAATATAAAATTATATCTGAATCATTTGAAAAATCACTTAAAATGGAAAAATCGATGGAGTCAATAGTATATAAGTCTACCAAAGATGTCAAACAGAATTATCTGTTGGCTCTTATAAAAGGAACCAATAGTCAAACGGCTCCATCTGCAAAAGAAGCGGTAAGCATAGACGGCCAGCTTACGGGCCCCCTCTTCCAGATCATTTTACTAAAGATCGATCATTTCCAGGCACTGAAAAACAACTCAAAATCGGGTGATTTGGCGCTGATACGATACGCGATTACGAATATCGCTCAGGAACTGTTTTTGAGTGTCGGAAAAAACGATGCGGTAGTCGTTGAAGAGAGTGAAATGGTCTTATTGCTGCAAACACAGGAAGAACCAGAGAAGGGTGAAATCTTAGCAGCCATCCAAAAACTCCAGCAGATTATTGAAGAAAACTTTGAAATTTCACTGTCATCTAGTATAGGTAGCGTTGTGACCTCAAAAGACGAAATCTATCTTTCCTATAGATCAGCAGCTGAATATATCAAATACCGGCTTTTTTATGGAGATAAATGCGTTATTGACGCCTATCTTGCCAATAAGCATCAGACAAACAACGCGAACTACTCTTACCTATCAGAAAAGAAATTGCTTGAGGCGCTGTATGCATACGATTTTGATGAAGTGCTTGAGCGTATTCATGAGTTTATCCAGTCAATAAACATTGCACCCTATTATCAAGTAATTGCTTATTGCAGCCAACTTATTATTACGATTTATCGGGATTTCGAGGTTTCGAATTCCTTTCCGGTTAATCATGTTGAAACTATTCTAAAGATTGAAAACTCTGAAACATTAGTCGAAATATCGGAAATAATATCGGAATTTTGCAGAATATTATTAGACTATCTAGTCGAAAAACATAGTCGGAATGCCGACGAAAAATATAAGCTAATTGTGAATAAAATTCAAAATTACATTCTTGAAAATTACAGTGACTCCGGTCTGAGTCTGGATGTCATTTCTGAAATTGTGGATCTTACACCGGGTTATGTCGGCAAAATATTCAAATCGTATACAGGGGAGTCCTTCAACGAATATATAAGCAATATTCGTTTGGAGAAAGCAAGGTTTCTGTTGGTTTCTACCGAAAAACCGATTTTTAAAATTTGCGAAGAAGTAGGCATATACAATGTGACATATTTTTCTACGCTTTTTAAAAAAGCGTATAGTCTTACTCCCTCGCAATTTCGCGAACAGTCTAACTCTACGAGAAATGAAAAAGGAATGGATTAAATATTGAAAAAACCTGAAATGATTCTGTTTGATTACGGTCAGACTTTGGTTGATGAAATTGAAAATGACGTCGACAGAGGGCTGAGTGCCTTGCTT
Source organism: Bacillota bacterium (assembly GCA_023416955.1). Taxonomy (GTDB): domain Bacteria; phylum Bacillota; class Clostridia; order Oscillospirales; family Acutalibacteraceae; genus Caproiciproducens. Next base: position 23,383 of record JAEZGM010000005.1, on the reverse strand, counting down.
GATTTGGCAGTGGAAAACCCCAATCGTGTTTCTGTCGAAGAGCTGCGCATGCTTTATGACAGGATTGATGAGAATATTTTTCCGTCATGGCGCCCGGGTGAAAAAAATCCGGATACAGAAGTGCCTAGAAAAATGATACATAATTATCTCTTCGATTATTTCGGAATAAAATTGGCGGAAGTTCCGGAAATGAGTGATTTTATTTACGCAAGCAATGCATACCGGTTACAACCAACTGGATATATTGGAGAGTTGATGAATTTTTTGAAGGAAATGAAAATCCGAGCAGCTGTCATCAGCAATCTTTCGTTTCGCGGAGCTACGCTTCGAAAACTGATTGATGCGACGATCCCCGAAAATAATATGGAGTTTGTTGTGACCTCAAGCGACTACATATTTAAAAAACCGCATCCAATGATTTTCGAGCTAGCACTGAAAAAAGCTGATCTGAAGCCATCTCAGGTATGGTATTGTGGGGACAACCCGACTTATGACGTGCTTGGAGCCTCGGCGAGCGGTATTTTCCCAGTTTGGTATCAAGGCGCGCTGCATGGGCGGCCGATTCGAAAGGTCGGATGTCGTTGCCTCGAGATTAAGCATTGGACTGAGCTAAAGGACTTTATCTGTAATTTGGAATAGGGTATGACTTTGTGTCTGAAACACTATATGGCTGTGCCCTCTAAAATGCCCGCGAATCAGTCCGAAATTTGCTATGCTTCGCCCTTTTAGTCGGCTTCGCTGATTTTATGAAAGACGGATCGGAGACAAGGAGGAGTAAAAAATATCGTTTGCAATAGTTGCTGCAATTTTAACCTATTTATATATTTTTATCACAGGTTTTCATGATGAGGGAAACCTGATTGCTACCGTGATTACATCGCGGTCGGTAAATGCGGTACTGGTCTTTATTCTTGCATCTGTTTCCCAGCTTTTGGGAACAATTTTTTTCGGAACAAAGGTGGCCTTTGGCACCATCAATGGGTTGTTCAACCTTTCCGTAATAGACAGTACACAGAAGCTTTCGATTATCGTTTGCGCCGCAATGCTCGGTGCGGTTTCATGGAATATTATCACATGGCTATTTGCCATTCCATCCAGTTCTTCGCATGCGTTAATTGGCGGTTTGATCGGCCCTATTGTAATCCAATACGGATTTGGAGCCGTGAACAGATTCGGTTTGCTTTTCAGTGTACTGATTCCTCTATTCCTTTCACCGATCATCGGTTACATAGTGGGGACCTTCCTCTTTAAGGTAAGCAGGACGTTACTTGGGAACCGCGGACGGGGCGCGAACACGCTGGTAAAATGGGTGCAGGTTGTCTCAAGTGTTCTCATCAACGCGTTTCAGGGCTCCAATGACGCGCAGAAAGGAATCGGAGTTTTGGCGCTTTTGGTACTCAGCACAGGCACGGGTCGACTTGAGATAAGCCAAAAAATGATTTGGTATTCCGCGCTTGCAATATCGGCCGGTCTTGTTTTGGGCGGACTGAAAATGATACGTAGCGTCGGAACAAGGATTTATAATGTGAGGCCGCTTCATTCAATGAGCGCCCAAATTTCTGCCGCATCGGTAATCGTGTTTGCCTCGCTGCTTGGATTCCCCATCAGCGGAACGCAAGTCGTTAATTCGGCTGTAATGGGCACGGGCGCCGCAGACAGACCGAATGCGGTTGGCTGGGCTTACGCAAAAAGCATGCTTACAGCGTGGGTGGTCACAATACCCGCTTCGTTTGCATTGTCGTCTCTATTTTACTTCATCTTAAACTACTTTTTGGGGGTGTGAAATGAAACTTTCAAAAATATTCGGCAAAAAAGTCGACTTCTATAAACTTCTTGAAGAACAGGCGGATTATATCGTAAAATCGGTTCGCTCGCTCAAGAGTTACGCAGAGACTCTTGACAACACCTATGCTTTGGAAGTTAAGGAAATCGAAAAAAAGGCGGACGATAAACGGGGTGAATTAATTCAAGAGCTGAACAGAACATTTATTACGCCATTCGACCGTGAGGATATCTACACCCTTTCGAAAGCTTTGGACGATATTCTGGATTATTTTAAGACGACTGTAAATGAGATGGAAGTCTATAAAGTCGATTTTTCCGCCGATCTGTTGGAGTTTATTCAGATGCTGGAGCAGGGCAGTGGGGAAATTCAGGACGCTGTCCATTCCCTGCGCCGTGACGCCTTAAAATCGGCCAAGAGTGCAATAAAAGCAAAGAAATGTGAAAACAAGGTGGAGGAAATATACCGGAAATCCATTGCGCAGCTGCTGGAAGGCGATAATGTGAAGTATATTATTAAAATGCGAGAAGTCTACCGCCATCTAAGCAACTGTGCTGACAGAATAGATGAAGCGGCGGATATTATCTGCAATGTTTTGACGAAAGAGGCCTAGTAATAACTGGTTAATCAGCCGATAAAGGCGTTTCACCGCCCGGTAAAGAGCAAGTAGGAGTACCGAGCAGTCCACTTACTGAACTGAAATCATTTTGGGAGAGTGCTGATCCAAGTACTAAGCTTATCAGACTGTTACTGGATAAAGGAATCTGACAATGATTAGCATATAATGAAGTCGCAATTTTAATGAATTCATGTTGTTTACGTAAAAGTGCCGTAATGGGTCAAAGAATGCCCTTACCACTGGATTTTATCTTAATCAAAATATCTGAAAGTAGAATTTTCTAGGGGGATGGAAACGCTCTACACAAAATCAAACGATTTCAGTATAGTCAAATAGCCTCTCAGCATATAAACTTGCTCGTCCAAGCTTATGAATAATGGATGGCTTCCCAGTCATAAAGGCGATGATGGGCAAGTTTAATTGATTTGCACTTGATATGGCATTGCATAGGTTTTGGAGATGCTCTTTTTTACTGTAATGCAAATCCTCAACTAAGATGCAAATGCATTGACCAGAAGCTTTTGCTTACTGCCCGGCACTTATGAAAAATTCAGTTATGTCATTTGCATCATCATGTAGAGCAAAATAAGGATAAGCCATACATAATTCACACAGTAAGATATCTGACTAGTTTTCGTTCGGCGTAGTTTTTATCCATATAGTATAATTTGTAAATGAGATGGCGATATTTTTAATTTCTTGTAAAATTTCTGCACTCTTGTGTTTTACTGAAAATTTTTCCATTCGCTTTGATAACATGGTTTTTTGTGTTGCTTGTGACAAATGTCCAATCATCAAATGGGGTAACAAATATTTTAAAATTTCAGAAGGGGATAGGGAAGCAATAAATTGTATTTTGAGAAATATGGCGGTTCCTTTCCCTGTGTTTAGCGGTTACTGTTCATTGAGTACAACAGGTGAATGCCTGGAAAGTTGTATAATGTTGGCGTTCCGGGTTTCATTTATAGCGGCACAGTCAACTACGCAGCCAAAGCGCAGTTGATGTAACTGGGGTTGTTGACAATGATAATAATATTGTTGTAAGTGCAAGGAATACCCTGTATTTCATAGGAGTTCGTGAAAAGGCATACTGTCGTTTGCGTTATCGGCATGGTTTTAATATGCTTACTGCTATCAGCGTATAACGGTTTTGATTTTCGCGACTATTATACCGAGCTATTTTAAGGATATAAAGGCGTTACACCAAGAGAGTATAAAAAAACAAGAGGCTTTTAGTGAATCATCACATTGACGAATCCCTTGCATTGACCTGCATATAGTTTTGTGTCAGCTTATTGGAATATAAGAAAAATAATACTATGCAGGTTCAATGCAATTTTATGTTTTAGTTTACCATTGAACTTGCATATTTTTTATGTATCTCGATACCTGAAAGGCAAATCTCATAGATCGTGGATTTTCCGAATGCAGCGACTTGAACCTGCATTCGGATTTCTATATATTAAATAATTTTTTCGAGCGAGGTATGAATGCTCTTGACAGAGAGAAACACTTGTTATATTATTTTAATAGTCAGTGCTGAGTATATAGGAGGAAGCATGAAAGCGCAATTTTACATTTTAGGATTACTTATGCGATATGGCCCACAACACGGCTATCGTTTAAAGCAAACAGTTGAAGAGGAAATATCGGATTTCGCGCAGATTAAACTGCCTACTATCTATTATCATCTTGACAAGCTTAAAGAAAACGGATATGTCTCAGCAACCTCTGATAAGGATGGGAATCGACCGGAAAAAACTGTATTCTCAATTACAGAAGATGGGGAGAAATATTTTTATATACTTCTTAAAAAAATGCAGGTAGAAGAATTGAATTTAGATTTGCCTCTTGATGGAGCGATATTTTTTCGGGAACGGATAGAAAAGAATGAGTTTTCTACAGCTATCAAAAATGCCAAGCTAACAATAGAGTCGAAGTTAGAAAAATTGATAGCCCATCGGGACAGCACCCTTCGAATTATTCCGGATATTGGAAAATCAGGTGCACAAGCAATTTTTAATCATCATATTTATCATCTTCAGGCAGAATTGGAATGGCTTAAAGAACAAGAAAAAGAATTAAGGGATTAATCCCTTTTCTTTTTAGTATTATACTCAGTACTGAGTAATTAAAGGAGTATCATATGAAACAAACTGCCGAGCGAAATCTACAAGTCAAATATTATGAAAAGGAAGAGGGTGAAAACATATGGATAGTCGTGTCACATATGATCGAAGAACAACATGATATCACTGTAACTTTGGAAATTGATATGAAACGAATGGTTATTCTCGATGCAAAGATTGAGTTTAATCGATATCCTCTGTCAGATTGCAAATTGATTGAAAAAATGGCTGATCAATTAATTGGTATTGCAATTGATCCGTTTTTCTCACGAAACATCATGAAAATATTTTTGGGTTCAGAAGGTTGCCCGAATGTAATGATTCTTCTTCAAATATCTGTTCCCGGAATTATGTACTACTATTATCCGTATAAAATTAAATCTGGGGAAATAACGCAAGATCAATTTTTTGATATTTTAAGGGTGCAAGAAAAAAATGCTTGTCTTGCTCATACAATAAAGTTCACTAATGAATAGTAAGCCAAACAATGACCAACCTGTCAGGGTTCTTTTATTGTGATAACATGAGTTGAATATAGGGGCTTCACTATTGACTGTTTGTTCAGTATGGAAGAGCCAAAGAAATTCTTTATTCCTTGTGAATCATCACTGTGACGAATCACCCGCACCAGAAATATGTCAAAAGCTGTCGTATCGTTTGATGCGGCAGTTTTTGCTTTTTTATAATATTTTGCGAGAGTTGCCCTCTGGAAGGTAATTCCTGTAACAAAAGCCCCGTTCAGTGAAAGGATGGCAGTCCTTATCATAGAAAGGGGTATATGGAATGACCGAAGAGAATTATCAGTATCGCACCAGTCCATTCCTACTGCGGAATCAATTTACGGGGCAAGGCAGGTTCTAAATTCCCGTTATTCCAAAATTTCAGGCTCAGAAAGAAGATTTTGGCGATTTGAGGCTGATCGGCTTCGATAAAACAAAACTGGAGAATACCAACCATCTTGACCGCATGGTTCATTTTTTTCTGTATGACTATAAATTTGAGCGTGTCTGGAAAAATCCCGATACCGATCTGGAAAAGCTGAAGCCTACGCACGCTGCTTTCCCTGGATTTCAGCATGTACGCTGAAATGGCACTCGTTCTATGTAGTTTTAAGTGTGCTTTTTAGGTGTAAATACTGCTTGATGATTGCCTTAAAACCCTTATTACCGGCTTTATTGAATAAATGCCGTAAGAACACCCGTACCATAAGAAATACATGCGTTTGGATTTGCACCCGCACATGGATTTTTTGCCTTTTGCTGTTATGATTTTGTGCTATATTTTATTTATATTGGGTGGTGTAGAGAATGCCGAATGGAATTGTTGTTTTTGGTGCAAATGGATGTGGTAAAACTACATTAGGATGTGAATTGGCTCGTAAACTAAACATTAAGCATTTGGATGTTGAAAATTATTACTTTGAAGAATCGGAAATTCCTTACTCCAAACCACGCTCTAAAGATACAGTGATTGAACTGATGCTCGTTGATATAGAGAGATGTGATTCATTTGTGCTTTCTGCTGTAACAGGTGATTATGGTGACAAAATTAGTTCTATGTATAAATTAGGTGTATTTCTATCTGCCCCGACTGATGTACGTTTAGAACGTGTGGAACGCAGGTCATTAGAACAATATGGAGGACGTGTTTTAGTAGGTGGCGATATGTATGAGCAAGAAAAAGAATTTTTAGAATTTGTTAGAACTCGCGATCTTTCAATCATTGATGAGTGGATAAAAACATTAACTTGCCCAATACTTCTTCTTGATGGCACTAAAGCAATTTCAGAAAATATCCGATTAATAATTGAGAAATATAACCGCACATAATGAGCATGACTGGACGCAAACATACATATCTTTTATGAGCAGACCTGCCGTCAGGGCCACGAAACTAAAATGTTTCGCGGCTCTTTTTGTGTTGCTTATTTTAAGTTTGGTTTTAAATTTATATTGAAAAGGTGCAGCTGTGAAAACTGCGAATCAGAGTACGGCATCCGGTTTTTTCTAGGTAAACGATGATTAAGTCGCCGGACAGTAATTCGAAGCCGCGAAAATACTGGATTGAGTGGCTTCAGAATTGCTTTAATCAGCGGTTACCTAGGTCTTGTTTGTAAAGAAAAACAACGGAATAAAACCCATAAACGCAAGTTTTAATTCCTGTTTTTCTTCCCACAAATAAACTTGGTTCGCTTGATTACTCAATTTCATGCCGTTATTTTAACGATTCGCACAATCCCGACCATTTTACAAACAAGGCCTAGGGAAAAAGTATTGTGTTTTTGCAGAATATTTGTTATCATTGCACTACATTTATTTTCCAGTAAGTCGATAATATTAACGGGGTGAATACATATGAATGAAGGGTTGGGTGATAGGCTAACAGAAGCAGGCCCAAATATTGGAAAAATTTTACTTAATTGTGCAATTCGTGTAGCGATTCTTGTGCTCATTTTAATGGTTGGACATGCGGAAGAAGGCTTTTCGGTTTTTTGGGCGGCTGTATGTTTTATTTTTTTCATAGTAATAGCACTCCCGTTGCGTCATCTGAGGGACAAAGTCGAGTATTACAGCAATGGAATTTCTTATCATCAAAAAAGTTATTCCCTTGCGGAAATAGGATCTGTAACATGGATGACCCATAAGTCCAGTGTCGGATTTTTTGAGGATTTGTTTATGGACACAGATGCGGGCAGATTTGATTTTACTTATGTGAAAGACGCCAAAAAACAGTATAACAGGGCTTATGGAAGGCAAATGAAATGATTGGAGGAAATATGAAATGGAGTTAGGTCAGTTAATTCTTATATGGGTAGCAATTTTTGTGGTAATCGCTATTTTTGTAACAATTAAATCTCATATTAACACGAAAAAAGGTATGGATAGTGAGGAAAAACAGGAAATCAAAGATTTGGCTGCAAAGTTGATTCCGAATGTTTCTGAATATACAGTGGCATACGGTTACTGGGAAACGAGGCAGATTAGTGCCGGAGGAGTAGCGACGATTAATACAACCAATACATATTACTATTATGCGGTCGCTTTTAAATCAGGTATCTTGTACTATATTCCGCTTTCCTTTGCGGGAGGGGATATGAGCTATGGGGAAGTCTGCCGCTTGTCTAAGGATGATTTAGGAATGGTGAATGGAAAAAAGAACGAATGTTGGGCAAGCTACTATGATAAAGAAAAAAATGAAATTGTCAGCATTTCCGTTTTACCCAGCAATACCAAGGATGATAAGTATAACCCTTGTAACATTCAACAGCAGGAAGAATCAGAAGCTTATGTTGCTTTTGTGCAAGAACTGATGGAAGATGTGAATACCGCAAACGGAGTGGAAGTGACCGGAAAGCCGCTAAAGCCTTTGAAAAAATAGATATATTCAGATTTTTTAAATAAATTCTGTAAGAACTCCCGCACCGGTGAACAGGCCGTCGATATGTATCGACGGCCTGTTGCCTTTCCTGTATTCAGATGGGATGGTCTGCGGCAAGTTCTATCAGCGCGCTTCGCCTTTTTCCACATTCCCGGTAGGCCGGCCATTGTCTTCACGCTCATGCTGCAAAAGGTCGGTGCTATAGTCACCGACTATAGCACCGCATATTTTTTAATTATTACCGGGTAGCCGCCAGATATGGTAGAATGATAAATAAAGAAGCTAAGGGGCATTGGTCGCGTTAAGGAGTTTTAAATCGTGGGAAACATGCCGCCCTGACAAGTTTGCTCAAATATAATACCCAATATCGGAGCACAAAAATACGTGGAGGTGCAAGATGCTAAATATTAAATATGACATCGTGGGTTCTTTTTTAAGGCCTGCGCAGATTAAAACAGCGCGCGCTCAGTATGCAAACGGTGAAATTTCTTTACCCGAGCTTCGAAAAGTTGAAGACGCTGTCATTTCGGAGCTGGTGGCCAAAGAGGTGGCCCACGGCCTGCAATATGTGACCGACGGCGAATTCAGGCGCAGATGGTGGCACCTGGACTGGCTCAAAGAGTTCGACGGCTTCACCACCAAGCATCTGCAAAAAGAACACAATGGCGTTGTAAACCACATCGAATTCGGCTACATTTCCGGCAAGATTTCTTACAACCCGGAACGTAACCATCCGGAGATTGAGGCATATGATTTCCTGCTCGGTGAAGCGGAGAAATACCCTGGTATTACGGCTAAAAAGTGCATTTCAGGGCCAAACATGATCCTTGTGGACAATTACCTCCAGATGGGAATCAAGGAAGCGCCGCATTACGGAAGCGATATTGACGCGCTGATCGAAGATATTGCGATCGCCTACCAAAACGCCATCAAAGATTTATACGCCCATGGGTGCCGCTATCTCCAAATCGACGATACCTCCTGGACTTATATGATCGATGAAAATTTCTTAAAAAAGGTGTCTTCGCTTGGATATGAGAAAGCGGAGGTTCTGGAATGGTTCCGGCGGGTATCCACCAAGGCTCTGGAGGGGAGACCCGCTGATATGACCATTGCCACCCACTTCTGCAAGGGTAATTTCAAAGGCAACCCGCTGTTTTCCGGCTTTTATGACTCCGTAGCACCCATCATCAGCCAGATTCCGTATAACGATTTCTTTGTGGAGTATGATGATGAACGCTCCGGTTCCTTCGAGCCCTGGGCCGTATTGAAAGGCACGGGCGCTACCTTTGTGGCGGGGTTGATCTCCACAAAAAAATCCGCATTAGAAAGCTACGACGACATTAAAAGAAGGTATTTGGAGGCTAAGGCCATTGTGGGAGACAACATCGCCCTCTCTCCCCAGTGCGGGTTTGCTTCTGTGGAAGAAGGTAACTGCATTGATGAGGAAACCCAGTGGAAGAAGATTGATCTGCTTGTTTCCTGCAAGGATTTCTTATAATAGATTGCCTGTTCTGGGTTGGTTCAGCTGTTTTCTTTTCCGTGCAGCCATTTCGCTTCGCCTAATAAATACGCAGGCCGAAAATGATGTGATTTCACGTCATTCTCGGCCTGTTTGTTATGCGAAACTCCCCGGCTATGCCGGGAAGTTCAGAAGAGCTTAAGCGATGAGTAAAGCAAAAAGATCCTTTTGATATAATAAAGCAGCTGTCTGCCAACTGCAGCAAAAAATATCAAAAGAAGGACATCCGACATGAAGATGAATGACATAGATATAGCTTAAGCAATATGGGAGGCAGTGTTATATGAAACCTATAGTTGTTCAACAAACAGCCTTAAAGATTTATTAGTGGATTCAAATAAGCGGTAAAAAAATCCGCGAGCAGCGATTTAGTTGTTCGCGGATTTTTAATACCCTTTTTAGGGAAGCAAACTTAATTTGGCATATGGATGTTATATACCTTCTATTCTGGGGACTTTTATGCTATGCTTAATTCGAGTTATGTCTAAACCATGCAAGGGATGTTAAATCCGATTATTAAATGATTAGATGGAGTTTGTGATGTTTCATACCGCAACCGGAGTAAAGATTCCAGTCCCAGAGAAAATTGAAGAAAAATATATTCTTAGTGAAAGTTGGATAGATTTTAATATCAGTATTGAAAAACTCAAGCCTTTAGTTGAAGATTTTCTAGTAAATCTATGTGAGCCACTGCTTCTTTTTATATATAAGCCTCTTTCGGAAAAAGAAGAGGAAGAGCTGTGTGAACAGGGTTCTGGTCCATTCCATTCGGAAGTACTATATTTGCATGGGCAAACAAAAAAGCAGATATGTGAAATAATGGAACAATTCGGGGAGATTTTGTTAAACGATGGAATGTCGCAATTTGGAATAGCATCCCATGAAACGGGGGATGAGATTTTTATTCAAAAATATAAAATCGTCAGCATTTATAGTAAAGAAATCAAACAGTATTTATATTTGATGGATCAGTATGGAATTTCTGAAACGGATCATCTAATCACGGCGTGGGACACGTTTTCACAAGAGCATCCCGGTGAATGTTCAAAGGTGACTATTGATGAAAAGGATATTTATGATGTTGTGGAATTGCTGAAAGAAAAAGGAATGTACAGAGTGAAGATTGTTGATGACTGAGCTTGCCATTTTGAGCAAACTGCATTTAATTTGGAGGGACAATGAAAACAATTTACCAAAAAACGATTTATGCCAGTTTTGTAGGATATATTATACAGGCTGTTATTAATAACTTTGCCCCTCTGCTGTTTTTGACTTTTCAAACTTCTTATAATATATCGCTATCCAAAATTACAATGCTTGTAACAGTCAATTTCGGCTTGCAATTGGTGATTGATCTTTTGGCAGTTGGGTTTGTCGATAAGATTGGCTATCGTATTTCAATTGTAGCTTCTCATGTTTTTTCTGCTGTTGGCTTAGTAGCTTTAACTTTTCTTCCTGAACTATTTTCCGACCCGTTTATTGGTTTACTGATTTCCGTCGTTATTTATGCTGTCGGAGGAGGTCTCCTTGAAGTATTGATAAGCCCAATTGTAGAAGCCTGCCCCTCCGAAAACAAAGAAAAAACAATGAGCCTGTTACATTCTTTTTATTGTTGGGGACAAGTTGGGGTCGTTTTATTTTCAACTGTTTTTTTTACTTTTGTAGGCATTGGCAATTGGAAAATACTTGCCTTGATATGGGCTATCATACCTGTAATCAATGGACTGGTTTTTTGTAAAGTACCAATAGTTAAGTTAGTCGGAGACGATGAGCAGGGGCTTACAATTCAAGAGCTTTTCAAAAATAAAATGTTTTGGATTTTAATGCTTATTATGTTATGTGCAGGAGCAAGCGAACAATCCGTTAGTCAATGGGCATCTACATTTGCACAGTTGGGGCTTGGGGTAAATAAAACGATAGGTGATCTTGCGGGGCCAATGGTTTTTGCCGCTATGATGGGAATAAGCAGGGTTTTCTACGGGAAATACGGGCATAAAATCAACTTGAATAGATTTATGATATTAAGTGCAGTCATGTGTATTGTTTCTTATTTAATAATTACATTAACACCAGGTTCTTTCTTTGGACTGCTTGGTTTGGGTCTATGCGGTTTGTCTGTAGGCATATTATGGCCCGGAACATTCAGCAGCGCTTCTGCCGCCATAAGCGGCGGGGGAACATCTATGTTCGCTCTGCTTGCTCTTGCAGGCGATTTGGGTTGCTCAGCAGGACCAACGTTAGTTGGATTGGTATCCGGCGCTGCTAATGATAACTTAAAGATTGGAATATTAATAGGGCTCATCTTCCCGATCACTCTAGTAATTGGTTTTCTGATCAAGAGAAAACATGAAAAAATATCAATATAGCAATCTGTATACATATAGTATAAAATTCATTGGCTTGTGAACTGACAGTCAAAGATGGACATTGCCAAGAATCCCCACGACGTGGAATAGTAAAGCTACGGCGGAGCAATTCTGTATGGTGGGAAAATCAATAAGTAAATGCTGTTCCATGTTTCAAAGAAGGCTGACAGGCTAAAGAAGCTTTGGGGCGAGGCTGATTCAAAAGAGTCAGCAATCATTCAAGTTTGCGTACAGGTATCGTTAAGTTACTGACTCCGCAGGTTTGCCAGTATGGTGGTGCCGCTAAATTGATTGATAATCCGCACGTGCTGTGTAAGATATGTATTGCAGCTTTCAGAAATTCCGGCAGGGCAGGCTGAAAATCAAGCCCTGCCGGATGATTTTTTAAACCTTATCGGAGGAAGAAACTGAGGGTAAATTACTCAGATTGTTGCTGTCGCTGCCGTCGGGAATAGACTTGAGATACTCGGTATCTCCCCGATGTGCGATGCCAACCCCGGCGATTCCTCCCTGCCGTGCCAACTGCACAGCTTCCACCTTTTCCAGTGTTGTGTTGTCTGACAGCTGATATCCGGTTACCTTACCACCTTTTTTAACCAGTCCGGTAATACTGCGGGCGGTGGGCGCCGGAGCCGGAATCTGATCCAGCGTGTTCTGCGCCAGTGTGTTTTGCTCTTGATTGTGTTCCAATGAGATCCCTCCTTGACTGTTTTTATTATTTTGCACACCGGTTCCAAAATTATTATTCTGAAGATACGATGGCCGATAAGATTTTATAATGACGTTATCTATTACAGGAGGAAAAAAGGATGACACAAAAAGAGAGAATGGAACAGGGCATGCTCTATGATCCGGGAGATGAAACGATTATTTCGGAACAGTTTGAAGCCGCGGAAATACTTTATGATTTCAACATGTCCCGTCCAAGCGAACTTGAAAAACGCACCCAATTGATGAAATGCATGTTTGCGGAAATCGGGGAAAATTGTTATATTGAGCCTCCTTTTCACGCCAATTGGAGTGGCCGGCATATCCATATCGGGAACGGAGTTTATGCTAATTTTAACCTGACAATTGTCGATGACGGAGAGGTGTTTATCGGCGACCATGTCATGTTTGGCCCGAATGTAACGATTGCCACTGCCGGGCATCCGGTTTTGCCGCCGCTGCGCAAAAGAGGGATTCAGTATAACCTCCCTATCCACATTGGAAACAATGTTTGGATTGGGGCGGGAGCCATTGTTTTACCGGGTATAACAATTGGTGACAATTCTGTGATAGGGGCAGGCTCTGTAGTTACTAAAGATGTTCCGGAGGATGTTGTGGCGGTTGGAAATCCGTGTAAAGTAATGCGCACCATTAATGAAAGAGACAAAGAGTATTATTACAAAAACCGGAAAATTGATATTGTATAGAATAGGTTTAGTCGATTGGAACGCTTCGCATCAAGTTATTATCTAATAAGTAATGTTTATGATTACGGAAGGGTAAGGGATTAATTTATGAAAGTTATTCGGATCGACGATGAGAACGCAAAGGCAGTTGCCAGCCTTATGACAAAAATTAAGCCGATTTGGTGGCAGGACTATAATGATGCATATGGCCAGTTAATAAATATTGAAGAGAGCATCGGTACTGTCGGATGGTTTATTGGGGACGACGCCGACCACCCCAAAGGCTGGGCCCTCTTTCGCGAACTAAAATGCTATAAAGCGATTGAATTAGAGTGCTGCGGCTATGATGATAACGGCATTTTCAAACTGGAACATAAATTAAAAGAATTATTTGATACCGCTTCAGAATATGCGAAGTCCAAAGGGTATACTTCATTCCGAACCGGTATGAGTACGGTCAATTTTAATATTGACGGAAAAGACATAAATGATATTCCCGAAGCAATCAAAAATTTGCAGACTGACCGAATTGATTACAAGTGGCTGTTAGAGTATGGTTTCAGAGTAATAGGGTTGCAGCCAAATGCATATGGGGAAAGATGTCACTTAATTTTGCTCGCAAAAGCCTTGTAAGTTTTTAATTAATTTTGATAGTAGTGGACAAATGATATATTATTATATTATAATATACCTATATTTGTTTTATCCAAATTTGCGTACTGAAAAATGTTGTTGAGGGATGTTAAACGATGGTGATGCAAAAGGGTTTCCTTTATCAGAAAATTTATGAAGATTTGCTCAGTGATATTTCCAAGGGCGTTTACTCCAACGCGGAACGTCTTCCTTCGGAAAAGGAACTGGCGGAGCGTTATCACGTAAGCCGCATCACCAGCAAGAAAGCACTTGAAATGCTTGAAGAAAACGGGTATATCACCCGGGCTCCCGGAAGAGGTTCCTTTGTCAACACGGAGCATAAGGCTGAAGGAAACACGCTTCACTTGGACCAGCGGCACCGGGAAGACAGCCGTTTGATCGGAATTGTCGTGGAGGATTTTGCTGAAAATTTCGGAACTATGATTCTTGCGGGAGCGGAGCGGGCCTGTAACGAGAAATCGTACAATCTGATCTTAAAGCGGTCCAATGGGAGCCAGAAACAAGAGGCTGCAGCCATTCAGGATTTGATGAATTTGGGAGCGGACGGAATTCTGGTAATGCCCGTTCACGGGGATAATTACAATCCGATGATCTTGAAGCTGGCAGTGGAATCCTTTCCTTTCGTGCTGATTGACAGAGAGCTTAAAGGAATACCGGCGTCCTTTGTCGGGACGGACAACCTGAGCGCAGCGAAAAATATGACGGACTACCTTTTCAAACTCGGTCACCGTAATATTTGCTTTGTTGCTCCCTCCGAAGTGGATACTTCCACGGTACAGCAGAGAATAGAAGGTTTCACAAGCAGCTGCGCGGAGCACGACAACTTAACCGGGAAAAACTCTATCGTTTCAAACATTATCAGCACACTTCCCGGGGAAAAGGAGCCGGACGGCATTGCAAAGGATACGGAAGCTATAAAACAGTATTTACGGGAAAATCCGGAGACCACCGCATTCTTTGCCGTTGAGTACAATATCGCACTGATTATTTACAAAGCAATTTACGAAATGGGGAAAAAGATTCCCGATGATTATACGGTTGTATGCTTTGACAGCCCTCCGAATTACATTGGACAATACACTTTCACACATATTTGTCAGGATGAAATTTTAATCGGTCAGAAAAGTGTAGAGCTTTTGCTCAATCAGATTCACGGCGGCGCAATAGAGAAATGCTTTCTGAGCGGGCAGCTCGTACAGGGAGATTCAACGAGGGCATTATCTGATATATCATTTAAGTCATAAAATTAGAAACACAGGTTCCCAAATGGTTTGATGGGAACCTGTGTTTTTTATTTATGCATAATATATAAATTAAAACAATAAATTAAAAATTTTTAGAAATAATATTGACAATGTTACTAATGATATATATAATATAAACATCATAATAAACACAACAAAGAAACGAGTGGATATATTTGAATGATACAGCGGAAATGACCCGTATTCTGAACGGAGTAAGCGACATATTAAAAAACAGGCCTGCTTTGGCAAAATTGTTTCAAAACTGCTACCCCAACACCCTCAACACCACGGTAAAGCTTCCGGACTCTGAGGAGCCCTTTGTCATAACAGGAGATATTCCGGCTATGTGGCTGCGGGATTCCTCCGCACAGGTTCGCCATTATCTTGACGCCGCCGAAAAAGATCAGGCGCTGACGTCTTTGATAGGAGGGCTGATCCGCCGGCAGATGTTCTGCATCAATATTGATCCATATGCAAACGCGTTTAATCAGGAAGGAAATGGGCACGGCCATCAGGAAGATAAAACCCGGCAGTCCCCGTGGATATGGGAAAGAAAATACGAAGTGGATTCCCTTTGCTACCCGATTCAGCTTTCTTACCTGTACTGGAAGAAATGCGGCAAAACAGATTGCTTTGACACGTCCTTTTTTACGGCGGTACATAAAATCATGACGGTATGGCGAATTGAGCAGCACCATGAAGCTTCGGAGTACAGCTTTGAGCGCGTAGACTGTGTCGCAACGGATACGCTGCCCAGTGACGGACACGGCACCCCGGTGGCTTATACCGGGATGACATGGTCGGGCTTCCGCCCGAGCGATGATGCGTGTACTTACGGATATTTGGTTCCGGCCAATATGTTCGCAACCGTAGTGCTGGGATACCTGACAGAGATTTTTCGTGAAATTTACCATGATGAAGCATCCGCGCGGGAAGCGGAAAAGTTAAGAAAGGAAATTCAGGAAGGAATTCAGAGCTTCGCCATTTATGATCACCCCAAGTACGGAAAAATTTATGCTTATGAAACAGACGGAATGGGGAATTACAACCTGATGGACGACGCGAACGTTCCGAGTTTGCTGTCGCTGCCTTATCTGGATTATTGCACAACCGAAGATCCCATTTATCAGAATACCAGGCGATTTATCCTCAGCAAAGACAATCCGTACTACTTCGAGGGTAAAGCGGCGAAAGGGGTTGGCAGCCCGCATACGCCTCACAACTACATTTGGCCGATATCACTTGCAATGCAGGGTCTGACCAGCACGGACGAGGAAGAAAAAGCTTTACTGCTGGATATGCTGGAAACTGCCAATGCAGGAACCGGATTTATGCATGAGAGTTTCGACGCTGAAAATCCGGAGCAGTATACCAGGGAATGGTTTGCCTGGGCAAACTCAATTTTTAGTGAGTTTCTTTTAAAATACACAGAAAGTGTTGCCACGACAAAAAAATTGGAGTGATTACTATGAAAGCGGCACGCCGGTCACGCGGACAGGAGCAGAAAATTGCCTATGCGTTTATAGCTGTTCCTGTAATCCTACTCATTCTGTTTATGGGAATTCCAATCATCATGGCATTGGTTCTCAGCTTCACGGACTATGATGTTATCAATATCCCGAACTTTATCGGCTTTCAGAATTATCAGAAACTGTTTCAGGATGAATTTTTTTGGACGGCATTCTACAACACACTGTACTATACGCTCGTCTATGTTCCGCTTGGCCTGTTTGTTTCTTTGGGAACCGCCATGTTCTTGAACTGCAACAGAAGAATTTCTTCCCTGTTCAGAACCTTTTTCTACATACCGGTGTTGTCTTCGACTGTGGCGACCGCGACCCTGTGGTACTGGATTCTGAATCCGCAGTATGGGCTCCTTAACCAGGCTTTGGCGTTCTTTGGCATACAGGGGCCGGCGTGGCTTTACAATTCGAGGTACGCAATGCTGTCGGTTATTATTATGAGCGTATGGGCCGGGTTCGGGGCAAACATGATGATTTTTCTCGCCGGGCTGAAGGGAATTCCGGCGGGACTGTATGAAGCCGCTAAAATTGAGGGCGCCAACAAATGGCAGATATTTACTCATATAACGTGGCCGTCACTTTCCGGGACAACGTTTCTTGTTACAACCATGCTGATTATCGGTGCTTTTCAGGTTTTTGATCAGGCTTTCGTGCTTACGAAGGGCGGGCCGGGTAACGCGACCATCACCTTGGTTTACTATATCTATAACAACGGATTTAAAAACCTGAAGATGGGGTACGCTTCCAGCATTTCGTTTATCGTGTTCTTTATGATTCTGGCGTTTTCCATTATCAATACCAAAGTAAGCAACAGTGATATAAACGAGGGATAAAAAATGACAAAGCCAAGACGCATTCTCAAAAGCACAGGCTGGTACATTGCCGCAATTGCGATTGCGCTGATTACGGTATACCCGTTTCTCTGGATGCTTTCGACATCCTTTAAACCGGAATCGGAGATATTTAACAACTCGGTCTCGCTGATTCCGCAAAACGGCACGTTTCAGAATTACTTTGATGTTTTTGATACAATCCCCTTTTTCACTTATTTCAAAAACTCTTTGATTCTGGCGGTAGGCGGCGTATTAACAAATCTGTTCTTCGGCTCGCTTGCCGGTTATACGTTTGCAAAACTAAAATTCAGGGGTAAAAAAGTTATATTCATGATATTTCTGGCATCCATGATGATTCCCAGTGTTGTTACGATGATCCCTTCATTCCTTGTGCTGAAAAACTTTCCGCTGGTGGGCGGAAACAATATTCTGGGTCAGGGCGGCATGGGATTCATCAACAGCTATTGGGCAATCTTACTGCCCGGCGCGGCGGGTGCGTTTGCCGTCTTCTTTATGAAACAGTTTTTTGAAACCCTTCCTTCCGAGTTGGCGGAAGCTGGTCGGATTGACGGGTGCAGTGAATTTGGAATTTTCTCAAAAATTTATCTTCCGTTGATCACACCCGCTGCGGTTACACTCGGAATCATGACTTTCCAGTCAGGGTGGAACAGCTTTATGTGGCCGCTGATTGTACTAAATTCCGAAAAAATGATGACGATTCAGGTAGGGCTTTCTACTTTTCGTTATAACTACAGCACCAATTACGGGGCGTTGATGGCGGGAACGGTCATTGCCACAGTACCGACATTGCTGGTATTTATTTTTGCACAGAAGTATTATGTCGAAGGGATTGCCTTTTCAGGAGGTAAATAAAGTCTGCTTCGATGATAATATGTAGCCAGTTCATTTGAAAACAGAACCAATCTCCAAACGTAAAATCCATAGATCAAAGATTTTGCGCTTGCTTCTTGGATGTTTTCTAAAGTGAACTGACTATAATAAAGGTGGAGGAGAGATCTTATGAAAAAAATGGTAGCATTGCTCTTGAGCGTAATGTTAATGGCCACAACGCTGATGGCCTGCGGGACGTCCGCAGCGAACAATTCGTCGGCGGGCGGCGGGCAAAAAACGGAAGCAACCGGCAAAAAAGAATTGGTGATGTGGGGCGCTTGGTCAGGGGATCAGGTAGGCCAACTGCAAAAGCAACTCAAAACCTACAATGATTCTCAGAATGAAGTAACGGTGAAATATGTCGTGCAGGACAGTCTGGAAGAAAAGCTTTTGACGGCAATAGCCGGCGGCGAACTGCCCGACGTTGTTCTCTGGGATCGGTACAATACCGGTTCATACGCTTCGAAAGGCGCATTGGAGCCGATTGACGACAGAGTAAAGAAAGATAATGTAGACCTGAAACAATTTTACGATCCTGCTGTGGACGAGATGACCTACGACGGCAAGCTGTATGGCATTCCGCTTTTGGTCGATACACGCATCCTGTTTTACAACAAAACGATGCTGAAAGAAGCCAATGTGGACCCCGCTTCTATCAAGACATGGAACGATCTGGAAAGCGCGGCCGTGAAACTGACAAAGAGGGACGGCGGCAAACTGACTCAGGCAGGCTTTTCATTGAAGGACCAGGGTCTGTTCAATATCTGGTTAAAGCAGGCGGGCGGAAAGCTGGTCAATGACACAAATCCCCCCACAACCGCCTTTAACAGCCCGGAAGGCCTCGAAGTTTTGAATTTCTGGGATAAGCTGCTGAACAAAGACAAAGTGTATGAGATCGGTTTTGAAGACGGTTTCGGCGGAAATGGATTCAAGGCAGGCAAAGTAGCCATTACTTATGACGGACCCTGGTCACTGACCGATTATAAAAACGCCGGCATCGATTTTGGCGTAATGGAAGCTCCTGTCGGTCCGAAAGGAGACAAAGGCGCATATACGGGCGGCTTCGGTCTCGTGATCCCGAAGGGCGCAAAGAATGCGGATGCATCCTGGAATTTCATAAAATGGTGGACCACAAACGCTGAAAACGGCGTGAACTTCGCAAAGATCAGCGGTTGGATTCCGGCCAACAAAAAGGCCTCGAACGACAGCTATTTTACCCAAAGCGAACAATACGCTCCCTTTGTACAGGCACTTAACTATGCCACAATCCGTCCGAAGAACACCGGGTATTCCGATGTAGAAGGACTTGCTCTTATTCCGCAGCTGCAAAAATTTGTGGCAAAAGAAATCAGTGCACAGGACGCCCTGAAACAGGCTCAGACACAGGGAGATAAAATTTTTGCCGACTCGGCAAAGAAATAATTCCCTTGAAAACAAAAACTCCTCTGGTGCATGATCGGAGGAGTTTTTTTTAAAGTCAATTACGGTTAAAAACCATCGGCTTTAGCCGATGGCAATTGACTTTTCTTAAAATGACCGGAGGGAATCTGCATTGGCAAGAAAAAGAAAAATGATCATTGCGGGCGCTGTTCTGGCAGCTGTTTTGATTGCCTCTGTAATAGTGGCCGGAACGATCACCGGAGAGTTTTTTCAGGCAAAGGATGAACGTGCGGCTGCGGTGGCCCAAAACCTGATTACTCAATTTTGGGATTCCGACAGAAAATATTTTTACTGCAACAGCGATCATCAAATTAACTCAAAACACCACGCCGGGCCGGAAAACGGGTTGTACACCGATTTCTGGTGGGAAGCGCAGCTGTGGGAAACCGTCATGGATGTTTATCAAAAGGACGGAAACTCCCAAAACAGGCAGATGATCGCGGATGTTTACGATGGATTTTTATCGCAATATGCAAACTGGAAGGCAAACAAATACAACGACGACATCGGCTGGTGGGCACTGGCCTGCACGCGCGCTTACGACCTGACCGGCGACAAGAGGTACCTTTCCACGGCAAAGCAGATGTTTGACTATATCTATGACACGCAGTGGTCCGACGAGCTTGGAGGAGGAATCTGGTGGAACCGGGCTTACTATATGCCGCAGAAGAATGTCGCCACCAACGCGCCCGCTTCCATTACCGCCGCCCGGCTGTCCAGACAGCTGAACGACAAAACATATCTTGAAAAATCACTGAAGCTTTATGACTGGGTAAGGAAAAATCTTTATGATTCTGCCACGGGTAAAGTGAACGATCACATCGAAGAAGACGGTAAACTGGTCGGGTGGGAATTTACTTATAATTTCGGCACGTTTGCCGGGGCGGCGTATGAAATTTATACGCTTACCAAAGAAAAAAGCTATTTGGAAGATGCTTATAAATCAATGGACTGGGTTATCAATCATAAAGCCAAAGACGGTATCATGACGGACGAAGGGGGAAATGATGCCCTGGCGTTCAAAACGATATACTGCCGGTTTTTGAAGGAAATAGCCGACGGCACGAAGAAAAGTGAGTATCAGAATTTTCTGAGCAAGAACGCGGCATCGGCTTGGGAACACCGGAGGAGCTCCGATCACTTAATCGGGGCAGACTGGGGCGCAGTCCCGGATGAATCTCCGTTACAAAGCGTTACCGCCGCGGCAGGTGTATCCATTCTGCAGTTTGCGCAGACAAATCAATGAAAGAAACGAATTCATTAAAAACTTCTGGGGGAATAAGAATGACCGATTTACTAAAAGCCTGTCAAAAAGCGCAGGAAGGACTTTATCAGCACTTTTGGGATGAAGACGAGCAGATTATGCACAATGCGTCTCCGTACGATAAAGAAGAGCAGTTCTGCTACTGGTGGCACGCACATGTGATTGACGCCTTTATGGACGCTTACCTTCGCACGCATGAGCCATGTTGGATTGAGAGAATCGATGCGGAACTGGATGGCGTCTTTCATAAGAATAAAGGCGTAATCCTGAACGACTATTACGACGATATGGAGTGGATGGCGCTTGCGCTGCTTCGTGTCTGGGACGCGACGGGCGAAGAAAAGTATCACCGCCTGGTTTTGACGCTGTGGAAAGATATTCAGACTGCCTGGAATGACATCATGGGCGGTGGAATGGCATGGAGGAAACCGCAGCTTGATTACAAAAATACACCGGCGAATGCTCCCGCCGCGATACTGGCACTGCGCCTTTATGAAAGGTTCCACAGCCAGAGTGACCTGGAGTGGGGAAACAGAATTTACGAGTGGAACAAACAGTATTTAATGGATCCGGAAACAGGATTTATCTGGGATGGGATGAACCGTATGGGCGATGGAAAAATTGACTATGACTGGGAATACACCTATTGTCAGGGCGTATTTATCGGTGCTTCACTGGAGCTTTATAAAATCACGCAGAATCCGGAATATCTGGCGGCCGCTAAGCGCACGGCAGCCGAAGCGAAAAAACGCTTTGCCGATGGGAGCGAAGGAATACTTCCGGACGAGGGAAAGGGAGACTGCGGACTGTTCAAGGGGATTTTAGTCCGTTATTTGCGGCAATTGCTGGATGTGTGCGGGGAAATGACCGAGTTCAGAGAAATGCTGCTGAATAACGCACACATGTTGGCAGAGAAAGGATTGAACGAGCAGGGTTTGATTGGGGGAAACTGGGCTTCGCAGCCGGCTGAACCAGTTGAACTTAGCACACAGCTTAGCGGCATTTTTCTTCTGGAAGCAGCGGTGGGCTTGCAGTCAGTGGAAAGTCAAGAATTTTAAAAGTACAAGCCTTGGATAAACGATGATTTAGCCGCAGCAATTCAAAGCCGCGACAGGATTGGACTGTGTGGCTTCAGAATTGCTTTATTCAGGGGTACTCAGCACCTGAGCTCGTAAATCTGATCGCCGCTGTCATCAGTGCCCGTAAAGATGAAATTCAATTTTTTCAGCAGATTGATTGAAGGTATGTTTTCTGGTTCCGCCGATGCGAGAATTCTGTCAGAGCCTTGTTCCGTTATCCAAGCAATCAGTCCGCTTACGGTTTCATAAGCGTAGCCCCGTCTTGCAGAAGACGGGGTGATTGTGTAGCCGATCCAAAAGGCATCGTCTTCCTTTTTTATGTATAAGTCGCCAATCAGCCTTCCGTTCGCTTTGCATATGATGGCAAGTTGGACTCCTGTTTCCAGTGTGGAAGAGCCCAACAACGATTTTGAATATTCCTGCTTTGACCGCCCTTTGAAATCCTGATATTTCATCCAGGATAAATCGTTTCGATAAATCATAAAATCATCAATATCATTTTCTTCAAATTTGCGAATCAGACATCTCGTTGTTTCGAATTTCATTTGCAACACCTCGTATAACTTTCAGGCTTATCTGAAATTAAAATGATCCGGTTGACGCTTTTTGCTTTAGAGTAGGGACCATAACGTTCTCAATGGATTATATCATATTGCTGACTTTCCGGGAATTTGCGCCGACGCGACAGCAAATTTCCAACGGCTCAAACCGTAGGTTTGAGCCTATTATATCATAAGTAATCTGTTCTTGACATTTGGCGAAAAAAGTGCACATTGGGTATTATTAATGAAAATGTTACAAAGGGCAGCCGTGTATGCGGCTGTCCTTTGTATTCTAAGTTACCACCAGCAGTTCCAGTCCCAGTCGCAGCAACAAGACCGGCAACGGTTGCATCTGCAGCAGCGGCGTCTGCAGAAGTCGCAATCACATCGTCTGCATCTGCAGGGGTTCCAACAGAAGTTACACCACATTTTTATCCCTCCTTTCTGACAGGAGGTAAGACATATTATGAAAGTTATGGAAGGCTTGTCAATGTGGGAATATGAAATATCCTGATGGTATTATCTATCGTGGGGCGTTCCAATGGATTCATTTTTTGGACGTTTTGCAAGTCCGAACCGCCTGTCACAGCCATGCGAAGAGTTTTAATACAAAGGGGGATCTCTGCTGATAAGAAATATATATTATAATCGGGGCTGTTGTATAATGAATTAATATACCAACCCAAAGGAGGTGGGGGGGGGGGGGGGGGGGGGGGGGG